>JAFZDY010000030.1 GCA_017560945.1 Bacteroidaceae bacterium | reverse complement strand
TCATTGCTCATAGCTCAATGCTCACTGCTCATCTATACCCGAAGATATCGCGTAAACCATCCATATCGAACGTCATAGAGAAACGCAATGTTTGGTCAAGCGGATTGGTTTGTGCCACAGAGACAATATAGGAAGCATCCAATGAGAAGACGCTCATCTTGAAACCCGCACCTACGGTCCAATACTTACGATTACCCTTGTATGCATCCTCGTGATGGTATCCGGCACGTACGGCAAACTGGTTATTATACATATACTCAGCACCGACACTCCACTGAATCTCCTTCAACTCTTCACTCATACCACCGGGTGCATCGTTGAACGACTTGAATATACCAGTAATGGGGGAAAGGTCATAATAATCTTTTTGAAGACGATCCTGATAATCTTGGTCATTTTCATCTTCGGTCTGCATCGGACGAGTAGGCACCAATAATTTATTGGCATCGGCACTGAACGAGATGGTATTGTACTCGTCAATGGGAATAAGTAACGATGCACCTACACGAAGGTTTGTAGGAACAAATTCACTGGTATTTCCTTCATCGTACGATATTTTACTACCAATATTGGAGATATTTGCTCCCAAGCCAAGCATACACTCACGTTGTCCCAATATCACATAGTTGTTGTAATAGAATGCCATATCTGCAGCAAAGGCCGAACCGGGTGTAATATCCTCTTCTTCATTCCATGCCAAATCGGAATAAATGAAACGCAAGGCAACTGCGGCAGAGAAGGTCTCTGACAACATACGCGAATAGGCTACATCAATCGCCATTTCGTAAGGATTGATAGTATTTACGGGTTCGCCATTCTCATCCCATTCTCCAGTACCCACTTCACCCAAGGTAAAGTAACGAAGGCCTCCACTCAATGCTGAATAATCTCCAATTCGATAGAAACCCGACATATAAGCCAAATCCATATCGCTCACCAATTGACGAAGCCATGGAGTGTAAGAAATTCCCAAACCTGCGCGAGCAATATTAAAGGGATACTTTGCAGGATTCCAATACTGAGAATATACATCGGGATCGGTAGCAGCACCCACATCACCCATACCACCTCCTCGCGAATCGGGAGCCACCATCAATGAGGTAACACCGTGTTGCACGGGATTAAACTGTTCCTTTTGTGCCCACATTGTCTGCACGACGCAGAGCATCAGCACCATCGTTATAATAAATGTCTTTTTCATATTTTTTCGTTTTGTTCGTACCTAATAAAACTTGATTAAAGGCTATTTATTGCCTTGCGACCACTAATTTTCGTGCCTTCGACACCTCTTCTCCCCCCACAGAAGAGAGAGTTACCCGATAAAGATACACTCCATTGCCAATGGGTTGCCCACTATCCGTAGTCAGATTCCAGGTTATGTGCATCTCGTTTCCAGACGAAATAAAGTTTTGTGAATGATTCCAAAGGAGACGACCTGAGAAATCATAAAGGTCAATCTTTACCTCCAATTCCGTTTGAGGACGATTGTGAGTTATCACAAATGTGGTGGTCGTACGTGCCGGATTGGGCGTATTCCATACGTAACCAACCGTGGGACGTAATCCTCGCACCACTTCAAACGGAATCTCTACGGTCGTGGCATTGTTGAGTACATCCCATGCACGCACCAACAGGGTATGATGTCCATCAGCCAACTCGGGAAGACTATAGACTACAGTGCCACGGGTATAGTCACCCGGCTCAGAAGTATAGTAACTATTCAGTACAAAAGTCAGTTGAGGATCATTATCAATAATGGCTATCAAGTCGTGACCAATACCATTACCCGTGGTATTGACACCCTGCTCATCATGCAAAGCCAGCATCAACAAGGGGGTTTCGTTCACGCTTTCACCCATTACAAAATCGGTAGAATTGAGGTAAACGGCAATCTCGGGGCCTATGGAGTCGTTTACCAAATTGTCTTTTGTCCCATCCAAATAGAAATCGCCATAAGTTCCTTGTGCCTCCTCACGATTGTTATTTAGTGCATAGAAATAGATATTTCCACAATCCTCGCTATAATTAATATCCAAGGGCACAGGAAATGTAAAGGTAAACCGACCACTACGCACTGAATCACTTCCCACATACACCTTTTGAGAATAATCCCAAAACTCGTAGGCCTCGTCCAAATCGGGGTCGTTCATTTTACATACCACCTTACTCTTTCCTCCGTATATCGCAGGATGTACCAATCCATTGAAGTCGGTCAAGCAATTTCCTGCATTGTCCACCACTCGTCCCTCGAGAGTTATCAAACTACCGGCTTCGAACTGATGAAGTGAACCACCATCCACAGAAACGCCATTGACAGAAGTAAGTTCAACTTTATACTGATTGGGCACTGATAAGCGGAGAGCAGGATCACCGATAAGGATATAGTGCAGATTGTTTTCAGCATTGGAGGGTGTATAATTGTTCTTTGCCAAACGCAACGCTTCGCCCATACTGAGGCCATCGCTAAACAGATATTTACAAAAGAGGATGTGCAACGGATTGCTATTGGTTCCATATGTCGAACGGGTGGCGCCTAAGAATGCGATGGCACCGGCATTCTCGTTCAACAATGCAATTTCACCCATATTATCTTCAGGCAAATCGATGGGAGAAGTATCACAAGCCGCTGTTACCCATAGGGGCAAACGGGGAGAACTAAGATTTTCCATCTCACTACTTCCCCACGCCAACTCGTGAGAAAGTGAGGAAGCACTACCATGTCCAGTGTAGTACATCATGAGCGCACCCTCGGCCGATACTTCGCGAATGCGTTGTGTCACATTGGGATAACGACGACCTGTAGAGGCATTTTCGCTCATGTAAGCATCCCAATAGATTTTGTTAACCACAATATTGGGATTGCTCTCCTGAATGCAATCTACAATCTTGTCGGCTTCGACCATGTGGCGATTAGCATCGCCATCGTCCCCCATCACACACACCGCATTCTTCCAAGCACCAGCCTCACGATTAGACAGATAAGACTCTATCTTATCCACCACCACCGTTGCTTGAGACAACGAACGTACCGTCAAACGCCCAATGGCCGCATCAGCCTTGGCCTTTGTCCAGGTGGTTCCCTCATTATCATCCAACAAGCAGAAGTACTCTTCCAAAATGTAAGAGCGAGTCTCACTACTTGACAATTCCGATTGAAAACACAAAAGGAAATCGTTGGGCGAAGTACGTCTCCAATCACTTGTCACCATACGATTATCGGACGCACAATCACCAAAGAGAAGTAAATATTTGGGAGCGTCATCTGACGTTTGAGCACGATCATAAAACATCTTCATAAATCGACGAATGGCCGTTGCATCAGATGTGCCAGATGAAAATTCATTGTAAATCTGATCGGCTCGCACTACCACCACACGCAATGAGTCGTACTGGCGATGCAAATTGGCCAATCGCTCGGCTTGGCTAATCCACTTGGCCGAGGTGGGCACTACGATGACCATGTCCGTAGCCTCCAGGCCGTGAAGATTCTGATTGGCAACCTCGCCCACCACCTCTACGGATGGGAACGAACGGGAAGAAGCATCGAGCACAATGTATTCATCGGAGAGTAAAGTTTCGTCCCCTACCTGATAAAAATTATTTTCCAACACTCCAGAAATTTCGGAATAGGAATATCCCTTTGAACCTTCATTTCTGATTCGCCACACCTTGGTGGACGCATTCGCATTGGCAATGGAGAATGACTTTTTACCCGCACTACTTGACCTGAATTGAGTAAAGGCTCCTCGCAAGGCTAATTGGCGAGTGAAATTCAATGCCACATAATCCAAATAACCAGTAGCGGTACTTAAATGGTTAAGGGTAACGGAGGTATTCTCACTTAGTCGACCCGTGCAATCCAAGGTCTTTTCACCAACTTGAAATTTGGTATAACCTGAGGTTGCAGAAATGGCCAGTGAACCTACATCAGTGGAGTTAACAAGTATCTTCACTGAGGAACTCTGTGGATCGTTCGTTCCATAGGATACCCTCACCTTTGCACTCTTTTCAGCCACCACACCAGGTATATCGAACGTACAACTTTTATTTTTATGCTCACTCGAATTCTCAAAAAACACACGACCACGATGCAACCAGCTGAATTCATCCTTTTCGTGCAAAGCATAATCGGGGTAAGTATTCACCTCGACTCCGCCCATAACACTCTCCTGGACAGAAAATTCCATAGGAGCAACCGAAGCGTCTTCGGTAAGAAAATAATACCCATATTGGGAATAAGTGTTTTGTGAATGCACAAATCCATTGGTCGTACGCGTCCAAGTGACAGTACCATGTGCATAAAAAAGGACATCCGACTCTCTATGATACAAGGGGAGTTCCTTCAAGTCATCAATACAATCTTGTATACTACTCTCGGACATCATCTGACCACCATGTCCATAGAGGCGCACATGTGACGGATTGGAAAATCCCATAGAGCGCAATTCGCTATGAGATATTCGATACACACCTGTCCCTGAGACGGCAATCTTCACCCACTTACCTTCTGAAAGGACTGATGTTTCCGCATACCGATCAGCAATCGAAGGTCCCATAGAAGCTCGAGTAGAAACTCTTTGTTTAAGAGTTCGTTCCACCGAAAATTTCAAGGAAGTTAGGCGCTGATAACTCCCCTCACGAAAGGCAATAGGCACCAACGATACATACAGGTTGCCTCGCTTAGATTCAACTCCCACATAACTCTCAACCTCGGGACAAGCGGGCAACACCGTTTCCATAGACTTCAACCGTAGTACATCGGCATTGGGAAGAGGTTCGAACTCGGGATATTCTAATCGAACACGATACTCATATTGGTCATAATCAGTCTCCAAAGGAATGGTATGGGAGAATACAGGTAATACTGAATCAATCTGCATCACCCCCCAATCGATATCCAAGAACTCCTGTGCCCGCACTTGGCAAGGCAACGAGCAGATAGATACCAAGAGAAAAAACAACCAATTATGAATACGAATGCGCATAGCCACTATATAATTATTTATACACGTGCCCCTTATCTTACGTGGAAGTCGAGCAACTTCTCTCCTTCAAGATAACCTTGCAAATGTTGTCCCACACTCACAGGACCTACTCCTACGGGAGTTCCTGTAAAGATGAGGTCGCCAATCTTAAGTGTACAAAACTGGCTGACGTAAGCAATAATCTCGTCCACCTTGAACAACATATCTGCCGTGTGTCCACGTTGAACCGTTTGTCCATCAATATCCAGATGAAAATGAAGATTTTGTATCGCGGGCAACTTTTCTACTGAGACGAAATCCCCCAATACCGCAGAATCATCAAAACCCTTGCAAAGTTCCCAAGGAAGACCTTTCGCACGGAAATCATCCTGCAAATCGCGAGCGGTAAAATCGATACCTACCGTCACTGCATCGTAATAACGATGAGCAAAACGCGGAGCAATGTGCTTTCCCAATCGACAGACACGTACAACAAGTTCTGTTTCATAATCCACCCTACTCGTAAACTCGGGAATAAAGAACGGCTTACCATCCTTCAGAATTGCCGAATCGGGTTTCATGAAGATAACGGGCTTCTCAGGTACTAACGTGTTACTTAACTCTTTATTGTGTTCGGCATAATTCATGCCAACGGCTATAATCTTCATTTATTTATATTTTATCAATTGAACATTCAGAAACAAACATACATACGTTTCCAGGAAACATCACTCACCTCACGACCTAAGCAATAAACCCATTATGACAATGTGGCTCGAAGGATTTCGCGCTTGCCTCCAATGGGACCTGCTATCCGCTCGACTTTAAGACCAAGCACAGTCAACAATCTGCGAATCTCACCCTTCGCACAATAAGTGGTAAGCAACGCATTGTGATTCATCACCGAAACAAGGCGACGAAATGCATCAGATGTCCACATCTCAGGTTGTTTTTCAGGCGCAAACGCGTCAAAGTAAACCACATCAATACCATCAGGAAGAGGGTCTACCAAATAATCCGCCACTCTTTTCTCTATCACAAAATATGGAGTAATGTGCGTAGCTTCTCCCCAAGGAGCATCATGTATAGCCTTCCATAACGTAGCATCCACCAAACTCTCATAATGAAGACATTCCAACACTTGATTGTCCACTGGATATTTCTCCAATGAAATGTAATGAACAGGACAAGACTCGGTTGCGACCATAGCAGTCACACAAGCATTCAACCCAGTGCCAAAACCTATTTCCAATAGGCGATAAGGCAATATATCTTCATTGGTTGTCATAGTAGAACAACGATGAAGAAAAGCACAATCACGATAGATATGATTTGATTCAGTGAGGGCTCCTTTCACCGAATGATAATGCTCATTCAACTGAGGTATAAAAAGAGTAGCCGAACCATCATCGGTCAACTCCATTGTAAGGTCAAACTCCTGCATTATATCTAAATCCATTCATAAAAGATTCCCCAAACCTCTTACTTCGTCTGAGTATATCCGTCAACTTTCAGCAAATCAATGACACGACTCTTAAAGTCACCCTGCACTATGATTTCACCCTCTTTCACGCTTCCACCTACACCTAAACGACCTTTGAGCCACTTGCCCAACTCTTTCAAATCAGCATCGCTACCCACAAAACCTGCAACAATGGTCACGGTCTTTCCTCCACGACCATTCTTCTCCATTCGCACACGTAGACGTTGCTGATTTTTGGGAAGGGTTTCAGCCTCTTCTTCGTCACCAATATCATATTTGAAATCAGGATTGGTAGAATACACCATACCTAACCTATCTTTCCAATCGTTATTCTTCATAACTATCTTCTTCTAAATTTCAAAGATTATTTTTTAGAGACCTGCAAACGGAAATTAATAGGTACTGTCATTTTCACAGGTACAGGTTCGCCATTCAACTTTCCAGGATTCCACTTAGGCATAGATTTCACCACACGTAAAGCTTCTGCATCCAACAACGGATCCACATTTCTCTCTACTTTTACATTGACAATAGATCCATCAGGATTTACGGTAAAACCTATACGAACCGAGCCTTGAATCTTTTTCTTCATCGCCTCTTGTGGATACTTCACCGTTTGTGATAGATACTTTTTATAAGCGGCATCACCTCCACGAAACTGAGGTTTGGGATTGACCTCACTCTCGCGATAAAGCACTCGACGCACATAAGTTCCTCCGTTCAAATTTCCTTGTACTTCATCGTTATATCCTACGACCTTAGTACCTACAGATGTGGATTCGGACTTCACCACTTGAGCATCCACTACCTCTGTACTTTTATTTGAATCTACATTCAAAGAATCTGCAACAGTTACACTTTCCGCATTAGAACTTTTTGTACCCTTGATAACAGAGCACCCAAACAAAAGGCTGCATGCGAATACGGCTGCAACCATACATACATATTTACTCATCTCTTTTACTTCTGAATTAGATTGCAAACTTACATATTTTTTTTCAACAACCAAACATCATCAAACAAAAATAAAAGAAAGAGTTGCGCCAAACTAACATTGACACAACTCTTCCTATAATATTATCTAAGAAATCTCAGATTACTCAGCACGCAAAGTGAAGCGCTTGAAAGCAACAACCTTCAATTCGGGGTCAGTTTCCTTCAACACCTCACGAACGGTCTTCTTACCATCCATGATATCCTCCTGGTTGAGCAAGCAAACTTCCTTCAAGAACTTACCAAGACGACCCTTAGCAATGTTCTGAATCATAGCTTCGGGAAGGTTAGCAGCCTTCTCTGCAGATACAGTAGCGATGATTTCCTTTGCCTTGGCAACATCCTCAGCAGTGATCCATCCCTTAGCCATATTGCTCTCCATGTGATCTTCGCTATCTACGTGAGCAGGGTTGATGCCAGCCTTCTTCAAAGCAGCTTCAACAGCCTTTTGTACTTGCTCAGCCTTAGTCTTCTCAACAGCAACTGCGATTTCTGCGTTCTTAATTTCTTCAGAAACGCCATCCTCGTCGATTGCGATGGGGTTCATAGCAGCAATCTGCATAGCCACGTTCTTAGCAGCAGCCTCTGCAGCCTTGTTCATAGCAACCAAAGTACAGAGTTGGTTCTTACCCTGGTGGTTGTAAACAGTAGTATATTCAGCCTCTACAGTCATATAACCATCGAGTTCCATCTTTTCGCCAGTGATACCGCTACGATCAGTTACTGCATCCTGTACAGTACCGTTACCGAAAGCCAAAGCCTTCACCTCGTCAAGAGTCTGACACTTGTTGGCAACAGCCAAATCAAGGATATCTTGAGTCAACTTAACGAAATCTGCATTGTTTGCAACGAAGTCTGTTTCACACTTCAAAGCGATGATAGCAGCAAAGTTACCATCAGCCTTAGCCAATACACAACCTTCAGAAGCATCACGATCAGAGCGCTTAGCAGCTACTGCCTGTCCCTTCTTACGGATGATTTCCATTGCCTTATCGATGTCGCCTTCAGCTTCATTCAAGGCGTTCTTGCAGTCCATCATACCAGCACCAGTCATTTTGCGGAGCTTGGTAATTTCAGCCATTGTTACAGCCATATTTCTTTCTATTTATTAGTTATGAATTCGAATATAAAAGCAATTATGAACTATGAATTACGAATCACGAGACACAGACATAAGTACCTCACGACTCAGAATTCATAATTCATAATTATAGTTTTTAAGCCTCTTCTGTAGTAGCAGGAGCCTCAACAGCATCCTCTGCCTTCTCTACACGAGCCTTAGAAGCACCTCTTTTACGAGTAGCCTTGGCAGCGGGAGCAGCCTCACCAGCAGCTTCCATATCTACCTTCTCAGCCTTACGCTCTTCGAGACCCTCTTGAATAGCAGCGCAGCAAGCGTCGAGGATTACCTCGATTGACTTTGTAGCATCATCATTAGCGGGGATTACGAAGTCGATGTCGTTAGGATCTGAGTTTGTATCTACAATACCGAATACAGGAATACCCAAACGGTTAGCCTCGCGGATAGCGATATTCTCCTTCAATACGTCAACAACGAACAATGCAGACGGCAAACGGCTCAAGTCAGCAATAGAACCAAGGTTCTTTTCCAACTTAGCACGCTGACGAGAAATCTGAAGAACCTCGCGCTTTGAGAGGTTAGAATATGTACCATCGCTCATCAACTTATCGATAGTTGACATCTTCTTCACAGCCTTACGGATAGTGGGGAAGTTAGTCAACATACCACCGGGCCAACGCTCGATTACATAGGGCATGTTTACAGATGCAGCTTTCTCAGCTACCACCTGCTTAGCTTGTTTCTTAGTAGCAACAAACAGGATTCTCTTTCCTGATTTTGCAATCTGCTTCAAAGCCTCAGCGGCTTCATTTACTTTAGCAGCAGTCTTGTGGAGGTCAATGATATGAATACCATTGCGTTCCATAAAAATATAGGGAGCCATAGCAGGGTTCCACTTTCTCTTCAAGTGACCGAAGTGACAACCGGCTTCCAACAGTGTATCAAAATTAATTCTTGACATTTTGTTTTCTTTTTTAATCGTTTACTTTCTTTTTAGCTTTTGCCATACGGCATTCTGTTCACCAACCGTCAGGTAGTCTTTTGTCCACGAAGAATCCTGTCGGTTTAGATTCTAAACGCTATCGATTTCAGTTCTTAAGTCTTTGAGTTATCAAGTTTACGAGTTCCAAAGGGAACAAAGAAAACTTTTTAACCAACAAACTGAGAAACTCAAATTAACGCTTACTGAACTGGAATCTTCTACGTGCCTTGGGACGACCCGGCTTCTTACGTTCAACAGCACGGGGATCGCGAGTCATGAAGCCTTCTGAACGAAGAGTCTTCTTATCCTCGGGATTGATCTTTACCAATGCGCGAGCAATAGCCAAGCGCAAAGCCTGTGACTGTCCGGTGAAACCACCGCCACAAAGATTCACTTTAATATCATATTTCTCAGCCACTTCCAACTTATTCAAGGGCTGCTTCACTACATACTGCAGGATTGTTGAGGGGAAGTACTGAGTCAGGTCTCTCTTATTGATAGTAATCTTACCAGTACCCTCGGTAACGAATACGCGGGCAATGGCGCGCTTACGTCTTCCTAATGCGTTTACTACTTCCATGTTGCTTATTTAAGTGTGTTAATATCAATTGACTTCGGAGTCTGAGCCTCGTGCTTGTGCTCGCTACCTACATAGATGTAGAGGTTATCCAACTGACGAGCAGCCAAACGATTCTTGGGCAACATACCCTTTACTACCTTCTTGAACAATTTCTCATGACCGTTAGGACGGGCAATCAAAGCCGCGGGAGTCATCTCGCGCTGTCCACCGGGGTAACCAGTGTGACGGAGATATACACGGTCTGTCCACTTGTTTCCTGTCAATACAACTTTGTCGGCATTGATAATGATCACATTATCGCCACAATCAGCGTTGGGAGTGAAGTTAGGTTTATACTTTCCTCTCAACAGTTTCGCAACTTTCGCACCGAGACGGCCCAAAACCTGATCGGTAGCGTCAACAACGACCCATTCTTTGGTCGCAGTTTCCTTGTTTGCAGAAATGGTCTTGTAACTTAAAGTATCCACTCTTTTAAAACTTTTTAATTTGTTAACTACTAAAAAACTTTCTTTAGCCACATTTCCGCGCCTCATCGGACACAAAAAGGCACAGTAACGCGCTATAAATTAAACTTTTATCACTAATCTGATAATAATCGGCCTGCAAAGGTACGCATTTTTTCTCAATCTGCAAGACTTTTAATACTCTTTTTTTCAAATGATTAAGAAAACAAGGGAATTATACACGTATCCCAAAATAGGGAATCAAACAAGTTGAGTTCCATACAACTTCTTTTTTTTACCCAAATGCATAAGATTGATATAAATCATACATCGTACATTTTTCTGAGTTTCTTGTATGAAGATTCCATAGAAAGTTCTACATTCAATTACACCCCTCACAACGAACATGATTATCACTATAAGTGACGTTTACGACGTATATTTTCCCTTTCGATAAAGTCAAATTATAAACAAGATCGAGTCGATCAGTCCATCCACCCGCAGAACCAGTCAGACGAAGCTCGACCTCAATGGCGTCACCTTCTACAGAATAATAGGCCACCTGTTCTTGCGTAATTTGATTAAAGACCAATGAGCGATTATCTTGAATAGTCCCTGCATGAATGGGGAACTTATCGAGAAAACTCTGCGAAAAAAGTAGTTGCAACCCCACATTATCCATCGAACAAGACAATGAGACCTGAGTCAACTGGTCAGATACAATATCAAACGTAGTCTCACCTTTAAAATGAGGCATTCCCCAACCTTCATTAAGTGTGACCGATTCATAGGGGGTGCAATTCTCCACTTTTAACTGATAACCAACAGCCGCAGGCAACGTACACTCTGCTTCTGTGAGCAGACCATAGGTTTTTTCATCGAGCAAGGTTGTCCCATCTGCTTCACAAAGGGTGACTTTGAAAGCATTCACATCGATATCACTCAGTGCACGAGTTATAACTTCGCTTTGTACATCATCTCTATTTAAAGTAAGTTCAAAGGAACCAGCTCCCTGAACAAAGAGATTATCGTCACAACTCGTGTGCAATACAATCGTGACAAACAGTACCCAAAAAGAATATATATACAATCTCATCTGTATCTTACACTAATACTTGTAACTTTTACATGCGTTCCTTCAATAACTGCATCTGCGCTTCCATACGAACTTTCACATTTGACAGTAGGGTCGTCAGTTTTAAGTTCCGAATCATATGTAGCGACATCTGTTGTAGTATTCATCCAACTTGTCTTTATCTGTTTGAGAGTAGCACCACTACAAATCAACTTATATGTTGTCGCAATTGTATGTTGACGCGCACTTACGTCTTGTCCGACTTTCACACTGATATTCTCTGGACAGTAAAAGGTTTTGGTAATCGTATGCTTGTGTAAACGCACATAGCTACTATTCCACGCCTGGGCACTACCCGCCCAATCCGTCTGAGTGGGAGGAGTCGCTTTGTAAGGAATACCTGTAATATATACCATTTTGCTTGCTGTGCGAGTAACACCATCAAACGTTACATTACCCGTAAGAGTATAGGCTCCGTAGTTACCTACTGTATAATTGGGATATACGTAGATTCCTTGACTTGTACTTGATTGTACACCTCCAAAGTTATTGGTTACATTAAAAGTATAGTTAACATTATTCAATACACGGGACGAGATACCACTTATGCTTATTTCGGGTTCATAAATGGTCACATTATTTAGTGTATTCGCTTTACTTATATCTTTCACCACACCATCACCTTTATAATAAGAATAAGATGTATAAGCGCTTATTCCAACAGAGAAAGTGGGTGATTCTATTATGTCAAACTTCAAATTCTTGGTCATTTTTTTACCATTAGATGTTGTGAAGGTATATTCCAACGTGTATGTTCCTTTAGGAAGATAGGGCCAAATCTCATCCTCCTCTGAAGAATATAGAGTTCCCACTCCTTGTAAAGTACGAACTATAGTATTGGAAGAATTTTTAACCACCGCACTCCATTCAAATCCTCCCATAGGAGAATTACTGATAGTTAGTGAGGTTCCTTGCAATAAACCATTATCATATTGATGTATGGTCGTTACCTCAGGAGTTCCAACGAGATCAATAGTACCCAATGAATAAATTTTACCTGCCATCCCACCAAACACACTACCACTACTGAGCGTATAAGAGGCATCCTCACAAACAAACAACATTTCAAATCCATTCAATTCTACAGGAGCTGCCACAATATAATATGTGCCAGCATCAAAAGCAGTACTCCCCATGGGAGGATTGATAAGGATGCTCGTACTTGAATCATCCGTTATAGATAAACTTGGTGCATCTTTACTATAATCTATGGAAAGCAGACCTGCGATGGGACTACTCGTTATGAATCGAATCTGTTTTATCTTACCAGCAGCATAAGTTGGCACAGAAAATTTAAGGAGTTGGCACACGTTGTAAAAAGTAACATTGGACGGACTTCCATCTACATTACGAGCCCCTTTACCTATAGATATATTTAAATTCGAAGCAAAAGTCCCTTTTAATGCAGTTTGTTCATGAGGCAATGTAACAAGCACCTCCTGTTCGACAGAAAGGTTATCTGCTCCCAATTCGTAAGGATAAAGTGCGATAAAGTTTTCTTTCTGACGAGTAATCTTTCCGTCAAAACGAGCGACAGCCCTCTCTACGTGATTGGCCACAAAACGATGTTTAGACGACTCATAATCGTACACCGCCAACTCGTCGCCAACATTCCATGCAACAGTCTTACCATCATCAAGCAAGTTAGTACGAGTAGTTGCAGAAGAAGCTTGCAACTGCAACGATAGCAAGTCATATGCAGCATCATCTATAATATGCTCCTCATTGCATGCTGCAACACACATCGCAGCGCACAAAAAGAGACAATATTTATATATAGTACTATATTTCATAATTTCAGACTTAGTTACATTGTAATTGCTCATAATCAAAAATATCTATGTGATCATCAGCATCTTCATAGTCATCATGCCTACCACTTACGTCTGCAGTTCCGTCATCTTGTATAACGTCATTCTCAGTTATAATAATATCTTGATTAACATAGATATTTTCTTGACTTACCCAAACATCTAGATCCAACGTACCAGGAATGAAGGTAAGAATCAGACGGGTAATCTTGGCTTTAGACAAAGTTATTGTGGAAGTTTTCATCAATTGTTTACCTTCACCAAAAGCCTCTATCTTATAGACCAACGAGCGAGAACCACTATCATCAACATTGTAATAGGCTACTTTACTAGGACTAACAACTCCATCCTCTGATTTACCCCCAGAATTGGCATCGAACACTATAGTACGTTCTCCATCAATGATAGAAACACTGTACGATATGGTAAAGTGGTTAGGTATAGTCTTATCAAAAATGACTTCAACACCAGCATTGACAACAGAACAATTTACTCCAACTTGAGTTGTCTCACCAGGTTTTATTGCAAAAGAAGCAGAATGCCCCCAATAGCGACGCTGTCCCCAACCATCATTTGCTCCTTCAGCCTCAGACTCCAAACAACTTTCCGCCAGAAGTGTATAACCGTATCCTGCAGGAAGAGATGTATCGAGTTCCTTTAATCGTGTCGTCTCTCGACTAAGATCTTCCCCCTTATATATTGTAATCCAATAATTATCTGCCTCTTCTTTGGAGACTACCGTCGATGTCGCACGTGTAGGATTTGCCAACGTCAACTCCAATCGTCCATATCCACTGATACTATCAATGACAGGAACATTCGTATCGAAAAGATATTCATTATCCACTGTACATGAAGCAATCAAGTACATCCACAAGATGAAGCAGAAGAATTTCACCCTAAACAATATATGTGTATATAATTGAGTCGTGCGCATAGAAAATCTGCTATAAATCAACAATGGTGTCATCCATCTCCATATCATCCGTAATCTCTATATCAACACTTCCTGATGTAGCATTAGAATCGTAGTTGTATCTCAACTGATATAACTTACCGTTCTGTACATCCATAAATAGAATTGGCGAATGAGCATGAGTAACACCATCAGTATTGGTAATACGAAGAGCATAAGAGAATCCTCCATCCGACAAACTAAAATAGGCTTTATCGCCTTCACGAATATCAACCTCTCGACCTCCACTCTTCAATGTAAAGCGATAGGAACTGAATAGATTTTCAAACAGTTCAGGAAGTTCTACACCAACCGCATAATTAATCATAGGCACTGACATCACAAGACTAGTACGAGAATCAAACCTCATTTCTACCTGCCGCCTAGCGAAATAGCATGCTTCACCCTTTCCACCATTCGCAGTATGCCATGTAGATAGATTTTCACTATGAGCACACACGGTAAATATGCCAGGCTCTAACACAATCTTATTAGGGATATCACCAGACTGATACATTTTATATACCTCTCCTTCTGCATCCAAAATCGTAATAGCTAATCCAGCTTCTATGGCACGCGAAGTCACAACAGGCCTTTCGGCCCGAGAAACATCTAATTCCAATATGCACTCACCTACTCCCTCCTCGAACGATACATACTGCTGACAAGCAATAAAAGTAAGCGCTACCAATGAAAAATATAATATCTGCTTCATTTACTTTCCGTATTTTAATGCCAAAGAATAAATGTATGTACAGGTCAAACTTCCGCCATAACTATTCAGGCATTTCATCTCTACCGCATCACTTGACAAGGCGGTTGTACTACTTCCTTTGTGTGGATAATCAGATGAATTAGCCAATCCTCCTTCTTCTCTTTTTGACAACAGTACATCTTCGCCCAATGTTACGGTCAGTGTAGTACCCTCAGTAGCCGGATGTATCATAATATCATAGTCAAAAGCCACCAATGTGTTTGCATGGATGGCGAAACCAACATTATGAATAGACTCGTTGTAATGAGCCAAAAGACTTCCTCTATTTCCTAACTTAACTTCACCGTCGCTAAAAGTTACATAATCGGATCCTGCATACCAACCTGTATTTTCCTTCGGTGGAGTGTAAGAAACTGGCAATCCTGTTATATAAAAATCTTTGTACCCACTTACAGAAACTCCGTCAAACACTGCATTCCCTATCAAACGATAAGGAGTAAAACTCACTGCCTGATTCTCAATAGCTGCAACCGAATAGGAGTTTTTACCCACAGGAACAGGAGCAGTAGTTCCAGCATAACTGTATGTAAAAGTACAACCATATTTACCAATAAGTTCCTCGCTTACGTTCAAAGCAACTGAAGGATAGTATATTGTCTGGCGCTCACAAGCATTGGCAGCATCAATATCTCCCTCTAGATACTTAGTGTAAGAAGAATATCCTCCAATAGAAACTTGAAGTTCTGGTTTTCCAATAATAAAATCACGACTACCAATTTTATTGGCCGATTCATCGTTAATAATATAATAAGTAGCCTTATAATTTCCAGAGGGTAAATAGGGCCATTCCAAAGAACTATCATATGAAGATAATAATTCTCCGGTTCCCTCTACCACACGCACCTCTTTTGCGGCCGAATTTTCCACGACAGCCTTCCATCGCATACCTGGATACGAATTTGAAAATACTATGTCAGTGCCAACTAACAATTCTTTGTCATCGTAATGATGCATAGCTGTAGCCGTAGAAATAGGTAGCCATGACAAAGGGATGGTCTCATCAAGTAGCTCTGTTACCATATCAACCTTCGTAATATCTACATTCAACGCACTCTCTGGATCAGGTAAGCTGAGAGTGATAATAGCATGATCAGCAGCAGCAAAACTGACAGGCAATGATTCTGACTGCAATTCGCACGAAACCAGCTGTTCCCCTTCCCTCAAAGTTCCAAAAAATAGAAGCTTAGGAGAACTTCCTGCTGGGAAATATATACTACTCTCGACCTCATCCTTGCCTATTGTTAGAGAATATTCTCCAACCCTTACTGCAAGTCCATAATCTTTGTAGTATTTGTCAAAACGAGCACGCTCCTCTTCATTACGTCCAAAAGCTACTGATACCAAAGCATTAGCCACACGACAAGGTATTACCACCGAAGTTGATTGATTTTCCTCTATAGCAGTTGTAACCATACCTTCATAATAAGGGCAATCTTTTCCTATGAGAACATTTTCACCACTACAAGCTATAATATCATAGGAACCAATCCTGAGTTTAAGTTCACCCACAAACTTATCGTCGTAAACAATATTTTGATGCCCTCCACGCAGAATCTTCAATCTAAATTTATCTGCCAACGGCTTACCTAATTGCAAAGGAGTAGCGCGTGTTTCATTTTTTAAGGAAGTGTGTCCTATGCTTAGATGCAAGGTTCCGTAGGGAGAAGTAAGCACATCTTCTTGACTGCACCCCCCCACCCACACTGCTATCATTAGCAGCATGAACACTGAAATAATATTTTGCTTAATATTAGCCATCTATCTTATACTATCACCTTACCAATGGTGAATCACCATATTCGAACGAAAAATCGTCCACATAAAGAGTACTTCCCTCACCACCATGGAAATAATCCCCATATTTACTTGCGGAGAAAACAACAAGTAAATGCGTTGGTTTTTTATCTAAATTTCTATATACAAAAGGAATATTTACCCTTTTCCATTTTCCCTTACTATCCACATTCTGCTCCGCAGGCAAAGTTCCATAAGCAATCACACGTGGGTCATTCTCCCAATCTGGAAAAGTATTCATATTGGTATTATCTACGACTAAAGCCTCAGACAACAATGCACAGTACATTGTACACTGATCCAACTCTCCTTCAACTGGCGCATCTGCAGGTAAATTCTTGCCAACACGATTGATAACCTTAGGTGCATACTGCATATACCCTTTCAATGCTGTTGGGCGAGAAGTAAAAGGTACTCCCCAATTCAATTTGGCCCCATTAGTTCCTATCAATTGACCAAATGTTCCTGTGTATAAACTGGCAGCTGCAAACTTGATAACAATATACTTCGACTCTAATTTAGCTGCTTTACCACCTCCATGCACAGGATTGATTGTCTCTACTGTATTACTTCCCCCAAACGATGCACTTCCCGGATTACTTGTATCCCAATATGAGAATCCCTGTTCATTAGGATAAGAGACATTACCATTCACCCACCAATTTTCAAAGCCTCCATTATAGAGGGGAATCTGTTCTTCCGTTGTAAAAGTTATAGAACTACCAATAAATTCCTCATCACCATCCTCATAACACAAACGATACTCGTAAGTTGTATTGGGTTCCAATCCTTTCAGCGTGGCTTTTATGTTATCAGTTCCACTTTCAGTTAATTCATAATACTCTATCACATGTGAATTTTCATCCCAATCTGAATCATCAGCTTTTTTCCACTCAATACGCAAACTTGTTTTCTTAAACCTATCTGAAGCCATAGACAAAGAAGCTTCAATCAACGCAAAATTACTCCATGCATTAACAGTTGATTTCACCGCTGATTCCAAATTCGTTATAGAATCGGCCTTATGGACAGCAACATTCCACGCTTGAAGATCTCCCCATCCTGTCCTAACTTCAAACTGACGCACATCATAAAAGTTTGAAGCCTCTTCCTCTGTAGGATCAGGACTAACTCTCCCATGTTCACCTCCAAGTGTAAACTTATGCACTTTCAATCTTTTTAGACTTTGATTAGGAGCGACATATACAATTGCATTACAAAGAATCGGATCTATAATAGCTTCACCTACTTGATTTTCCACCTGTATTTGACGTTTCACTACTCGATGTATCGTCACAGTCCAAATATAATCTTGATACGTACGCAATGTAAATTTTACAGGACGAGTAAAATCCATACGGACATCAATAGAATCAGAAAACCCATGGCGAGGAAAATTTTCATACTCTCCACAAGTAGTCTCATCAGGTAATATTATAGGATTTTCTAAATAATTTATATCAGTATTTAGCGGAATGCCAGCAATACCCACCCTAACGATGCGCAAATTAGTCAAATCCACCGTATCGTTCACGTACAAAGTAACGGTACGCGACTCATTGTCTATTTTTGAATAATTGATATTCCCGCCATCGGCAGAACATTCACCTTCTACCTCAAACTCAGTAATCTGGCCCAAGACTATAGGAAAAGGGACATCATTGTTTATATTACAAGCTACAAACAAAAGCGTTAAAGCCAATATAAAAAACCTGTATATCACCCTCATAAATAGAATGTTACTCCAAATTTAAGACTAAATAAATCAAGCCGAAAGTTCGCACCAGAACTATTGAGGTACCCTTGTTCTATACTATTGATATCCTGGGTTCCCCACTTGAAGTCATAGCCACCCATATTCAACATAACTTCAGCCGCAGCAAAGTCTGTAAGAAAAACAGCCATACCACCACCAAAGGCAAAACCCACAGAGTGAACATTTTCATAAACACCCGTCAAAGCATCACCATAACCCACACAATTCTTTCCTTCAGAAAAGGTATAGTTAAGTTGAAGTTCTCCAAAAAGGCCAAAAATATTACTCTCACCAATGGGTATATATGAGCGTAAAAAGGCTGTACCCTTGTAATTATGCTGAAGATACTGATAATCATTTAAACCAATATTTAGACCATCACCCAAATTCAAGCCTAATTCTCCCAGATTAAAGGATACACGTTTATACGAAAATCTGCCACCCACAGCCATATTCTTTGCAAAGAAATAGCCGACATACGGAGACGCTGAAAAGGTATATAATTTAAAGTTTATATCTTTTAACAACAGATAATGCAAATTCTCATTATCCCATTGATTCCAGCCCACTTGTCCCCCAATCACCCATTGTCCTTTAGGAACAAAAAGTCTTTGAGTTGCCTCACGATGTATCATCCCTCTTTTCTCTATGTAGGACTCTACTTTTGTATCAACCTCCTGCATAGAGGAAAAGGATGTTGTTTCTTGTAGTTGCTGTGGTTGTTCAAAAGGCAAAGTAAAATCACCCCCTACCGCAAACATTGTGTTTGCGACTAACAACCAAAGTAAGTTCACCAATGTCGTGCGACGTCTATTGAACATATCGTGAGTATTTTATCTCGTCAGAGTATATTATTTAACCAAAGGTGTATCACCATATTCGAAAGAAAAATCATCAACATAGAGTATACTTCCTTCACCACCATGGAAATAATCACCAAATTTACTTGCCGAGAATACAACGAGCAAGTGAGTAGGCTTGCGATTGAGGTCTCTATATACCAAAGGAATGTTCACCTCTTTCCACTCGCCATTACTATTTACATTTTGTTCCGCGGGCAACGCACCATATGCAATTACCCGTGAATCGTTCTCCCAATCGGGGAATGTACTCATATCTGTATTATCAACTTGGAGAGCTTCAGACAAAAGTGCACAATACATTCCACACACATCGCTTTCTCCCTTAGCTGGGGCATCAGCAGGCAAATTCTTTCCAACACGATTCACTGCTTGAGGCGCATACTGCATATAGCCCTTCAATGCAGTAGGTCGTACAGTAAACGGTACTCCCCAATTCAACTTTGCACCACTTGTTCCCACCAACTCACCAAACGAACCGGTATATAAACTTGCAGCTGCAAATTTTATCACTATGTATTTTGACTCCAATTTTGCAGCCTTACTACCACCGTGCACAGGGCTTGAGGTTTCAGTCGTATTACTTCCACCAAATGATGCAGCTCCCTTGTTACTTGTATCCCAATATGAGACACCTTGTTCATTGGCATAAGCTACTTTATCGTCCATCCACCAAGATTCGAATCCGCCATTATATAAGGCGACTTGTTGTTCTGTAGTAAAGGTTACTGAATTTCCAACAACCTCAGTATCACCATCCACGTAACACAAGCGATATTCATACGCAGTATTGGGTATCAATCCTTTCAATGTGGCCGTAACATTGTCCAAAGCATCCACAGTCAATAATCCTTCAGGCATTTCATTCCAATTCTCATCATTCACTTTCTTCCATTGAATGACCAATCCCGAATTCTTAAAATCTGCAGTTTTAGCCGTGATTGAAGCATTGAGCATCGCGAAATTACTCCAAGCATTAGGCATACGGGTAACCAAAGAAATAGCACTCTTTCGAGGCACCTCAAATGTAAAGGTATAAGTATTTGTACTCTCATCAACCTCCACATGTACACCTCCACCAGTACCATCACCCAAATATCCTTCATCAGCCAATTTGAAATTCAAAATATAATGGTCACGTGCTTGGACATCTGTGAAGGTACGTGTCAAAGAATAGTTCATATCTTTATTATTCACTATATCCAATTTCGCCTCAAAGTCACCCACTGGAATATATCCAGATAGAAGAGGTTGGTTCATTATAAATTCAATCGGAAGAACATCTGTGAGTGAAGACATTATGGTCGTCTTTGCAGACTTGAAACTACTTGTAAACGTCTGGTCATAATTAACTGTAATCTTCACATTCGCTTGAGTACAAGTCAGAGTTGCTTTTACCAAGCTCTTTGGTTTCACCTCAATGGTCGTTCTACCATAGTAGAAAGGCACATCAAATCCAGATCCTTCACCATCCCAATTAGCAGAATGCGCCACAATAGTGTACACACCAGAAAGTAATACAATATTTCCTTGAAACTCTTCATCTTCCGAGAAGTTATCAGTACTCTTCACCACATTTCCTTTTTCATCTAAAATCTCTACATGGAGTGTTTTAGCATTATAATCATCTGGGGCTGCAGCACGACTTGGGTTATGCGTAGAAGTCAGCGAACTGATACTCAAGCACAAGTATCCCTGGGCACTTTCTATTTCCATCTCTTGATCACATGACACCACCAAGAATGCGACAAATAGAATTGAAAGTATATATTGAATCTTTTTCATATCTAACAAACTTTATTTATAAAAAATATCTTTATTCCACAGTCAATTTAAGCAAACCATTCTTGGTATTGCCCTGCTGATCGGTGATAGTCAATGTAAAGCTATGTTCACCTGACAAGAATGCCAACAATGTGAAGAAGTTTCCAATAGGGAAGGTGTATTCTGTATCACCTACCGTAGGAACCGATAATGTCTGTCCCAAATCACCAAATAGGCTAACCATATTTTGATTAGCAACAACCTCTGCACCTGCAACAAAGTCCACTCCTTCATAATTGCCTGCTAAGTCTGCTAACGAAGACATCATATCATCACTTGTAGATGTCATCTTTACCATAATGCTCTTTATTCCATTCTCTGCAGCGATATATGTATCACCCAACGAAGGATCTGTATTTGCGGAAACTGTCATATCTTCAGGAAGTCGCAATGTAATAGCATCGCTATCACCTCCACCGGAAACATTCTCGTCGTTTCCGTCTCCAGTGTCATCATCTGAAACATTGTCTTCCACTTCCATCTCAAAGTCTTCTTCACTTTCCTCAAACTGAATATTTGCCTTTATTGTGATACCTGTAACATCACCTTCTGTACTTTCTACCGGTTGGAAATTCATCACAATACAATCACCTCCCGAGAAGAATTCAGTATCACTGTCATACTGTTCACTTGCTTGTTTTTTAGTGAGCGTATTTGATGTCGTAATGCGATTTCCTGAAACTGTAGTTCCCACAAAATTTACATACAACTCTTTTATATTTTCTTCAAAACGAATGTATAAAGGTGCTGGGGTCAAACCATCTTTCACATAAGTGTATATGATTGCTGATTCACCACCATCATTCACGGTTATTGTCCAATCTGCAAAAGCTTGGGTAAAATCATCGCTATAACAAACCGAGATACATCCATTAGCCATACGACAAACTACAGTAGATACAGTGTTGATATTCTGTAAGATTTCAAAGTCATCACGTCCTGCATAATACGGAGCACTCATTATTTTCTCTAACAAACCAGGAGTATGAGCCTCAGCATAATACATTCCTGTTTTCATTTTTATTTTTGCAGGAACAAGATCAGCTCTCTCATAGGAAGCGATTTCCTGATTATTAGTCAAGGAGTAAATTGCCACTGGGTATTCATCGGTATCAACGACACGAGTGGTGGTGGGAGCAACTTTATCCACACTCAACGACATTGTACCAGCTTCTGTCATCAAAAATTCATCGTTTGCACAAGATGCAAAAACAAGACTGACAAAAGAACCCATCAATATGATTTTAGAAATATTCATAATTCTTTAATTGTACATTAATACTAAGTGATAGAAAATTATGGTTTAATAGAGGTTTTATCAAACCCACTCAATGGGCACCTCTATATCTACAGGTTTGTCATTCGTACTTTCGTCAATGGTTATACTGATGTCTACCTTACCAACAGCAGTAGGCGTATAATTGGCAGAAATATTCATTTTATAGCCTTTATTACGATCAAGTTTGAAGGTTCCCGTCTTTGTTGTTCCTTGCTGTTGATTATTGACGTACTCCTCCTTCGGGGTAACTGATATTGTAAAAGAGACTGTTTCGCCACCCTCTTTCAAATGCACATACCAAGGCTCTGTATCGCCCTTGAGCCAATCTATAGTTTCATTCCCCAGAGCATCAGTGCCCGTGAATGTCACGTTATAGTCGCTATAATATGTTGACATATTACTATCAAAATTCACCGATATGCGTCCACAAGTAGGAACACATACAACTTCCACATTCTCCCTCTGATTAGCTTTAATAGATCCTCGAGTTTCACCTAAAACGAAAAACTCATCACGAGAAGCAGCGTGTTCTGTACCATAGAAAGCTTTCACACTATAACTACCAATATTCAAGGTCAATGGCATTTTAGACGCAATCTCAAAGCCTTTACAATTCATCTTTTCAATACCGTCCTTGTCAAGTACGACCACGGTATAGTTATCCACATTATTGTATGAAGATTCTACCAAAGCACGACTCTTTACAAAATCTGCATTGGCATCCAAAGTAAAAGAGAGTAATCCCTGTTTCTCACCTCCTTGGTACTGAAAATCCTCGCCCTGACTGCATGAATTCAACATTATAGCAAACGCTGCTGCAGCCCATAGTCTCATTCTTTCTCTTCTCATAAATATATTCTATCTATTGGTCTTACATTATTCTGCGGATTGACTCTATTTTGCAAACATTTGAAATACAAAAAATGTGCTTATTCTCAATCGGCGCTGCAAAGGTACGAGTTTTTATTAACTTTCCCAAGAAAAACAACTTTCAGCGAGCAATGACATCTGTCCTATAATACCTCTTTTGTGTCCCCAAAAGGCAACAGCCTTACAAAATGTTTTGTTACACATCACCATACCATAAAGCAATCCCACCCATAATAACACTTCTTTTATGGATGGGATTGCTTTATAATTAATCTTTTTAAATCTCGTCAATATTCATCACTTGACCACAACTTTGTTTCCATTGTAATTTACTGATTTCTCCTTACCTCCTACAACTTTTACGTTGAATTTTCTCGAAGTAATCATACCTGGATATTCTCCTTGACGATTGGAGATAGTAAGGGTACGTTCCTTATCATTCCACTTAAAAGTTATGGTTGAATACAACCCCTTTTCGTAATTGTAATTATCACCTTCATCCTCATAGAGAGTAAACTCTGCGTCTGCGCCAGGATAGATTACTATATCAAGGTTATCCCAAGCTTTTTCGCTTGTATATTGCACTTCAGGGCCAATCGGAATAATAGAGCCCGCCTTCACGAACAAAGGAGAATAAGCCAAAGGTGCGTTGGCTTGAATATCCTGTCCACCTTCATATAAACGATTCGTCCAGTAATCATACCATTTAGTACCAGCAGGCAGATATACTTCATACGTTTTATTCTCTTTCCAATCGACAGGACGATACAATTCTCCTGTAGATTCATTCTTATCCCAACCTGTCAATTCGTTAGTGCGAATAATACGCTCCTCAGTATATAAAGGATGAGCCACCGGACACACAAGAAGGCTACGTCCGTACATATACTCATCACTCATGTCCCATGTATTCTTATCATGCTTGAAGTCCATCATCAAAGGACGCATGAAGGAATCATCATTCTTGCTCACTTGCCATGAAAGACTGTAAGTATAAGGCATTAAACGATAACGCAACTTGATGGCATCTACCAATGCATCATACACAGGTTCACCAGGATTGCCATAGTAGTATATCTCACGATACACATCAGTACCATGACTACGCATCATCGGAGTAAAGGCTCCATACTGCATCCATCTAACATAAAGTTCTTGATACTGAGGATTACGAGTGGCAGAGTTATGTCCCTGAGTATTGTACGAACCAGCAAAAAATCCTCCAATATCAGTATTGGTATTAGGATTGGCAGTCAGGGTATAATTCAAACAAATAGGAATCTGTACGCGCAGGTTCTCCCATGAAGAGGTTACATCACCACTCCACGTATTTGCGCCATAACGTTGCTGACCTGCAAAATAGCTACGAGTAAGAATAAATACTCGTTTAGTAGAATCTACCGCACGTTGATTTTGGTCAACACCAGCCACCGCCATGAAGGGATAAAGATTGCGTACTGAGCGCCACGAACCCATGGCCGTCAGTTCATCAAGATCTGAATCCTCATAAGACATATGATCAGGGTCAGTAGAATCCATCCACCAAGCATCTATCCCCATATCGTGCAAACGAGTCAGATGTTTCCAATAAATATCGCGCGCCTCTTCTGAATACACATCATAGCAACGTACCCCACTCGGATAATCCTTTCGAGGAGGCCAAAAACTAAGCCCACTCTCTGGCCAGGTAGAAAATGAGAGCAAATGTCCCTTTTCATCCAACTCCTTGTATGGTTTTGTTTGAGGACCGAATGAAGACCATATAGAGATAGAAATATGAGCATTTTTTTTATGCACTTCATCTATCATTCGCTGCGCATCGCCAAATTCTTCATTGATAAACTCCATGGCATTCCAAGTATAGTTAGAGCCCCAATATTGCCAATCTTGAATAATACCATCGAAGGGAACACCCTGCTTGCGATACCTGCGCACAACCTCCAACAACTCATTTTGGCTCTTGTAACGCTCGCGACTCTGATGATATCCGTATGTCCACAAAGGTAACATAGGAACTTTACCTGTAAGATGACGCATTTGACTAATGACTCCATCAGCATTACCACCATACATAAAGTAGTAATCCACCGATTTTCCCACTTCGCTCTCCAATACTATTTCTCCACTTACGCCTTTATCTGGAGTAATAAATTGCGTGGGAGAATAGTTATCCCAATAGATTCCATAGCCCTTGATACTCTGAAACACATGAGCATAATCTTCAAGATTGCTCTGTTGCATCTTACGATTCTCACCGCGTTGAGACATCTTTCCGTTTTGTAACAAACCTACACCATAAATACCCTCATCAGCATCTACGGTAAAGGCTTGTCGAATTCGGTAACTGCCTTTATCAGGTCCTTGTGTAATAGGAGTAAACTTTATTCCCTTAGCAGTTGTCAACAAATTACCTTTAGTATCGGCAAACGTGACATTGCCATCCTTGATGGTCACAACCAAGTCCGAACTCTTATATATTTTGGCTCCATTCTTGGTTGACTCTTTCACCTTTACAGCCTCAGGGGTTGCAACCACAACAAGTGATTCTCCATTTGTTTCTCCATTAGGAGAGTATTGTACTCTCACAGTACGAGGAGTAAAAAACGTGATTGTCTGCGCATTCACACTTCCAAACATCAAGCAAAATGCCGACGAAAGAAGGACTAATTTAAATTCTGTTTTCATTGGATCTAATTTATTTGTTAAACAAAGAGCATTTTTATCTATAAGACGTTACAAATCGTATATTTTTACACTGCTTACCTTGCGGTTTTGCCTGCAATTTCTCAAAACTTATAATTGGGATATTTTCATTACCATTCGTCAAATCATATCATGCATCCCT
The DNA here is from genome assembly GCA_017560945.1 of Bacteroidaceae bacterium. GTDB lineage: Bacteria > Bacteroidota > Bacteroidia > Bacteroidales > Bacteroidaceae > Phocaeicola_A. Next base: position 655 of record JAFZDY010000030.1, on the reverse strand, counting down.
ATAAAGCTCATAAAACCTGTTTATTCCCCATTTGCTGGCAGTCAAAGTTTCTAACAACCTATTTAGTTTTGCAAAAATAATAAAACTTTTTCAAATTCACCAAATTATTATTATTATTATTTTAGTATTTTAGGAAGATAGGATTTCACGATGTACAATACTTTTTGCTTTACAAGACTCTCGTTATATGACTCACACACAACTTTCGACACGCATAAAATTAAGAATACCATTCTTCATCATACTATATAGTATCAGCCCTCATCGAGTATAGTTCATGGCCGGAAGCTTTATAGTTCGCCACCAAGCCGCTCTACACACATGAATAACGTGAGTTCGATATAAATTAGCGAAGGCATTCACTAATTACATTTTGTCAGAATTGTATATTCCTTATGCGAGAATTCTTTATATTCATTTATTGGTGTCCGGTAAAAATCAAAACAGATATAAAAAGGTGTCTCAATCGCTGATTTAATGCGATTGAGATTCTTTTTTGTAATTACAAGCCCCCTCTAATCAATAAAGAGTTAATTGTATAGGTGGACTTTCATCAGAATACTATTAATAAGTACCAGAATCCCACTTAATAGATACTCGAGTACTTCTTATGTAGTACTCCAGTACCATATAGGTAGTACTCGAGTACCACTTA
>JAFZDY010000029.1 GCA_017560945.1 Bacteroidaceae bacterium | reverse complement strand
GATTTCTTTCGTCTTAGGTGATGTGTGGCACAATTACCACCTTCTTTGCCTTACAAAATTATTGAAATGTGCAAGAAAAAACGAAGAAATTTTCAAAAATCGTCTTTTTTTGATGCAAATTGTATGATTTCTGGACACTCGATTTTTGAAAAATGGGATTTTTGCCTGTTTTTGGTGAAAATGGAGGGGGATGGGTAGATGCGTTTTTTTCTTAGGTCAAGAAAATATTTTTCTCAGGTAGGGTAGAAAAAATGTGAAGGGTAATATGGTGCAGTTTTGCAATCGTGTGTGAGGGAATAGAGTGTGTGAAGTGGATTTTTTACATCTTTTTGCCACCTGACATAGGGTGTTTTAGGCATAAAATTCGTACATTTGCACCCGATATGAAGCGACTTGTATTTTTTCTTACCATAATGATGGCGGTCACCATGGCCGCATGGGGTCAGCAGCGTGTCCCCACGAACCGTACCAATGCGATGGGCATTGGTGATGACTTGGGTACTAACATGACGGATGAAGACCGCCAACGTGCCAATGAGGATGGACATGAGGATGACTCTGATGTGACGGATGTACCAGTGGACTTGAACCAGTGGACCCTTTCGTCGCGATTTGGCGACGTGCGTCCCACCCCTGTGGATACCTTGTGGTACTATTATCAGAATGATCACTTGAACGAGGGGTTGCGAGGAGAGTTTAACCACTTGGGTAACCTTGGCTCGCCACGCTTGTCGCGCATCTACTTTGACCGCGAGGACAGGAGTCAGCAATTCTTTACCGATGTGTATGGCCAGTTCTACCTGAAGCCCGACCAGTTTCACTTTACCGATACCAAGTCGCCCTATACTAACCTGAGTTACTACAATGCAGGTGACAAGTTGACAGGTGACGACCGCTTCAAGGCTTACTTTGCCGTGAATGCCAACAAACGGTTTGGTATAGGATTTCTGGCCGACTACCTCTATGGACGCGGACAGTACAATAGCCAGTCGACCGCCTACTTCAATGCCAGTGTATATTCCTACTACAGAGGTGAACGCTATCAGGCGTATGTCCTTGGAAGCCGTTACCACATGAAGCAGGCCGAGAATGGTGGTATCACTGACGACCGCTACATTACCGACCCGCTGGAGATGGCCGAGGGTGAGCGTACCTATGCTCCTGAGAATATACCTACCTTGATGGAAAGGGCGTGGAATAGAAACGAGAACTGGAACCTCTTCCTGACTCATCGATACAACGTAGGATTCTATCGCGACGCAGAGCCTGACACCACACTGGCCGAGACGGACAGTACATGGGTGGAGGATGACAGAGTGTTTGTCCCTGTGACCAGTTTCATCCATACGGCCGAGGTGAATAGCAATGAGCATAGTTTCATCGCTTACAAGGAGGCCAACAACTACTACTTGCACGACTATATGCCCTACGACTCGTTGGACAAGACTACCTACCTGTCGGTGAAGAATACCTTTGCCATCGCTACTCAGGAGGGATTCAGCAAGTGGGCACAAGCAGGTCTCACGGCCTTCATCACACACGAGTATCGCCGATTCAGCCTACCCGATACACTGATGGGAAGCAGACGCGAGTATCGTCACAAGTACGACGAGAATGTGGTGAGCGTGGGTGGACGACTCCTGCGTACCCAAGGACATACCCTGCACTACGATGTGACGGGTGAAACGGTGATTGCTGGCGAGGACCTGGGACAATTCAGCATCGAAGGACGAGGCGACCTCAACTTCCGCCTCTTTAAGGATACAGTGCGACTGGACGTGCATGCGTACATGAAGAACCTGAATCCTGCCTTCTACTTCCGCCACTATCACTCGCACCACTACTGGTGGGACAATGACAACATGGACAAAATCTTCCGCACCCGCCTGGAAGGTGGAGTAACCATTGAACGTACACGCACCCGCCTGCGTGCCGGCGTGGAGAATGTGAAGAACTATACCTACTTTGCCAACGCCAGTCAACCTGTGTTGGACAACAAGGGAAATGTGAAGTCGTACAAGAACGCCATCAATGTGGCTCAGTGCAGTGACAACATACAGGTGTTCACCGCCCGACTCAACCAGGACTTTGAATGGGGAATCCTACACTTCGATAACGAGGTGGTGTATCAGATGTCGAGTGACAACACTGTGCTCCCATTGCCAGACCTGTCGCTCTATCACAACCTCTACATCCAGTTCAAGATAGCCAAGGTGTTGAGTATGCAATTGGGAAGCGACGTGCGATACTTCACCAAATATACTGCCCCCGACTATGCGCCGGCATTGGGACAATTCGTCCAACAAAATCAGGCGGACAAAGTGGAGATTGGCGGATACCCCTTCGTGAATGTGTACATGAATGCTCACCTCAAGCGTGCGCGTTTCTATGTGATGATGTACCACGTGAATCAAGGAGTGGGCAACTCCAATTACTTCCTGGCACCTCACTATCCTGTCAATCCGCGCACCTTCCAACTGGGTATTTCGTGGAACTTCTTTGATTGATTCAGACTTCCTTCCTCAGAAACGTTATGCTCAGACACTACAGGAAATACCTCCTCATTGGAGTCATCATAGCCGCCGTGTCGGCACTGATGTTGCCATCTCGCGAGAGGGAGGTTATACGTGACTATGCACACATACAAGCGGAGGGGACACTGCGTGTGACCATCTCATACGGAGCCAACAACTTCTATGTGAACGAAGCGGGGGAATTGGAGGGATTGCATTACCAACTCATCCAACAATTTGCCCAGGAACATGGCTTGAACCTGGAGGTGATACCCGAGATGGACATAGAGAGACAGGATGCCATGTTACAATCGGGAGAATGTGACCTGATAGCAGACGGACGTCTGTTGACCACCGACTACGATAGTACACGTGTGCGCTTCAGTTTACCAGTGACGGTTGACCGCTTGATATTGATACAACGCAAACCAGATTCGGGTGCGGATAGCTTGTGCACACACCTGCGTAGTCAGGTAGAGTTGGCGGGAAAGACCGTATGCATTCCGATGAACTCACCCTTCAAACAACGTATCCAACACCTGATGGAGGAGATAGGAGATAGCATCTACATTCGCGAAGTGCCACGCTATGGATCGGAACAATTGATGGCGATGGTGGCACACGGCGACATTTGCTATGCCATCTGTGAAGAGAATATGGTGCGTGCGCACCTGAATCAATTTCCACAGATAGATGACAGGTTGGCCATCAGCTTCAACCAATTCTATTCGTGGGTGGGCAGAGCTGCTTCACCAGCATTGCTCGATAGTCTCGATACGTGGCTTGTGCAACAGGGTATCAGGTGGAGACAATAACAACGAAACAACGCAGAAAAGAAACTGAAAAACTTATGAATACCGTCCAATGGGGCTTTATCGGATGCGGTGAAGTTACTGAAAAGAAGAGTGGTCCTGCCTTTGCACAAGTGAAAGGCTCGCGAGTGGTGGCCGTAATGAGCCGCGATGCGGAGAAGGCGAAGTCATACGCCCAACGCCATGGTATAGGCAAATGGTACACCGATGCACAGGAACTGGTGGACGACCCTCAGGTGAATGCCGTGTACATAGCCACACCTCCGTCGTCGCACGCCACCTTTGCCATCATGGCCATGCGTGCAGGAAAACCTGTGTACATCGAGAAACCTATGGCTGCTACCTATGAGGACTGTGCACGCATCAACCGCATCAGTGAACAGACGGGAGTACCTTGTTTTGTGGCATACTATCGCCGTTATCTGCCCTATTTCCAAAAGGTGAAGGAGTTGATTCAAAAGGGTGAAATAGGTAATGTCATCAATGTGCAGATACACTTTGCCCAACCCCCTCGCGACCTTGACTACAATCGTCAGAACCTGCCATGGAGAGTGCGTCCTGTAATCTCTGGTGGGGGATACTTCTACGACCTTGCTCCTCATCAACTCGACCTGTTGCAGGACATGTTCGGCGTTATCCTTCATGCACAGGGTTATACCAGTAACAGAGGTGGCCTTTACGAGGTGGAGGATACACTGAGTGCCAGTTTTCAGTTCGAAAGTGGGCTTCCCGGCTCGGGTTCGTGGTGTTTCGTGGCACATGAGTCTGCCAAGGAGGATTGCATAGAGGTCATAGGTGACCGTGGTATGATACGTTTCTCGGTATTTACTTTTGACCCCATCGTCCTGTATAGCGAACGCGGACGACAGGAGTTCAATATTCCCAACCCTGCCTATGTGCAACAACCCCTTATCCAATCGGTGGTAGATCATCTGTTGAAGCGAGGCACATGTACATGCGACAACATCAGTGCTACCCCTACGAACTGGGTAATGGACAAAATCTTAGGAAAGATTTAACAAATGGTGGCGAACAGAGCGGAAGACTCTCAGAAACGGTATTGTGGCATTCTCAAAACCATTCTCCTTATATTGATATTTATAGGGTGGCCTCTCTGTATCCATTCACAAGCGGAATCATACTCTGATGCAGAGGGGGAAAGACGAAGTCTCTTTGTAAAGTCACGAGACTTGCTCATCCGTTACCTCGACTCATTCGGTTACGATTCAATCTACATCCGTCCTCAGCAGTTCTACTATACGCTGATGATACAACAGAGCGCCAACTTCGAAAATTACACCATCCGAAGCATCGACAAAGCCCAAAGGATACGCCTGGCACCTGACAATAGTTATAAACTGGGAGCATACTTCGGGTGGCACGGACTCTTTCTGGGTGCATCGGTCAATACCAGTGAACTTTTCTCCGATAGGAATGGTGCGAACAAGAAGGCGGAGTACTTCTTTAACTTATATGGACGCAGGCTCGGTGCCGACCTATTCTTCCGACGGACAGGAAACGATTTCAAGATACGCAGGGCAGATGGTTTTTCCCAAGGGGACGAAATCTATAACTTCAATGGTGCATCGTTCAGTGGAATGAAAGTAAGGAGTGTGGGAGCCAATGTCTATTATGTATTCAACAACAAACAGTTCTCATACCCTGCCGCATACTCCCAAACAACGGTGCAGAAGGTCAGCAGAGGTACGTGGGTAGGTGGAATATCGTGGTCGCACCATCACCTGGACTTTGATCATACTCACCTCCCTGTGGAGATTCAAGCAACACTGAGCGACGACCTGAAGTTCAAACAGGTCAAATACATGAATTTCAATTTCAATTTCGGATATGCCTATAACTGGGTCTTTGCAGAGAATTGGTTGTTGGCAGTATCCCTTACTCCTGCCATTGCCTACAAGGCTTCACGCATATCGATAGAGGAATCTGTCTACAACAAACGGTACAACAATGTGACACCCGACCTCATTACCCGCGCCGGTGTAGTGTATAACAACAATCGCTTCTTTGCCGGTGCTTCTACCGTGGCACACGTGTACCAATATTATCAGAAGAACTTTGCATTGACCGACAACTTTGGTGTGCTCAATGTCTATGCAGGATTCAATTTTGGGCGACGCAACTAAGGAAATTGTGCCACTCGTCAGCGAAGGCTTGCATGGATGGGAAGAGTATGTTGGCTCCTTCGTTCAATAATACCGAGGGTGGGAGAGGACCTGTGTTGACCGCTACGGTATAGAGACCTGCCGCAACGGCCGCTTGTACTCCCAACGGCGCATTTTCGACAACGATGGCTTCGTGAGGAGAAACTCCCGCCTTCTGAAGGGCCATCAGATAGGGTTCAGGATTAGGTTTTCCATACTTTACATCGTAAGCTGTTACCATCAGTTCGCGAGTGAACATTTCGGGAAAGTGAGTGTTCAAACGGTCGAGTAAGGAGAGTTGTCCTGAACCTGTCACAATGACCCGTTGCAATCCGTCGGCCTTTACCTTACATAACAAATCCCATGCGCCAGGCATTGGCTCAGCTGGGGGATTGAGGTTGAAGAGTCGGCTCTTTTCTGCATATATCTCCTCTATCTCTGTACGAGTGGCTTCGTATCCGCGGTCGCGTAAACTGACGATGTTGATGGTGCCGGCACCCGTACGTCCCTCGTGCATATAGGCTTCTTCGCGACTGAGGTTCATACCGAATTTCTTCATTACCTGGTGCCACGCCTCAGCATGATAGGGCATGGAGTTGAAGAGAACACCGTCCATGTCGAAGAAGACGGCTTTCAGATTGAAACGGTCATAGCCGTGTGTGTGCAAATATTCTGTGATTGATTGTTGCATAGTCTTTTTATGTAAAGGAGGCATGGGGTGACTACTACCTTTAACTCTTTCATTTCTACTTAAAAATTATATCCAAAGTTTATAAAGAATCCCACCTTGTCCGTTCGGTTGCTCCAATAGCACGAGGCTTCGATGGGACCGATGAGGCTGTCGTAACCATAGGTGAGTCCACAACCAAAGATCTTATCCTCGTTCAGTAGATTCCTCATCTTGACAGAAGAGAAGGCAAAGTTAGAGGCAAAGGTGAGGTAGTGGTTGCTTCCCATGCGTTGGCGCAACTTCAATGCTGCTATGGCCGTCATGGGATTGCACAATTCCATATAACTGATGCCTACGAAGGGCATTTGTTGTTCCTTGTATCGTCCGCTGGTCAATCCTCCGATGGCATTGTAGAGAGCATAAGGAACTTGGGTCTTCCATACAAAGCGTCCGTAGATGGATGGAAGAATGGTGAAACGCTCTTTGGTAGGGATGGCCACCTCCCACGAGTAGTTTGCTACAGGGATGGCAGGTCGCCCCTTGTATAACCAGAAGTCAGAGGTGTAGAGGTTCAAGCCCACATTCCACTTCATTCCCCGTGTAGGGTAGGAACGCTTGTCGAAGTTCTCGAAGTACATGTTGTAACTGTACGAGAAGAAGTATTCGTTATCGGGACTGACATTCTGAGATACATATTCAGGTTGCATCAGTATGTCATTGTAATGGTATTGGTCAAACTCCACGCCCAGTACACAACGGATGTCCTTCCAGTTGCGTTGGAACACGGCATGTGCACGATGTTGATAATAGGTGTAATTGCTTATGCGGTATCCCTTATTGTAGAGATTCACGTCGTTGTAACTGAACTGATAGGAGAGTGCAGTTTGCCAACGGTTCATCTTGTCCAAGTTGAAGGCGTAGTCCAGTTGAGCATATCCTGTTGTTCCCAGTCGGAGGGTGAAGTCCACTAAAGAACGGCGTTCGTCGGTGAGGGACAAGTGAGAATTCATAATAAGCGAAGTCAACTTCTCGCTATCAAAACCTACACCGAGGTTCAGACGATTGTCGGCTCTCTTCTCTTCGGGCATAATTTGTGGAATCACAGGTATGCTATCGAGGTTTGCTGGAAGTATGCGTTTCTCACGTGGGGCAGGGGTGAAGTCGATGGGAAGTTCTAACTTCTCGCGTTTAAGAGTCATCAGTTCACTCCATTCCTTGCGGGCTGCTTGCTCACCGCGTATCAATAGGGTGTCGATAGCTGTGGAGGTGAAACTGGCAGAGCTGTAACCTCCTACGTTCACCTTGATGTGTACATCGCTCTTTTGGAGGTTTTCACTGTACTTGTTTTTGACCATGAGGTTCACTATCTGAGACACTACGTGGGGAAGTGTCGACAGGTTATCGGCACTGTGAAGCGTGTCCTGTACATCCACTCCGATGACATAGTCGGCCCCCATCTTGCGTGCCACATCCACAGGATAGTTGTTAGCCATACCGCCATCCACCAGCATCATATTCCCTTTTCGAATGGGGGTGAATGCTCCTGGTATGGACATACTGGCACGGATAGCTTCGGCCAATACTCCACTGTGGTAGTCCACCTCGCTACCATCTACCAGATTGTAGGCTACACAGGCAAAGGGGATGGGCAGGGTGTTGAAATCAATCGAGTCGTGATACCCTTCGGTAAGTTGTGAAAAGAGGATGGCTATGTTGCGTCCCTTGATGACTCCACCCGTAGCCAATGCCTCTTTGGGCTTCTTGTCGAAGGGAACGGATAGAAGATATTTCTCCGAACGTTCGCGGCTGGCCAATGACTTGTCGGTACGTTCAGTGGCATCGGACAACAGATGTTTCCAATCCTGATGACGTACGATTGAGTCCAACTGATCGGGGGTAAACCCAATAGAGTAGAGTCCTCCCACAATGGCACCCATACTGGTTCCTACCACATAGTCAATGGGGATGCCCACCTCCTCTATGACTTTCAACGCACGTACGTGGGCTACACCTTTTGCACCACCACCGCTCAACACTACGGCTACCTTCTTGCGTTCTGCGGCATGAGCAGGAATCATCACCAATACTGCCAACAAACAAAGAATAAACTTTTTCATTATTACAATATTATAGTCACATAATGAACGACTTCTCCTATTTTTTGTTCCCTTGTCTTCCGAAAAAAAGAAGGCACACATTACACGGCTAACAAATGGAGCATATTGTATCCATCCGTGTAATCCGCGTAATCTGTGCCTGAACTAATTGCTCTTTAGAATATCAGAGCTTTGCCTGAATGGCCTTAGTCTCTTCTTCGTATCCAGGTTTGCCAAGAAGGGCAAACATATTCTTCTTATAAGCCTCTACACCAGGTTGGTTGAACGGATTCACACCCAATAGATAACCACTGATACCGCAAGCCTTTTCGAAGAAGTAGATGAGCTGGCCGATGTAGTACTCGTTGAGGCAAGGTATTGTCACACGCATATTGGGCACACCACCGTCCACATGAGCGAGTTGAGTTCCCAACTCGGCCATCTTGTTCACTTCGTCCACGCGCTTACCAGCCAAGAAATTCAGTCCGTCGAGATTTTCTTCGTCTGTAGGTACAGTGACAGTCTTGTCGGCATTCTCTACTGAGATGACTGTTTCGAAGATGGTGCGTTCACCTTCCTGAATCCACTGACCCATTGAGTGGAGGTCGGTGCTGAAATCTACTGATGCGGGGAATATACCCTTTCCATCCTTACCTTCGCTCTCACCATAGAGTTGTTTCCACCACTCCATCATGAAGTGCAACTTGGGTTGGTAGTTCACCAGTATCTCAATCTTCTTTCCGTCGGCATACAACAGGTTTCGTACAGCTGCATACACGGCTGAGGGATTTTCCATGAAGGGAACCTCCATGGCTGTCTGAGCCTCCATGTCGCGTGCACCCTGTACCAATTGTTCGATGTCATATCCAGCTACGGCAATGGGCAACAAACCTACGGGTGTGAGTACACTGAAGCGTCCACCCACGTTGTCGGGGATGATAAACGACTTGTAACCTTCCTTGTCAGCTGTCACGCGGGCAGCACCTTTCTTGGCATCGGTCACAGCTACTATCACCTTGCGTGCCATCTCTTTGCCGCGTTGGTCCTCGCATTGCTTCTTCAACAAGCGGAATGCAAGGGCAGTCTCGGTTGTAGTACCCGATTTGGAGATGTTGATAACTCCGAACTTCTTATCTTTCAAGAACTCGGTCAGTTCGCCAAGGTAGTCCTCACCGATATTGTTTCCTGCATAGATGATGACAGGATTTTCCTTCTTAGCCTTCAACCACTCGAATGTGTTTGATAAGGCTTCAATCACAGCACGTGCACCCAAGTAACTGCCACCGATACCGGCCACAATTACCACTTCGCAATTCTCGCGCAACACCTGTGCTGCTGTTTTCAAGTCTGCCAAGTGCTCAGCGGTGATACTTGAAGGTAAATGCAACCATCCGAGGAAATCATTACCAGCACCAATTCCCTTTTCCAAGGTCTCCATTGCTGCCTTCACTTGGGGTTCATAAGCGGCTACGGCTCCATTGACAAGGAACTGTTCTGCCTTCACAATGTTTAATTGGAAATTCTTCATAATCGTAAGTATGTCTCTTTTATCTGAATGAATCTGTCAACAGTTTGATTTCTATCATGGGCGAAATGCGTTCGTAGAGGATGTTGTACACCGCATCCACAATGGGCATGTTCACGTGATATTTCTTGTTTATCTCTTTGATACACTTGGTGCCATAGTATCCCTCGGCTATCATCTCCATCTCGAGTTGTGCACTCTTCACCGAGTATCCTTTTCCTATCATAGAGCCGAATACGCGGTTACGGCTGAACTTGGAGTATCCAGTCACCAACAGGTCACCAAGGTAAACCGACTCGTCAATCTTGCGTTCAATGGGGTGTACGGTCTCTATGAAGCGGCTCATCTCTTGTACGGCATTTGCCATCAGTACAGCTTGGAAGTTGTCTCCATACTTCAGTCCGCTGCATATACCAGCCGCAATGGCGTACACATTCTTCAATACCGAACTGAATTCGATGCCGGGTACATCCTGACTGACAGAAGTCTTGATGAAGTGGTTGGCAAATTTCTTGGAGAGATACTTTGCACTGTCGCGGTTGGCACATCCAATGGTCAGGTACGAGAGTCGCTCCAATGCTACCTCTTCGGCGTGACAAGGACCTGCCAGTACGGCTATCTGGTCTTCGGGTACATCGTACACCTTGTGGAAGTATTCCGATACGATAAGGTTCTCATCGGGGACAATACCTTTGATGGCAGTGATGATGAACTTATCCTTCAGCTTGGTCTTCAGTTTTTTCAGATGGCTTTTCAGGTAGGGCGAGGGGGTGACGAATATCAGTATATCTGATTCACGCACAATCTTGTTGATGTCTGACGAGAAATTGATTCGCTTTACATCGAAGCGAACACTGGTCAGATAGGCAGGATTGTGTCCCAACCGTTTGAATTCCTCAATACGGTCATCGCGGCGCATGTACCAATTGATGGTTTCGTCTTCGTGACTCATCACCATCTTTGCAATGGCTGTGGCCCAACTGCCACCACCCATGATTGCTATCTTTCCGTCGGGTAGTTTCATAATAGTCGAATGTGGGAGACCCACCTAAATCCTCCCTGTGAGGGAGGACTTAAAAAGGCCTTATTTACACTTATACCCCCTCCCTCACAGGGAGGGATGGGGTGGGTCTTTAATTCAGTTTTTCAATCCACGCTGTCACTTCGTCCACGCTGGGGTTCTTCAGCTCCAGTTTGAATTTCTTGTTGATACCGCAAATGTCCTGGTGTACCTTTTGGGGATTTACTCCCTGCATATCGCTCACCAAGTTGTATCCAGCCTTTTGGATAAGGGGAACCCACTCTTCGGGGATACCCAACTCCATGTACTTCTCGGCCTTGTCCTTGGGAGCCACCTTCTCAGGACGCATCTGGGGGAAGAAGAGAACTTCCTGAATGAAGGCATTGCCGGTGAGCAACATTACCAAGCGGTCGATACCGATACCGATACCCGATGTGGGAGGCATACCATACTGGAGGGCACGAAGGAAGTCTTGGTCGATGATCATAGCCTCGTCATCACCCTTGTCGGCTAGGCGCATCTGCTCCTTGAAGCGCTCCTCCTGGTCAATGGGGTCGTTCAACTCTGAGTAGGCATTGGCCAACTCCTTACCGTTCACCATCAACTCGAAGCGTTCGGTCAAGCCGGGTTTGCTACGGTGCATCTTGGTAAGGGGCGACATTTCCACGGGATAGTCGGTGATGAAGGTCGGTTGGATGAAGGTTCCTTCACAGAACTCTCCAAAGATTTCGTCGATGAGTTTACCCTTACCCATGGTATCGTCAATCTCCATGTTCAGTGCCTTGCATACCTCGCGAATCTCCTCTTCGCTCTTTCCGTTGAGGTCATATCCAGTCTTCTCTTTGATAGCATCTAAGATGGGCAAGCGGCGGTAGGGAGCCTTGAAACTGATGGTCTTGCCATCAATCACTGTCTCGGGGCATCCGTTCACGGCGATACAGATGCGTTCGAGCATCTTCTCGGTGAAGTCCATCATCCAATTATAGTCCTTGTACTGCACGTACAACTCCATGCAGGTGAACTCGGGATTGTGGGTCTTGTCCATACCCTCGTTGCGGAAGTTCTTGCCGATTTCGTACACACCCTCGAAACCACCTACGATGAGGCGCTTCAGGTACAACTCAGTTGCGATACGCATATAGAGGTCGATGTCCAACGAGTTGTGGTGTGTGATGAAGGGGCGTGCACTGGCACCACCAGCAATGCTTTGCAGAATGGGAGTCTCCACTTCCGTATATCCTGCTTCGTCCATCACGGCACGCATGGTCTTCACTATGGTCGAGCGCTTCATGAATGTCTCCTTGATGCCATCGTTCACGATGAGGTCCACGTAACGTTGGCGGTAGCGCAACTCGGGATCCTCGAACTTGTCGTATGCTACACCATCCTTGTACTTCACGATGGGCAGGGGCTTCAGGCTCTTGGCCAATACGGTCAACTTGTGTGCATGTACACTGATTTCACCTGTCTGTGTACGGAATACAGTACCTTCGATGCCGATGAAGTCGCCCAAGTCGAGCAGGCGCTTGAACACCACGTTGTACATATCCTTGTTCTCCTCGGGGCAGATGTCATCGCGTGTGATGTACACCTGAATGCGTCCTTTGGAGTCTTGCAATTCCACGAACGATGCTTTTCCCATCACTCGGCGGCTCATGATACGTCCAGCGATAGACACTTGACGCGGCTCGTCTTCATCCTTGAACTCCTCGCGGATGTCGGTAGAAAAGGCATTGGTTACATACTCAGCTGCGGGATAGGGGTCGATGCCCATGGCACGCAGTTCGGCCAGACTGTTGCGTCTGACAATCTCTTGTTCACTCAGTTCTAAAATATTCATATCTGATTATAGATCTATTTTCCTGATTTCAATGGGATACATTTCCCTAATTTGCTGCAAAAGTAACAAAGATTTCGTAATCCTCCTAATTTTAAGGGAATTATTTGGAAAAATGGGGAGGGGAGGGACTAGGGGGGACTCACACCCCCGCTCCGCCCTCCGTTGCCAGGGCTCCCCGATTGCTATGCTAGCTTCCAATCGCCCTCTATGGAGGGGAGTGAAATGTGTTGCTTGCATAACCTTTTAGGTTCCCAGATGACGCAGATGCGACAGATGACCACTGATTTCTTTTCATTGCTTGTATCAATTTGCTTGCATGATTCTATTTAGATGCTGAATACTTAATGTAGGGGCAATCCCTTGTGGTTGCCCAATTGATTGGACACCCACAAGGGGTGCCCTACAAGCAATGAATAACAAAGAATCCGCGTTATCTGCGTCATCCGCGGGTGTAAAATCATTTAAGCAGAAGTATTGTCTGCCTCCTACACTCCTAAATAGTTAAACTATTGGCCTTTATATCCCTCTAACTCATAGATCTGTAAAGCTTTATGAGCGATAGCGTACTAATCTTTGAACCTTGAACTTTGAACCAATATATAGTCACTCGTCACTAGTAAATAGAAAAAACAAGATTCAAGAATCAAGGTTCAAAGAAGTGATTAGTTACGAGTGACGAGGAACTTTACAAAAAAACAAGTTTGTTGTTTGCTCAATTCGATAAAATTGTATTTCTTTGTTGCACGAAATTTTTGTATCATAGTAACATGGAAACGCAAGAAAAATTATGCGCAACGCCAGAGAAAACGGCAGCTATTACTGTTGCCTATGGCTATTTTGGTAGTGATGTATGCTATTTATTCCCCGATAAAAGAAAAAGTCATCTATTATCCGTGGGAGACATTGTGCGCATCCGAAGGGAGGAGGATCTATGTTTTGACTTCCATATATCGTTTGCAGAACCCAGGGAAGAGTATGATCCAGCGTGTTCGTATGGTTTTGTAATAAAAGTGCGCGACAAGGAGTTTTACCTCCCGTTCATAGAGAAAGGGTCTTCCTCATTGGTCGTAACAGTTCATGAGGGTGTAAAAGTTAATGTAGGTTCTTTGAGTATGGAAAAAGGTGATACATTTCTTGACTATTATTCAGAGAATATGGAGATCGGTGAAGAGATTATAGTGAGAGTTGTAGAGCTGGGACAATGCTCAGTTCCCACACGCTGTAGAAGAGTTTCAATGGCAAAATAGTACATTGTTCCTAAGAAATAAAAAAAGAGGGTGTGTCTCAATGTTCGAGACACACCCTCTTGTGTTATATTTTTGAAGGGAGGATTACATCATTCCCATGCCGCCACCCATGCCGGGTGCGCCCATAGGCATATCCATCTTCTCTTCCTTCTTGTCCACAATCACACACTCGGTAGTGAGGAACATACCAGCAATAGATGCGGCATTCTCCAATGCTACGCGAGTAACCTTAGCGGGATCAACCACACCGGCTGCATGCATGTGCTCATATACATCGGTACGGGCATTGTAACCGAAGTCGGCCTTACCTTCGCGCACCTTCTGTACCACTACAGCACCTTCCTTACCTGCATTGTTTACAATCTGACGGAGGGGCTCTTCAATGGCGCGACGAATGATGGCGATACCTGTCTCTTCGTCGGCATTATCGCCCTTGAGGTTCTCCAATGCTTCGATGGCACGGATGTAAGTGACACCACCACCAGGCACGATGCCCTCTTCAATGGCAGCTCGGGTAGCACACAAGGCATCGTCCACACGGTCCTTCTTCTCCTTCATCTCCACTTCGCTGGCAGCACCTACGTAAAGTACAGCTACACCACCTGACAACTTGGCAAGGCGCTCTTGAAGTTTTTCCTTGTCGTAGTCAGAAGTTGTATTCTTGATTTCGGCCTTGATTTGGTTGATGCGGTCTTGGATATTTTCCTTAGCACCGGCTCCGTTTACGATGGTGGTGTTGTCCTTAGACACGGTTACCTTGTCGCAAGTACCGAGCATTTGAATTGTTGCCTGCTCGAGTTTCAATCCCTTCTCTTCGCTGATAACAAGACCTCCAGTGAGGATGGCGATATCCTCCAACATAGCCTTACGACGATCGCCAAAGCCAGGAGCCTTCACGGCACAAATCTTCAACTGACCACGCAAGCGGTTTACCACGAGGGTAGTCAAGGCTTCGCTATCTACGTCCTCGGCAATCACCAAAAGGGGACGTCCGCTCTGTACGGCGGGTTCGAGGATGGGGAGGAACTCCTTGAGGTTGCTGATCTTCTTGTCGTAGATGAGGATGTAGGGATGTTCCATCACACACTCCATCTTCTCTGTATCTGTCACGAAGTATGCTGACAAATAGCCACGATCAAACTGCATACCTTCTACCACACCGATGGTAGTGTCAGTACCCTTAGCCTCCTCGATGGTGATAACACCGTCTTTTGATACCTTGCGCATAGCATCAGCAATGAGTTTACCGATGACTGGATCATTGTTGGCACTGATAGTAGCCACTTGCTCAATCTTGTCATAGTTATCACCTACCATTTCGGCTTGTTCGCGGATAGATTCAACCACCTTAGCTACGGCCTTGTCGATACCACGTTTGAGGTCCATAGGGTTAGCACCTGCAGTTACGTTTTTCAAACCTACATTAACAATTGACTGAGCCAATACTGTAGCAGTGGTAGTACCATCACCAGCATCGTCACCAGTTTTAGAAGCTACACTCTTTACGAGTTGTGCACCTGTATTTTGGAAAGGATCGGCTAACTCAATTTCTTTAGCTACGGTAACACCGTCCTTGGTGATGTGAGGAGCACCAAACTTCTTTTCGATAATCACGTTACGACCTTTGGGACCGAGGGTTACTTTCACGGCGTTAGCCAACTCGTCCACGCCCTTCTTCAACTGGTCGCGGGCATCTATGTTGAATAAAATATCTTTTGCCATAATTATAGTTACAATTTACAAATTACCTTTTTTGTATACATTCTTTAGACACGGATTTCACGGATTCTTTTTTCATTGCCTGCGTCATTTTACTTCCCTCCCTTGTGGAGGGGCATGGGGGAAGGTCCCTCCTTCTTATCCCAGCACCGCGAGCACGTCGCTTTGACGCATGATGAGGTACTTGGTGCCTTCGAATTCCAACTCTGTGCCTGCATACTTTCCATAGAGAACAGTGTCGTCAATCTTGAGAATCATCTCTTCGTCCTTGGTACCATTACCTACTGCTACCACCTTACCCTGAAGTGGCTTTTCCTTTGCTGTGTCGGGGATGATGATGCCGCCGATGGTCTTTTCTTCTGCAGGAGCGGGCAAGATAAGAACCCGATCTGCCAATGGTTTGATGTTCATAATTTTTTTTAGTCTTATGTGTTAGTTTATACAATTTATTCCTACAATGTCACTTTGCGCGACATCATAGGAATAACGAAAAGTGTGCCAAAATGGTTCTTGCATACTTGTATGACACAATTTCACCTTTTACAATTCAATACAAATCGACTGCTCTGCCAAAATGACACGATGACATGCTCTTTTTTTTATTGCGAAACGAAGGTCAAGAGGGAGGTGTCGTAGCCCCTTTGTGTCAAGGTGTCGAGAATATGCTCCAATGTCGATTGCGACATATGAGGGCGGCGGCACAGTATCCACAGGTACTTGTCGGAACTGCTGCCTATGACAGCATACTCGTAGTCGGGTGACAACTCCAACACATAGTAATCGGAGTAGAACCAAAGGAAAAACGATACCTCCAATCGGCCAGGGTACTGTGTCGGATGGGGCCTTCTGGCCTTGCCTGTAATCTCCCTTGGCTCGTTGTCCTTCTCACCTCTGTTTACGACACCTATCTTACCATCGTCCAATAGTGTATATTCGGCGGTCACGTGTGTCATTCCCCGCTCGAAGCGGTGCTCGTAGCGAGCAATCTCGTACCATTTGCCCATGAAGCGAGGTACATCCAGCTGGCTTACTGTGGAGTTGTCAATCT
This sequence comes from Bacteroidaceae bacterium, assembly GCA_017560945.1. Classification (GTDB taxonomy): domain Bacteria; phylum Bacteroidota; class Bacteroidia; order Bacteroidales; family Bacteroidaceae; genus Phocaeicola_A. The sequence goes on along the minus strand of JAFZDY010000029.1, from coordinate 27,822 downwards.
TCACAGGAAGGCTTCCCTTGCACGTGGCGCCAGTCATGAGCCCTACAAACGAAAGCATCCATACATAAAAGCGATTCATCCTTAACATAATACGATATTTGAGTATAGTATAAATGAAACGCTTCTAAGTATGGAATGTTCTCTTGCTGAATCTATTTTTTGATATGTTTTTTGCTTTAGTGATTTACCTGCCACTTCGCTTTATGAGTGCAGCCACTTTGTGGTTGAAGGCATCCTGCTGCATCAGTTGTTCGATGGTCATGTGCATGCGATAGTGCCAGTAGTTGCGGGGATTGGCAGGTACATTGATGCGCTCGTAGTTGGCATCGGGGTAGCGGAGCTGTTCGTCCATGGAGAGCCAATCCTGCCAGCTGAGCAGACACAACATGGAGGTGCTGTAGAGGTGACGCGCCACTACCTCCTCGCATAGCCAGGCAGGCATGGGGTGGGGAGCATCGCCTGCCTTCTGCAGCATGTGGTTGTAGAAACGCTGTGTGCGATCGGGGTCCTCGTCCCACCAACCACGCAAGGTGGACATGTCGTGGGTAGAGATGGTGGCTACTGAGCGGTAGGGGTTTCGCTCGAGGTAGCCGAACTCAGTCTCGGGGCTCTTTGACATGCTTTGAATCTCCAGTGTGAGTATGCGGAGGTCGTTCATCACCCAAGGTACACAGGTGGGTACCATGCCCAGGTCCTCAGCACATACCAGCATGCGTGTGGCGCCTGTGAGGATGGGGAGTTTTTTCATCGCCTCGTCGTACCAGAACTGGTTGTGGCGGTGGTAGTAGTACTCCTCGTACAGGCGGTTGAAAGCTTCCTGCTCGTCGCGTCCCAAGGTGTGGTAGAAGAAGTCGTTCTGGGCGCAGATGCGTGGGTGATAGGTGTCGGGTACCTTGCGGTCGGGGATGAACAGTACGTTGCTGATGAGTGAGTAGAGTCCGTCACGTACGCAAAGACTGTCATTGTCGGTGCGACCATGGAAGTGTGCCTCCACCTTCCGTTGGGTGTCAAACTCGGGCTTCATCTCGTATGTGCCATCTCCCAAACGGTTGAGGTAGGTGTTGCGCACCTCGTCGGCAAGGCGTCCGAACAGGGTGTCTATGATGCCCTCGGCAATGTAGGGGCGGGTGAAGAAATCCTTGCGGAAATAGAGTCCGTAACTGCTTATTTCCTCAGGTGTCATGGGCATGGCGGGAGAGAATTGTCCAAGCAATCCATGTACGCTGTGCTGTGGTATTTCCCATATGCGGAAGAATCCCAATACGTGGTCGATGCGATAGGCGTCGAAATACTCGGCCATTTTGCTGAATCGGCGAATCCACCATTGGTAACCATCGGCTGCCATGGCCTCCCAGTTGTAGGTGGGGAAACCCCAGTTTTGTCCATTCACACTGAATGCATCGGGTGGTGCGCCTGCCTGTCCGTTCATGTGGAAGTAGTGCGGCTCTACCCATGCCTCCACACTGTTGCGGCTGATGCCAATGGGTATGTCGCCCTTGATGGCTACGCCTTTGGCGCGTGCATATTGGCTAGCCTTGAGCAGTTGTATGTGAAGCAGATATTGCACGTAGCAGTGATATGCAATGTGTGTGGCAGACTCCTTATGTGTAGCCAATGCCTCCACCTCTCCCTTGTAATAGGTCGAGTGCGATTTCCACACGCGGAAGTCGGCAGTGCCGTTCAAGTCGCGCAGGTAACTGAATGCCGCATAAGGCAACAGCCAGTGTGCATTGTCGTGGTAAAAAAACTTGTATTCCTCAGAGCCCAGTGTAGTCTCTCCCTGCTCCTTGTACAACTGGTGCAGGTAGGCACGCTTGGCGTTGTTTACTGCCTCGTAATCGACTTGAGGAAGGGCGTTCAACTCCTTGCGACGTGCCTCGAACTCGTCACGCATCTTCTTGTTCTTTAGTGCTGGTAGTGCGCGCAGGTCGATGTATTGGGGGTGGAAGGCGTAGATGGAGATGCTGTTGTAGGGGTACGAGTCTGTCCACGTGTGACTCATGGTAGTGTCGTTGATGGGCAATATCTGAATGACGCGTTGGCCAGTGAGTGCAGCCCAGTCAATCATTTTCATCAAATCTCCGAAGTCACCTACACCAAAACTTCCCTCGCTGCGTAGCGAGAAGATGGGGATGACACACCCCGCTCCCTTCCAATCGCGCAGGGGCAGGTTCACTGACTCGTCGCTCAGTACGTGCACCTCGTTTTCGCTCATGTAGGGGTATCCCAGTCGGCGGTTGTCGTGCGACTCCCAAGCCACCAGTTGCCCTGTTTCGCCATCGAGCGCAATGTATTTGTAGTCGGCCACCCCTTGTATCTCCTCCACGTTTACTGTGGTCATCCATACGTTGGGTGCAGTCTCCACCATGCGCACGGCACGGGAGGTGTCCCACTCGCCCCACATGGGGTGGCTGCCGCTGATGGCCAGCACCTGTCCTCGTCCGAGGCGAGGTGCCTCCACACGCAGTATCAGTGTGCGTCCTCCGTAAGTCAGTTTGGGTGCAGCCCCCTGATGGCGGGTGAAGCACTCGGTGAAGGCCGACGTGTAGAGGTATGCTTCGGCAGGTATGTCGCGCCAGTGGTCGCATAGGGTGTAGAGTCTCTCCTTCGAGTCGAGAGGTAGTTGGCGCAGGCCAGCTGCACACCATTCCTTGCGTGTGATGTTGCCATTGCACACCACCTGATAGTGATACTCCACTCTGCGTGTTGACTTTGGCAGTTCCATCTCGCCACTCCAGCAGTAGCCATCGGTGGTGCTCATGTCCACCACTTTGTGGCTTGTGCGCATGGCAGTGGTGGCATAGTCCAATGACACTTGTAGACTTTCGCCCCAGCGGGTCTTGTATGCGATGAGAAAACGTATTTTCATTGTATTATCTTTTTTCTGTAATTTTTTGTTTTTCGGTTCAAATATTAGACAAAAGTACAACTGTTAATGGAAATAATGTAATTTAAATTGTTAAAATACCTTGCGTGTACATTTTCCAGACCTTCTCGTGTAAACTTTTACACCTTCTCGTACGAGTTCTGCTACTTGCTTTGTCACCTTTTTACAGCCTTTGTAGCTGCAGAATTTTACACCTTTTCCCTCTTTTGAGTCGATTAGGGCAAAATATATCCAAGGATTGTACGTCAGTTTGCGGCTTTTTTTTTACTTTTGCGCTCAGTTTTCAATCAAATAATAGAAATTTAGACATCGTAAGATACAATGGGAGGTTTTTTTGGAACAGTCTCTACACGCAGTTGCGTAACAGATTTGTACTATGGTACAGATTATAACTCACACATGGGAACCAAGCGTGGCGGTATGGCTACGTATAGTGAAGAGAAGGGTTTCATCCGCTCTATTCACAATCTTGAAAGTGCCTATTTTCGCTCAAAGTTCGAGTCGAATCTTGAAAAATTCTCGGGCAATTCGGGCATAGGTGTTATCAGTGATACCGATCCTCAGCCCATCATTATCAACTCCCACTTGGGAAAGTTCGCCATTGTGACGGTGGCCAAGATTCAGAACATCGATGAGCTCGAGAAGGAACTCCTTGCCGAGGGTGAACACTTTGGCGAACTCAGTTCGGGCAAGACCAACCCCACGGAGTTGATAGCCTTGCTCGTGGTGCGTGGAAAGAACTTTGTCGATGGCATAGAGAATGTGTACAACAAGGTAAAGGGCTCGTGCTCCATGCTCATCCTTACTGAGGATGGTGTGATAGCTGCACGCGACAAGTGGGGACGTACCCCAATCGTTATTGGTAAGAAGGAGGGTGCCTACGCTGCCACCTCCGAGTCCACCGCCTTCCCCAACTTGGATTTCGAGATTGAACGCTTTGTGGGTCCTGGCGAAATTCTCCGCCTTCGTCCCCATGGCATCGAGCAGATGCGCAAGCCCGAGGAACAGATGCAGATATGCTCCTTCCTGTGGGTATATTACGGCTTCCCTGTATCGAGTTACGAGGGACGCAATGTAGAGGAGGTACGATTCCGTTGCGGATACGAGATGGGTACCAAGGATAAGGCCGAGGTTGATTGTATTTGCGGTATCCCTGACTCAGGCGTAGGCATGGCACTCGGCTATTCCGAGGGAAAGGGCGTGCCCTACCATCGAGCCGTCTCCAAGTACACACCTACATGGCCACGCAGTTTCACTCCCAGCAATCAAGAACTCCGCAGCTTGGTGGCTAAGATGAAACTCATTCCCAACCGCACCATGATGACAGGCAAGCGTCTCCTCTTCTGCGACGACTCCATCGTGCGCGGCACTCAGTTGAAGGATAGTGTGAACATGCTCTTCGATTACGGTGCCAAGGAGGTGCACATGCGTATCGCCTGTCCGCCGCTCATCTACGGCTGCCCCTTCTTGGGCTTCAGCAGCAGCAAGACCGACCTTGAGCTCATGACTCGTCGCATCATCAAGGATTTGGAGGGCGACGAGAACAAGGACTTGGATAAATATGCTGACCCCGACTCTCTCCAGCATCGTCGTATGGTGCAGCGCATAGCTGACATGTTTGGCCTCACCTCACTTGAGTTCAACAGAGTGGACACTTTGGTCAAAGCCATCGGCCTGCCCAAGTGCAAGGTGTGCACACACTGCTTCGACGGTAGCAGTCACTTCTGATGAGTGCGCGCCCTACACATTAAAGGATATAAATATTTTATAACACATATATTTTGCAACCATGACACTTGTAGAAAGATTCCTAAAATATGTCACATTCGACACACAGTCAAATGAAGAGTCAGGCGTAACCCCCAGCACTGATAAACAAATGGTCTTTGCCCGCTACCTAAAGGGCGAATTGGAGGCGCTCGGCCTCGAGGAAGTTGAACTTGACGAGCACGGCAATCTCTATGCCACCCTGCCCGCCAATACTGACAAGCCTGTGCCCACTGTGGGATTCATTGCACACATGGACACCAGCCCTGATTGTAGTGGGGCCAATGTCAATCCCCGAATTGTCGAGAACTACGACGGATCTGACATCGTACTCTCTGCTGAGCAGGGCATCATCCTTTCACCTTCGCAGTTCCCCGAGTTGCTTCAGCACCAGGGCGAGGACCTTATCGTCACTGATGGTACCACCCTCCTTGGCGCTGATGACAAGGCTGGTATTGCCGAGATAGTCTCAGCTATGGTATGGTTGATGGAACATCCTGAGGTGAAGCACGGCCGTATCCGCGTAGGCTTCAACCCCGACGAGGAGATAGGCTTGGGCGCACATAAGTTCGATGTCGAGAAGTTTGGCTGCGAGTTTGCCTACACTATGGATGGCAGCGAGGTGGGCGAGTTGGAGTTCGAGAACTTCAATGCCGCTGGTGCCAAGTTCATTATTAAGGGACGCAACGTACACCCTGGCTATGCTAAGGGAAAGATGGTTAACTCCATGTTGGTGGCTAATCACCTGATGAGCCTCCTTCCCGCCGATGAGACACCCGCCACCACCGAGGGCTACGAAGGATTCTACCATCTCGTAGGTCTGCAGGGCGAGGTAGAGCAGACAACTCTTAGCTACATTATACGTGATCACGATCGCACCCGCTTCGAGGAGCGTAAGCAGTTCATGCAGTCCCTCGTCGAGAAGGTCAATGCTCACTATGGCGAACCTCTTGTCGCCCTTGAGATGAAGGACCAATACTACAATATGCGTGAGAAAATAGAACCCGTTATGTACGTTATCGATATCGCTAAGCAAGCCATCGAGGCTACAGGTGTCACCCCCGTCGTGAAGGCTATCCGTGGAGGTACTGACGGCGCACAGCTCTCGTTCAAGGGGCTCCCTTGTCCCAACATCTTCGCAGGAGGACTCAACTTTCACGGTCGTTACGAGTTTGCTCCCATTCAATCCATGGAGAAGGCCATGCAAGTCGTGGTGAAGATAGCAGAGCTTGTAGCAAGCAGATAATAATCTAAAAGAAATAAGGAATTAAGAGAAATTATTGGCTTCGAATCTAAGGAGAAGTTTACTCGAGCGGAGTGAAAAAGCAATATTTCAGTTTGTATGATTCCTTTTAGACGGATAATGCGGATTCTTTATTTAAAATTTACTAGTAAGGGCGGACTGATGTGTCCGCCCTTATTGTTTAAATAGTACAAAAAAATAGACAAAAGTATAAACGAAACATAAGAAAGTCGTTGAGCAAGGTTGAAACGTATGAATGAAACTAAACGATGTTAAGCGTTTATATGATTAGAAACCTTATGTTACTTCCCTTCGGTCAGTCGAAAACCTCTTTTGATTTTCTCCCATAAAAAGAAAATGATCTAACAAGTTAAAAAACTTATCAGATCATTCTTAGTTGCGGAGGCACGACTCGAACGTACGACCTTTGGGTTATGAGCCCAACGAGCTACCAACTGCTCCACTCCGCGATGTTATTTCTTATTTGCGAGTGCAAAGGTACTGCTTTTATTTTAAATGACCAAATTTTTCCCCTACTTTTTGCAGGAAAGGTGGGATTTACTCCCATTCCTTCCCTGTAGTAGAGTGAAAAGCGGTGTTTGTTATTGTCTTAAGAGGTATTCTTTGAAATCAGCAAACTGTTTGCTCATAGGCACATTTTGCTTGGTACCCTTCATGAACTCCTGCAACTTGGCGGGGATTTCTACCTTGTCGTGGATGATGCCTTCCACTGTGTCGAGGAACTTGGCAGGGTGCGCTGTCTCGAGAAATACACCCACTTCGCCTGGTTGCAATCCCTCGGCCAAGGCACGATAGCCGCATGCACCATGGGGGTCGAGCAGATAACCTGTGTGAGCATAGGTGTGGCTTACTGTTTCGCGAATTTGCTCGTCGGTATAGGTGGTGCCGCTGATGTCTGCCTTGATGTCTGCATGGGAGTTGTGGTAGAGTTCGATGATACGTGCAAAATTGCTGGGGTCGCCCACATCCATGGCATTGGCAATGGTGGCCACTGAGGCCTTGGGGGCGTACGTACCTGTCTGCAGGTAGTTGTAGAAGATGTCGTTGCGATTGTTAGCGGCAATGAAACGCTTCACTGGCAATCCCATGTGCTTGCCGAAGAGGCCGGCTGTGATGTTTCCAAAATTACCGCTGGGCACACAAATGACCAACTCGTCAGCTTTGCCTTCCTTCTTCATCTGTGCATAGGCATAGAAATAATAGAAGGCCTGTGGCAAGAAACGTGCCACGTTGATGGAGTTAGCCGATGTGAGTTTCATGTGCGCGTTCAAATCCTTGTCCATGAAGGCGTTCTTTACCAATGCCTGACAGTCGTCAAAGACTCCATCGACCTCGATGGCTGTGATGTTTTGTCCCAAGGTGGTAAACTGCTTCTCTTGAATGTCGCTCACCTTTCCCTTGGGATAGAGCACATACACGTGGATGCCCTCGACACCCAAAAAACCGTTAGCCACGGCGCTGCCTGTGTCGCCAGATGTGGCTACAAGGACATTGACCTGTTCTTTACCCTCCTGACGGATGAAGTATCCGAGCAAGCGAGCCATGAAGCGTGCACCTACATCCTTGAACGCGAGTGTAGGACCATGGAAGAGTTCGAGTGAGTAGATGTTGTCCGTTACGCGTACGGCGGGCACATCGAAGCTGAGCGTGTCGTAAACGATGTGTTTCAGTATATCTGCAGGTACGTCCTCACCGAAGAATGCATCGGCTACGCGGTAGGCTATTTCCTGAAAACTCAAGTTTTCTATCTCGTCAAAAAAATCCTTGGGGAGTGATTTGATGGCCTCGGGCATGTATAATCCCTTATCTGAAGCCAACCCTTTTACTACTGCTTCGTGCAGAGTAGCCATGGGGGCTTGGCGGTTGGTGCTATAGTATTTCATATTCCTTTTTAGGCGTTGTTTACCATCTACAGGGCTGCAGATGATGTCATAAATGCGTTCATAAATTCGTCCTTCTCCATCACTCCGTAGATGCCCTCCTTGCAGGCAATCTCGTCGAATGTCTGCACGGCGTCGGCTTCGATGGTTGGGTAGTAAATGAGGAAAGGTACAGGATCGGCTGTGTGGGTGCGATGTTCACAAGGGGTCGGGTGATCGGGGAGAACGGCGATGGCGACAGGTTCGTCCCAACGGCTTACCTCGTCGTATATGGGACCAACCACACGAGCATCAAGATTCTCGATGGTACGCAACTTTAAGGGAATGTCACCCTCGTGTCCAGCCTCGTCACTGGCCTCGATGTGTAGGTAGACAAAGTCGTCTGTACGTAGTGCGTCTAATGCTGCAGATACCTTGCCCTCGTAGTTGGTGTTGTAAAGTCCTGTAGCGCCTTCGACCTCAATGTTGCGCAGCCCTGCATAATGGCCAATGCCCTTGATGAGGTCCACTGCAGAGATTACTGCTCCTCGTTTAATAGCAGGATAGGTCATAGTGAGCGGTGCCATATTGGGACGATAGCCAGGCGACCAAGGCCACAGGCTGTTGGCAGGGTCTTTCCCCTCGGCTATACGCTGCAGATTCAATGGATGATTGGTCAACAACTCCTGCGAACGAAGGATGAGGCGATTGATGAGGTCTGCGGTCGGTTGTGCCTCCATCAACTTGGGTTTTACCAGTAATGGCATGAACTCCTGCCCTGGTACATCGTGAGGAGCCGTGCAGCGCAGGCGCTTGTCGCCCCCCTTGATAACCAACAGGTGACGATATTGTATACCTGTGGTGAGTGTGACGTTGGAGAATATCTCCTCCTTGGCCAATTCAGTCTGCAGGAAACGAATCAGTACATCCGAATCTTCAGTGGTGATGTGACCAGCCGAATGGTTCTTGATGCGGCCATCGGCTACGCAGATGAGGTTGCAGCGCATGGCCATGTCGCCAGGTTGCAATTCGTAACCTATGCTGGCGGCCTCCAAGGAACCTCGTCCTTCGTACACCTGTGAAAGGTCGTATCCTAAAATGGCAGTATTGGCAACCTCGCTACCTGGATGGAAACCTGTGGGCACGGTCTTCAGCATGCCTGTACGTCCCATGCGTGCCAACTTGTTCATGTGGGGTGTAGAGGCATATTGTAGCAGTGTCTTTCCTCCTAAGGAAGCCACTGGCCAGTCGGCCATACCATCACCAAGAATTATTAGGTGTTTCATTATTTCCTTAAATTAAATATTCGCAATACTCATGATGTCCGCAAATACACCAGCTGCTGTTACACCAGCACCTGCACCGTATCCTTGGATGAGCATGGGGTATTCCTTGTAACGCTCGGTGGTCAACAAGATGATGTTGTTGCTTCCTTCCAATACGTAGAAGGGGTGTTCCTTGTCGACTTCGCATAGTTGTACAGAGGTGTGTCCGTTTTCCAACTTGGCTACGAAACGCCAGTGTTTGTCCTCGGCCTCCAAACGACGACGACGCTCCTCGAAGTCGGCATCCAATGTGGGCAGATTCTTCCAAAAATCGTCCAATGTGCCATCGAAAAAGTCCTGAGGGATGAAGAGATTCTTCTCCACATCCTCTTGTTCTACCTGGTAGCCTGCCTCGCGAGCCAAGATTACCAACTTGCGCACCACGTCCTTACCGCTAAGGTCGATACGTGGATCGGGTTCAGAATATCCTTGTTCCTTGGCACGGCGTACAGTTTCGCTGAAGGGGACTTCGGCACTCAGCTCGTTGAAGATGAAGTTCAGCGTACCGCTCAAAACGGCTTCAATCTTGAGAATCTTATCACCACTGGCAATCAGGTTGTTGATGGTGTTGATGATGGGAAGACCAGCACCTACGTTGGTCTCGAACAGGTATTTCACGCCGCGTGCACGTGCAGTGTGCTTAAGGTTGGCATAGTTCTCGTACTCGGATGATGCAGCCACCTTGTTGGCTGCTACAACTGAGATGTTCTTTTGCAAGAAGTCGCCATACAACGATGCTACCTCGGCACTGGCTGTACAGTCAACAAATACTGAGTTGAAGATGTTCATGCCAATCACCTCGTCGTGCAGGCGTTGGATGTTGCTGGGCTCGCTCTGTTTGAGTTGCTCGCGATAGTTGTCGAGGTCGAGTCCTTCGCGGCAGAACATGGCGTTGTGTCCGCTTGCGATACCTACCACGTTCAGTTTCAAACCGCGCTCCTCCATCAACTTCTCTCGCTGTTGGCGAATCTGCTCAATCAAACTACCACCTACAGTGCCTACACCGCAAATGAAGAGGTTGAGCACCTGATATTCTGAAAGGAAGAAACTATCGTGAATCACGTTCAGTGTCTTGCGCAACGATTCACGAGCCACAACAAATGAGATGTTTGTTTCACTTGCACCTTGTGCACAGGCAATCACATTGATGCCATTGCGTCCCAATGTGCCAAAGAGTTTACCTGCGATACCCGGAGTGTGCTTCATGTTCTCGCCTACGATGGCTACTGTCGCCAAATTGCCTTCGGCTGTGACCTTGCCCAACTCACCCATCTCTATTTCCTTGGCAAACTCATTGTTGAGGACATTGCAGGCCAATTCGGCATCTTCGTTACGTACACCGATAGAGGTACTGTTTTCGGATGAGGCTTGTGACACCAAGAATACGCTGATGCCATTTTGTGCCAATGTGCGGAAGATGCGATAGTTGATACCAATCACACCCACCATGCCAAGTCCTTGTACGGTAATCAAACTTGTGTCGTTAATGGATGAAATACCTTTGATGGCCTTCTCTCCATCTTGTGTCTCGCGACTGATGATGGTGCCTGGCGCATCGGGCTTGAATGTATTTTTAATCCAAATGGGGATGTTCTTATGACAAACGGGATAAATTGTAGGAGGATATACCACCTTGGCTCCGAAGTTACAGAGTTCGGTAGCCTCTACATAGCTGAGTTCATTGATGGTATAAGCCGAACTGATGACACGTGGGTCTGCCGTCATGAAGCCATCAACGTCTGTCCAAATCTCTAGGCAATCAGCATCCAAAGCAGCAGCAATGATGGCGGCAGTATAGTCCGAACCTCCACGTCCAAGGTTGCTCACCTCGCCTGTGTTCTTGTCTGTGCTGATAAATCCAGGAACCAATGCCACCTTGGGTAGACGGGTAAATGTCTCGCACACCAAACGATTGGTCAACTCTGAATCCAATATATGCTTGGAGTGTTTCTGCTCTGTCTTGATGAAGTTGCGAGAATCGAACCATTCAGCTCCCTCGATGAGAGTTGTGACGATGCGTGATGATATACGTTCGCCATAACTTACTACGGTAGCCAATGTCTTGGCCGAGAGGTCGCGAATGAGGTAAAGTCCCTTATATATACCTGCCAACTCTGTCAGCAATTGGTTGGCGATGAGCAACAGATTTTCCTTTTGACTTCCGTCAGGAATCAGTTCCTCTATCATGTCGATGTGGCGCTTCTTGATTTCGGCCATAGCCACTTCGTAGGCGCTATCGCCGTTGGCGGCCATGTGAGATGTTGCTATCAGTTTATCGGTAATGCCTCCAAGTGCAGACACTACTACAATGACAGGCTCTTTCTCAGCCTCTACTATCTTCTTTACATTCAGAATACTGCTCACGGAACCTACGGATGTTCCGCCGAATTTCATTACTTTCATATATCCTTATAGATTTACGGACCTCATCCCTCCTTTCTTCAAGGGGAAGGTGTAGATAGTATTGCTAAACATTTTACTCCCCTCCTCTGGGAGGGGTAAGGGGGAGGGTCCGCCCATTTGTTTTATTTACTTTCTTTAATTTTTCTCTCCACAAAGGCAATCTTTCGTAATGCCTCTTCGCGCTCTTTCTTTATCTGTTCCAATGTTGTGAGCGCTTGCGACAATGCATAGAGTTTAACGATGGCTTCACTGTCCTCGGGGCGTACATTGATGACATAACTTCGTTCGCCAATGTAGTGTGCTTTCATTGTTTGTACACCATGATTCATAGCTATGAAGGCTATCACTCCGCCATCTTTACCCAATGGATAGTCGGCTTTCTCGGTCTTCCAACCCAAGTCCTCGCTTTCGTATATGTCTTCCGAGGCTGGTGTCTCTGCAAAAGTGCCGTCCTTTGCTATTACCTTAACTGCATGGTGGTGAGCATTGCGTTCGCCCCAATAAATGGAGGTCAGTACCATGTTTCCCACTTCGTCCACCTGCCCGCGCAAGAACGAACGATACATTGTACGCTCTACTGTCTGCTTGGGGTGGAAGTAGTTGCCTATTTCCTGATAAGCGGTATCCTTCTCCAATACCAATCCTTCCTTGGCATTGGTTGCCAGTTGGGTTTGCACCGTCAGCATACTATCCAAGTATGCCAATGAATGCTGCTGCTCGGCAAGGTCAACTTGTTGCATCAGGCCGATGCCCTGTTTGCGAGCTTCGAATGCCTTGGGAAACTGTGAACGGATGCTGTCAATTTGCAACTTTGCTTCGTTGAAATTTCCGCTCTTCAATGCCGCTTGTGCCTTCTCTATGTGTTGCTGAGCCTGTGCCTCTCCGTTGTCGTTACAAGCTGTTGCAACAACCGCCCCTAGCAAGAGCAAGCCTGCCCATACTTCCTTTATTTTCATAAGTTTTGCCTTTAAACGAACAAAAATACAATAATTCCGCTTTCCCGCTTACACATTATTTATATATTTAACCAAGATTAACCTTAAAGAAGAAAGGGAAGCCCTTGTAAGGACCTCCCTTTCGTGCATATTGCACGCAACAATCATTATTAAAGCGGATTGCCACCTGTGCCTGAGCCTGCAGAGTCTCCTCCGCTGGACGAACCGCTATCGTCCTTCTCCGCCTCGGCGGCAAAGTCGTTTGTAGTGCTGTACTTCACCCCATCAAGTCGCTCTTTCAATAGCTTGCTGGCATAGAATGTTACCCACATTCGTTTCACACCTACCTCTTCGGGTATTTCGCTACTTGCACTTTTTGCCGTCGGCATAAACGATCCGAAGTTTCCCAACTTCACGCCATGTCCTTCCTCAATCCAGTCCATCATGGATTCCACGAGTGTGTCCAATATCATCTTTACTTGTGCCTGAGGGGCACCTGTGTCCTTAGCCACATATTTTGCAATCTTGTCGGGCATGATTACGTCACCTCGTTGCGCCTTGGCTACATACACGGTCTTTTCGTTTTCTGTAAATTTCAACACTCGTTTTTGGACAGTTACTGATACTCCCATAGTTTAAAATCTGTTTTAAAAGGTTCATAAATAAATTTGTTTGTGTCTGACAGATGCGCATTGTTTTTCACACTGCAAATATACGAAATCCAGAAGGCGATGTCAAGAGTTTGACCCAATTATTTTTCAAAAAAATGAAATTTTCTTTTGGAGCGTTATTTAATAAGGTGAAGGGGTAGGAAAGGCTATCCGATGAGAGGACGGATTTATGCTTCAGAATTAGAGAAAAGTACGCAAAAGTGGAATAAGTGTAGTTTTTATTTGGCTATTAAGTGGAATAAGTGTATTTTTGCGTCTACAAATTAGAATAGTTATTCAATCATGAACAAGGAGACATTCATTAGATTATTACGCGAGGCCGTCAATGGATTAGACAAAACAATCAGTACAGAAAACGGAGATTGGGTTGTAAAAGGATTTATTGATATCTATAAGAATATCTACACCATATCTTCAGACACAAAAGTCATTTCCAAGATTATAGAATTATATCTTTTCCCAAAGATTTTGGAGTTCGCCACCAAAAACGAGTTGGAAATAGAGTTGGCGAAGGCTCAAAATCACTACCCAGACATTACCTTCAAAGATAAAGAAGGGAATCTGTTTGCGGTGGATTTAAAAAGCAGTTACCGCAAAGACGCTACTCACATAAACGGCATGACACTCGGAGCCTTTACTGGATATTTTCGCAATCGAGACAAAACAAAAAACATCACTCACCCATACGACGATTACAAGGCTCATATAGTCTTGGGGGTAATTTACGATACGGTCTCAGGTATTGATGAACGGAAATCCTATACTTTGGAGCAATTAGGGGAAATCGTTTCTACAATCAAGAACTTCCAATTCTTTGTACAAGAAAAATGGAGGATTGCCATTGACCGTCCAGGAAGTGGCAACACTAAAAACATAGGTTCAGTAAGCAATATTGAAGATTTAATAAATGGGAATGGAAAGTTTGCCGACCTCGGAGAAGATATATTCAATGATTATTGGATGTATTATCTGACTACGGATATGGCTAAGAAAGCAGAATTGCCCAAACCCTATTACAGCAACTTGGAAGAATACAAACAATTCAAACATATGGACTGATGGCATCACAATTGTCACTCTTCACAGAATGTATTCCTACTGTTGCCAAGTTTCCTTCTACCCGCTATCAAGGAAGCAAGCAAAAGTTTGTAGATTGGATATGGGAGTGTATCAAAGACATTCCTTTCCATTCTGCATTGGATGCTTTTGGTGGTACAGGCAGTGTATCTTTTCGCTTGAAAGAAGAAGGAAAACAAGTAATATATAATGACATCCTTCCGTTCAATCATATCATTGGCAAGGCACTGATTGAAAACAAAGACACATATTTGAATGAGACAGAAGTGAATAATCTGTTTCGAAAGCAGAATGATATAGTTTATCCTGATTTCATCGAACGCACATTCAAAGATATATACTTTACAGATGAGGAGAATCGCTGGTTGGATATGGTTTCCACCAACATCCGTCGTGTGAATGACCCTTATAAACAAGCCATAGCCTATTTTGCCTTGTTCCAGTCTTGCATCATCAAGCGCCCTTACAACCTTTTCCATCGACGGAATCTGTATGTCAGATTACAGGAAGTTGAACGAAGTTTCGGCAATAAAAAGACGTGGGACACTCCGTTTGAAGTTCATTTCCGTAAGTTCGTGGAGGAGGCCAACAATGCAGTCTTCAATAATGGAGAACAATGCCGTTCCATCAACTACAACATCTTTGATGTAGAACCGATATATGATTTCGTTTACATTGACACACCTTACCTCAACGACAGTGGTGTCGGTGTGGATTATGCAGATTTCTATCATTTCCTGAATGGGCTTGTGGATTATGACAACTGGAATACCCAAATTGATTACAAGAGCAAACATCTACGTCTGTTTCGACAACCTAATGTATGGAACGATTCAGCAACTATCCATCAAGCATTCGAGCAATTGTTCACCCAATTTCGCCATACAACAATGGCTATTTCTTATCGATCAAATGGCATTCCAACAATCAATGAACTTGTTGATATATTGGAAAAATTGGGTAAATCAGTCAAAATTCACCAAAGCGGTGACATCAAATATGTGTTGAGTACGAAACAAACCAATGAGGTACTGATAGTTGCACAATAATACCCACATCCAAAAATTTACAGATTATAATATTCTCACTCCATTCAAACCCTTCATGCTGTCTTCATTATTCTTCATCGTATCGGACAGGCATCACAAACTATCAAAATGTCAAACTGTATATTCCGCATGCGAGAATCGCGTATTCTTGTGTGAGAGAGATTCGGCTTGGAAATACGCGATTTTTGATGCGCTTAAAAGATTTAAGCCATTGAGGAACAAGCAGAACGGAAAATGATGGTTTTAGAAAAACAGAAATTCTACGTGCCGATATTGTGCCAAAAACGAGGGTTTGCCGAAAGAGTGAAAATGAAAGTGGTGTGTTTACCCCCGTTCGATGGCCATCGGACAGGAGATGAATGGCTATCGGAGGAAAGTCAGATGGCCATTTGTGTGTGAGACGGATGGCCATCCAATAAAAGTCCGATGGCCATCGGACTCGTGTGCATTGGGGTAGGGTGATGCGTCGGAATGCCGATTATGATGTGTAGATGGTGCGACTTTTGTGAATATGAAAGGGGGAAATTGGTGCGTTTTTTTATCTATTTATGCAAAAAGAGAGTTGTATTTTGTATAAATATGCACTATTATGCTCGCTTTATGCAGTTAAAAAATTGACAAAATGTAAGTAGAAAGCATTTTTCTTGCATACAGGATATACAAATGTCCTCGGATACCATCAAACTTTCGTTTCTTTGTTGTATCTTTGTCACAGAATTTGAAGACAATGATAGAACTGACTCAAGAAGAACTGAAGGAGAGACTCTCCGACAAGATATTTCACCAAATATCCGAAACGGCTGATGAACTGGGCGTAGAGTGCTATGTGGTAGGCGGATACGTGAGGGATATATTCCTTGAACGCCCATCGAAGGACATCGATGTGGTGGTGGTGGGTAGCGGCATTGCGTTGGCCGAGGCTCTTGCCAAGCGATTGGGAAAGAAAGCTCACTTGTCGGTGTTCAAGAATTTTGGTACAGCACAGGTGAAGTACTACCACACGGAGGTGGAGTTTGTGGGGGCACGAAAGGAATCGTACCAACGCGACTCGCGCAAACCCATTGTGGAGGACGGTACGTTAGAGGACGATCAGAACCGTCGCGATTTCACCATCAATGCACTGGCCATCTGCTTGAATAAGGCTCGCTTCGGCGAATTGGTGGATCCCTTTGGCGGTATGGACGACATGTGGGAGAAGACCATTCGCACCCCGCTTGATCCAGACATTACCTTTAGCGACGATCCCCTGCGTATGATGCGTTGCATCCGCTTTGCCACACAGTTGAACTTCTATATCGATGACGAAACCTTCGAATCGCTTTGTCGTAACAAAGAGCGTATCGAAATCATTTCCAAGGAACGCATAGCAGACGAGTTAAACAAAATAGTCGCTTCGCCCATCCCTTCGAAAGGATTTATCGACTTGGAGCGAAGCGGTTTGTTGGCTCTCATCTTCCCCGAAATGGCAGCTTTGCAAGGGGTGGAGACTATGAACGGACGTGCGCACAAGGATAACTTCTACCATACTCTTGAAGTGTTGGATAATGTAGCCAAACAGACTGATAACTTATGGCTACGTTGGGCGGCCATCCTGCATGACATAGGAAAACCTCGTTCGAAGCGATGGGAACCACGCATCGGATGGACGTTCCATAATCATAACTTCTTGGGAGAAAAGATGATACCCAACATCTTCCGCCGTATGAAGTTGCCGATGAACGAGAAGATGAAGTATGTGCAGAAACTCGTGGGACTTCACATGCGCCCCATAGTGATAGCCGACGACATTGTGACTGATAGTGCAGTGCGCCGTCTGCTCTTCGAAGCAGGAGACGATATTGATGACTTGATGTTGCTTTGCGAAGCGGACATCACCTCTAAGAATGCCGAGCGCAAACAACGTTTCCTTGACAACTTCAAACTGGTACGTCAGAAACTCATCGACCTGGAGGAGCGTGACCGCATCCGCCAATTCCAACCGCCTGTCACTGGTGAGGAAATCATGGAGGTGTTTGGCCTTTCACCCTGTCGCGAGATTGGTACACTGAAAACCTACATCAAGGATGCCATCCTCGACGGAGACATCCCCAACGAACACGATGCCGCCTTTGCCTATATGCTGGAGAAAGCAGAGAAAATGGGGTTGAAAAGAGTGAAGTGAGGAGGGATTAAAACAAGAAATTCATAAACTTTGTTCCGCTCTTTTTCTCTTCCATTTCGCGTTGCATACGTTCGATGGCCATACGGAAAAAGAAAGCGATGAGGTGCTCGTCCGTAGCTTCGGTTCGGATGCAACGGAGTGCATGGATATATTCGCCCTTGTTCTCCTGACGAATGATGACGATGGGATGACCAGCTTTGTGAAGAATGAAGTTTGAGAACAAACGACCGATGCGCCCGTTCCCGTCACGGAAGGGATGGAGGTATTCAAAGAAACCATGGAAACGGGCGGCAAGCACCATGGGGTGTACTTTGCCTTCATCGATGGCTTGTTGGGTGGAAGCAAGTAATTTCGGTACACGAGCAATCAAAGTCTTATGCTCTCCGAAAATAGTATCTCCTGCACACATATCCGTGTCGGTGTATTCACCTGGCACTGCTCCAGGGCATTTGTATGGTAGAGTTTGCTCCATCAAGATTCGGTGTGTTTCCTTCAGAAGTTCTTCCGTCAATGAGGCTTTTTTCTGTCCGAGCAAGTATTCGTATGCCTTGAAGTGTCCCAGGATCTCAAATGCTTCATAGAGTGTCTTCCCTTGTGGTATCAATCCTAATCCTTTTTCCTTCAATTCACGGGTGTCGTCCACGCTGAAAGAGTTTCCTTCGATACCACAACTGTGCGCCGAGAAGAGTATTTCGTTATACTCCTTCAACTCTTCACCGTCCATCCGTTGGGATATCTTTTGTTGGTATTCGGACAATACTGTTTCGTAAATCTTTATTTCTTGCTCAAACATACCCTTTTCTTTATGTTTGCAAAAATACAAAATCTTTGTTTACCAACAAGCATCTCGTTGTTTTTATTGCAAATTTACTTAGTCTTTACTCGAGAGATACGGGCTGTGAAGAAAATGATGATACCTATCATCACAAAGATGAGGAGGAAGATGCCTAAGATGAAATTCGTAGTGTTGAGTTTCATAGGCTCGTACTGATAACCACCCACTTGTGTCAGTATGAGAAGAAATATGAGGGAACAAATGATGTTTATCCATCGAATACATCGTGCCATGAGAGCCGACTGGGGAATTATAGTCTGTTCGTTGAGTGTGACTGGTAGGTTTATAAGTTGAGGGTAACGGAGACTCACAAACATCAGTGTGGTGACAAAGGTTGCCATAACCGCAAAAAAGAAGTAAAAGACTGGGCTTCCCCACGAACGAGGGTTACCCATGGCATCGAAACCCGTAGGAATCTGTTCGGGTGCATCGAGGTACAATCCTATGGCCAAAGCCCATGATAATATACATAAGAATAGGACTACCAAGTCCAATACACAGTCGAAACGAGTGGGGGGCACACTCACTGGTTTCACTGGTTGATTATTCGGTTGGAATAGTTTTATTTTCATCTTCTGCGTTTTTCTTTTTAGGTTTCTTCAATCTTCCGCTCTTGCGCAGTGCCTCGGCAATAATCCACTGAAGTTGGCCATTGGTAGAGCGGAACTCATCGGCGGCCCATGCTTCGATGGCACTCATGGTGTCGGCATCTATGCGAAGCACAAAACTCTTGTTGGTAGATTCTTTTTTCACAACTTCCTGTTACGAATGAATAATAGTCTCCAGTCACCAGCTTTTATCAATGATTCAATGTTCCTGTATTTACGACTGGTTGAGCCGACTCGTCGGCACAGAGCACTACCAGAAGGTTACTCACCATGGCTGCTTTCTTCTCTTCATCGAGTTCTACTATCTCTTCGGCAGAAAGTTTGTCCAATGCCATCTTTACCATTGATACAGCACCTTCCACAATCTTTTCGCGAGCCATAATGATGGCACCAGCCTGTTGGCGACGGAGCATCACGGCGGCAATCTCGGGGGCATATGCAAGGTAGTTGATACGTGCTTCTACAACCTCCATACCCGCTATGGCCAGGCGTTCGTTCAACTTCTGAACCAATTGGTCGTTTACCTCGTCACCTCCAGAGCGAAGGGTGAGTTCATTGCTGTTATTGTCCGTGTCATCGTAAGCATAAAGACCTGCTACCTGACGAAGGGCAGCATCGCTCTGCACTTTTACAAAGTCCTCGAATGCATTCATGCGACTGGCTACTGAAGTACCGACGGTTGTGCCACCTGTGGAGTTGGCCGCCATCGTTTGTGAGTCAATCTCAAACATTGCTTTATAGGAATCCTTCAATTTCCATACCAGTACCAATCCGATGAGGACGGGATTTCCCACCTTGTCATTGACCTTAATAGGCTCGGCATTGAGGTTTCGCGCACGCATGGAGAGTTTCTTTGTGCTAAGGAAAGGATTTACCCAAAAGTAACCTGTCTCCTTGAATGTTCCTTTGTATTTTCCAAAGAAGAGCATCACCATTGCTTCGTTTGGCTCCAACATGATGAATCCTGGCCAAAGGAAAAAGGTAAGCACCAATGTGAGTACACCCGCCACTATGGAAATCCACATTGTTTCACTGATACCCCAAACAATCAAACCAATGGAGGCGATTGTCAATGCCAGATTGGCAAAAAGCATGGCAAAGCCATTCAACTTTGTTCCTGCAAAAGAAAATTCTTTTTCGTTCATATGCCTTTTTATTATTAATTAGTATTTGTCATTTGTTCAGATGATTACACGATTTTTGTGATATCATATTGATATCGCAAATTAAGGTAAAATATATGATATGGTATACACTTCTTCCTTGTTTTTTAACAGTATTTAAATGAAGTGACGAGACTTTGCAGAGTATATTCAGTTTTTATGTAAAACAAAATCCCGCCAATCTTTCTCGTGAAAAAAGATTGGCGGGATTTAAATATTGTAAAGACTACTTGCCTTAGGGAATACTTTCGAAACTTCCCATTACACCTCCAAATGTAACTGTCTCGGCACTAACCTTGATGCGCTTACATTGTGGAGTGTTGTAGAATTCAACTGAAGCTTCTCCTTGTTTGTTAGTTGTTACATAAGGTGCCCAATAGAGGGTTCGACGGAAGTCCTTTTCATCGGGAAGGTCTGCATAACTATAGTCAGGCAAGTAGAATTGTATGGCGGGCGTAAATCCTTGAATCTTGGTACGTCTTACGCCTATGTATTCTCTATTTCGGAAGTAGTCATTTCGTACGAAAATGGAGATGACCACCGTGTTGTCCTGATTACTTATAGAATCCAATCCATAGCGTGCCAATGCCATTTCTACATTAGGCTTGTCGCTGATGGCTATGGCTTCAATGTCCTGTACAGTTAGATTGATGACGTCTATGCTGACATTGTTCTCTACTAACCAACCACCAGTTCCTACGCGGCTGACCATGAATCGAACGGGTCTTCCCTTATACCTTGCGGTCAGGTTATTGTTCGTGTCAATTTCGAAGGTGAAGTAGGAATTGGTTTCCTCTAACCAGCGATAGAACTCTACCAAGTACTCCTCACCAGTGTCGTCCATGCGCATACGTTCGTCTTCCATTTCATAAATCATGTTATTCCACTTTCTGACAAACTCTGAGCGCCATTCTCTATCCTCCTCAACTTCTACGGTCGGAAGCAGGTTCTCCCAACGAGTTCTTCCAAATTCATGATACATTTTCAGCGAATCTTCCACCTGTGCCGAAAGGGCTTGTGTTACGTTGTCTTCCAGATACAGAGTCGTTTCGTTAGTTGCAAACTTGCGATTTTCAGGAGCAAAGGCCTTTTCTAAATTGACATTCATCTCCTTTAACTTCTCGTTCTCATAAGTTTGGATATTCATTATCCATTTTCCATTGAAGTCATCGGCCAGGAATGCAAACTGACCTATTGAGTCGGTCAAGCATGAGCCTCTGCGTGTCTGTCCTGATCCGTTGTAAAGATATACCTTGATGTCCACTCCATCCTTTGTACGATTGCGGAATGTAGAGGTCAAGTTACCTCTGATCAGGATACCCTCTTCGGCAGGATAGTTCACCTTGAAGTCCTCGGGGTGTGTCATCTCTTCCCAATTGTATCGACGCCATCCTTGAGTACACATGAGCAGGTCAAGTGCTTGTCGGTGTGTAGCATCGTCGGATTCGAAATAGTAATCAATGTCGTGGATATAACCTTTCAATTCCGAACCGAGCAATAGGTTGGCGGTGATGTTTCCTCCATTTGCTTGGTTAGTCGGAGTCTCGGTGTCGGCATCGCGCACGGCGAGTGAGAACATGGTGCGTACGGGATTTCCCTCAGAGTCGGTCAATTTGAAATTCATTTCCACTTTTTCTCGAGGACGATACAATTTTTTCGTGCCGCTTAGAGAAAAATGGACGCTACTCTTTTGCGGGATGAATGCAAGGCGGTCGGCATAAACCTGTCCTTTGGTATTGAACAAAGTGAATTGGTTTACTCCTTCGAGTAATTCACTCTTGGGGAAACTCAGTGATGCAGTGGCCTTATCATTCCATATTATCTGTTCAAAGTGCGAGATGCGTCCGCGACACATGACGGTCAATCCCAAGGCTTGTGTGGTGTCCATTTGCTCGTGACGAGAAACTCGAACGATGATGTTCTCGTCCTGAGTATTGTCAACGGTCATGGCTACACCTAATGAGGTAGCGGCAGGCAGATGGAATTGCTCGGATGAGGAGACTTCGGCTTTCTCAAGTGTCATGTAATAAGTTTCGCCTTCTGCAGGTTTCAAATTGAATTGTCCCATGCCTTGGTGTATTACTTGCGCCGATGCTACCTGCTCATTGCGGCTATTATATACCTTTCCGCTGACTGAGAGGGGATTTCCCTGCTTGTCAATTACCTTAAATGCAACTTTGTTGGTTACACCTTGTACCAGATTACCACCTTCGGGGAAGAACTGAATATTTACTTTCTCCAGTTTGTTGTCTTTCTTCTTGTCCTCCTTGCTGGTGCGCATGTCTGGACGTCGTTCAGAGTGTGGAGTGGGGGTTATGAAGGGGTCTTCATACATATCTTCTCCTTCAGTCTCTGGTGCATTGAAAATGGGGAATACGCGTGAGAATATGGGTGCATCCGGCCAGTTCAACATCAGTGCGGTGTAAGCACGCACTTCGTAAAAACCTGCGTGCAAAAGGTCTTTTAACGAAAGTTGTCCGTTGGCTTGTCCATTTTCAATCTTTACTTTGTGAGATTGCAGCACTCTACCCTCGGGAGTGAGTAACTCAACATACAACACTCGGCTTAGGGTGTTAGGACGGTTACCCATTGGATTGACAACGTAGGCCTTGTACCAAATGGTTTCGCCCATAAAATATCCCGTGTTGTCAAAGTGTAGATATACCTTCTCTTGCGAGAACATTGAGTTGTAGGTGACAATGTTTCGTACAAACTGAGCCAAACTGTCAGTTTGTGGAGAGAGTGTGTTGGACGATTGCTGGGCGTTTGCAGATGTACACACGCAACATATCGCCATTAGTGTAGTGATGAGTGTCTTGATTTTGTGAAGTGAAATGAACTTCATGGCTTTGTGTTCTTTGTTATGTTGTATTTTGGGCACAAATATAGTCATTTTTATTGTGTTACAGATGAAAAAACACTTTTTATTAGTTATCTTTATCATTCTAAGTCTGCAATAGCCAATACGGCCACACTTATTCGGCACGTAGGGACGGCTTTTTTCAATGTCTGGATGCAGGATGCGAGCGTGGCTCCAGTGGTGGTTACATCGTCTACAAGCACGATGTGTTTTCCCTCGAATCGCTCGTGTGTCGAGGGGGTGATGGCAAATATGTCCTTCACATTCTCCCATCTTTCTGTATTGGTGAGGTGGGTTTGCGATGGGTTGTCCACTGTACGTAGAAGGGTGTCTGATGAGATGGGGATTTGGGTGACTTCGTGAATGCCTTCTGCCAAAAGTTGGCTTTGGTTGTATCCACGTTGGCGAAGTCGTTTGTTTGCCAAAGGTATGGGGACGAGGAAATCTATCCCTTCAAAGAAATCTCCATCTGATTTTATGTGTGTAGCCATCAGCTTGCCCAAGTGTCGAGCCAGTGGCTGATGGTTGTAGTACTTTGTCTGAAATAACAGAGGGCGTAATTCTCCCTGTGGTGAATAGAAGAAATATCCTGTGGCCCGCTCAATGGGAGCAATGCTCTTGAGCCTTTGCTCCAATCGGTTGTCTCTCGTACGATGGTAGAGTGTGTAGGGTAGGCGCGAGAGGCAAGTCGTACATATCCATTCGCCCTTATATAGACGTCCCCCGCAAATAGGACATTTGCGAGGGAAGATAAATTCTATTAGGTCTTGAAGAAAAGTGGAGGTCATATTCCTATAATTACTCCTCTTCAACGTTGCGTTGCACAAGTTTTCGGAAGCCACTTGGGTAGGGGATTTCAAAATTGAGCAACTCTCCTGTCACTGGGTGGTGGAAGCGAAGAAGGAAGGCGTGCAAGGCCAATCGCTTCAGAGGATTGTTGTCGATGTTGCTTTTCGCGTCGCCCACGACAGGGTGTCCCAACTCTTGCATGTGGGTGCGGATTTGCTCTTTGTATCCATTGCCCAAGTCAAGTTCTACCAAGGTGTATCCGTTGCTCTTTTTGATGGTGGTGTAGTAGGTGATAGCCTTGTCGCCCTCAGCATTGTTAGTGGCCGCATGTGCCACGTACAATTGGTCGTTTGCCAACCACGAGGAGATGGCTCCGTTTTCCTTTTCCATCTCACCTTCGAGAATGGCTACGTAGGCACGTTCAGTGACCAGTCGTCTCCAGTTGTCCTGTAGGTTTTGTTTCGTGCGCTCGTCCTTGGCAAATATCATCAAGCCCGATGCTTCGCGGTCGAGTCGGTGTACTCCATAAATGCGGCGTTGCTTGCTCGAACGCTTGATGTAGTCGTCCAAAATCTTGAAGGCCGACATTTCCTTTTGTTTTTCGCTTCCTACGGCCAAGAGTCCTTCTCGCTTGTCCACTACAATGAGGTAGGCATCTTCGTAGATGAGTTTCAGTTGTGTGCTCTTGAACTCCTTTTGGTTATGTTTCTTGCTCATTTGCACCAACATGCCTGGGCGAAGTTCAAAGTCGTATTGTGTGGTTATCTTCTTGTCTACCAGGATGACACGGTGGCTGAGCAATGTCTTCACCTTGTTGCGGCTCAAGTTTCCCTTGGTGATGAGGAAATCCATCAATCCTATAGGCTCCTTGATGGTAGGGAAGTTGGTGAATTGCTCGGCTCTCCGATGTATGGGGCGTCCTGTATTGTTGTTTCTATTTCGCATTTTTCCTTTTGATAATATCCAAAATAACTACTAGTCACTCGTTACTAATAAATAGTCACTCTCCCTCTCTTTTCTCCAACAATACCACATTTTCTACGTGGTGAGTGTGGGGGAACATATCCACAGGTTGTACGGCCGTCACTCGATAATCGGGGTCAAGGAGCTGAAGGTCACGTGCTTGTGTGGCGGGGTTGCAACTTACGTACACGATGCGTCTGGGGGCAGCAAAGCGGATGGCCTCAATCACATCAGTGTGCATACCTGCTCGTGGGGGGTCGGTGATGATGACATCGGGCCTTCCGTGCTCTTCGATGAAGTCGTGGGTGAGTATGTCCTTCATATCACCTGCGTAAAACAACGTATTTTCAATGCCATTGATGGCCGAGTTTACCTTTGCATCCTCGATGGCTTCGGGTACATACTCGATACCTACCACCTTGCGTGCTTGTCGGCTGACAAAGTTGGCAATGGTACCTGTGCCTGTATAGAGGTCGTACACGAGTTCGTTGCCTGTGAGGCCTGCATAGTTGCGAGCCACTTTATAGAGGTTGTATGCTTGTTCGCTATTTGTCTGGTAGAATGATTTGGGACCTACCTTGAAGCGCAATCCCTCCATCTCCTCGAAGATGTGGTCGTTGCCACGGAAGACGTGTACGTCGAGGTCGCCAATCGTGTCGTTGCACTTGTTGTTGATGACATAGAGAAGCGAAGTGATTTCGGGGAAGTTGTCGGCCACGTGTTGTAGCAGAGTCTTCATCTGAGCCTCCTCCTCGGGGGTGGTTACGTTGCATTGGAGGAGCACCATCAGTTCGCCTGTGGATGAGGTGCGAATCATCAAGTTACGCAAAAGTCCCTCTTGTGTGCGAAGGTTGAAGAATGAGTATCCGTGCTCGTAGGCAAAGTCGCGCATGGTGTTGCGGATGCGATTGCTGATGTCATCCTGAAGCCAGCACTTTTCGATGGCCAATACCTTGTCGAATGCGCCAGGGATGTGGAAACCTACGGCGTTCATCTGGTCGTACTTCACCTCCTTGGCAACCTCCTCCTCGGTGAGCCAACGCTTGTTGCTGAAGGTGAACTCCAGCTTGTTGCGGTAGAACTGAGTCTTTTCACTTCCGAGGATGGGAGTGATTTCGGGCAATTCTATCTTGCCTATGCGGCGCAGATTGGCTTCCACCTGTCTCTGCTTATGTTTGATTTGCTCCTCGTAGGGCAATACCTGCCATTTGCATCCGCCACACACACCATAGTGCTGGCAGAAGGGCGTTGCACGGACGGGTGAATATTCGTGGAAGTGTACCGCTACGGCTTCAGCGTAACTGTTCTTCTTGCGCTTCACTTGCAAGTCCACCACATCGCCAGGCACCACGTAAGGTACAAACACTACCAGATCGTTTACACGAGCCAGTGCCATACCCTCGGCCGCCACATCAGTTATTGTCACCTTTTCCAACAAAGGGAGCTGTTTCTTTTTTCGAGCCATTCTTAGTCATGATAATTAAAACTTTGCAAAAATACTTCTTTTTATCCGATTATTTTCTCTTCCACAGGGGAAAAGTTTTTCTCAGACAGGGAAAAAATAAAATAGAGGCTAATGCGATGAATTTTCTCATGTTAATGTTTGTGTGTATCGCTATTTTTGTTTAATTTTGCCGACTGATTAAAAACCGCGATTAAACATTATTAATTTTTCATAGTATAAAATCAAGACAGTATGGACAAGAAAAGAGTCTACACCTTTGGTAATGGATTGGCCGAAGGTAAAGCAGACATGAGAAATCTGTTGGGTGGTAAGGGTGCTAACCTTGCCGAAATGAACTTGATTGGTGTACCCGTTCCTCCGGGCTTCACTATCACCACAGATGTATGTAACGAGTACTTTGCAGAAGGTAAGGACAAGGTTGTAGCCTTGTTGCAGGACGAAGTGATGAAGGCTGTAGCCAACATCGAAACTTTGATGAACTCTAAGTTTGGTGATACAGAGAATCCTCTGTTGGTATCAGTACGTTCAGGTGCTCGCGCATCAATGCCTGGTATGATGGATACCATCCTCAACCTCGGTCTTAACGACGAAGTGGTAGAGGGAATGATCCGCAAGACTGGTAACGCCCGTTTTGCATGGGACTCTTACCGTCGTTTCGTGCAGATGTACGGTGACGTAGTACTCGGCATGAAGCCCGTTAACAAGGAAGACATCGATCCGTTCGAAGCTATCATCGAAGAGGTGAAAGAGGCTAAGGGCGTGAAATTGGATAACGAACTCGAGGTAGAAGACTTGAAGGAACTCGTTGCTAAGTTCAAGGCTGCCGTGAAGGCTCAGACTGGCAAGGACTTCCCGACTGACTCTTACGAGCAGTTGTGGGGTGCAATCTGCGCTGTATTCGATAGCTGGATGAACGAGCGTGCTATCCTCTATCGTAAGATGGAAGGTATCCCTGCAGAATGGGGTACAGCCGTTAACGTACAGGCAATGGTGTTCGGTAACATGGGTGAGACTTCTGCTACTGGTGTATGCTTCTCTCGTGACGCAGGTAACGGTGAAGACCTTTTCAATGGTGAGTACCTCATCAATGCTCAGGGTGAAGACGTTGTTGCCGGTATCCGCACTCCTCAGCAGATTACCAAGATTGGTTCTCAGCGTTGGGCAGAGCGTGCAGGCATCAGCGAAGAAGAACGCGTAGCTAAGTATCCTTCAATGGAAGAGGCTATGCCCGAAATCTATGCTGAGTTGGATGCTCTTCAGACTAAGCTCGAAAACCACTACCGCGATATGCAGGACATGGAGTTCACCGTACAGGAAGGCAAACTTTGGTTCCTCCAGACACGTAACGGTAAGCGTACAGGTTCAGCTATGGTGAAGATCGCTATGGACCTTCTCCGTCAGGGTATGATTGACGAGAAGACAGCTCTTCAGCGTTGCGAACCCAACAAACTCGACGAACTTCTCCACCCCGTATTCGATAAGAAGGCTCTCTCAAGCGCTAAGGTATTGACTCGCGGTCTTCCCGCATCTCCTGGTGCTGCTTGCGGTCAGATTGTATTCTTCGCTGACGACGCTGCTAAGTGGGCCGAGGATGGCAAGAAGGTAATCATGGTTCGTATCGAGACTTCTCCCGAAGACCTCGCTGGTATGGCTGTTGCTCAGGGTATCTTGACTGCTCGTGGTGGTATGACTTCACATGCTGCTGTAGTTGCTCGTGGTATGGGTAAGTGCTGTGTATCAG
>JAFZDY010000028.1 GCA_017560945.1 Bacteroidaceae bacterium | reverse complement strand
GTTAGTGCAACCACTGAAAGCCTTGTATCCAATGCTCGTCACGCCCTCGGGAATGGTAATAGAGGCGAGGCTGCTGCAATCATTGAATGCATACTCTCCAATTTTCGTCACGCTCTTGGGGATGGTGATGGAGGTGAGGCTGGTGCAACCATCGAAAGCATAGAGCTCAATGCTCGTCACACCCTCGGGGATGGTGATGGAGGTGAGGCTACTGCAAAAACGGAAAGCAGACTCTCCAATACTCGTTACGCTATACTCCACGCCATCGTATGACACTGTGGCAGGGATGGTGATGGAACCCGAATAATTTTCACCCCATGTCATCTCGGCCTGCTTGGCTTTTGAAATAAGATTATACCAAATGCCATCAATCTGCACTTTGGTTTGTGCACTGACCAACATGGGTAGCAGGCCCGCGAAGAGAAGAAGTAGATGTTTCTTCATAATTGTGTAGTTTAATTGTTTTTAATTTTGTTTTCTTAGGCGCAAATGTAGTCTTTTTATCTTAGTCAAGCAAAATAAAACGCAATTTTATATTTATGAAAACAAAAATTCAAGCCTTCCTTCAATGGCTGTGGGGTGTGTTATGAGCGAGTAGAGACAGAACTTCTGATGGTCTATCTGCTCAGCAATGCCAATAGTTTGGTATATGAATTTAAGATTCAAAGTTCAAGGTTCAAAGTTCAAGATTAGTTCGCTATCGCTCATCAAGCTACGCAAGTCAAAGTTCAAGGTTCAAAGTTCAAGGTTCAAAGTTCAAGGTTCAAAGTTCAAAATTCAAGGTCAATAGCTTAGGTACTTTTTCTGGAACAAAAAAATGAAAGATTTGTTTGTGGTAAGTGAAATAATGACTATCTTTGCATCATGAGGAAAGAATTTGGAAAATGGTTGATGGATATAGCCAAGTATATAACGACGGCAGTTATCTTGACTTCTATTTTCGGTGAGATAGAACAAAAATGGATAATTTATGCTGGTGGCATAGTGTCTATATCATTAACTCTCGGTATTGGGCTTTGGCTTGTTCGGGATAAAGAAAAGAAAGGACGGTAAATATGGGAGCATTAATTATGTTCGGTTTTGTGTCACTTATCGCTGTAGTTGGTGGCATATATTTCTACTTGGAAGAAAAAAAGGAAATCCACACCAGATAACATTGGTGTGTCACTTAAGCCTCGATGCAAGTGCATCGGGGCTTTTTATGTTTTTAAGATCAAGCTACGCAAGGCAAAGTTCAAAGTTCAAGGTTCAAAAAGAATCTATGCCGATTAAAGGGAATCGGCATAGATTTGGGCAATGACTTTGTGATAGCGATTTTCGAGTTGTAGATAACTTTGTCCGCGACGTACGACGGCTTCCATCTCTACAAAGTATTCGTGCCACGAGAGTTGACCTCCAGCCAAGGCTTGTCCTAAAAGGTCAAACGTGTGGGCCATCAGGGGAAGGTCGTATGCATCCATGGCGGATTTCAATGAGTGGGCTTCGTTGTACAGGGCTTGCAGGGCGGCTTCGACACTCATCTCGGCATCGTCGCGCAACAGTTCGGTACGCAGGGCACGAGCACGAGCGGCCTTTACCTTGCCACTATTCTCGAACAGGGGAATAGAACCTCCCACCACAAATCCATTGAACTCCTCGGTGGGGGCAGTGTTGCGCCTGTATCCTACTTGTAACTGAGGAAGCCAGCCTTGCTTGTTCACTGATACCTCCTTCTGAGCTACCTTGATGGTGGCATCGGCTTGCTGCAACTCCTTATTAAGGGGCAATACCTCGTCGCGCAAGAGCTCGTAGTCAGCTGGTACTGAGACGAGAGGATAGGCATCGGCCACCATATCCTCGATATATACGTTGCCATTCATGGCCAACAGCTTCTGCAGGGCTGCACGATGTGCCGAGGCATTGTCGGCCAATTCGGTGCGGATGGTCATCAGATCGAGTTTGGCACGATTCACCTCCAACGAGGTGGCGTCGCCTGCCTCCAAACGACTTTCGCACAGGTGTGCCAGGCTGTCGGCATGCTGTTGCAGTACTCCCAAAAGATGTGCCTCTCTGTTGAGACCTATCAATTCCAGGCAAAGCAACTTTGCCTCCAACAATACATCGCGACGCTCGGCCATGTAGGCACACTCGCTGGCATCGGCTTGCAGGCGGACTGCCTGACTGCGTGCCACGTAGGTGGTGGGAAAGTCGAAGCCTTGCACCACGGTGAGTTCGCTCTGCTGCTGACCGCTACGGTCACTGTTGTATAGGTGGGCATAGTTCACCTCGGGATTGGACAAGTTGTTCTCGGCTTTTGCCTCCTGTACTTCGGCCTTCAACAATTCGCGAGCAGCCTGCAGACGGAGGTTGTTCTGCTCTATCTGACCCAATATAGGGGTAATGGGATCGGCTGTCTGAGCCATGGTTAGTGTTCCTGCACCATTGAGAAGGAGAAGGAGGGAAAAGAGAAAGAGTTTCTTTATATTCATTTGTTCAAAGTTCAAAGTTCAACAATCAAGGTTCAAGATTAACTTTTTATTCTTTAATTTCTCATTTACCAGTCACTATTCATTAGTAACCAGTGACTTCTATTCATTTGCTCGTTACTTGTCACTTTTACCCTTATTCATCATCAAGTAAACAATCGGGATAATGAAACCGTTCAGGAAGGTCGAACTGAGCAATCCTCCCAATATGACCTTTGCCATGGGGCTCTGTATCTCGTTGCCTGGCAGGTCGCCGTTGATAGCCAAGGGTATCATGGCCAATGCAGATGAAAGGGCTGTCATAAGGATGGGATTCAAACGGTCGAGCGAGCCCTCCACCACACTTTCGTACACACCCATACCCAGGCTGCGCAGACGGTTGTAATTGGAGATAAGCAGCATGCCGTTTCGGGTGGCGATACCGAAGAGTGAAATGAATCCGATGATGGCAGGGATGCTCACCTCACCCGAGGTAATGAGCAGGGCAAATACTCCACCTATGAGGGCCAACGGCAAGTTCAACAGGATGATACCGCTCTCGCGAGCATCCTTGAACTCCATATAGATAAGGAGATATATGATGACAATACTCATCAGCGAGGCTAACAACAGGGTGCGGGATGCTGCCTGTTCGCTCTCGAACTGACCACCGTATTCGATGTGATAGCCTTCGGGTAACTCAATCTCTGCCTCCACACGTGCCTGTATGTCGTTGACCACACTGCGCAGGTCGCGTCCGCTGGTATTGGCAGAGATGACCACCTTGCGCTTCACATTCTCGCGACTGATGCTGTTGGGCCCCATGGCAGAGACTACATCGGCTACATAACTGAGGGGCACACGTCCCTCGGGGGTATCGATCATTAGGGAACGTACGTCCTCCATGCGGTCGCGACGATCGGCAGATGTACGCACCACCAAGTCGAAGTTCTTTCCTTCCTCGTAGACCTGTGACACCACTTCGCCTCCCATGTTCACGCTCACAAACTCGGCAAACTCGGGCAGAGTGATACCATAACGAGCCAACATCTCGCGACGGGGAACAATCTTCAGTTCGGGACGTTCAATCTGTTGCTCTACATTCAGGTCGGCAATACCTTCCACATCCTGCACAGCCTCCTTTATCTGGTTACCCAAGGTGAACATACGATTCAGGTCGGTACCAAACAACTTAATGGCGATACTGGCCTTGGTTCCACTCAGCATGGCATCGATACGGTGACTGATGGGCTGACCAATCTCGATATTGGCACCTACCAATGTACCCAACTTCTCGCGCACCTCGGCCATAACTTCCCTGCGCGAACGATCCTTCAACGTGAAGGGGGACTCTATCTCGGAGGTATTTACACCCAGGGCATGCTCGTCCAACTCGGCACGTCCGGTCTTGCGGGCTACGGTCTCTATCTCGGGAATGGTCAGGAGGAGTTCCTCGGCACGTCGTCCGATGCGGTCACTCTCCTCCAACGAGATGCCGGGCAACGAACTGACGTTGATGGTGAACGAGCCTTCGTTGAACGAGGGCAAGAAACTGCGACCCAGTGTGGAGAAGAGTCCCAAGGTCACCACAAACAGGACAATCACGGTAGCCAGGAAGGCTTTACCATGCTTCAATGTCCATACAAGCATCGTATGATAGTAGTGCTTCACCCATCGGGCGAGGGGACTCTCGCGCAACTGTTCTTCCTTATCGTGATTGCCGCCCAACAGATAACTACAAAGCACTGGAGTCAATGTCAGGGCTACCAATGTAGAGGCACACAATGCTACGATGAAGGCTATTCCAAGGGGAACGAGCATACGTCCCTCCATGCCTGTCAAGAAAAAGAGGGGAATGAAACTGACAATGATTATCAGTGTGGAGTTGAGGATAGGCATACGTACTTCGCGACTGGCCTCGTACACCACTTCGCGTACTGAACTACGTTCCTCCAACGGCAGGTTACGGTTGCTCCTCAGTCGCTTCCACACATTCTCCACATCCACAATGGCATCGTCCACCAACGAACCGATGGCAATGGCCATACCGCCCAAACTCATGGTATTGATGGTAAGTCCCATGAAATGGAGTGCCAATACGGAACAGAGTAAGGCCAAGGGGAGTGTTACCAATGAAATGACAGTCGTACGTACATTGGCCAGGAACAGGGCCAGGATGATGACCACGAATAGGGCTCCTTCCCACAACGAGTTCTTGACATTGCCAATGCTACTCTCGATGAAGCGAGACTGACGGAAGATGTCTGTACTTACCTTTACATCGGCGGGCAAGGTGGCCTTCATCTCCTCCAACGAACGGTCGATGCGTTCGGTCAGTTCCAACGTACCTGTCTGAGGTTGCTTGGTGACGGTAATGAGTACGGCAGGCTTGCCCTCCACCGATGCACAACCAATCTTGGGCTCCTGTGCTCCGATGCGTACTTCCGCAATATCGGACAAGGTAACAGGCACTGTACCCATGCGTTTTACCACGGCTCTGCCTATATCGTCCACACGAGTGGTTGAGATCATACCTCGCACAATGTACTCGTTGCTGTGTTCGTACATCACACCGCCATTGGTATTCACGTTCATTCCGCGTGTAGCTGCCAACACCTCGTCTATCGACACCCCATAGTGACGCATACGGGCAGGATCAATCAGTATCTGATACTCTTTTACATCACCTCCCAACACAGCCACCTGAGCCACTCCACCGGTAGAGAGCAGGCGGGGACGAATGGTCCAATCGGCCAGTGTACGCAGATCGAGCATGGAGGTGCTGTCGGCAGTCAGACCGATAATCATCAGTTCGCCCAAGATGGACGACTGAGGTCCCAACGTGGGTTTGTTCACATTATCTGGCAATTCTTCGGCTACGATGGAGAGTTTTTCGGACACAATCTGACGAGCCAAATAGATGTCGGTACCCCAGTCAAACTCTACCCATACAATGGAAAAGCTATTGGTGGATGACGAACGCACACGACGCACATAAGTGGCACCGTTGACAGCCGTCTCAATGGGGAATGTCACCAATTGCTCCACCTCCTCGGCAGCCATACCACCGGCTTCGGTCATCACCACCACGGTGGGAGCATTCAAGTCGGGGAAAACATCCACTTCGGTATGATAGGCGGTATAGAGGCCACCCACCAACACCAGCATGCTGGCTACCAATATCAGTAGACGATTGTGAAGGGAAAAATGTAGAATCCTGGACAGCGGACCCTCCCCCCTGCCCCTCTCTGTATGGAGGGGAGTAGATTGTTCATTATGATTCATTTCCTTATTATCTGCAACTTATATACTATTACTGATTATACTACTCCCAATTTCCCCTCAAAGGATGGATTGGGAGAGGGTTCTCTTAATGTTCATGTGAATGTCCGGGAATGGCCTTGCTCACCGACGCCAATCGCACATGATAAGCACCCTGCATCACCACGCGCTCACCGGCATGGATACCGTGGAGCAACTGCACCTCGCGACCGTTGTCGACACCGAGATGTACCTCGCGACGCTCGTAACACTCATCATCCAATTGTACATAGGCAAAATAGATTCCCTGCTCCTCGGTGAGGGCTGAGTGGGGTACGCTGAGTACATCGGGCATCTCGTCGGAAAGCAACCATACCTCGACAAACGAACCGGGGATAAGTTCCTCGCGTCCATCCATCTCGAAGGTCATGGGCATATAGAAACTCTGCTCTCCTGCTGTGCGACCATAAGAGAGCAAACGACCGTTCAACTCGTCCAACGCATACACCTTGTCGTTGTAAGAGGTACGGAAGTTGGCAGAACCAATGTGACGCAACGCAGCATAGTGACGCTCGGGCACATCGGCACGCAGATAGAGACGATTGTCACGAGTGATGGTCAACAGCGGTTGTCCTACACTGACATAGTCACCCTCTTTCACCAAACAGTTCTTAAGATAACCTGCCGTGGGAGCCTCCACCTTCACGCCTCCGTCATCGGGACGATCGGCCTTCAGTGCCTCATAAGTCAAGCGGGCATTGTCGTAGGCCTCCTTGATACGGACAAATTCCTTCTCGGACACTATCTTGCTATCCAGCAACTTGGATGCACGCTCGTACTCCTGACGGGCAGCCTCGTAAGCGATACGCGCACGTTCAACAGGATTTCCATCGGCCATATTGTTTGAAGAGATGGTAAGCAACGCACTACCCTTCCCTACCTGTACACCATCTACCAACGGACGATTGAAACGAACGACTCCTGCCACATTGGCCACCACCGTCTGTTCCTCGCCTTGTGCAGGGAGAATCTCTCCGCTGACGGGTATCACCTGACGGAAAGCCTTGGGCTGAATGACCTCGGCTACAATGCCGGCTGCTCGTGCCTGCTCGGGAGCAATCACAATCTCACCTGCTGCATGACCATCTTCGTGTGAGTGGTCGTGTGTACCCTCGTGTGAGTGACTATGCCCCTCGTGCGAATGGTCATGTCCCTCGTGCGAGCGATTATGTTCATCGTGATTGTGCACAGTAGCAGTATGTGTGTGCCCTGTATGAGCCTCGTGATTGTGACCATCGTGATGATTGTGTTCGTCGTGATTATGAACAGCCTCGTGCGAATGATCATGTCCGACATGAGCCTCGTGGTTATGTCCTTCGTGATTGTGATCATCGTGATGATGGCCACCACAAGCCGTCATCATACACAGTGCCGTACAGCAGGCACCCATCAAAGTGAAAAAATGCTTCATTATCTAATTTTCTTAATTTTCAAAAAAACTACGCAAAGGTAGGACAAAACAAATACAACCGAGTTGCAAACAGGAAGTAACACCTCCATGAACTGTTTCAATAGAAATCCCCGCAAATTCAATCCTATGGGAAAGAGTTGCGGGGATTATAGGTTATTTGTAGGATATTTATCCCAATGTCTGTACCAATTCGTCTACTGTCAACAAGGCTTGTTCACCGGTAGTCATATTCTTCAGCATCACCTTGCCTTCGTTCATCTCGTTCTCACCAACAATGGCTACAAAGGGAACAGCCTTGGCATTGGCGTATGCCATCTGCTTCTTCATCTTGGTGCAATCGGGGAATATCTCGGCAGAGACACCAGCCGCACGCAAGCGGGCGAGCAACGGCAAGCAATATGCCATCTCGGCTGCACCGAAGTTCACAAAGAGTACGCGAGTACCTGTTACCGCCTCTTTCGGATAGAGGTCAAGCTGGTTGAGCACGTCAAAGATGCGGTCTGCACCAAACGAGATTCCTACACCTGAGATACCGGGCATACCGAAGATTCCTGTCAGGTTATCGTAGCGTCCACCACCGGTGATACTACCAATCTGCACATCCAGCGCCTTTACTTCAAAGATGGCGCCCGTATAGTAATTAAGTCCGCGTGCAAGAGTCAAGTCAAGTTCCACCTCGTTCTTCAATCCGAGAGTTTCCAAGGTATTCAGGATGAATTCGCTCTCCTCTACACCCTTCAAACCTATTTCGCTGGCAGCGAGAACCTCCTTCAGTGTAGCCAACTTCTCGGCATTGGTACCACTGAGCAGGATGATGGGTTGCAACTTGTCGATAGCCTCTTGACTGATGCCCTTTGAAGCCAATTCGGCATTCACATTTTCAAGTCCAATCTTGTCCAGCTTGTCGATGGCCACGGTGATGTCCACAATCTTGTCTGCCTCACCAATAATTTCGGCAATACCACTCAATATCTTGCGGTTATTGATCTTGATGCACACACGGATACCAAAGCGTGTGAATACAGTATCGACAATCTGCATCAGCTCCACCTCGTTGAGCAACGAATCGCTACCAACCACATCGGCATCGCACTGATAGAACTCACGGTAACGTCCCTTCTGCGGACGGTCGGCACGCCATACGGGCTGTATCTGATAACGCTTGAAAGGCAATGCCAACTCCTCGCGATGCATCACCACATAGCGGGCAAAGGGTACGGTGAGGTCATAGCGAAGCCCCTTCTCGCAGAACTTCGATGCCAACTTAGCGGCATTGCGACTCAGCAACTCTTCGTCGGTAAGTCCCTTGAAATAGTCACCCGAATTCTGAATCTTGAAGAGGAGTTTGTCACCCTCTTCACCATACTTACCCATCAGCGTAGAGAGGTTCTCCATGGACGGAGTCTCAATCTGCTGAAAGCCATAGAGCGCATACACATCGCGGATGGTATTGAATATATAGTTGCGCTTCGCCATCTCTACGGGCGAAAAGTCACGTGTACCTTTAGGTATTCCAGGTTTTGCTGCCATTGTTCTTTTATCGTTGTATAAATTTTCTATTCAAAAAAAACTGTTGAAACAAAAAAAGCACTACATTCAACATGCAGTGCTTCTCTTTTTGTGGGCGTTGACGGATTCGAACCGCCGACCCTCTGCTTGTAAGGCAGATGCTCTGAACCAGCTGAGCTAAACGCCCGAAAGGAACTTTGCTTTGTTGAATCGAAAGAGCTGGTTTTCGTTTTGTGGGCGTTGACGGATTCGAACCGCCGACCCTCTGCTTGTAAGGCAGATGCTCTGAACCAGCTGAGCTAAACGCCCGAAGGAGTGCCCTTTCTTTTCAAAAGCGATGCAAAGGTAGAGGTTTTCTACGAGGTGAGCAAACTTTTCTGCAAGTTTTTTTGCATTATTTTTAGCACAAATACGTAACATATTGAAATACAACATTATTCATTTTTATCTCACATTAAGCAAAAACAAGAGTGAAGTGCATCAACAAGGTTATATTACACCTATTATATATATAAAGAAGAAGGACATACTACAAAACTGTAATATATCCTCCCTATCTCGTTTTACCAAAAGTCCCTTAATCCGCGTAGTGAATCATAAACCAGTAGGTATCCTGTCTCTCTGGTTTAAGGCTGGAGGGTGTCTGCACAATCTGCACTAATCGACCTTCTGCATCAAACAGATAATCGTATTCATAGTCGGCATCCTGCAAGAAATAAGAACTACGAGTGCCTAATACGCCTGCCAACTGTGCATACATATTCATAGCCAATTGCACATCAGTTCTTGCATCCACCAACAAAGGCAATACATTCAAGTCCAAACTATAGTCATTGGTCACATCGGAATAACTGTACTGCGCATCGTATACCGAAGGACGGCCCTTCACAACAAGACCTGTATTACTCCACTCATAGTTGAACAACTGAGAAGCGCCATACGTAGCATCCTGTATATACCCCTGAGATGTGTAATGATAACTATAATTATAAATTTTGGTAACAGCATCCACGCCTTCCTTGTTATCTACCGAACCCACCTGTACGCGTCCGTTACGAAGTTCGGCTTCAAAATAATTCACAAACACTCCAGTGGAGGAGTTAGTTCCTTCCCAACGATATGAGATACTTTTCTCTCCATAGGTATAGGCTATTTCCTGAGAGTTAAACTTGGCATGAACACTGCTGATACGGTTCTTTCCATCGTATGTAATCTTGTACTGATCTTTCAACTGAAAAGCGTCTACGTCGGATTTATAGATATCTACCTGAACAATCTCAGTCGAAGGTTTCTTCGGTTCTTCACTATCGGAACAAGCACTCACCACCGGAAGAGCAGCCAACAGGCAGAGTGCCACATATTTCTCCAATCTTTTCATCTTTCTATTCTTTTTATTGATTCGAGGGACAAAGATAGATAAATTCTATTACTTGACAACTATTTTCGTGTTAAATCCGGGCAAACTAACAATATAAAGACCTGAAGCGGGTACCGATACACGAGTTTCTCCTTCAGTGGTCACGGCACGAGTTACCAATATTCCGGCAGGACTGTACACAGCCACCGAAACTCTGGGTTCAATGCCGCTCAACAGGATACATCCCTCGGCAGTATATACCTTACCATCCTCTTCCACGCGAATGTCTTCGATCGAAGTTCTCACATTATTGAAATAATCCCAACCTGGGGCTGTAAAATACTCTTCATCGAAATTATCAGACAGAGTCAATATACAATTCTCGGACACACCTTCGAATGCATTGAATGCACACTCTGCTGGTGTAGCTCTCTTACAACTGATTTCCATCAATGCAGTACATCCGGCAAATGCATACTCACCTACGAAATTCAGTCGATTGCTCAGACTTACCGATTTCAGTTTCTTAGCATTATAGAAAGCACCGTACCCGATGGACGACAGGCGCAAATTGCTCGTAAAGGTTTCCAGGTTCTTTGCTTGACTGAGCGCATACGGTAAAATCTTGTTCAACGTCTCTATTGCTTGATATTCACGCATCTCTTTATTTGCCGGATATGCCACCAACTCAGTACCGGCATAATTGTACAGCACACCATCCACAGCCTTGAATGCCGTATTTCCCTCAGCTACCGTAAAGGACTCTATTCCCGTACAACCGTAGAAGAATGCGTAACCAATACGCTCTACTGAAGCAGGAATCTCCAAAGTCTTCAGGTCACCACGTCCACACTCAAAGAATGCATTATCTCCTATGGCAGTGATGGTATTGGGCAACTTAATCTCTTTCAAATAGAGGCACCACTTGAACATTTCCTTACCTACCACATCGTTCTCGGTCACATAATTCATCCTATAGGGTGTTCCTCCCTCAATAATGCGACACTGACTAATATCCAATGAATAGAGAGGGCAAGCCAACGTAATTCCCAGTCCGCTATCATCAAGGATATTGTCACCTCCACTCAAGTAACGCAACAGCGCAATATCTGTACCATTAAGTTCTCCACCGAGTATCAGTTTCTCCGGACAAGCATCGAAATCTACCAAGTAATGCAAATAACCGGCCTCAACCTGCTGAACTTGCGTATAATCGGCCTCCATCACGGTTATCTCCATTTCGGCATACACCTCAGCATTCTCCGCCGAAGTCGCACGAACAACGGTTGTACCAGCCGTCAATGTTCTTAAAAGACCATTTACAACAAACTCTGCCACCTCGGGTTTACTGCTTGTCCACACGATTTGCTGAGGAGCGATTGCAGGATAGACACTGGCCTCCAGCAACACCTTCAGCCCAGCATTCATGGTGGCCGTAGTTCGTTCCATATACACATTCACAGGTGAAACAGTTCCATCACAAGGAGCAATCTCCTCCTGACCCAATCTTACTGCATTGCATATTTCACCCGTCTCTCCGTCAATCAACAAGCCAACTAGGATCAAGTTCTGGTTATACTCAGGTTTAATGGTCAGAGTCGATGAATAGATCTCATTTACCACCACTGTAGAGGGGATTCCTTCTGAAACCTCTGCCGGATAATAGCCAGTGACTCTGTCAGTATAGGTCCATTCCAATCCGCCACCTTCTACTGTATTGCGGTCCACGGTCACCACTGCCAAACGCATATTCATATTCTCTCCTGAATAGGCGAAGCGAGTTGTCAAAGTCACCTTCACGGAGTCCTTGGATTGCGATGTATAGTTGGCCTTGGCACTCATTGTTGCAAAGGCGGGGATATCCAACCATTTTTGCAAATAAGATTCACCATCTGCTACCGATTTAAAGTTCGAATTACGCACACGGTTCATCAATGCCGATGTACCTGTTGGAAAATTTAACATAGCCACGTATTCGGGCAACTCTGAATCTGCCACAGTAAGACCTATCAGATTATCAGAATAAGCCTCGGACAACTGTTGCAGAGTGCGAGCATCGCCCCTACTCTCCAACTGTTCTATCACTACTCGGCGCTCAAACACCTCCTCAGGCTCAGCCAATGAAAGAGGCCACTCTCCAGCCAACACCTCTCTGTACGACAAAGGATCGATATAGTAGGTCTGCAACAAATAATCGGCGGGAGTATTCAAACGAATTTCCACATCCAGACTCTTGGCATCCTCACTATAAATCAGTTCGACACCCTCGGTTTGCGACACCACCAGCGTATCTACATCAGGTTCAACAAACTGTGGTCCATTCACAGCCTTGGGTAATTGCAATAGTCTGCAACCTATACGTCCGGTATAGTTCCACGAACCGACATTTACAAAATCAATCTTCACACGGTTCAATTTTCCGGGCAGAAGGGTTGCCGGAACAGGCTGCTGAAGTGTTGCTTGAATCTTCACGTCCGACTGGGACATTGATTGCACAATGACCGTTTCACCCTCCACTGTCACAGATATGGCATACTGGTAACAGTCGTGATAGAAGGGGACATTTGTCCAGTTCACCCCATCCGCCCCATACACTACACGCAACTCATATTTACCTGAAGCCGTTCCCTTAGGGATGGAAATGGGAGCAGAAATTGATTTTCCATAGAAAGCAGCCAGAGAGAAATCATTCAAGCCGCCAACAGGACACACGAAATCGCCATTCTCGTCGTACATACCCACGGTCAGTATCGTATTCACCGCTTCGGGTCCCATGTTCCATATATTGGAAATCTGAGCATAGAAATTCTTTCCCAATGTAGTCCGGCTTGTGTTGGTATAAAAGCCTTTGCGCATCAACAGTACCGAACGGGTCAAGTTATCAGCCTCACCCTCCACCGCAGGTTGTATTCCCACAATGGCTACGTGGTCAGCATTGAAGTTTCCGGCTCCTCCACCCACTCCCAATACCGAGGGATTCAGAGCATTCAGGAAATAGAATCCATTGCAATGGCCACTCCATCCCCAGTTGAAATGGAAATAGTTGTTTGTCTCATCGATACCATCGCACACAAAAGCGTGTCCCATGGTCATATCCTCGGAAAATCCACCGTAGTACACAGGACGACCCTCGTCCAACTCCTTACGGATACGGTTCTTCCACTCTGCGGTAGTCATGCTGTTACGCACCAGGTACTGCATCTGCTTGCTATATTTAAAATAGGTATATAGCGAACGATAGATATATGCATTCTGGGCAGCACTTTCATAGCCATACATCATTTCAGCCGAAGCACCCACGTCATACATCAGCTTTGCCACAGCGTTACACTGCTCTTCGGGATAGGTTACACCATAATCATAAGTATCAAGCATATTCTCCCAGTCATATTGGCTCTGCGAGAAGTCGATAATCTTACCATCAAACGTTACACTTCCCTCACCCGTTTTGGGCCACTCGTGGTATCGCATAATCTGCGCAATAGCCGTAGCAGCACATCCAGTAGCACAATTCTCCACATTGTTATAGGGAGGACAAAGGTTGTTATAAGGCTCTACCTGATCCCATCTCGATTTCAGCAAGGGTTGTACAGCGACTGTTATATCGACACCCAAGTCAGGGGCAGGCTCTACATATCTTGCTCCCGAACGCACTTCCTGGATATACTCACAATACCCCTCTAACCACGATGCCACCTGTACTGGCATTCGTTCATCTATCGTAAACTGTCCTTTGTCCGAGAAAGCCAAAATAGGCAATGCCGTATCCTCGGCCGACACGATTACAAATCCATCATCGAATCCATAATTGTACACATAAAAAGCGGGAGCAGCGCCACTGCGGGTACCATTTTCTCCATATTCACCCGCATATACCAACGAGGGTTCTACCAAACTTCGCGCTCCACCCTTACGGAAAATTCGTGCAATATCGCGGGTCTGTTCCTCGGTCAGCACACCGGCCATGGCCACCACAGACGCCACCACGCCTAACAGGACTGTCAATATTATTCTCTTCATAGCAAATTCTTTATTCCTTAATTTCGACAAATTGCTACAAAGGAACGAATAATTTCTCTATTAGCCATCAATAGATGGATATTTTTTAACTTTCAAGGCCTTCTGGAGTGACCGTACACCCACGCGATCATCTCCAATTTATCATTCTGACGGATGTAATGAAAGAAATTGTGCAGATGCAGTCCAAACTCATCGGCACCTATCAAAGTGACAGCCAATGAATAGAGAGCACTGAGGGAAGCAGCCATCCGACGATCAAAATGACACAGCGACACATCGCTAAGCGGGGCGATGCAGTTCTCCTCAACAACCTGCCGAAAGCCCTCATCCATATTCAGATAACGGCCACTCAATCCATAAGGTTCCCAGAAATCATCGTCTTCGTCACACCGGGACACATACACACCCATCATAGCCACAAACCACATCACCATCCGCTGTTCAAAAGTACAGTGTATCGCGTGCAGATATACCAGTTTACGTTGCTCTGACGTATTGTTTTCCAAACTCTCCAATTGACAAAGATAATCCACACTATCGAAACGAGCCCCGGCATCGTAGTACTCAGCCACCGACTCTCCTGTACGGTGAAAAAAGTCCACCACTTCTTCGTCTCTCAACTCCAATAGTTCGGGCACATTCTGTTGTAATAGGTGATAACACGATTGACGCAGCGTCAAGTAAGATTCACGATCGAATACAAAGTCGTTTTTCATCAGTGCGTCCCATAAATTTAAATTCATAGCTATTCAAGTGTTTTTTTGAAAAATTATACGTTTATTGGAGGGAAGAAGTGTCGCCCTTCTTTCCATCCAATTTTCTCTATCAACAAACTTGCATAGCGAATTGTTCATTTTTAAGATCTAAGGTCGGGTTTCGCGCGATGGCGATAGCTAAAAAAATAGGCACGGATTTCACGGACTAACACGGTTTAATATACTGAAAGAGTATAATTTATCCGTGTAATCCGCGTAATCCGCGCCTAAAATATAGTAATCTTTTACGTAATTACTCCTCAATGCGAGCCAACTTCACAGTGAAGTGACGCATGAGTTCTGTCTCCCATACAATCTTCACACCGTGCTTGATGCTGTCACGACGGTCATATACATTCTTCAATGCAGCCGCAATCACATCCATGTGGTTGTTGGTATATACACGACGTGCAATGCAGAGGCGCAACAAGTCAAGACCACCGAAGCGGTTTTCGCGAGTCACAGGATCGCGGTCGGCCAAGATGTAACCGATTTCGCAACCACGCACACCTGCCTCCAGGTAAAGTTCGATAGCCAATGTCTGAGCAGGGAACTCTTCCTTGGGTACGTTAGAGAGTACCATGTCAGCGTCCACGAACAAAGCGTGTCCACCTACAGGGCGCTGGTAAGGAATACCGTACTCGTCCAACTTAGCTGCCAAGTACTGTACCTGACGAACACGTGTTTCAATGTTGTCCAACTCAGTGTTTTCATCCAGACCTACAGCCAAAGCAGCCATATCGCGTCCGTTCATACCACCATAAGTAAGGTAGCCCTCGAAGGGGATACAGAAACGCTTGGCACCCTCGTACCAGTCTTCGTGCTTGGTAGCGATGAATCCA
The DNA here is from genome assembly GCA_017560945.1 of Bacteroidaceae bacterium. Classification (GTDB taxonomy): domain Bacteria; phylum Bacteroidota; class Bacteroidia; order Bacteroidales; family Bacteroidaceae; genus Phocaeicola_A. Next base: position 33,522 of record JAFZDY010000028.1, on the reverse strand, counting down.
CCCATGTTCACGATACCGTCCTTCTTGGCACTCATGGTCATACCATCAGCCAAAGAGTAGATTTCCTTCACGATTTCCTTGATGGTCTTGTCAGCATATCCCTCTTCACGAGTCTTGATGAAGTATGCATTCTCCACAAAGCGAGCAGAGTCATAAATCACGCGCTTGCCATACTTGTCAGCCAAGGCACGTACCTCGCGCAAGTTCTGCATAGAAACGGGCTGTCCACCAGCAGTATTGTTGGTGATAGTGATGATGATGAAAGGAATCTTGTCAGCGTGTTCAGCCAAAGCCTTTTCCAACTTCTTGGGGTCTACATTACCCTTGAAGGGGATCTCCAACTGAGTATCCTTTGCCTCGTCCACAGTGCAGTCGAGGGCTGTAGCCTTACGACTTTCGATGTGTCCCTTGGTAGTATCAAAGTGTGAGTTTCCGGGCACGATGTCGCCATTCTTCACCAAGTGGCTGAACAATACATTCTCAGCTGCACGTCCCTGGTGAGTAGGAATCACATATTCAAAACCTGTCAAACGTGTGATAGTCTCCTTCAATTGGAAGAACGAAGCCGAACCTGCATACGCCTCGTCACCAGTCATCATAGCAGCCCACTGACGGTCGCTCATAGCACCGGTACCAGAGTCTGTCAAGCAATCGATATATACTTGATCCGATTTCAATTGGAAAAGGTTGTAGTTAGCATCCTTAATCCACTGCTCACGCTCTTCGCGTGTGCTCTTCTTGATGGGTTCTACCATCTTGATTTTCCAAGATTCTGCAAAAGGTATTTCCATAATGATTTAATGTGTTTTTATGTAATTCAAAATTTTGTGCAAAGGTACAATTAAATATTGGAAAAACAATAATTCAGTCAACTATCTTTGTCATACTGAACACAATGAATGATTTGTGGATTCAATCAATAGAGACAGATTTGATGAGCAGAGAGGATGCTTCCTCTCTGCTCATCTCTAATAGGGAAGAAACTTCACCGCCTATTAAAATTTATCAAAAGTAAACAAATTTATAAACATAATTTCCAACCCGTAAAAGATAGATGCCTTTTTCTACAAGACGATATTGCAAACTATTCTCTCTCATCATATCACTATACAATAGAGTTCCTGAAATATTGTAAACAGCAATTGGAGTTTCCACGGGAGCAAAGATATTAAGCAAATTGCCATATTGAGTAACTCTCACAATGGAATCTTGTCCTTGAAGCACATCTTCCACATTAGCCACAACAAATCCATCTATTTTCACCATAGTCTCAGCATAAATACCTGAACCATCAAGAGCATATGCACGAACTATCACTTCGCCGTCACCCTTGCCTGTAGCTCTTAATCGGCCATAGCGATCAACGGTAGCCAACTCATCACCACTCATTACAACCCAATTAATTCCTTGATAAGTCGCATTATTGGGATAGACATATGCAAAAAGATCTAAATAATTCTTCTCACTAGCTATGATTGTCCCGCCATTGAGTTCAAGGCTTTTTACAAAAACCACGGTTCCTGCTACCTCCGTAGATACCACATTAGAACGTGATGTAATTTCACTATCTATTGAGCGAGTTGATTGTTCCTTTGTACTTGATTGTACAATCTCTACTGCATAATAAAGTGTACCTGTAATTGGGTTGATATCACTATACGAACTCATATTTCCAGAGACTTCATCTATGACTTCCAAATTCTCGGCTGATGTACCTCTCAAAATTCGATAAGTCTGCACTTCGCATCCCTCATATTTCGTCCATGCAAGATTCCAAGATGTACCCACTCCGCGATTAATCATTACGTGCATACCCTGATGTGGTGTACCCATAGCTGATTCTCCGTTGGCAAGAAGATAACTCAATGAATAACGAGCCGATTGTACATTTGGATTAGAGGATATATCAATATAAGAGTACTCACCACTTTCAAGATAGACTCCATCATTTGCTTTTATCTGTTTTAATAATTTATACTCATTGCTTTTATTCGTTTCCTTGTATACATTAACCCCAATAATCTCATATTGACTAGAGAATTCTAAGGGAACATTCCATGTCAATTGGTAATGACCACTATTAGCAGTAACACCTAAAATCTTTGGAGTGGCATCTTTTTCAACTTCTACTTCTTCACACACACTTACATAATTATCGTATGGTGTTGTCAAGTTATATAGAAGATTGTATATTCCTTCCTTGTTGAATACAAATTGAATAGTGGAGTCATTCAGCACGTCAATATTAGCATATTGGCTTTTTTCTATAGGGATTAAATTGGTAGGACTATCTCCAATATATATTTTCTTACTATTTGCCAATTCTTTAACATTTACTTTTATCTTGGCTCCGAGTAGTATATGGGTTGGTAAATTCCACTCAAGTTTCGGACGTGGATGAACATAAATGGTTTGTTTACTATCGCCAACTACAATCGTTTTGTATCCCTCACTACTCCATTCTAAGGTATATATATTCCCTTCTTGAGAAGTAACTATTCCACCATCCCAATTTATTGTTGCCTCAACATTAGATGCAATAGTTATCTCTGTTTTTACCCCCACTGCTGTAGTTGCTGGGCTTTCTATATTTACATTTTCCGTCACAATTAGATTTAAGACTTCGGAGAATTCCGACTCTTGCATCTGTAAATCAATAGTCTGCACCTGTACTTCGTATTCGCCAACAGGTATAGAAGCAATGGGGATAACAAACTTGTTCCCATGGATTAAAGGCTTGTTACTTGGTACATGCACTCCATTCTTGGTGCTATTACAGGGAGAAATTAAATAAGCACCCTCACCCGACTGCCCCTTACGTTTCACACTTAGATTGTAACGTAAACGTGTTTGTGGGGTTTCCCTATCATTACCATGATTCCACGTTAAAATTACACCTTTACTTGTACGTCCTGCTGCGAGATTAGTAGGTGCAGTCGGAGAGGTGTTAACATTGTATAGTTTGTAACGTTCAAATGCCACTTCTCCATTGGGAAGAAGATATGGTTCAGTAGTGGAAATATTTTCAGAAACATGTTTGCCAACGAAGTCGGCTATTTGGTAACTACAATCTGCATTAAACATCAATGCTCCCCATTCGTTATTAAATTTTCCTTGTCTCACCTGTATATCAATGAAACCGTCGTTATTGTAATCAAACAAATCCAAATCTACCTCAGTTACCTCCTCCAAGAATTGTATAGTTCCATCATTCCAATAAATATAATACTTGCCGTATTCTGAATATAATACATCCAAATTTTCGTCATTGTTAAAATCCTCAATGATTTTAAAAGAGACTTCTGGACAAGTTAAAACTGTATCTGTTGGTTGGAATGTAAAATCTCCTTGATTCTCGTAAACAATGAAACTGTAATTCCTTGATGTGTAGTCAAAATGTTTCATTAAGATGTCTACCAATCCATCATTTGTGTAGTCCCGAAAGTTCCATATGTCAGCTTTTTTATCAATATTATGTGACGTTTCCTCAAATGAGGCATAATTCCCAGAGTTTTTCTTTAGTTTTAATTCGAAAGAATATACATCTTTGTAAAAACAGTCCATCCATCCATCATTATCAAAATCAATAAACTTGGGTTCAGTATCTCCAACAGATACCAAGTCTGTGTTTATACTCATATTCTTGTCACTTTCATTCACAATAGAAAAGAATCCTGTATTACCGAATTCGTCATAGCGAGCAAAAATATCACACATTCCATCGTTATTAACATCAAAAGTATGAGCAGATATACCTATCTTCTGAACATAACTATTACGTGTGAAAAGTTTGTTTATAGTCGAAGAACTGCCATCTGCAGAGTAGGTATAAAAAGTGCGATTGTCATCATAGTTACCTACACGGAAATAATATTCCATACAACCATCTTCATCCATATCTAAAGCGAACGATGATTTTCCACTTGAGAACAGTACAGAGGTTTTAAACGATTGTACTGATATACTTTGTGAAAAACTCTTGAAAATTTCGCCATTAACACCAACAGTATTTAATGATATGGTTTTCTCACCATGTTGATCAAATACAAGTTTCAATGTTCGTTCGTCTGCATTCTTTTGCACTATTATCGCATCATCCAAATTCCAATTTATTTTGGATACATTTACATTGGGATGAAGTACTACAATACATGTATCTCCGACACCGAACGGAGAAGGGCAATTAATAGAAAACGTAGCTACAGGACTTTTCTTCTCAAAAATTACTTCATCGCTAAACTCAGAACCTCGATTATTTGGATCCACAGCTTGCACAGAAATATAATACTTTCCCTCTGTCCACGTCTGTGTATTAAGCATACGGAATAAAGAGTGTCCTTGGTTACCTCCTCGCATATTTTTGCGAGTCCCATCCTCATGAGCATGCACATAGAGAATATCACAAGCCCCTGGTAATGTTCCGATACGCAAAGCATAGGTAAGATCTGCAGAAGAAGATTCCTTATCAGTTGTTGGCAACCAGTTTATCTTTAGATTTTCAGTAGATGAGTCATAAGTCCAGAATGGAGGCTCCGGTTTCTTGGGTTTCTCATTAACAACGGATGAAAGAGATGTGGCTACCCATCTACTTCCTTCTTGGCTAATCAAAGTCATGATACCGCTATTATCCAAATCGGCCATCATAACATTCGCACAATTGCCTGTGGATGTTTTTTTTTCAGTCTTAATGTCAGAATTAAGATAGATAGGAGTTTCACTTACCTTTGTTTTCTCTATCTCAAGAAACAGATAGGGTAACTTATCTTCCGTTATTCCATTAGAATCTTGTTTGCGTTTGTCTTCTACAGCCAAAACCTCGTAATTCCCATCAGAATCAAAATCCACCGCATAGAAAAAGTGAAGATAATTAGGATAAAAATACTCATGATTCTTGAATTTTCTATTTCCCAGATTCTCAACCAATACTAAAAAACTGCCCCCAGGATCGTTTCCGTAATCTATTTTTGTACAATAGTCAAAAGTAAGTAAGATGTCTATATCTCCATCTTTGTCAAAGTCATGAGAAGCAAGAATATTTCCAATAGCTCCCGAAAATATTTTTTTACTCTCTATGATTCCATTTTTTTGCAGAAAATAAGCCAAAATACTTTGACTTTTATTATCCCAAGCAATCAGCTCCGTATTCCCATCATTATCAAGGTCTACTACTTGAACGGCTCCACCCAAATCGTTGTAAATACCATTACCGTCACCCATTCCTTGTATATAGACACCTTGAGAGCAATCAATATAATCCTCGATTCCATCTCCATTAACGTCTATATTGTACGATGAGAGATGAGGATAGATTGTCTCACTAGAAGTCGTGGATGACACAACATTATTAAAACTCAAAGCTACGCTAGCTGACTGTGAGACAATACCAGAATTATTCCTATATTCTATAATTTGGTCTCTTTCGTCGGGTGTCTTAATCCATACGGAGGTCATCAGTGGCTCTTCATTGTCATATATTGTAGAAATTTCTCTACGAGAACTGCTGTTTAATATATTTGGGAACCCATCGTTGTCATAATCAAAACACATCTGACGACTGAAATTATTCTCTATCGAACTTGTCAAGGAGTTTACTTCCTTGTATCCAGCGGGTATCCCAATAAATGTATATTTACTACCATGGATATCTATCAATCCATCATTATTTAGATTTGTCCAAGTTCCTTCATTTATATTCTGAGGATACTTTGCATATTCGTATGCAATGTGATCCTCAAGATTTATCTTGTATATAGAGAGGTTATTTTTCCATTCCAATATCTTATCGCCATCTACATCATAAAAATCCATTATTGATTTGGCAAACTGCCCCTTTGATGCATACATTATGTCTATATATGATTCATATCTATATTGGAGATCATCCCAAAATAGTAAGGCCTTATTGTATTCAATCGAACAAACTTCGTACATATCCGCATATAAGTTCTCCCACTCAGTTTCCATCTCCTCCCATTCATATGGATCTCCGTCGTTCTCTACAAATTCCTTTTTTGTAGCATAGCCCAAATTTCCTTGCAAGTAATCTTCTTTGGTAGTATAACCAATATCTTTTTTCAATTTATTTTGCACCATTTCCTCTACAGAGGCATAAACAGATCCTAGAACTGTCTCCAAATAATCCTCTTTAGAACTAATTCCCCAATTTTCTTTAAGCCACTCTTCAAAAGTTTCTACTTTATTTTCACCCCAAAATAAAGTACTGCTCATCATTTCTGAATTGGCATCTTCTGCGTTAAGAAGAGCGCATGGACTTAGAAGACAACATAAAACCAACAATTTCTTCATAGCTTTAGTTTTTTCTTAAGAATTTTACGTTCAAATGTAATCGATTCCAAATAATCAATATAAATATAATACGGTTCTAGCGAATGTAATTGTTTCAAACTTTTTATTCAGAAAAGACATCAAAGTTTTACCGTGCTCAATCATATGTGTTTACAAACAATAATTACCATATTAACCGCTGACAAAATTACTAAATTATTTTGTAAGACAGATGGTTTCTATATTTTTTTGATAAAATATTGAAAAACATATACTCAGTCTATCAGCATTTGCAATGCAGATATTCCGAGTATCTGTGATGCGATACAATAAATGGGTTTAGCATGGAAGATATAAAATTAGAGTTTAAGGATTAAGTGATGGACTATGGAACTGTATGTTCCCTCTATTGACATAAATAGGAATGTAAAGTTTTTTAGTAATACTTTCTGAAATATGTTTATATATAACTTTGGTGTATGAACAGGCTAATGCTCCCATAAATATCAATAACGCGTTTTTGTAGTAGCTGATTATCAAGCGGTTAAGTATACAAAAAAATCACTTAAGCGTTAGTTCGGTAACGCTTAAGCGTAAACATAAAAGCACTTAAGCGTTACCAACTTTTCTCTTAAGCGTTGTCAAATTACGCTTAAGCGTTATCTGATGAGGCTTAAGATACAATTTATTAGAGTTGAGATTTTTTGTCTTTTCCTGATTTCAGTAGACGGTATTCTGTTTCATTCACTAAAAAAATAGATGCTTTTGCTGAATCCTCCCTGAAAAGGTTTACACGTCTTGTTTTTCTGCCCTAAATCAGTTTACATTTCCTATAAAATCTGGGAGATATTCAATTTTATACCTGATAGGGTATAATAGGTCTGTATCATTCGTGAATAATGAATGACAAGGTACATGAACATTTATTCATTAAGTTCTCTTAATCAAACAATTCCTTCAGCACCTCTAATGAACGTACTTGAGGGAAGGAGGGAATGTGAAGACGATAATAGTCGTTGAGCACCTCCAGGCAACGGACACGTTGCTGACGGTTGAAAGAAAAAAGGTGCATGGTGGCAAAGTTCATGCGCATGAGGCGAGGGATGAACTCTGCTTCGTTGGGGCGAAGATAATGACCATGTTGGGGAGGACGGGCACAGAAGCAGGCACCAAGCAGGTCGAAATAGTCACCGTGGGTGTAGTCGTCCACATTGGGATAGATTCCTAAGAAGCGGAGCAGACGCATGAGAAACACCAGGTGAAAATTGGCCACTGCATAGCCCTCGCACTCGTCGAGCCAACGGATGGAGTGAACGAGGTAGGCAAAGAGCGGACGATTGACCTCCTCCTCGCGAAGCGCATGGTGAAGAAATTCGCCAAGAAAAAGGGCGATGGCCGACTTGCAGGGATCCATCGGCAGAGAGTGAAGAGGATAAAGCAGGCGAGTTTCGGTGATACGACGAAGTTGGGCGGTATTTTTCCCCTCGGTCTCCAACTCGAGCAGGGCAAGGGGATGAAAAAGAGAGTGACGAACACTGGCGTTACGCGCGCGCGATACTTTTAATATATAGGACGAGCGTCCAACGGATTCGGTATACACATTTACAATGTACGAAGAATCGTTGTACCTGACACTATGAAGCACGACCGCGGCAACCTTTTCCTGCATAACTATATTGGCGAGATTTTATTTTCGGCAAAACTACAAGTTTTATCGTAAAAATGCAAGAAAAGGAAGATTATACTTAAAATCTTCGTCTGGAGAGAAAAATTAATAAAACCTATAAAACACTATATATCAAACATATAAATACTATAACACAAAAATACCACAAAAAATATCGCAAAAAAGTTTCTGAAAAGTTTTGTGGATTCAGAAAAACGCCGTACCTTTGCACCGCAAATGAGAAATAAAGCTCATGAGCACCGCGAAAGTGGTTCAAGGATGGCCCGTTCGTCTATCGGTTAGGACGAGAGATTTTCATTCTCTAAAGAGGAGTTCGACTCTCCTACGGGCTACTAAGTAATAAGATTTTTTAAGGAATAAAATTTTAAGAGATTAGTCGAGATGGCAAATCATAAATCATCAATCAAGAGAATCAGACAAGAGGAGAAGAGAAGACTCCACAACAGATACTACGGCAAGACAATGCGTAACGCTGTTCGCAAGTTGCGTGCTACTCACGACAAGGCAGAAGCTGTAGCATTGTATCCCAAAGTACAGAAGATGTTGGACAAGTTGGCAAAGACAAACCTTATCCACAAGAACAAGGCTGCAAACTTGAAGTCTAAGTTGTCTGCTCACATCAGCAAGCTCGCTTAATAGTAAGTTGAAAGAATCCCACAGAAGTGGTTCAAGAAAGGCCATACCTTCCATGAAGGTGTGGCCTATATTTTTGTATGTATATACACTACACGTTAGATTCACCCCCTCAAAAGCGCTTCCGATAGTCACGCGGAGTACAACCGTTGAACTTCAAGAATGCACTATTAAAGCTACTGATAGAATTGAAGCCGCAATCATAGGCAACCTGTACTATAGGAATATCCGTAGTCAACAACAGGCATCGGGCTTGTGTAATGCGCTCCATTATCAAATGAGCATTCAGGGTGTGCCCGAACGCTTTCTTAAATAGAGCGTTCGCATAGTCGGGATGCAATCCCACATACTTCCCTATGTCTGACAACCTGATGGAGCGTGAATAATTTTGTGCTATAAACAAGGCCATCCGCTCTATCTGGACAGCCTCGCCTACAGGCACGGATGATATGGTTTTCAACCCTGTCACCGTGTGGGCGGACATTCGCAGCAGACGGCTCTGCATCTCCAACTGCACCGTGAGTTTGTTGGGGTCGGAAGAAAGGCAATCCGAATGCCAATTCTCCATCAACAAGTGATCATAATCGGCAAAACGCTCATGCTCTTCGTCGACCAATAACTCTCCCTTGAGTACACGGGAAATAAAGTTATCGGGCAACCCCCAACCGAGGAACATGGACAAAGGAATGGTACAAACATAGTACGACGAAGGTTCGCTGAAATGTACAATCTGATGAGGTATCAGCCCCCAAAAGAGGGCAAGACATCGGGGAGGAATGGTCACACGGTGGTCACGAAGGAAATAAGTGACTCCACCAACGGGAAAATAGTTCAACTCTATTTCATTGTGACAATCAAATCGAGGCATTATATCCGTTTGCCACAATTCACACGTAAGACCATAAGGTTCAAACTCTGAACGACGCGCATTGAATGTCTTCAAAATCTCGGGATTTCGCATATTTTACCAAAGAAACAGGCATATTAATACTGAAAACGGGGGTAAATTTGCACAAAATTATTCTATTAACCAACAAAATACCAAAAAATGATGAGAAAAATGCATCTCTGGAAATCGTTTCTACTGTTTTCAATCCTCCTTTTCACAACTTTGCCCGTGAAAAGCGACCGAGTACGAACTATCGTGACAACAGATATCGGCGGAAGCGACCCCGATGACCAGCAATCATTGATACACCTGCTGACAATGCTTGACTGTATCGACTTAGAAGGATTCATTTACCAACACGCGTGGGTCAGTTTCAACAAAGGGAACGAAGTGACGGTCACGGAAAAGGCGCTTGACGCCTATGAGCAAGTCCTTCCCAACTTGCTTGTCCACAGCGACCGTTATCCTGACATCCAGACATTGCGGAAATTAGTAATGCACGGGCAGAAGGAAGCAGCCATGTCCGGCGTCGGTGAAGGGAAAGACTCTCCTGGTTCAGAATGGATTATACAGGTAGTGGACAAAGACGATCCTCGCCCCATATGGATAGCTGCTTGGTCAGGCATGAACACATTGGCACAAGCCCTGTGGAAAGTGCAACACACACGTTCGGCGGAAGAGGTTGAAAAGTTCATCAGTAAAATTCGCGTTTACGACATTCTAGGACAGGATGACGCCGGAGCATGGATGGTCACTCAATTTCCCGAACTCATCTACATCCGAAACAAGGCCGTCTATGGATGGGCACCGGACGACGAGTGGACACGCGAACATATACAATCCGTAGGGCCACTTGGGAAAGAATATCCCGACAGGAAATGGGCTACGGAGGGAGACAGTCCTTCGTTCCTTTACTTGGCGGACAACGGGTTGAACACCCCAGAGCACCTTAATTGGGGCGGATGGGGCGGACGCTTCGACTTGGAAAGGAAAGAGGGTATCCGCTCTATGGATTGGGTCCCCAGAAGCGGATTGGATGAGACAAAATACGACCCGTACCTGATGACAGGAAGCACACCGGAGGGAGCCGACGCTATTCGCATGTGGCAACAGGAGATATTCAATGATTTTGAAGCTCGCATGAGATGGAGCGTCACCAGTGAATATGGATCAGCCAACCATCACCCCCGTGCCGTCATCGGAAAAGACAAATCCACAAAAGCCATCTACAAAAAAACCAAAGCGGGAAAACTCGTAGAGATAGATGCAAGCCGATCATCAGACCCCGACAACGACCAACTCTCGTACCAATGGCTCCACTATCAGGAAGCGGGAAACTACAAGGGGAAGCTAACCTTCATTGAGACCGGAAGCAAACTGAAACTGAGAATCCCAACCGATGCTGACGGATGCACCATCCACCTGATTCTCCGTGTCACAGATGACGGTACTCCCGCCTTGACAAGCTACCGACGCATAATCTTGGACATTGAATGAGATAGGCCATAACCTTCACCCATCTACGCGGTCTGCCGTTAGCATTACCCACTTTTCTAACCCATGTTTTCAGAAAACAGCAACTTAAACCCTTATTTTTCACAAAAAAGAATTACCTTTGCTGCGTAATATACTAAAAATAAAACTTACAACCATGCACAAGAGAAGCATTCTTTCCGCAATGATCTTATTGGTGGCAATCACCACCTTTGCACAAAATAAGTACGAAATGGGAAATCCCAACGACGAAGCCAACTACGGCTACTTGAAGGATTATGCTCCACTGAAAGACTACATCGACCACGAGAAGTACCCCAACTTTAAATTAGGTATCGGTACTACGGTAAACGACTACCTGAACAACTCTACCGTAAAGGGATTCACCAACGACAACTTCACCGAGACCGTTGCCGGCAACGCCATGAAGATGTCAAGCTGCGTAGGCAACGACGGTAGCATGAACTTTACCCAGGTGAAGAACTACGTGAATGCTGCCACCAAAGCAGGACTCGCCGTGTATGGTCACACACTCGCCTGGCACTCACAACAACCTACCACATGGCTCAACAGCCTGATAAAGGACATTCCTGCAGAACCTTTTGAGAACCCCGACACACTGGTATATGTAGAATTGAAGTCAAAGGACTTCCGCACCCAGCAGAGTGTAGGATGGACAGCTGACAAGGCACAGTACGGATTCAGCATCGACTACTCGTCAACCGACGGACTACATCTGAAAACCACCAAGAAAAACAACTCGTGGGAGGTACAGTTCATAGCCTTGGACGGCATCCCCACAGAAAAGGGAAAAACATACAAACTAACCATCACCGCAAAGGGTAGCAGCAAAGGAAACCTCTACACCAAACTGGGTGACTGGGGTAGCGGTGTAAATGTAAACACCACCTTCTCGACCGAATGGAAGGACATTGTACTGACATACAAGAACGCCATAGCCGGCAGCTTCCTATTGTTGCAATGCGGCGACTTCGTGGGCGACCTCTACATCAAGAGCATCAAGGTAGAAGAATCAGTAGGCGCTATGATAGTGAAAGAGCCTCGCCGCTATATCAGCGTAGAAGCCGCTGCCAAGTCAGCGGACGTATGGGACAACCAATTCTGGATTGTCAGCCCCAGCACCTTTGCCAAAGGAGCCAAATATGAATTCAGCGCCGACGTGCGTGCCGACAAGAGCGCAAAGGCATCCACCCAAATTCATAATTCACCAGGCAGTTACGTAGATTATCAGGCCATTGGCGACATCCAATTTACCACCGAGTGGAAGACCGTAAAAGTGAGTGGCACATTGGCTGCTGCAGGTCAATCCATTGCCTTCAACCTCAGCGAATTGGCAGACGCCAACACCTACTATTTCGACAACGTAAGTTTCAAGGTAAATGGTGTGGAAAAGATGAAGAACGGCAACTTCGACGGCACCGACCTGAGCACCTTCAAGATGAGAAAGTTGGGCGGAAGCACTGTAGCACCCACCATCAAGGAGGAGGCCTTCTACATCCAACTTCCCCAAAGCACTCCCCTCTCTGCCCAACAGAAGCGTGATACCCTCGTGTGGGCCATGGACAAATGGATCAAAGGCATGATGGAGGCTTGCGACGGCAAAGTGAAATCGTGGGATGTGGTAAACGAAGCTATCTCTGGCGGTGGCGACGACGGTAGCGGAAACTACACCCTTCAGCATGCCAACGGCTCGAACGACTTCTTCTGGCAAGACCACATGGGCGACCTCGAATATGTACGTAGCGCCATCCGCTCGGCACGCAAATACGGCCCCGAAGACATCAAGCTCTTTATCAACGACTACAACCTCGAGAGCGACTGGGACGGCAACAAGAAATTAAAATCGCTCATCAACTGGATTAAGAAGTGGGAAGCTGACGGCGTCACCTACGTGGACGGAATAGGTACTCAGATGCACATCTCGTACTACGCAAACGCCTCTACCCAGAAGAGTAAGGAGAACGCCATCGTGAACATGTTCAAGCTCATGGCAAACACAGGCAAACTCGTGCGCGTCAGCGAATTGGACATGGGATACAACGACGCCAACGGCAACAGTGTATCGACCGCCAATATGACCGAAGCAATGCACCACAAGATGGCTGACTTCTACGAATGGATTGTGAAGAAGTACCTGGAAATCGTTCCTCCCGCTCAACAGGCAGGCATCTGCTTCTGGTGTCCGACCGACGCGCCCAGTAACAGCGGATGGCGTGCGGACACCCCTGTAGGCATCTGGACACTCGACTATTACCGCAAACATGCCTATGCAGGTATTGCAGAAGGTCTTGGTGGCGTAAACATAGCTAGCATTGAGGATGTACCCTGCGATGAAACAGTCGCCGACAAAGTACACAAATTCAGCGGCATCTACACCATCACAGGCGTACGTTTGCCCGAGCACACCAACCTCGCCGACCTGCCTGCAGGCATCTACATCGTAAACGGAAAGAAAGTAGTGAAATAATATCAGCAACCATTCTGCGAAATTATTTAATTAGTACACAGAGACACGGAGACACACAGAGTTTTTCCTCTTTTCCAAAGGCAAATATCTCATCTCTTTGTCTCTGTGTACTTTTTCCAAATAGAGCACATGCTTTAACGCTGAACAATTACTACTCGCTCGCCTAATGTTAATATATATTAAAATGGGGGGGGGTAGTTATTAAGTGGGATATATTGTATACCTTTGCAATCCAGAAACTTATTAAAGGACAAAAGATTCTATAAAGACAAAAGAATATGCAGAAAAGAACATTCCTTGCAGTTGTGATTCTTTTTGCTGTACTGACGACAGGACAGGCCAAAAAGAAAGACATAGTGTGGGAAGAACCCACAACAGAGTACGGAAGCAACTATGGTGACGGATTTTTCAAGAGTTCCCTTGACGTGACAAAGGTGGAATTGAAGAAAGACGAAACCGTGGTGTATATCACCGTTCATTTGCGTTCGGATTACCCCGACTACCGTTTCCAGTTCGTCGGGGATACCTATTTGAAAGCCGGAGGCCAACGCTATGCCCTTGTTTCAGCGGACGGCATAGAACTTGACACGTATGTACAGACAGACAAGGAGGGGAAGCGCGACATAGCGTTCCACTTCCAACCATTGCCCCAAGACACCAAGTCGTTCGACTTCATTGAGGGCGACGGCGAACGTGCCTACCAAATCAAAGGTATCAAGCCTGTGGAGGAGCGATGGAAGCAACTGTTCCCGTCGTATTGGCGCAACGGGCAGGGCGACTGGACGATTGCCTTCTTGGAGGATTGTGCTATCTACGACTGCAAATTCTGGAGCTACAAGCAATGCGACGTGAATCCCAAGACGGGCGAAGCGGAGATGACTCTGAGCGATGGCAACAAAGAGCTTAAGGTGGTGGTCGGTAAAAACAAGAAGGGCATACGCACCATACAGATTGGCACAGAAAAGGCTCTCTATTCAATGATTACCAGCCGATTCATGCCCGACTACCCGACCAAGGACACACGCACGGACTTCGTCAACACTGGCTACAAGGTGGACACAGTGACCGTAGTTGGTTGGATCAAGGATATGCCCGAGCAATACAAGCAGGAAAAGACTCTCGAATTTGCAATCAATAACTTCTTTACGGACGAAGAGGAATCTGTCTATGCTGACTTGGACGAACAGGGACGATTCACAGCAAAGATTCCTGTATTGAACAGTTCGGAAGTCCTTATCGATTGGAGCCGTTGCTTCATCCGCACCATGTTCGAACCTAGCAAGACATACTTCCTGCTGTACGATTTCAAGGAGGGGCGCCGCTACTTCATGGGTGATGACTGCCGCTTGCAGAACGAGTTGTTCAAATATCCGCTCGATTGGAAATCTGTAAGATTGGAGAAACGTGTTGATAATCTTGACCCATACATAGCCTCTGTAGATAGCCTCATCAAGGCACAGTTTGCCTATATCGACGAGCTCTGTCTGGCTCATCCCACACTATCGACCCGTTTCAACAAATTCAAGAAAGGTCACACATTGATGATGCAGGCACGAGACTTCGGCCAGGCACGCTTCGGAACACCCAATGGTCAATTACCGGAAAATGCCCGCTGCTATGCTTACGATACGTTCTGGACAAAAATGGAGCACCCCTATACGCTGCACCGCGACCTCAGAAGTTTTCTGAAAGACTACATCAACGACATGGAAGGACGCGTAATAAGGTTGTCATGGAATATTCTGGACCATTTGGATGAAATAGCCTCGAACGACGAGGAATTGGCATTGCTTAACCGTTATAAAGAGTGGTACAATGAAGCCACGGAACGCATTAATGCTGCACCGACTACAGAAGAGAAACAACGCATAGCAGATGAGTTAAATTCCATCAATGCCGAATTTCTGGACAGCGTAACAAAAATCCTGAACAGCCCACGAACCAGCAGATTAAGAAGTGGAAAGTTCCTAATTGAAAGGATGAAGACAAATCTTCATAGACTTGATTCGCTACAGGCCGATCCATTCATCAAGGATCTGATTCTCTCGCAGATGGTTAATGATCATATTGACAACACACGTACCTTGTTACTCCCTGAAGCAATGGACACACTGAAGGCATTGGTCAACCATCCGTATGGTATTGAGATGGTAGAAAAAAGAAACAACTACTATCTGGCCATCGAAAACCGCGAGTTTAATAAATTGGTGCTCAAGTCGTCGGATCATCTGGCCGGCATCTCGGAAGGCGAGGAACTGCTGAAGAAAATCATCGAACCCTTCAAAGGTAAGTTCGTACTGCTCGACGTGTGGGGTACATGGTGCGGCCCTTGTAAGGAGGCTCTCTCTCACTCCACGGAAGAGTATGCCCGACTGAAGGACTACGACATCGAGTTTCTCTATCTTGCCAACAACAGTCCGATGGAATCATGGGAGAACGTCATCAAGGAGTACAACGTGAGTGGCGACAATGTCACCCACTACAACCTTCCTCGCGAACAGCAGAGTGCCATCGAGAGCTACCTCGGCATCAATGCTTTCCCTACCTACAAGCTATTCGACCGCGAAGGAAATTTGTTAGACATCAAGGTTGATGCCCGTAACCTTGACTATCTGGAAAGTTTATTGCAAAGTATGGAGTAAATATTGCAAATTCCATCCCCAATACAATTAACTCCGTTCGTCTACCGTATTAACTAGGTTCGCGAACGGAGTTAATTGTATAGAACAGTGAAGTCCACTGATAATTTGTCACAAATTGAAATTTCTTTTTTCTATAGCAAGAAAACGTCCTTTTCTTTGCTCATTTGCGCCAAAATGCTTATCTTTGCTTGCTTTTTATACCCAAGTAAATTGCTTGACAGAAAGCAGAACTACATTGACTATTAACAAGCAAAATAAAATGGCTGAAGAACAAGAAATCATGAACAATGGGGCGGAATATTCCGCTAGTAATATCCAAGTATTGGAAGGCTTGGAGGCTGTGCGTAAACGCCCTGCTATGTATATCGGCGATACCGGTGAGAAGGGTTTGCACCACTTGGTGTATGAGGTTGTGGACAACTCTATCGACGAAGCCTTGGCCGGATATTGTACACACATTGATGTGACTATCAACGAGGATAACTCCATTACCGTGCAGGATAATGGACGTGGTATCCCCGTAGATATGCACCCGAAAGAACATAAATCTGCGCTGGAGGTTGTAATGACCGTGTTGCACGCTGGAGGTAAGTTCGATAAGGGCTCCTATAAGGTGTCAGGAGGTTTGCATGGTGTAGGTGTATCGTGTGTGAACGCTCTTTCTACCAAAATGGTGACTCAAGTACATCGTGATGGAAAGATTCATCAACAGGAGTATTCATGTGGAAAACCCGTAACATCAGTAGAAGTGGTGGGCGAAACAACCATCACGGGTACACGCCAACAGTTTTGGCCCGATGCGGAAATCTTCAACATGACCACCGAATACAAGTACAACATCCTGCAAGCACGCTTGCGCGAGTTGGCTTACTTGAATGCCGGTATCACTATCACGTTGACAGACCTTCGTGAAAAGGATGAGGAGGGTAACTACAAACACGAAACTTTCTACTCGGAAGAGGGTTTGAAGGAGTTTGTCCGTTTCCTCAACTCATCTTATGACAAACTTATCGAGGATGTCATCTACATCAATACTGAAAAGCAGGGTGTGCCCATTGAGTGCGCCATCATGTACAACACTTCATACCGCGAGAATCTGCACTCCTACGTAAACAACATCAACACCATCGAAGGTGGTACACACGAAGCTGGTTTCCGTATGGCGCTCACTCGTACACTGAAGAAGTATGCAGAGGACAGCAAGGCACTGGAGAAAGCCAAGGTGGAAATTGCCGGTGAGGACTTCCGCGAAGGATTGATTGCAGTTATCTCTGTGAAGGTGGCAGAACCTCAGTTCGAAGGACAAACCAAGACCAAGTTGGGTAACAACGAAGTGACAGGTGCCGTACAACAGGCCGTGGCTGAAGCACTCGGCTATTACCTGGAGGAACATCCGAAGGAGGCAAAAGTCATCGTTGACAAGGTGGTATTGGCTGCTACAGCACGTATAGCCGCACGTAAGGCACGCGAAAGCGTACAGCGCAAGAGCCCTATGAGCGGAGGCGGACTTCCTGGAAAATTGGCAGACTGCTCTTCACGCGATCCACAACGTTGCGAGCTCTTCCTTGTCGAGGGAGACTCTGCGGGTGGTTCGGCCAAGCAAGGACGTTGCCGCGAGTTTCAGGCTATCCTCCCCTTGCGTGGTAAGATTCTGAACGTAGAAAAGGCTATGTGGCACAAAGCGTTCGAGAGCGACGAAGTAAACAACATCATACAGGCTATGGGTATCCGCTTCGGTATCGACGGTGAAGACAGCAAGGTTGCCAACATCGACAAGATCCGCTACAACAAGGTAATCATCATGACCGATGCCGACGTCGATGGACGCCACATCGACACCCTTGTAATGACACTTTTCTACCGCTATATGCCGCAGTTGATTCAGAACGGGCACCTCTACATTGCCAACCCGCCCCTCTACCTTTGCAGCAAGGGTAAAGTGAAGGATTACTGCTATACCGAAGAGGACCGTTTGCGCTTCATCGAGAAATATGGCGGTGGCAACGAAGGAGGTATCCACACACAGCGATACAAAGGTCTTGGTGAAATGAACCCCGAGCAATTGTGGGAGACTACCATGAACCCCGAAAACCGTATCCTGAAGCAGGTAAGCATCGAGAATGCTGCTGAGGCAGACTACATCTTCTCCATGTTGATGGGTGATGACGTGGCTCCACGTCGCGACTTCATCGAAAAGAATGCTACTTACGCAAACATCGACGCATAAAAGCCAAAACACAAATAGAAAATTAGGCGCGGATCTATCACAATGTGCATTGCGATGGATCCGCGCCTTTTTATAAACTTAGTTTCAAAGACAAAGTATCTTAAGATAAATGGGCTTTATATATAAGATACTTTATCTTTGAACGTAAGATACTTTAGAATCTTACATATACCTGCATCTGCAACTGGCTGTAGTCAACACCACAGTCGTCGATGTAATTGTAACCTGCCTGGAATAGAAGGTTCTTGTCGAGCCAGTAGTTAAGACTCAAGCCATAGATGCTCTTCTGGGTTTCAGAGGTCTTCTCATTGCGATATACATCCCACTTACCATAGATTTTAAGCTGATCGCCTACAGGGGCACCTACAGCGGCATACCAACCATCTGCTTCGTCACCCAGATTGGTGTTGCTAACGCTCTTACCTTTTGAAGTAATATATTCAGCACGTACGGTCCAATCGGCTTCGTACTTCACGCCATAAGCCATACGGTTACGGTCGACGGTCATATTGTTACCGGTATATTCACCTGCCCATCCGAAAGCACCAATCTGCAACTCCTTGAAGGGACTGAACCAAAGACCACCAATGAGGTCTTTGCTGCTATTGGCATCCTTGTGATTGATTCCTTGTCCGTTATAAACACCTACCTGATAATGCAAAAGGCGATGTTCATCCTGTCCAAAAGGCAACACGTCACCTTGGAATACGAGGCCCAAATCACGACCACCGCTTGCATGTTCGCCACAACGGTCATTCATACCTGCCAATTTACTGATAACTTGTGCATTGGAACCGAATCCTACTGTCCAGGGATTATAGGGGTTCTCAAATGTGAAGACACGCTTCATCTGTCCGAAACGGACATTGAGCCACGGATATTTCACCCACTCGGTATAGGCATCAATCACACGGGGACCTTTATCTACACCAGGTGCACCGGCCATCTCTGCCTGAAGGCGATACTTGAAATCTTTTGCCACAGTGCCATTCACATAGACACGAGCATAACGAAGGTTGAAACCTGCTGTCTTATTCACGTCCTCATTGGTGTAATAAGAATAGTCTCCTACCACATAACCACCAAACTTAGCAGTAATAGGGGTATCATCCAACTTAGGGAGTTGAGCCTTGGCCACCTGACCAACTCCACACATCATGGCCAACAGGGCCATAGAAAAAATTTTCTTCATATCTGTATTTATTGTTATGTCTGTTATTCAAAAAGAAAGAGCCACATGATTGAGTATGAAACTCTACGTCTGGACTTTAAAACTCCATAGCTTGACTATGAAAGTCCACAAGTTGACTATAAAACTCTGCACCTTCGGCTTTGAAGATTAGTAATCTTATGTACAAAAGAATGGCATTCTTCTGACTGGAAGATTGAATTCTTTCGTATTGTCAATAAAAAAGGCTCACGCTCCATCGAGCGCGAGCCTTTTAATATCAATAGTGAGATTATGCTTCTACGTCACCACCTCTTTCCTTACGGCTCATTACGCGATAAGCGATAGGAGCAGCAATGAAGAGAGAAGAGAGAGTACCGAATACAACACCGAGAATCATTGCGAATGCGAAGCTGCGGATGCTATCACCACCGAGGATGAAGATACAGAGCAACACGATCAATGTACTGAATGAAGTATTGATGGTACGAGCCAATGTAGTGTTCAATGATTCGTTGAACAACTGGAACTTATTACGCTTCGGATAGAGACCAAAGAACTCACGTACACGGTCGAAGATAACCACCTTATCGTTGATAGAGTAACCGATAGCGGTCAAGATAGCACCGATGAAAGTCTGGTCGATTTCCAAAGACATAGGCAACCATCCGTAGCACAATGAGTACATACCAAAGATGAGCAATACGTCAACGGCCAAAGCAGTTACAGAACCTACAGAGTAAGCCACGTTGCGGAAACGGATCAAGATGTAAACGAAGATAGCTATCAAAGCCAAGATAACAGACCATACGGCAGATGTCTTGATGTCGTCAGCAATAGAAGGACCAACCTTCTGTGAACTGATGATAGAACCACCTGTACGGTTATCGCGGTCGATGAAGATTTCGAGAGTTGTACCCTCGCCCAACAAGTTACCAGACTTCAAAGCGTCATAGATGAATGATTCGATTTCAGAGTCGATAGTCGGAGTATTTTCCTCGATGCGATAGTTAGTAGTGATACGAATGGTACGTCCGTCAGTACCCAAAGCGATAGCGCTTACGTTAGCATCAGTAATCTTCTCAGAGAGCAATCCGCGAACAGTTTCAGGAGAAACCTGCTGTTCGAACTGAACTACGAAGTTACGTCCACCAGTGAAGTCGATGCTCTGGCTCAAACCACGAACACCCAAAGAAACAAGAGCAATTACAGCAAATGTACCGAAGATTGCAAATGACTTCTTGGCAGCTCCCATGAAGTTGAACTTAGTGCCCTGCATCAAGTTCTTAGAGATACCAGTAGAGAAAGTGAGGTTCAACCACTTGTCCTTACCCATACGCCACTCGTACACGATGCGTGTCAAGAACACTGCAGTGAAGAATGAGCAGAGGATACCGATGATCAATGTGGTAGCAAAACCACGGATAGGACCTGTACCGAAGTTGAACAAGATGATACCAGTGATGATAGAAGTCAAGTTAGAGTCGAAGATTGCAGAGAATGCATTCTTGTAACCGTCGGCAAGAGCAGCACGTACATTCTTACCAGCACGCAACTCTTCCTTCGCGCGTTCATATATAAGTACGTTAGCATCCACAGCCATACCCAATGAAAGTACCATACCGGCGATACCAGACATTGTCAAAGCAGCCTGGAATGAAGTCAAGATACCGAGAGTGAAGAAGAGGTTCACAATCAAAGCACCATTGGCAACCATACCGGGAACTACACCGTACATAGCGCACATGTAAATCATCAAGATTACAAATGCTACGATGAATGACCATATACCTTGGTTGATAGATTCCTGACCGAGTGAAGGACCAACGATGTCCTCCTGAACGATGCGAGCAGGAGCAGGCATCTTACCAGACTTCAATACGTTAGCCAAGTCCTTGGTCAACTCGGGAGTAAAGTTACCAGTGATTTCAGAACGTCCACCAGTGATTTCATTTGATACGTTAGGAGCGCTATATACATAACCATCCAATACGATAGCGATAGCACGACCTACGTTATTCTTGGTCAACACAGCCCAACGACGAGAACCATCAGTATTCATAGCCATACTAACACAAGGCTTACCAAGTCTGTCGTATGTATCAGCAGCCTCTACAATCACGTCACCTTCCATAGGAGCACGACCATTGCGCTCAGTAGACTTGATAGCATAGAGTTCAAACAACTGACCAGTCTGATCCATATCTGAAGCCTTTACACCCCACTTCAAACGGAGGTCACGAGGCAAGATATTCTTCACTTCGGGCATAGCCAACAAGCGGTTAACCTCTGCTGTATCCTTGTAGTGAGCATAACCTACGATAGGAGAATCGTAAGAAACGAGCTGAAGGATGGCAGCCAAGGGGTGCTCCTTCTTCAACTGTTCGATGCTCTGTGCGTTCTGAGCAGCAGATGTTTCACCAGTCAATGCAGCGGTTACGTCCAGTTCCTTAACTTCCTCAGCCTCAGCAGTCTCTTCTGTTTCACCTTCCAAAGCAGCCTTGTCAGCCAACAATGTACGCAACTTGTTGTCAGCAGCGTTCATGTAAGAGATGATTTCAGAAGCCTTGTAAGTTTCCCAGAACTCGAGGTTAGCCGAACCTTGAAGAAGGTTACGAACACGTTCGGGTTCCTTCACACCAGGCAACTCTACCATGATGCGTCCCATAGTACCTTCCAAATTCTGGATGTTGGGCTGAGCCACACCGAAACGGTCGATACGAGTACGCAACACGTTGAATGAGTTGTCAACGGCAGCCTTAACTTCCTCACGGAGAACCTTGATAACCTCAGCATCAGTACTCTTGGTGTTTACCTTGTCCTTCAATTGCTGAGTGGCGAACAATTCTGCCAATGAACTTTCAGGAGCCAACTTCTTGTATTCCTCAACAAAGAGAGTAATGAAATCGTCCTGACTACTTGCCTGCATACGAGCAGCCTCGTTTACAGCCTTGTTGAAAGTCTCGTCGCTCTTGTGATCAGCCAAAGCCTTTACTACATCAGGAACTGAAACTTCCAGGATTACGTTCATACCACCCTTCAGGTCAAGACCCAAACCGATTTCCATCTCACGACACTGCTGCAGCGTATAAGCGCCCAACCATACTTTCTCGTTCTTCATTGAATCGAGGTATTGGCTTTCACCTTGTGAATACTCAGCCGCCTTGTTCATGTGGTGGCGAGTCACAAAGGAGAATGACAGGTAGAACACACATACAAGTGTGAGCAACGCTGCAAAAATTTTTACAAATCCTTTGTTCTGCATTTTGTTTTAATTTATGATTTTTAGTTATTTATTTAATTTTCAATGGATGCTATTCAGCAACAAGGGTGCAAATATAGCCTTTTTTTTACATTAAGAGATGCTTTCTCACCTAATATTTGTTTTTTTGTTGAAAAAAAAGGTATTTATATACATTTCAGGCCACTAAAATACCCTTATTTTTTCTTAATATAGCACCAAATGGGGTAATGGTCGGAAGCTTCGATAGACTTATCGACCTTACAATTGAAGAGTTCAAAACTCTCACTCGCCAAGATATGATCAATGCGAAAATAAAAACCATTCCGATGATACGACACGCCCAATCCGTTTCCACTTTCCACGAATGCGTCCTTCATTCCCTCTCCTATTACACGATGTGTGTAAGACAATGGCGAATCATTGAAATCGCCACACACTACCACATATTTCTTCCCAGATTCACGGATATATTCGGCCACTTTATCGGCTTGGGCAGCGCGGATAGCTACCGCGTCAGCCACTTTTCTTATCAATAGCTTTGATGTCGAAGCCAGTTTTTCCTCCTGCGGATTGACAATCAATTCACGGTAAGCTGCACGATCGTCTAACGTCAGTTTGTTAGACTCCAGATGATTGTTTATCAACAACAGGGTGTCGGCTCCCACTTTCAATTCGTAAGCAACCGAGCCATTTCCTGCACTTTCGTAATCTATCATTCGAGCAGAAAGGATGGGAAAACGAGACAGACAAACCCACGCATTCCCCTTAGCCACAAAATGGCGAAAATAGGTATATTCCGACATTGCCTTGCGAAAGACCTTCTCTGACAAGAACTTCTTCGAATCTGAATTATTGAAACTTGCCTCTTGCAGACATATAATGTCGGCATTCGCATTTTGCAGATATTGCACTATAGCATTGGGATTGTTCGACGAATGAGGTTTATGCCCATCGTATGACATTACGTTATAGGACAACACCTTGATGGCATCGTTCGGTATTTGTGTCGCAGATAAATTGATGGGGATATAAGAACGTATTTGCGGGAAACAAATAACCATTGCCAATAGAGGCAAAAGGAGATAACGACGATAAAAAAAGAACCAAAAGAGGAGAAAAAGGACATTGAGCAACAAAAATATAGGGAAAGCCAACCCTGCACATGAGAGCACAGGAAAGGTCTCGGGTTGGAGGTAAGAACTGAATGCGCAAAGTAACATCAGCAAAGCCACAACCCCATTGAGTGCTAATATTATGCGACCAAAGAAACGGCCAATAGTTCTCAATATCATACGTTACCTACGGCTTGCATCAAACAATTTTCTCTTTTCCTCGGCTGAAAGCCCATCGTATCCCGATTGACGCACTTTGTCCAAGATACGGTCAATCTCATCGTCTTGTGCCTTCTTTCGTGCATTGAAGTCATAGTCCTTCGCACGCTTACCCACATGCACCTTCATACGAGGTTTGGACGGACGATGAAACCATCCTACAATGGTATCCAAAATTTTATTTATCCATGCCGTCGCGTCGTATTTCCCGCTATGTATTCCGCGAGCAAACAACCATCCGGCCAAGGCTCCTCCCAAATGAGCTATGTGTCCTCCGGCATTGGAAGAGGTAATAAACAACAGGTCTGTAAGCACCACTACCAGAGCCACATATTTCAGACGAACCGGTCCAAACAACAAGAGTCTCAATTGATAATCAGGCATACTGACGGCCGTTGCCACCACGATGGCTAATACCGAAGCTGATGCGCCTACCATCATCCCTGAAACCCCATGAAAATATGGAAAGATATTGTAGAAAAGCAGGTAAAGCAAGGCTCCGGCAATACCTCCTAACAGATACAATCCACGAAGATGCTTGGAAGAGTAATTGTATAGGAATAACTGGCCAAACCAATAGAGCCAAAGCATATTGAACAGAAGGTGAAGAACATCGGCATGAAGGAACATATAGGTAATGATCGACCATGGTTGTATGAACAAGCGGGTCACATCAGAAGGCATTTCCAACCAACGAATCACCCAATCGCCTTGTATATTGAACAATCGGAGGAATACCGACACCAACGTCAGCAACAGGTATATACCTATATTTATATATATAAGTTGAAGACTGATGCTTCCTGTACGAAAGCGTTGTCGCAAATCAGTAATAATATTGCCCATGATTTCTCTTCTTTTTCCAGTACATAATCAATAGGAAACCAAACAACATTCCTCCCAAGTGTGCAAAGTGAGCAATGTTATCTCCACGGCCAGAAATACCCAAAACCAATTCGATGGCTGCATAGCCAATCACAAAATATTTCGCCTTGATGGGCATAGGTAAAGGGAAAATAAACATTTGTTCATTTGGGAACAACATTCCGAATGCCAGCAAAATACCATACACGGCACCAGATGCGCCTACGGTATTCATATAATTCAGGTATTCTTCCATCGATATAATGAAACCTCCACCCATATCTACACGGCTATATGGAGCCAGTTCTATCACATAATCAAGGAACTGAATCAATTCCTGGCAAAGTCCTGCTCCCACTCCACACACAATGTAGTAGAAAAGGTAACGTCGAGGTCCCCATACATTCTCAAGTATGCGACCAAACATCCACACAGCAAACATATTGAAAAAGAGATGTTCGAATCCGCCATGCAGAAAGAGATAGGTAAAGAATTGGTATATCTTGAAATCAGACGCCATAAAGAAGTGCAACCCAAACATATTGTTCAAGTCCACTCCATATCCTCGAAGCACATAACTGGCAACGAATACCAGCACATTGATAATGAGCAGGTTCTTGGTAACCGTAGGCATGTTGTTCATAATGTATATCCTTTGTTTGTTTTGAATTAAGATGCAAATGTACAAATTTATATCAGTATAACACACGAAAACGCGATTCTCTTATATTTTTTTCATCTTTCAAGTTATCATTTTGTAAGAAAAGGACGTCCCTTTCCTCTAACCCAAGGAGGCCTTATACTAAGCTATTGAAAACTATATTATCAGTTAGAGTTTCCTCATTACTAAGCACATATTCACCCCATCCACATTTCTCGTCACTATATTATTTCCATTGGTTTTGTACAATTAAGACAAGCAAAAAGAGTGTAAAAACATGCTAAACAACATATTTCTGAACTTTTTTTCATATATTTTTCATTTTTTCAAGAAAAAAGTTTGGAATGTAATTTTCTTCCTCTATATTTGTGCATCATTTCACACGAAAGTTTTTGAATTACATATCATTAATCATTTATTTCTAACATTATGAACAAAGCAGAACTTATCAACGCCGTAGCCGAAAAGTCAGGCTTGAGCAAAGCAGATTCAAAAAAAGCCATTGATGCTGTTGTAGCTTCTATCACTGAAGCATTGAAGGAAGGTGACAAGGTTGCCCTTGTAGGTTTCGGAACTTTCATGGTTTCTGAAAGAGGTGAAAGAACTGGTATCAACCCCGCTACTAAGGAAACTATCACTATCGCTGCCAAGAAGGTTGCTAAATTCAAGCCCGGTGCAGAATTGGCTGAAGCAGTATTATAAGAAGAGATTTGCCTTATAAGGTTAAAAAAGAGATGCATAGTTTGTGCATCTCTTTTTTTTTCAGTACTTTTGTAACTCATTTACAAACTTAGCAATAAACGAACAAAAATAGATATAAAGAAATGACTATCGAAGAAAAGATTGTTTCTTCCGTAATTGACGGAATCAAGAGTCTTTACGGACAAGATGCAACGGCCGCACAGGTACAGTTGCAGAAAACGAAGAAAGAGTTTGAGGGGCACCTCACCCTTGTAGTATTCCCCTTCTTGAAAATGTCGCGCAAAGGTCCTGAGCAGACTGCCACCGAAATAGGTGAGTATCTACAAGCCAACTGTTCGGCGGTAGCCGCTTTTAATGTAATCAAGGGATTCCTCAATCTTACCATCTCTTCAGATTGTTGGATTGACCTTCTGAATGAAATACATACATCGGAAACATATGGATTGACCGCTGCTACCGAGACCTCTCCCTTGGTAATGATTGAATATTCATCACCCAACACCAACAAGCCCCTCCATCTCGGACACGTACGTAACAACTTGTTGGGTAACGCATTGGCCAACATCGTAGCGGCCAATGGTAACCGCGTGGTGAAGACCAACATCGTGAACGACCGTGGTATTCATATCTGTAAGAGCATGTTGGCTTGGCTCAAGTATGGCGAAGGCGAAACTCCCGAGTCATCGGGCAAGAAGGGTGACCACCTGATTGGTGACTACTACGTAGCCTTTGACAAACACTACAAAGCCGAAGTGAAGGAGCTGATGGCTCAGTACACCGCCCAAGGTATGAGCGAGGAAGAAGCCAAGGCCAAAGCTGAAGCAGAAAGTCCTCTGATGAAGGAGGCTCGCGAGATGTTGGTAAAATGGGAAGCCAACGATCCCGAAGTACGTGCCCTCTGGAAGAAGATGAACGACTGGGTATACGCAGGATTCGATGAGACCTACAAGATGATGGGTGTTACCTTCGACAAAATCTACTATGAGTCGGATACATATTTGGAAGGTAAGGAAAAAGTTATGGAAGGATTGGAGAAAAAATTCTTCTATCGTAAGGAGGACGGATCCGTGTGGGCAGACCTCACTGGCGAAGGACTCGACCACAAACTTTTGCTTCGCGCCGATGGCACTTCAGTTTATATGACCCAAGACATAGGTACTGCCAAACTTCGCTTTGCCGACTTCCCCATCGACAAGATGATCTATGTGGTGGGTAATGAGCAGAACTATCACTTCCAAGTACTCTCCATCCTGCTCGACAAACTCGGATTCGAGTGGGGTAAGGGCCTCGTACACTTCTCATACGGCATGGTGGAGTTGCCCGAAGGTAAGATGAAAAGCCGCGAAGGAACAGTAGTGGATGCAGATGACTTGATGGCAGAAATGATAAACACTGCCAAGGAGACAAGTCAAGAACTTGGCAAGTTGGACGGACTTACCCAAGAAGAAGCCGACAACATCGCTCGCATCGTAGGATTGGGAGCGCTCAAGTATTTCATCCTCAAGGTGGATGCTCGTAAAAACATGACTTTCAATCCGAAGGAATCTATCGACTTCAATGGTAACACAGGCCCCTTCATCCAATACACTTATGCACGTATCCAATCGGTACTTCGTAAGGCCAAGGAGGCTGGAATTGAAATCCCCACCACTTTGCCTACAGGTTTTGCCTTGAGCGAAAAGGAAGAGGGTCTCATCCAAATGTTGGCCGACTTTGCCGCCGTAGTAAAGGAAGCAGGTACTACCTATAGCCCCTCTGGCATTGCCAACTATTGCTACGAGCTCGTAAAGGAGTACAACCAATTCTATCACGACTTCAGCATCTTGCGCGAAGAGAACGAGGCACTCAAGACCTTCCGTCTTGCCCTCTCACACAATGTAGCCAAGATTGTGCGTCTTGGCATGGGATTGTTGGGCATCGAAGTCCCCGAACGCATGTAATGTAAACAAACAGACCCTCCCCCTACCCCTCCAAAAGGGAGGGGAGTAGAAAGTCAACTTCTTCATTGACTATACACTCTACTCCACTCCCTTTAAGAAAGGTCGGGATTGGGTCTATTATATATACCTATGGCCAAGAACAAATACTATGTCGTGTGGCACGGGGTGGAGCCTGGGATTTATACCGATTGGGATGCTTGCAAGCAACAAATCAATGGTTTCGAAGGAGCCATATACAAGTCTTTTTCCACCCGCGAGGAGGCAGAGGAGGCTTATAATTCCTCACCTTATATATATATAACGCGTGCGAAGAAGAATGCAGGGGACAATTCAAAGGTCGCAATGAATGGCTCTCAAGTGGTGACACCACCTACCGACCGCACAGACACAGTACTACCCCTTCCTTTGGAAGTGCAAGCCGAGTCTCTGGCAGTAGATGCAGCTTGTAGTGGGAACCCTGGTCCTATGGAGTATAGAGGCGTATATTTACGCACAGGTCAAGTGGTTTTCCACTTTGGTCCTGTACATGGCACAAACAACATCGGAGAATTCCTTGCCATCGTCCACGCATTGGCCCTAATGAAACAAAAGGGAGTAAATATGCCCATCTATTCCGATAGCCGTAACGCGATTCTTTGGGTTAAACAAAAAAAATGCAAGACTAAACTGGAAAGGACACCTCGCACAGAAGAGCTATACCAACTGATAGAACGTGCAGAAAAGTGGTTAAAGGAGAATAAATACACCACTCCTATCCTAAAATGGGATACCTCTCGATGGGGAGAAGTTCCTGCCGATTTTGGACGAAAATGACCTACAATCACTATTCATTGGACGTTTAAATTGTCCTAAAAGGGCAATAAATGTCCTTTTTTTCGGAAAATAATGTCCAAAAATAAAAAAGAAACATTATTTTTGCCCATTATTAACAATAGACCTATGGCTGAAGACTCATTTTTCCTCATCGACATAGATAAGATTTTGGCATCAAAGGCTGGTAAAAAAGCGAAATATGTGCCAAAGTTTTTGGTCTCGTACCTAAAGAAGATTGTTCATCAAGACGAGATCAATGAGTACTTGCTCAGTGTAAAGGAAAAACGCGGTGTACCATTCTTAGAATCTACACTTGAGTACCTCGACACCAAGTTGGAGGTGGAAGGATTGGAAAACCTTCCGACCGATGGGCGACTTTATACATTTGTGAGCAACCACCCATTAGGAGGTTTAGACGGTATCTCAATCGGATACATTTTAGGCAAGAAGTACGAAGGAAAGATCAAATACTTAGTAAACGATCTATTGATGAACCTTTATGGCCTTGCCCCTCTCTTTGTCCCTATCAATAAAACAGGTTCACAATCTCGTGATTTTCCCAAAATGGTAGAAGCAGCATTCCGCTCGGACGATCACATTATCATGTTTCCTGCAGGACTTTGTTCACGTCGAGGTTCGGATGGTGTCATTCGAGACTTAGATTGGAAAAAGACGTTTATTATAAAAAGTGTACAAACACAACGAGACATTGTCCCCATCCACTTTGAAGGCCGCAACTCTGACTTCTTTTACTCATTGGCCAACTGGTGTAAAAGATTGGGCATCAAACTAAACATTGCTATGCTCTATCTTGCTGATGAGATGTTCAAGAATCGTCATGAAACATTCCGCATTACCATAGGAAAGCCTATCCCATGGCAAACATTCGACAAGTCTAAATCCCCAACCGAATGGGCAGAGGATGTAAAAGAGACAGTTTACAAATTAAAGGAAAATTCTAACAATAAATAATGGAAGAAATAATTGCCCCAATCAGTAAAGAGATTTTAAAATCGGAACTGACAGAAGACAAAAAATTACGTCGCACAAACAAGAGCAACAACGATATTTACATCGTCACAGCACACAATGCGCCAAACGTAATGAAAGAAATCGGACGTCTGCGCGAAATAGCTTTCCGCGCAGGTGGTGGAGGTACAGGTCTTTCTATGGATATCGACGAATACGATACCATGGAGAATCCCTATCGCCAATTGATTGTATGGAATCCCGAGTCAGAAGAGATTATCGGTGGATATCGTTACATATTGGGAACTGATGTACGCATGGACGAGCATGGACATCCTATATTAGCCACAGCACACATGTTCAATTTCTCACAGCAATTCCTTACTGAATTTCTTCCTCAGACGATTGAATTGGGGCGTTCGTTTGTAACATTGGAATACCAATCTACCCGTTCAGATGCTAAAGGAATTTTTGCCTTAGACAACTTGTGGGACGGATTAGGTGCACTCACCGTATTGAAGCCAGACGTAAAATATTTCTTTGGGAAAATGACCATGTACCCCTCGTTCAACAGACTCGGACGTGACATGATTCTCTATTTCCTAAACAAGCATTTCGGAGACAAAGACAAATTGGTGGTTCCCACAGAACCTCTTTTGTTGGAGACTGATCCCAAAGAATTAGAGGCGATCTTCACTGAGAGTGAATTCAAACAGGACTATCGCATTCTAAATCGTGAAGTACGCAACTTGGGATGTAACATTCCCCCATTGGTAAATGCGTACATGAGTTTATCTCCCACTATGCGTGTATTTGGCACAGGCATCAATTACGAATTCGGGAATGTAGAAGAAACAGGAATATTGATTGCCGTCGACGAAATATTGGAAGAAAAGAGAATCCGTCATATGGACTCCTTTGCCAAGCAACATCCTGAAGTATTAGAATTTAAACATGGAGCAGGGGGAATTCTGAAAATATAATAGTCCCCCATCTGCCGCAAAGCAACATCCCGAGATATTGGAGTTCAAGCATGGAACCGATAAACTGAAGTTAGAACTATAAGCATACTATATACGATACACCCGAAAGATAAGGATGTTAAGCCAGAAAGATTCAAATCTTCAACGCTTAACATCCTTATCTTTCACGTATATTAAACAGCCATAGTCTAAAACTATACAGCTTTTGCCTCAATACTATATTCGTTACACCCTTACACTATATAGTATTCACCCGAACCGAGTTAACTCCGCTTGCGAACGGAACAAACACGGTTCGCGAATGGAATTAACAGTTCAGAAGAGTGCAATCTTTCGGGAAAAAGAATGCATTCTTCTGAACTATAGCCAACAGCCATAGTAAAAAACAATTTTCCAATCCTCCCTTCACGCCTTCATAGCTTTCACACGCGCTCCACTTTGTTCTGCAAAATATCACTTAATGCAGTTCTCACCTGCGTGCAATATGTCCTCACACTGTTGGGTTTCAAATTAGTCGCCATGCGCAACATCTCCATACTGTCGAGACCAAGAGCAAGCAGACAGGCCAATTCCTGTTTGTCCTTCAACGTCTCGTCGGTCTCTATCCGCTGTCGGATGCCGGGATGGACATACTCGGCCAGTTGCTTCAGCAATTCGGCATAATCAGCCCGTTTGATGGAGTAACGCGGATTGTGGCGTCCACTCTTCAACTCCAGAATCAGCAACACACAGCGCACATTTTCTCCATCGAGCAGGAAACGTTGCCACAGTTCGTACTGTTCCATCTGCACCACCAACTCCTTCACTTCATTTCCCCATCGGTTCTGCTCCTTTTCCGATTGGTTCAGCCGCTTGGTCAATTCACTGACCTGTGCCTTCACCGCCTTCTGTTCGCTCCTGTATTCCTCATCTCTTTCTCTCAGGCTCTTCTTGAACTCCTTCACCGATTCATTGTAGGCAGCTCTGTCCTTCCTCCTGTCCTCCTTCAAGTTGGCCACGGTCTTCGACTGATTGGCCAGTACCCCCTTCATACGACCCAGTTCAATCCTCAGGTCATACAATTTCTGTTCTATCTCCTTCACAAGCGACTGTTTCAGGGCCAGCATCCGTTCCTTCTCGTCCAACAATGAATCCTTCTCCGTCAGTTGCCTGCCATGCTTCCTTTTCAGGAATCTCACCGTCCAAACGGCTACGCACAAGACAACAGCCGCTCCTATTCCCCACCCCCATTGCCAACGGTGCGCCGTGCGGGTTTCCGTCTCCAATCGGAGGGCTTTCATCTTATGTGGGATTTCTGCCACTTTTGCCGTTTTCTTGCGCAGGGTGATGTCGCTGTCGTATTGGCGGTAAAGGTCGTGATAATGCACGGCCGTCTTCATGTCACCCAATTGTTTGTATGCCCTGTACAGATGCAGATAGCCAGTGCATTGCATCATACTGTCCGTACTTTCCAACATTCTTTCACCGTAATTTTTAGCTTTTTCATATTCCTTTGTCTCATAATAAAGGGTAGCTAAGGAAGAGTATACATTATATATGTGGACCGATTCTGAAATTTGCGTTTCACTCTCCTTCAACATATTTTCAGCATCAGCATACATCCCTCTTTTCATAAGATGAAGAGCATAATTATGAAGCAAGTTCCGATTATCAACCCCAGTATATGACAAGCCCCTTACATAGTAAACTTGCGCACTATCCTTTTGCCCCATTAACTCATAAATAGCTGCAATATCACTACACGATGAAACAATGTAATGTACAGAATCAGTCTTCAACTCATAAGAATATGTTCGTTTAAAATATCTTAATGCTTCATCCAACAAATTTTGAGATTTCATCAGCGAAGCATAATGTCCGAACAACAAAGCCTTGTATTGGTCATCCTCCACCCCTTCAAATGCCTGTTCACTGCCCACAAATGCCTTTGTAGCCAATTCTACTTCGCCATGTTGCTTATGCACCAACCCTTTGTATAGCAAAGACTTTGCCAACCGATGGCTTTCCCTCGTTCGACTGTAATAGTCCACCGCCACATTGATAAGCGAATCATCCTCTAAAGGTATATGACACTTGTGCATGGCCTGTGTCCACAACAAGGCATATCGTGCCTGCTGTTCATCGGTCAACACAGAATCCACTTGCTGCAACAGCCATCGTGCGCTGTCAGCCCGCGTCTCCATATACGCTTCCGCTCGGGTCAACAGCTGTTCATTCCGATTATCACTGCACCCCACAAATACCATTAGTATGAGGCTTATCCATGCGATTACATGTTTCTTCATTGCTTTCAACAGCTTCATTTATTCACCACAAAGGAACACATTATTTTCCAAATCTTCAAATTATTGATAAAATATATTGTCATATCACCAGCGTTTTATTCTTTTTATATCAGCAATCACACATGCCCAACCTTCAAAATATAGCATCTAAAACAACTTTAGTAATAGATCTAATCAGCTTTGATAATCAACGACTTGCCCTGGGGGGGGGGGGGGG
>JAFZDY010000027.1 GCA_017560945.1 Bacteroidaceae bacterium | reverse complement strand
TACACTCATTTTTTGCCCTCTAAAAACTGCGCTCAAATACCGATATACACAGCGTTTGAGGCCATTTATCCAAATGTTAAATCTCCGCCAATTTCGAAAAGCCTCTTGACAAAGGGGGGTAAAATGTTGTATCTTTGCAATGTCAGTCGGGAAATGATGTCAACCCATGTGCGCAGTGGGCGGAAATCAGTGACCGAATGGTACAAAAACGGACCCTCCCCCCTGCCCATCCTCCGTCGCATAGGGCACTATGCTCCCCTCGCTACGGCACGAATTGATATTTAATCAATTCTCGAGGCCTTGCTACGCCCCAAGGGAGGGGAGTGAAATGCTTTGCTAATGACATTTTTCATCTGCAGATGACGCGGGAACGCGGATTCTTTTTGTATTTCTCTCGCCTTGCACTACTTTGCTGATGCGAAGATAGGCTGCGGCTCGGCAATAAAAAAGAATTGGATTCTTTTTGTATTTCTCTCGCCTTGCACTATCTTTGCACACTCAAAGGATGGATATGGTGAATGACTATTTGAATGAATTGAATGAGGAGCAACGCGCTGCCGTGACGTACAACGAAGGACCGGCACTGGTGATAGCCGGAGCGGGGTCGGGAAAGACGCGTGTGCTGACATATAAAATTGCGCACCTGTTGAACGAAGGATATGCTCCGTGGAGCATACTGGCACTGACATTTACCAACAAGGCTGCTGCGGAAATGAAGAGTCGTATCAGCCGATTTGTAGGCGACAGGGCAAGGGGATTGTGGATGGGTACGTTTCACTCCATATTCTCGCGCATACTGCGCACCGAGGCCGAACAGATAGGCTTTACACACAACTTTACCATATATGACGCAAGTGACTCGAAGAGCCTGATAAAGAGCATCATCAAGGAGATGGGGCTGGACGACAAAACGTACAAGCCCGGCACCGTGCAGAGCCACATATCGAATGCCAAGAACAGGTTGTTGTTGCCATCGGCATACGCCATGGATGCGCAACTACGAAAGGCCGACGAGGCAGCTCGCATGCCTGCCATAGGTGAGATATATCGCCGATATTGGGAGCGTTGCCGACAATCGGATGCCATGGACTTCGACGATTTGCTGATATATACCTGGATGCTGCTCGACCAACACCCCGAGGTGAGGGCCAAGTATGCCGACCAGTTCCGATATGTGCTGGTGGATGAGTATCAGGACACGAACTATGCACAACACGCCATCGTGTGGCAACTTACGGCAGAGCACCAGCACGTGTGTGTGGTGGGCGACGATGCGCAGAGCATATACTCCTTCCGCGGAGCAAACATCGACAACATACTGAAGTTTACACAACAATACAAGGGGGCACGCCTGTTCAAGTTGCAACAGAACTATCGCTCGACTCAGACGATAGTGAATGCAGCCAATAGCTTGATAGCCAAGAATAGCGAGCAGATACGCAAGGAGGTGTTCTCGGAAAAGGACATGGGCGAGGCTCTGCGCGTGTATTGTGCCTATAGCGACATAGAGGAGGGCGAAATAGTGGCCAACAAGATCACTGAGCTGCATCGTCGCGAGGAGATACCCTATAGCCAACAGGCCATCCTGTACCGCACGAATGCCCAGAGCCGTATCTTCGAAGAGGCTTTACGAAAGAGGTCAATCCCCTGTCGCATCTATGGAGGCATATCGTTCTATCAGCGCAAGGAGATAAAGGACATCATCGCCTACTTCCGCCTGGCGGTAAATCCACACGACGAGGAGGCATTCAAACGTGTCATCAACTATCCTGCACGTGGCATAGGCAACACCACGGTGAACAAGATAACGGAGGTAGCTACACAGGCAGGTGTGAGTCTGTGGCAGGTGTTGTGTGCGCCACTGGAGTACGGATTGAACATCAACAAGGGTACGCATGCCAAGTTGCAGGGTTTTCGCGACCTGGTGGAGGGCTTCCGCACCGAGGCGACCACACGCAATGCGTATGACCTGGGACAGGACATAGTACGAAGGAGTGGCATCATGAACGACATCATGCAGGACCGCACACCCGAAGGGCTGAGCCGACAGGAGAACCTGGAGGAGTTTGCAAGTAGCATACACGACTTCTGCGCCACACGCGAGGAGGAAGGCAACGAGCGCATACTGTTGTCCGACTTCCTGAGCGAAGTATCTCTGCTCTCTGAAATGGACATGGACAATGGTACTGAGGAGGACAAGGACAAACTGACACTGATGACCATACACTCGGCCAAGGGACTTGAGTTCAGAGTGGTGTACATAGTGGGTATGGAGGAGAACCTCTTCCCCAGCCCTATGGCACAAGAGTCGTACAGGCAGATGGAGGAGGAACGACGCCTCTTCTACGTGGCCATCACACGTGCCGAGGAGCATTGTTTCCTCTCCTTTGCACGTAGCCGTTTTCGCTATGGAAAGACGGAGTTCAGCAATCCCAGCCGATTCCTGAAGGACATTGACCCGCGCTACCTGAATATGCCCGATGCGGGTACTCCTGTACGACGCGAGACACGCGAACCTGCAGGTGGTGGACGCCTACCCTTCAGTTCGTGGAGGAATCCCGAGAGTAGTAATTATCAAGGTGGATCATCGTCGTACGAACAACGCGTGGCCACCACGCGACACAGTACCTTCCGCGACGATGAGTTGGCTGACCGTGGCTATTCATCGGGTGATGGAGGCGGATATGGATACAAGAGGTACGAAGAGCGTACCCCCATTCGCCAATCGGCAACTCCCCCACCCGTACGCCCCACCATACCTCAGGGGATGAAGCGTGTGTCGTCGGTTGCCGGGCATTCGACATCGGCCACACCGTCGTCGACCACCACACGTACGGGATTGACCACAGGACAGATCATCGAACACGAGCGCTTCGGCATAGGCGAGGTGTTGCGCGTGGAGGGTGTGGGTGACAATATGAAGGCCACCATACGCTTCCGAAATGTGGGCGAGAAGCAATTGCTCCTGCGCTTTGCACGCTTCAAAGTGATAGGTTGAGGTACATAAATGCAGACAGAGTGTCGGAAATTTCAAAGAAAAGTTGTACATTTGCCTGCAATTTTGGAAAAAATAGAATTATAAAAAGAATAAACAGATAAAAAATAGATAAAAGAAGAACAATGGGAAAAGTAATTTTGACCGGAGACCGTCCTACTGGACGCCTGCACTTGGGACACTATGTAGGTTCGCTCAAGCGCCGAGTGGAACTTCAGAACTCAGGTGAGTTTGAAAAGATTTTCATCATGATAGCCGATGCACAGGCATTGACAGATAATGCGGACAACCCCGAAAAGATACGTCAGAACATCATCGAAGTGGCATTGGATTACCTCTCAGCAGGTCTTGACCCCGAGAAGGTGACCATTTTCATTCAGAGCCAAGTGCCCGAGTTGTGCGAATTGGCCTTTTACTACATGAACCTCGTGTCGGTGCAACGCTTGCAGAGAAACCCTACCGTGAAGCAGGAAATCCAACTTCGTGGCTTCTCGGATGGCGATGAGGACGAGAATCAGAACAAGAAGGGTACACCCGTAGGATTCTTCACCTACCCCATCAGCCAAGCATCGGACATCACTGCCTTCCGTGCCACCACTGTGCCCGTGGGTGCCGACCAAGCGCCTATGATAGAGCAGACACGCGAAATAGTACATAAGTTCAACACTGTATATGGCGAGACATTGGTAACTCCCGAAATGAAACTTCCCGAAAATGCGGCTTGCCTACGCTTGCCAGGTACGGATGGTAAGGCAAAGATGAGTAAGTCACTCGGCAACTGCATCTACCTCTCCGACTCGGCAGAGGATGTACGCAAGAAGATCATGAGCATGTACACCGACCCCAACCACATCCGTGTGGAAGACCCGGGTCAGATAGAGGGTAACACTGTGTTTACTTACCTGGATGCTTTCTGCCAACCCGATTCATTTGAAAAACACTGGCCTGAGTATCCCAACCTGGATGTACTGAAGGAGCACTACCAGCGTGGAGGACTTGGCGACGTGAAGGTGAAGAAGTTCCTCAATGCCATCCTTCAGGAGATGTTGGAGCCTATCCGCCAGCGTCGTAAAGAGTACGAAAAGGACATCCCTGGTGTGTACGAAATCCTTCGCAAAGGAAGCCTACATGCTCGCGAAGTAGCCGCCTCTACATTAGCCGATGTACGTCGTGCAATGAAAATTGATTACTTCGATGATGCGGAACTCATAGCTGAACACACTCGCAAGTTTGCCGAAGGTGTGAAGTAATGAATAGATATTGAATGAATGTGCCGACATTGCACAAAAGAGAATATGTTATAATAGAGGGTGGACAAGTGTGTCTGCCCTTTTTTATTTCAAAATTCAAGGTTCAAGGTTCAAAGTTCAAGATTAGTTCGCTATCGCTCATCAAGCTACGCAAGTCAAGGTTAAAAAATCAAAGTTTAAAGTTCAAGGTTCATTTTTTAGGCGCGGATGACACGGATTTTACAGATTTTTCGCTTTTGCTCAACAACTCGCCTTTTTCTCCTTTCTCCTTCTTTGACTTGCGTGGCTTGATGAGAGCTTTGCTCGAATAATCTTGAACTTTGAACTTTAAATCTTGAACATTAAACTTGGTTCGTGACATTCATCAAGTCCTCCCTCACAGTGAAGATTTAGGTGTGTCTGCTTATTTTTCCACGTCATTCGCGCCTAAAAATGTAATGGGTTATATACCAACCTCATTTATAGATTTTTGTGATTGATAAATCAGAACTTTTCAACGCCATTCGTGGCCTCCAACACATTCTCCAATTCGTCGGGGACAAGGTGGAAAAAGTCAATCCCTGTCAGTGCCTCTACACTATCCACTGGTATGGCATAGTGATTAATGGGGGCATTGCAATCGTCATTAGGATAGATGAAACCTACGGCTGCAGGAGTTTTGCCCAACTTCAGTACTACCTTAAAGAAACCATCGGGGACGGTCACCTTGTGTCCTTGCCCGATTCGCTTGTGCTTTTCCCCTGGGTGCACAATGGGGCCACATGCAATGTAGATGGTGGTGTGGTGGTTTTGTGCCCACTTACGGCACTGTTCCTCCAATTCCTTCCAATCTCCCTTGTTGAGGTTGGAAGCCTGAGGACATATATTGCTCATGTAGAAGGATTCCTGCATGGCAAGTTTGTCCCACTTCATGTCGGCGGCTGGAGCCATGTGTCCTCGGTCGTATCCCGAACGGCTATAGTCGCGATGTTCGACCCTTAAATGTTCAGGAAGATTGGGGTCTCCTGTAAATTCATCCGTTCGCTTCTCCTTCCCCATCAGGCGCTCGGGAGTAAGTTGCCAAGCCACCCAATTGGGCATCAGCCACTCATCATTGAACGAAAGAGTGTACCCTGCACGACTCATCACTCGTGTGTCCGATGGACGGCTCTTGGGTGTCTCGAATGCTTGCTCGGTAAGTGGGGTTTTAACCTCGTTGCTGTTGGCCTTGCTTTCGTTATTAGTGGTAATTCTCTCCTTGAGCTTTGTTGCTTGCTGGACGACATTTTGACTTTGTTCAGTAACTTGTTGAAATGTCGGTAATTTGCGTCCATTGATAGTTTGGTGCAAGAAGGAGGCTATAACTAAAGCTGCTACAATGACCAACCACGATGAATATCTCTTCTTAGTTTTCTTCTTTCTACTTTTTGCCATGGATTATTGATGTTTTTCGTGTGCGAAATTACAATATTTTGGTGTGTTGACAAAATTTATAGGTTTTCCTGTGCGATTTACTTTACTAAATTTATACTTTTGCAAAATAAAGTAAAGTCATAAAGATAAATAAATGAAGAAAATATCTAAAAATAAATGTTTGATGTCCATTCTTGTGAGTGGAGGTTTGCTGTTCGGTGCATGCGGAGAGGATCGTACTTTTCAATATATGGAAAAGACAGGACGATGCCAATGGATATATGATGTGATGAATCAATGGTATCTAAGGAATAGTGAAATGATACAACCCAGTGAAGCACAATTCTTTGGTGAACCTGAGACATTTTTCAAGAAACTGGTAGTGAAGAATGACAAGTACAGTTACATAGAGATGGACGAAACGAATAACAAGAGCACGAGAAGCATCAACCTCTCCTCAAGTTATGGTATGGATTTTGCCCTTTATGTTGACCCTGTGACACAAAGCCAAAGTGCCATTGAACGTGTGGCACGTGTGTTGTACGTGTTGCCAGGTTCGCCTGCTGCTCAAGTAGGTATTGAGCGTGGACAATGGATTACTGAGATTGGTGGTGAGCATTTGACTACTCAGAACTACCTGGGGCTTGTGAGTGGCCCTGCTACGACTTTAGGTCTCTCGGTATTGAACTATGGAAATGTGGATTCACTCTATTGGGAGCCTGTACATAATGTGGAGATTGGGGCAAGTCGTCACTTGGAGGACAATCCCTTTTACGTAGATACTCTATATCAGTTACAAGGACACCGTATTGCCTATTTAATGTACAATCGATTCAGTACAGGACCCAATAACACAGGTAATGAGACGCAATATGATTCACAAATGCGTACTATCTTCCAACGCTTCAAGAGTCAACAACCAACTGATTTCATCCTTGACCTTCGATATAATCCTGGTGGTTATCTGAGTTGTGCACAATTATTGTCAAGTTTATTAGCTCCGACCAAAGCTATGGGAAAAATCTTCTGCAAACTTGAGTTCAATAAGTCACAATCCACCACACACAATGAGGTTTACCTTTTCGATGAAAACCTTACTGGTGGTGCAGGACTTGGCTTGTCACGCATCTATGTGATTACCAGTAGCCTCACGGCATCAGCATCGGAGTGCGTTATCAATGGCTTGATTCCTTTCATGGGGACAGACAATGTTATTCTTGTTGGAGGGCGTACAGAAGGAAAGAATGTGGCCTCACTCTCTTTTAAGAGCCCTTATGACTACACGCTTCACCCTATAGTAGCAACTATCTACAATGGCAATGGGGAGAGTGACTACACCAATGGCTTTAATCCTATAGTGAGTGTGGATGAATTACAGAATATCGCTCCTCTTTATCCATTGGGCGATGTGCGTGAGATGATGCTCAACACTACGTTGGCTACCATCTTGGGCTATACAAGAGGTGATAACGACAATAACACTACACGAGCAGTAGATGTGCCTTCTGTGTTACTTCCAAAGCCTGAAACAACAAGTATCTCCCTGCATCCAGTGGTAGAGATGTAATAATGTCCTTGGATTTGTTTCTCTAAACCAAAATAAATAAAGGGTTGTGTCAATGCCGACACAACCCTTTATCTTTAAACGTATGTTTTTATGCTATTATGCAACCTTTTCCAAACGCTTCAAAATAGAGAAAATGAAGAGTGCAGAAACAAGGCAAATGCCAATAAGTACACCCCAAATGATAGTGAGATCCATACCCCACATACGACCAGGAACCATGATGAGGAAGTTACCGATAGCAGTAGCTACGAACCATCCTCCCATCATCATACCCTTGTACTTAGGAGGTGCAACCTTGGTTACAAATGAAATACCAATGGGTGAAAGTAACAACTCAGCAATGGTCAATACGAAATAAGTGCTGATCAACCAGTTGGGAGAAACCAATGTTGCAGTACCTGCCTCTACAG
Source organism: Bacteroidaceae bacterium (assembly GCA_017560945.1). Lineage (GTDB taxonomy): Bacteria > Bacteroidota > Bacteroidia > Bacteroidales > Bacteroidaceae > Phocaeicola_A. Next base: position 38,318 of record JAFZDY010000027.1, on the reverse strand, counting down.
CTGCGAGTTGTTCACCTGCAGGGGGTAATGACAATGATGCAACCAAAAGAATAACGAATGCAAAACCTGCGACGAGCATACCGAGACCAATCTTCATGGGAGATGAAGGCTCTTTACCCTTCTTGGCCAATGCACCGAATACAAGACCGATAATAGGTGTCAAAGCTACAACGAAGCAAGGATTGAATTGCTGGAAGATGGGGGCTTCTACTTCAACTGAACCTGTAACATTCATAGCTTTGTAAGCAAGTACACCACCAGCTGCTACGGTAAGGAATGTTGCAATAGATTTTCCCTTGATAGTCTTTGATTGGAAAATATTAAGTATACCATAGACCATCAATACACACAAGATAAGATTCCAAAAACTTCTGATCTCAGTAAAGCTCAATGACTTGCTGAGGAAGAGGCTCATGAAACCTGTCTCAGATGTTGCAGTGTATTCGCGTGCAAATTGGTTCATAGTGATACCATTCTGATGGAAAGCCATCCAGAAGAAGATAACCACAGCAAATACCAAGCAGAGGCAGATGATACGCTCCTTTGTTTGTGCAGGAGTCAATTGTTCTTCAACTACTTCAGTACCCTTAGCGGCAACTTTTGCACGATCAGCATGAACAAATGTTTTACGGAAAGCGTAATAGATAACGATTGAAAGGATCAACGATACACAAGCAACGGCAAATGCAAAGTGGTAAGAGTCAGCCTTGCTGATGCCATAAGCCTCTTGTGTCCAAGCCATGATAGAAAGAGCAACGGCTGCGGCAAACATTGAACCAAGGTTGATGGCCATGTAGAAGATACTGAAACCTTCGTCACGCTTGGCAGAATACTTTGCCTCGTCATAAAGATTACCTACCAACACTTGCAAGTTACCCTTGAACAAACCTGTTCCTACGCATACAAGTAACAATGCCAATGCCATTACTCCCAAAGCTACTGTACCTGCTCCAAGGGGAAGTGCCAATAAGAAGTAACCCATGAACATTACGAAAATACCGATGGTTACCATCTTACCAAAGCCAAATTTGTCGGCTAACATACCACCGAAAAGGGGAACAAAGTAAACTATTCCCAAGAAAGCAGCTTGGATAGAACTGGAGGTTCCCATTGAGAAACCGAAATTGTCCTGCAAAAAGAACAGGAACACGGCCAACATGGTGTAGTAGCCAAAACGCTCACCAGTGTTGGCAAGGGCTAATGCCCAAAGACCTTTTGGATGTCCTTCAAACATAATAAATAGAGTTTTAAAGTTTATAGATAAATTAGTTTTTCAACGTTTTCGGCGCGAAGATACACATAATTCTTTGATTTTCCAATGAATTAGAAAATATAAAGAGGTTCGCGTCTCATTTGGAAGTTCTCAAACAACGGGCGTGCAAAGGGAGAAACGAATGTACGTGCCCCTGACGGACATCCTTTGACACAAGCACAACACCTGATACAACGTGATGTGTCTGTCACCTCTTCATGTCCTATGATAATGGCTTGAGTGGGGCAAACATCTACACACATACCGCAATGCGAGCATACTTCAGCAGTGGCCGAAGGATACACTTTCATAGGATTTTCCTGTTGTTGGCGGGTGTACTCCTGTATAAAGGTTCGAAAGGCAAGTAATGCGGTTTCAGGAGTTTCTAAAGCGGACATGTTTTTCGCAATGTCGATACTATGCTTGCATGAGATTTCTCCCGTCTGTATTTTGTTCATTACCTTTTCTCCGAATTTTCTGGCTGAATCCAGATCCTTCGTATCAGGTCTGCCTATGGCTATGGGATATTGTGCATTGCTATACGAGTGTTCGCCTATCAGTGCTGCACCTGCTATAGGGAGGAATCCACGCGCACTGACAAACTCTTCCAGTTGCACCAATGCTTGTTCAAAGTTTCGGTTTCCATAAGTTACTATTAGGACGGCTGGTGTCATATTCCCCTTTACTTTATCCATGCGTTGGAGGGCGATTGGTGCCACCTTTCCACCATATACAGGGACGGAGAAGATGGCCACATCCTCGCGACTAACCATCAACCCATCCTCAGGGGTCTTGTAGGTGAAATCAATGTGTTTGTACTCGATTGGTGTCATTCCACTCACTACGGCCATCATGTTTTTGCGCGATGTGCCTGTTGGAGAGAAACAGAAGGTTACAATTTTTTGTGATCCTATCATTCCTTATTTTTATTTATTTTCCAAACAATTCACATGTAGTAGCTTGTGATGCACGTATGAGATCAGCGGGGTGTAGTTTCATTTGAAGGCCTCGCACACCTGCGCTGACGTATATATATGGAAAGTTGAGTGCCGTATGGTGGATGAAGGTTGGAAAGTGTTTCTTCATCCCTATGGGAGAACATCCTCCGCGAATGTATCCAGTGAGGGGGAGAAGTTCTTTCATAGGTATGAGGTCGCACTTCTTGTTTCCACTTACCTTGGCGGCCATTTTAAGGTCAACTTCATCGCCTCCAGGGATTACGCATACGAAGTGTCCCGTCTTATCACCATGGAGGACAAGTGTCTTGAATACCTGTTCGATATTCTCGCCTAACTGAGCCACTATGTGGTAAGCACTCAAGTCGTTTTCGTCCACTTCGTATGGGATAAGTTCGTAGGCAATTTTCGCCTTGTCCATCAAGCGGGCAACATTGGTTTTCTGTATTTTATCTTTTGCCATTATTCATTTTTAGAGATTAAATAAGGAATATCCCAAAAATATCATCTTAGAGAGCCAACTCTTCTTTAAGAAATTTGGGAGTGTACCCTTTTTCAGACTTTGCCACTTCCTCGGGTGTGCCACATGAGAGTAGCACTCCCCCACCTCGTCCGCCTTCAGGACCCATGTCTATGATGTAGTCAGCCATCTTGATGACATCAAGGTTGTGTTCGATGACGATAACCGTATTTCCCTTGTCTACCAATCGGTTGAGCACGTTTAGCAATACACGTATATCCTCGAAGTGAAGTCCTGTAGTAGGTTCGTCGAGGATGTAAAGTGTCTTTCCTGTATCGCGCTTGGCAAGTTCGGTGGCTAATTTTACACGTTGACTTTCACCTCCAGAAAGGGTTGTAGAGGGTTGACCAAGTTTCACATAACCGAGGCCAACATCTTGAAGAACCTTTATCTTGGAAAGTATGTTAGGTACGTTTTCGAAAAACTCCACGGCTTGGTTAATGGTCATGTCCAGTACATCAGCTATGGACTTACCCTTGTAACGAACCTCCAATGTCTCACGATTATAGCGTTTACCATGACACACTTCACAAGGCACCATCACATCGGGCAGAAAGTTCATCTCTATAGTCTTGTATCCGTTTCCGCTACAAGCCTCGCATCGTCCACCACTAATGTTGAATGAGAATCGTCCAGGCTTGTATCCACGAATCTTTGCTTCAGGAAGCCCAACAAAAAGGTTACGAATGTCAGCAAATACATTGGTGTAGGTCGCAGGATTTGAGCGTGGGGTACGTCCGATGGGCGACTGATCCACATCCACTACTTTATCAATGTATTCTAACCCCTCAATAGAGTCGTAGGGCAAAGGCTCCTTGAGCGAGCGGTAAAACTTTTGTGAGAGTATGGGGTGCAGGGTTTCGTTGATGAGGGTTGATTTTCCACTACCCGACACACCTGTCACACAGATGAGTTTACCTAAGGGAAATTCCGCGTCTACTTGCTTTAAATTATTTCCACGTGCTCCGCGAATTATGAGGCTTTTTCCATTACCTTTTCGGCGCTCGGTGGGTACCTCTATTTTTAACTTTCCGTTAAGGTAATTTGAGGTGAGTGTGTCTTGCTTTAGCATCTCTTCGGGAGTTCCTTGGAAAACTACTTCACCACCCAATCGTCCTGCACGAGGTCCCATGTCTACTACCCAGTCAGCGGCTAACATCATGTCTTTGTCATGCTCCACCACTACTACTGAGTTTCCCAAGTCTCGAAGGGCAGATAGTGAGTTTATAAGGCGTCTATTGTCCCTTTGATGCAGGCCTATGCTCGGCTCGTCGAGGATGTAAAGTACATTCACCAATTGTGAACCTATTTGTGTAGCCAAACGGATGCGTTGGCTCTCTCCGCCTGAGAGGGTCATGGAGGCGCGGTTGAGTGAGAGATAATCCAATCCTACATCAAGTAGGAAGCGCAGACGAGTACGTATCTCTTTCAAAATTTCGGTCGCTATAGTCAATTGCTTCTCCGTGAGGTGTTGCTCCACTCCTTCTAACCACTCGTATAATTCGCTGATATCCATCTCGGATAACTCCATGATATTTTTGTCATGAAGGCGATAACTGAGGGCTTCGCGATTGAGTCGTTGACCTTGACACTCAGGGCATACGGCCGTGCGTGAGAATTGCTCTGCCCACTTTTGTTCGTTGGTACTAGAGTCTTGATCTTGGAGCATTTGTATATATTTCACCAATCCGTCGTAGGTGACAAAGTAGTCGGATGTCGTATGGATGAGGCTTGCCTTGATGCGCAAACGATCATCTGAGCCGTTGAGAATTTCCTCAATGGCTTCGTCGGGCAATTGGTTGACTGGCGTCTTAAGGTCGGCTTCGTACTTCTCGAGCAGGGCTGCTATTTGGAAGAAAACCATTGTGCCCTTGTATTTTCCAAGTGGAGTCAATGCTCCATCGTGAATGGAGAGTGAACGGTCAGGGATTACCTTATCAACATCAATCAAATTTACCACTCCAAGTCCCTTGCAACGAGGGCAAGATCCGTGAGGGGAATTGAAAGAGAAATTGTGAGGCGCTGGCTCGCGATAAGCAAGACCTGTGACGGGACACATCAGTCGCTTGCTATAGTGGCGCGCTTCGTTGGTGTCAGCATCTAAGATAAGTATCAATCCATCACCTTGTTGCATAGCCGTGGCTACACTTTGGCGCAGACGCTCTTCATCTGTACCACTTACACGCATCTTGTCGATGATGATCTCTATGTCGTGATTCCTATATCGGTCGAGTTTTAAGCCTGGCATCAACTCAGTTACTTCGCCATCAACTCGAGCATATAGGTAACCTTTGCGTCGTATTTGTTCAAAGAGTTCCTTATAGTGTCCCTTACGGCTACGAACCACGGGGGAAAGTATCATGATGCGCTTGCCTATGTATTGTTCGGCTATGAGTTGTAGGATTTTCTCCTCGGTGTACTTCACCATAGGTTCGCCCGACAAGTATGAATAGGCAGTACCTGCACGTGCATAGAGAAGGCGCAGGTAATCAAATACTTCGGTAGTTGTACCTACGGTAGAGCGTGGATTTTTGTTTGTTGTCTTCTGCTCGATGGAGATTACAGGGCTTAGGCCTGTAATCTTGTCCACATCAGGGCGCTCCATTCCTCCTAAAAAGTTGCGTGCGTAGGCCGAGAAGGTTTCAATATAGCGGCGCTGACCTTCGGCAAATATGGTGTCGAAAGCCAACGAAGACTTACCACTTCCGCTCAATCCTGTAATCACGGCCAATCGGTTGCGGGGGATTTCCACATCCACATTCTTCAGATTGTGGACACGTGCTCCCCAAACATTTATCTTTTCTTCTTCGTTCATTTCTTAGTTACTAGTGACTCGTTTACTAGTGTTTTTTTGTGTGACCTCATCATAGGGTTAAGGTTGGCTTATTATAGTGTTAAGGTAGTCAAATGTATGGATTCATGTGACTATTATCACCATATGGGTAGAGGCTCTATATATTCGCAATTATCGTCCTCCGTTTAACCCTCCTTGTCCGCGTAGGATGTTGATGTCTCGTCTTATGTTATACTTTATACCATCCGACCCAACGGCTTGTACTACAATGAAGTAAACTCCGTCGCTCACCTCCTTACCTCCGTATGTACCATCCCATCCTTGGTCAATATTACTCAAGTTCCTCTCGCACACACGTTGTCCCCATCGGTTGAAGATGGAAACGTCTAATTTTACCAATGATTGAAAGGTAATGTAGTACACATCATTCACTCCATCGCCATTGGGTGAGAATGCATTGGGGACTTTCAAGGATGATTCGCTGATAACTATGATGATGGGTTCACTCTCTTCCTCTATAGGCTCTGATGTACCATCAATGGCCGAGTAGGTTATCTTCAGTTGTACACCGAATGTACCTGCTTCGTAGAAAGTGTATTCTGTCTCTGGCTCAAAGCGGCGAAGAATAGCATCCTGAGGGTTGTCTGCAGGGTAGATTATCCATTCGTATGCATAGGTGTATCCCTCTTCCTCGGTGGGATTGGCTTCGAAGGACACTTTTAAAGGGGCAGATGCCGTGTAGTTTTCTCCACCAGTGATGAGGGTTTCCTCCTCTACAGGTCCCCCGTTTTCCTCCAATACACGTCCGACAGGGTCGGCTACTTGAGCGATAGCACCTATCCATGTACTTAGGAAAAGAATCAGTGCGAGATATATCTTCTTTTTCTTCATAAGATTGAACTCTTCGTTTCTATTAAAATGCAAAAATAGTGTTTCCTACTGAAATAACGGCCGAAAAGAGGTATTATTATTTGCTAAACAATGCTATTTCGTGTATAGAGTAGATATTTTTTTGTAAATTTGCAGCCATAAATAACATTTTCGTTTAGTAGATTCAATGAAGTTTATCAAACACATATCCCTTGCCCTCCTATTGATGGGTAGTTCGATTACAGGTTGGGCACAAGTTCCTCAATCCGATAACTCTTTTTCGCACACTGTATTGCGCGGACAAACACTCTATTCGATTTCTACCATGTATGGTGTGAGTATTGACGACATAGTTGCCCTTAATCCTGGTACTGACAAACAACTGAGAGCCGGCGAAACTATACGCATCCCTCAACAGAAAATAGCATCAGATGGTACCGTGGAGACTCGTCTTCACTTTCATACAATACAGGCTGGTGAAACTCTCTACCGCATTACGCAAATGTACCAAGTGGGAGCCGATGTCATCTGCAAGGCAAACCCTGGCTTAAGTGCGCAAAACTTCCGTACAGGACAGGTCATTGTCATCCCAATCACCGAAAATACAGTAGAGAAGACCGATGCTCCCTCTGAGGTTGAACTTGCAACTGAGTCACAAATTCAACCCGAGCAGGAGATTGGTTCTTCACCCGCTTCTCCTTGTCGCGAGATACACAAGGTAAAGCGCAAAGAGACAATCTTCAGCATTAGTCGTCAGTATGGCATTAGCGAGCAAGAACTCATTGACGCCAATCCTGAGTTAAAAACTGAAAGTTTGAAAAAGGGAAGTTTCCTCTGCATCCCTGAGAAAAAGGAGGTTGTGCAGAAGCCCGTTGAGGTCGAACACGTTCCTACTAACGAAGAACTCATAGCTCAACACCAACCGATGGAGAAGAATATCGATTTCATCGATGCGGCCCTTGTCCTACCCTTCCAACTCGATGCTGCTAATGGTCATCAACCATTGATGGTGGAGTATTACGAAGGTTTTCTATTGGCCGTAGATAGTCTAAAACGACAAGGAGTCAATATCAATCTTCATGTCTTCGATACTGGAGACCGTAACGCCTCGGTGGACGAGTTGCTTACTAAGCCAGAACTCAAGCAGATGGATGTCATCTTTGGCCCTGGACACGCCGAGCACGTCAATGCATTCTCTAATTTTGCCAAGGAGAATGGTATTCGTCTCGTAGTACCCTTTACATCCAAGGATAGTGACGTGTTTACTAATCCCTATCTTTATCAAATCAATACACCCCAATCCTACCTTTATGCTCAGGTATATAAGTTGTTTGCCGATCAGTTCAGTCACTACAATATTATCTTTGTGGATGCAGCAGATGGAAACGATAAGGATGAGTATATACGTGGCTTGAAGCAAGAACTTGACACACGAGCTATATCATACCAAACCATTGCAATGCCAGAGGTTGTTGAGGTTGAGGAAGAAGATAGCAAAGAACCTGTCATTACCGTGCCAATTCTCACCGAAGCGCTCGACTCTACTAAGCAAAACATCCTTATCCCCACATCTGGTGCCAATACTACCCTTGTGAGACTTCTGCCTATTGTTCAACTTGTGATACGCACCTTTGAGACGCCCTATGATGTACACCTCTTTGGATATCCCGAGTGGCAAAAGTACTACAATGATCACCTACAGGCCTTTTATGAACTTGATACCTACTTCTATTCATCCTTCTATACCAATAACTTGTTACCAAGTTCGAAAAGATTTCATACCCTATTTCGCAACATGTTTAACAAGGAAATGCGTGTTGCCTACCCCAAGTATGGTATGTTAGGTTTCGACACCGCATACTATTTCCTTTTAGGACTTAGCGCTCACGGCTCTAAGTTGGAGGATAACCTTAATACTTTCGACATCGTACCTGTACAGACAGGCTTCCACTTCGAACGTGTAAACAATTGGGGAGGATTTATCAATAAGAAGGTATTTTTCATCCATATGACTCGTAATCACGAACTCATAAAGATGGAGTTCAAACAATAAGGTCTCTAAATTAAATCCTTAAAATCCGAAATAATAAAATAGGAAAATCTATGACTCGTCACCTACTCCGCATATCATTTGTCCTTCTTTTACTTTTTGGAGGACTCCAATCGATTAAGGCACAAATCAACGCTCAGATTACCGAATATCGCAACAATCTTGCCGTAGGATTTAATGGCGGTGTTACGTTCAACAATATCACCTTCTCGCCCAATGTCAAGCAGAGTTTTCATCAGGGTATTGTTGGAGGCTTCACTGCCCGATACATTAGTGAGAAGTACTTTTCCATGATATGTGGTCTTCAGGTAGAGTGCAACTTCAGTCAACGTGGATGGAAGGAAAAAATTGAGGATGGTACTAGAAATACCTATCAGCGTACACTCAATTATGTGGAATTACCTTTCCTTGCTCACCTCGCTTTCGGTGCCGATAATCGTGGAACACGATTCTTCATCAATGCGGGCCCTCAGTTTGCCTTTTTTATGAACGACAAGGAAGAGAGAGGCGGACAAGAACCATGGGATCCTAGCCATCGACCCAATAATGTGATTTACCAATATGGTAAGGCTGTTGAAAACAAACTTGACTATGGTATCACTGGTGGATTAGGTGTAGAGTTGCTCACAGGCATCGGTCACTTCCTTTTCGAAGGAAGATATTACTATGGACTTTCTGACATTTATGGTAATAGCAAGAAGGATGATTTCTCTCGTTCAGGACTCTCTACCATTTATGGTAAAGTCACATATCTTTTCGACTTGACAAAATGATTTCTAAAACTATAAACTATAAATTAGTTATTCAGGAACTTTGTATACTGATTTTTACCTTTAACAATGGGTGATTTGCGGAAGTTTGAGTTTTGCATAATATAACTCAATCTTCCTCTGTCAGTTGATCACACAAGTTGTTTAATGTCTCTTTCAACTTTTCTAAGAAACTCTTTTTTACATGTTTTTTGGGGACGGATTCGTCCAAAGTAGTTGCTATTTCTTCTTCTTCTTCCTTGTCTTTCTCCTCAGTAGAGGTTTCTTGGGGGGTAATGTCATTTCTTTTTACTCCGTAGTACGATTCCATTTGGCGGATAAATTCCTCATCCTCTATTTGTGAGGGCAAGTTTGAGGACGCATTTTCTTCCAATCCTGAGGCTATTATCGCAACCTTCACCTTATCTCCTAAGGTGTTGTCTCTATAGAGTCCCCATAGCATCTCCATGTCTTCTGCGAATTCTTCCATCAAGTTATTTATTTCACCTAATTCATTCATTCCTACTGGCTTCTCTTCGCATGAATAGATAATGTAGAGCAGTTTTTGTGCTTTCTCCACATACATATTGCTCAGTAGAGGCGATTCTAGGGCTTTCATAAATGCTTTTTGAATGCGATGTTCACCACTTGCTTCACCTACAGAGATAAGGCTCATACCCCCCTTCTTCATTACCGTTTGTACATCTTGGAAATCACGATTGATGATACCTCTTACGGTGATGATTTCTGCTATGCTTTTAGTTGAAATGGTAAGTATTTCATCCGCTTTATTTAGAGCACTTTCTGCATCCATCATTTCATTTCCGTATAAATCTATCAATCTTTCATTGTTGATGACTAGTATCGCATCTACATTCTTTTTCATCTCATTCACACCCTTTAATGCTTTTTTGATACGAACTTTTCCTTCGAAGCGGAAAGGGATGGTTACTATTCCTATAGTCAATATACCATGTTCCCTGGCTACACGAGCCACAACGGGAGCTGCACCAGTACCTGTTCCTCCTCCCATACCAGCCGTGATAAACACCATTTTGGTATCATCATCGAATAGCTTTTCTATTCTTGCAATGTCTTCCTCTGCATCCTGTTTACCTTTATCAGGATTACCTCCAGTGCCAAGTCCTGATTCTCCTAATTGTATTCTCACAGGAACTTCGCACTTAGCCAAAGCCTGACTATCCGTATTGCATACGGCAAATGCAACGTTGCAAATTCCTTGTTTATACATGTTAGTTACGGCATTTCCTCCACCGCCACCCACACCTATCACTTTGATGATGTTTTCCGTTTTGTCTTTAGGAAAGTTAAATTCCAAAGGTATGTCATTTAATGAATCGTTATTCATGCTAATTTTATGTTTGTTTTTCTTTTGCGCAAAGTTAATTCTTTTCTCTGACAATTTAATATTTCCTTTCCCTTGTTTTTATTTAATTTTTCCAATTGCTTATGAAGAGAAAATATTCGTGGCTTTCTCAAAGTACTTGGAGACTATGGTAAGGAGGTTTCTATCTTTATATACATAAAAAAGAAAGCCACTGAAAAACAGTGACTTTCTTCTCTTAATTTAGTTTTTATTTTGCTTTAATTTTCTTTGCAAAATTATCCACCAAAGTTATCGTACATGATGCTACTTTCCTCTACGCCAAGGTCGGTAAGCATTGCTACCACAGCTTTTGACATCGGGCCAGGACCACACATGTAGTACTCGATATCTTCTGGAGCTTCGTGATCCTTTAGATAAGTGTTGAGCATTACCTGGTGAACGAAACCTGCGGTGTACTTCACGCCAGCTGCATCGGCGGCTGGATCGGGACGGTCGAGAGCCAAGTGGAAGTGGAAGTTGGGGAATTCCTTCTCGATACCGAGGAAATCCTCCAAGTAGAACACTTCGTTCAAGGCACGTGCGCCGTAGAAGTAGTGCATCTCGCGATCAGTTGTCTTAAGAGTCTTAGTCATGTGCATGATTTGTGCACGCAAAGGAGCCATACCTGCACCACCACCTACCCAAATCATTTCGCGTTTAGAGTCGAAATGTGGGTGGAAGTCACCGTAAGGACCGCTCATGATTACCTTATCACCGGGCTTAAGGGTGAATATGTAAGATGAAGCGATACCAGGGTTCACATCCATAAATCCGCTACGGTCTGCCTTCATAGGAGGTGTAGCGATACGTACAGTGAGCATAAATACATTACCCTCGGCAGGATAGTTAGCCATAGAGTAAGCACGAACGGTCTCCTCGGGGTTGACACACTTCAAGGGGAAGAGACCGAACTTTTCCCATGCAGGGAGATACTCGTCGCCAATGAGGCTCTTGTCGATATCCTTGTCATAATCCATAGAGAATGCAGGAATCTTTATTTGTGCATAAGAACCAGGGAGGAAGTCCATCTGTGCACCTTCGGGAAGTTGTACCTTGAATTCCTTGATGAAGGTAGCCACGTTCTTGTTGCTGATAACAGTACATTCGTACTCCTTCACACCCATTACGCTCTCGTCCACCTTAATGCCGAGATCGCCCTTAACCTTGCATTGGCAAGCCAAACGCCAATTGTCCTTGATTTGCTTACGAGTGAAGTGGCCCTTCTCTGAATCGAGGATTTCGCCACCACCCTCAACAACTTGACACTTGCACTGTCCGCATGAGCCTTTACCACCACAAGCTGATGAGAGGTAAATGCCTTGAGCCGAAAGGGTGTTGAGCAAGCTACTACCCTGTTCCACTGAGATAGTGTCCTTACCATTGATGGTAACGTTCACATTGCCGCTGGGCGACAAATACTTTTTTGCTACGAGCAACATAATCACCAACACGAGGACGATGCCGAGGAATACTCCGATGCTCGCTAATATTAAATTCGTCATTGATAAATTCTCCTTTCTTTATTAGATTTTCAAACCAGAGAAACACATAAACGCCATAGCCATGAGACCTACGGTGATGAAGGTGATACCGAGGCCCTTCAAAGGAGCGGGCACGTCAGAGTATGCCAACTTCTCGCGAATGGCGGCAAGGCCTACGATGGCAAGCAACCAACCAATACCTGAACCTGCAGCATAGCAGAGTACTTCACCCATATCGCTGAAAAGGCGCTGCTGCATGAAGAGCGAAGCACCCATGATGGCGCAGTTAACGGCAATCAACGGAAGGAAGATACCGAGCGAAGCATACAACGAAGGGCTGAAGCGTTCAACAATCATCTCTACCAATTGCACGATAGCTGCAATCACGGCGATGAACAGGATGAATGAGAGGAACGAGAGGTCAACTCCCTCGACTAGGGCATTGGCCTTGAGCACAAAGTTCTCCAATAGATAGTTCACAGGAAGGGTCACCAACAACACGAATGTAACGGCGATACCCAAGCCAAGAGCTGTCTTCACATTCTTAGATACTGCCAAGTAGGAACACATTCCCAAGAAGTAGGCGAATATCATGTTGTCCACAAAGATGGACTTTACAAATAAGCTTAAATATTCCATATTAAATAATTCTGAATTCTGAATTGTAAATTCTGGATGAGCATTTTACCCTTTCAGCAATTACACTTTCATAATTCATAATTTATAATTAATAATTAGTTACTACTCTCTTGCAATTCGGGATGCTTTGAACGCTCGTACCAAATAATGCAAGCCACGATGATGAGTGCCATAGGAGGCATCAACATAAGGCCATTGTTAAGGTATCCCCATTCGTAGCAAACCTCAGGAATGATGCGGAAGCCAAACAAAGTGCCTGAGCCGAGCAACTCGCGGAAGAAAGCCACAATGATAAGAATCTTAGCATAGCCAAGTCCGTTTCCGATACCATCAAGGCAAGACTCCCACGGGCCATTCTGCATAGCGAAGGCTTCGAGACGTCCCATCAGGATACAGTTAGTAATGATAAGACCCACGTACACTGAGAGTTGTACACTCACGTCGTAAGCAAAGGCCTTCAATATTTCACTCACAATGGTTACGAGCGCAGCTACAACTACCAATTGTACGATGATACGGATACGATTGGGGATGGTGTTGCGCAACAGAGAGATGACCACGTTTGCAAAAGCAGTAATTACGGTCACCGAAAGTCCCATCACAATGGCCGGCTCGAGTTGAGCAGTCACGGCCAAGGCTGAACAGATACCGAGTACCTGTACGGTCACAGGGTTGTTCAAGCCAAGCGGAGTAAAGAGAACTTCTTTATTCTTCTTTGAAAATAAACTAGCCATATTTTAAATTTAATTATCAGACCCTTCTCCGTGTTCCTCCTTTTATGGAGTGTAATAAATGTTTTGCTTTCCATCTACTCCTTCTTATAGATGGAAGGCTGGGATGGGGTCTTTATTTATTCTTATTTTAAAAACTTCTCATAAGGTTTCAAGCAATCCTTCAGCATGGCATCTACACCGTTAGAGGTGATTGTTCCACCTGAGATTCCGTCCACTTCGTAGTCAGGGTTGGCTACGCGGCCGTTCTTCACAATGCTGAGACCTACGTTAGCACCATCGAACACCTTCTTACCAGGGAACTGACCTTGGAACTTGGGTGAAGTGATTTCAGCACCAAGACCCGGAGTTTCACCTGCGTGAGAGAAGTAAACACCATATACAGTGTTCTTATCCTCGTTCAAGCCGATGTATCCCCAAATTGGACCCCAAAGACCTGCACCATATACAGGGATAACATACTTTTTGGCTCCGTCTACTTCGCACTCAAATACATGCAGACGACCTTCGGCAATCTCACCTTTGTAAGTAGTGTTGAAGGCTCCGTTGTTAGCTATGAGTGAACCGTCAGCCTCCATCAGCATATCGCCTTTCACATAAGTGTTGTAAGCAGCCTCGGCATCCTTCACGTCTGTGATGTTGAGGGCAGCCAAAATCTGCTTCTTAGTATCCAACTCCACATTCTTGTTTTGTGTCTCCTTCAGTGAAGAGCTTACAAAAGCAAGCAGGAATGCTACGATAATAACCATTACCGAAGCATAGATAATTGTATAGCTATTACTATTTGTATTCATAATCTTTAAATCAACAGACCCTCCTCCGTGCCCCTCTCTCTATGGAGGGGAGTGAAATGTATTGTTTTACCATCTACTCCTTCCCATAGAGGGGAAGGCTGGGATGGGGTCCTTTGTTTCCTTTATTATTTTACCATTCTCTTCGCACGACGATTGATGTTGCTTTGTACTACATAGTAGTCAATCAGCGGAGCAAATACGTTCATCAACAGGATGGCAAGCATCATACCTTCGGGGTAACCAGGGTTGAGCACACGGATGATTACCGCCATAGCTCCTACGAGGAAACCGAAGATGAACTTACCTGTTTCGGTACGTGCAGAAGTCACGGGGTCAGTAGCCATAAATACAGCACCGAAGCAGAAACCACCGAGTACGAGGTGTTGATACCAAGGCATCTGAGCCATGTAGTTGCCTTCACCACCGAAGGTGTTGAATACGAGAGCCATCAATGCACCACCTACGAATACGCTGAGCATAGTCTTCCAGCTAGCTACACCACTCCAAAGGAGGATAGCTGCACCAATGAGAATAGCGATAACGCTTGTCTCACCGATAGAGCCAGGGATGAAGCCCCATACCATGTTCATGTCAAAGGCTGGTACACCCACGGTGGCAGCCTCACCAAGGGCTGTTGCGGCGGTGAATCCGTCGGGCAAGTTAGCACCAAGGCCGAAAATGCTTTCAGTAGCCACCCAAGCAGTGTCACCTGACATCTGAGTAGGATAAGCAAAGAAAAGGAACGCGCGCGCGATGAGAGCAACGTTGAACACGTTCATACCTGTACCACCGAACACTTCCTTTGCAAAGATTACTGAGAAGGCTGTAGCCACGGCCAAAATCCACAACGGGCAGTTCACGGGCACAATCATCGGAATCAACATACCTGATACGAGGAAACCTTCCTGAATCTCTTCGTTCTTCAACTGAGCAATGATAAACTCAATGCCAAGACCTACGATATAAGACACCAAAATCTTAGGCAACACGGCCAAGAAGCCATAGCCAAAGACCTCGATGAAACTTGCACTCGCCATCAGCCCAGCAGCTGTGTAGTGCTGATAACCTACGTTGTACATACCGAACAACAAAGCCGGAATCAACGCGATTACCACGAATGACATGATGCGCTTCGAATCGATGGCATCATGAATGTTCACACCGCGGCGAGTGGTGGTGTTAGGCACGAACAAGAATGTTTCAAAGCCATCGAACACCGAACGCAGCGCGTGAAGCTTGCCTCCCTCCTCAAAGTTAGGCTTTATTTTGTCGAGATAATTTCTTAACGCTTTCATAATCTTTCTAATATTGGACTCTCCTCCTGCCCCTCTCAAGAAAGGGGAGTGAATAGAATTTGAACTCTACTTACTCCTTCCCCTTGGGGAAGGCTGGGATGGGGTCCTCTTCTTTATTTAATTTATTCCATCTCCTTTCTGAGTGCATCCAATCCTTCGCGGACAATACGTTGCAACTCCAATTTTGATGAATCAACAAACTCACACAGGGCAAAGTCCTCAGGAGCCACCTCATAAATACCCAAAGCCTCCATGCGGTCGATGTCGCCAGCGATGATGGCCTTCACCAAGTATTCGGGCATGATGTCCATGGGGAACACGCGGTCATACTCACCACTCATGATCATGTGGCGCTCGCCACCCTTCACACGAGCATCGATGGTGTACTCCTTCTTACCAAGCAACCAGCTGAAGTAACTACGGCTTGTGCTATATTGGTCGAAGCGAGGCATAATCCATCCGAGCATTTCATGCACGTCGTCACCTTCGGGAATCACGGTCAAGGCAGTTGAGTGTGCACCTACGAAGCCCTCCATTGAGCTCTTGCATCCAATCAATACATTACCATCGATGATGCGCAAGTTCTTACCTTCAGCCAAGCGACCCTTCAACACGCTCTCAATCTGAGCTCCCACCTTCACGCGAGCATAAGCTGGAGCATTTACCTCCGAACCAGCTACGGCAATAGTGCGAGTAAAGTCTACACAACCATTGTTGAACAAGCGACCAATGAAGATTACCTCCTCAGCACCCAATGTCCATACCACTTCGCCCTTATTTACAGGAGCCACATGATTGATCTGTACACCTACATTACCTGCAGGGTGAGGACCATCAAACACGGTTACTGTTACATTCTTAGCCTGAGTCAATGCAACTGATTGTTGCTTAGCGCTCACGCCCAAGTAAGTAGGAGCCACCTTTGCCAAGGCGTCCAATCCTGTTTGGAAATCAGCCTCCTGACCATTCAACACATACTCAAACTCGGGAGCCAAAGGCTGAGAGTCAAATGCTGACACGAAGATGGCACGAGGAGCCACCTCGGGATTAGGAACTACGTCGTAAGGACGCTGCTTGAAGAATGCGAAAAGACCAGCCTCGAGCAGAGCCTCCTTCACCTGAGCACCGTTGAGCGATGCCACACTCTTCTTTCCAAAATCTACTACTTCGTTTCCAACTGCTTCTACACGAATACTGAGCACCTTACGACGAGCACCACGCTCAACCAGTGTCACCTTACCGCTAACAGGCGAAACGAATTTTACTTCGGGATGATTCTTGTCAATGAACAAGGCCTCCCCGGCTTTGACCATCTGCTCCTCCTTGACAACCACTTTGGGAGTAACACCAGTGAAGTCATCGGGGCAAAGTGCATAACTTGCCGACTGCTTCACTTCGAGCAATTCCCGTGCAGGTTTTCCCTTCAGATTGATGTCCAAACCTTTACGTAACTTTACTAAGTTTGCCATATAAATTAAAAAATATGTGAAATAGTTAATATATTCAAATATGCTGCAAAGTTACTGAAAAAAGGCGGGATGCGCCCCCTTTTTTGTAAACAAAAAAAGGATGAACTACCGATTTTTTCACCTATTACCCTCTCTCATCCTCCATTTTCATGCCTTTAGGGATAGATTGCAATGTGGGGTTGACAATGGCAAGGTGAGCGCATACATAAAAAAAAGAGGGATGGCGTCGCGTTTTGAACCACCATCCGCTTTACTCGTATTTTTCAATCACCCTCCCCTCCTTTATTCTCGTCTCAATGGCAAAAATTGAATTTTAGGTAACTGTGATCTGTGATAACCATGATCATTCTCTCATGGATACAAAAAGACTAAGGTTCAAAAAGTTCTCAAAAGGCAGCTCACGATTTGTGCAAAAAGGAGGAAATCGAGCGGTGGTATTGACGATAAAAAAAATAAAGTATTAATGAAAAATATTTACTATACAGTAGCAAAAAATATGCTCGATTGATTCGATTTTTATGCAAAATTTTGTGATGAATGTATGAACTTTCGCCATCATAGTTATCACATATTACAGATAATAGTTAGCTAAAAGTTGACAAAGACAATCTGCTTGTTCACAGACTATATGGTGCAGTTGATATAGACGGAAAGATTTACCATGCTAAAATAACTATTCTTGAGTTTAAGGATAAAGAGAATAAGGCTTATGATTATAAAATAACAGAGGTCAAACTAATCATAAGTGGCTCTTCAACGAGCAATGCACTGAATAGTTCAACCTCTATTTAAGCTGCAAAGGTACTTGAAAATGTTGAGAAATCCTACGATAAAGGCAAAAGTAGTCAATATGGTACATTTGAAGCCCTGTCCATCTGCATTTATAATGCAAATGTATCGAATATCAGCATTTATAATGCGCTTTTAAAATCATATTATTTGCAATTTAGGCGAATTGAAAATGCCATACTCACCACCTTCGCGTTAAAACGCGAAGGGACGGACAACCTTTTCAGTACGAAGTAAACAAAACAGATGAAAGTAAACAATTTCCGTCGAAAGTCAACGTTCTTAGGAAAAGAGTCAACCTCTCCAGTGAAAGTAGTCAACTATACTGGAGACGAGATAGTCAACCAAATCCGTATGGATAAGCAAGTGTTAAAAAACAAGGCCTAAAAAGAGTCAACCTTTTTCAGGAAAAGACACAGTATAGTCAGTATAGTCAGTTTAGTCAGTTTTTTTTGGACTACCCTACTAATCCCCCAATACCTGAAAATAGATTTTATTATATATATATAATAAAAATTTGTTTACACAATTTTAGATGGGTGTCAATACCCCCCGCAAAAATAACTGACTAAACTGACTACATTCTTACTTTACGATACAAAAAATGGTGCATTACACCTTCCGAAATTTCTACCCTACTCGAGATATTTTTTTCTTGGATAGACAAAAAAATAGCCCCATCCTCCTGACCAGAGACCCACCCGACCTTCACCTCTACGGGGGGGGGAAGGAGTGAAATGATTTGCTAATGACATCCTTTGAACATTGACTTGCGTAGCTTGATGAGCAGTAGCGAACTAATCATTGTAAGAGGGCTGGCAGACCCTGCCTCTACGATAATTGAACCTTTGAACCTTGAACTTTGAATCCTCTCAATAATCCGCCGACTTCTTTTTAAAGGAATCGCTAAAAAGTCCGCAATCGTTTTTCACTTAACCATTCATCCTCAATATATTACGTGTTACGGATTGTTAATTTTGAAATGAGAGAGAGAAAAATTTGCAAACCGCCCCTCCTATGTTGTATCTTTGCAATGTCAGTCGGGAAATGATGTCAACCCATGTACGCAGTGGGCGGAAATCAGTGAACGAGTAGAGAATTCAAAGTTCAAAATTCAAAATTCAAAGGAGCCATGCGGCACGTGGCAATTCTTCATCCGCAGATGACGCGGATGACGCGGATAAATAGGCGGACCCTCCCCCTGCCCGTCCTCCGTCGCTAAGGCTCCCCGATTGCTGTGCCAGCTCGCAATCGCCCTCTATGGAGGGGAGTAGAAAGTGCTGCAGAACTTGATACTCCCCACCCAATAAAGTCGGCAAACAAAAGGGAAGACAGGTAAAGGGTCTGCCAAGACAACCAATTATTAACCTTAGGCTCGCCTTCATTAGGATAACACATTTCACCCCTCATTTGGAGGGGGCAAGGGGGAGGGTCCACCTATTCATCCGTGTCATCCGTGTCTAAATTGAATTTTGAACCTTGAAATCACTCCTCCTCGGCGAACATGGGGTCCCAGGCGGGAAGGCGGATGGGCTTCTGCTTGAGTACATCCATTACTTTTGAGGGGACGTACTTCTTGTTCACTACGAGGCGGAACATGTATTCGTCGAACCACTCGTCGGTGATGATGAGGTGACCACGATAGCCATGAGAGGCTCCCCAGCTGTTCTCGACCATCCACTTGTTGTAAGTGCCATCGGGGTCTACGTCTACGGCCATGAGGGTCATGGCGTGTGAGGAGCCGCTATCGAAGGTTTGGATGCGTTGCTTCTTGTCCATGCCAAAGGTGGTGCCAAAGAGGGAAGCATAATCGTAGTTGTTCATATCAAGGAGGCCACGGGTGGCATTGAGTTCCTTGTTGACGTCGCACGAGAAGTACATCATGGTGCTGTCCTGGATGCTAGCAAAGGCCATGTGCTTGATTTCCTCGATGGGGAGGTTGACATAAAGCCAGTTGTGTCCGTCGTAGACGTGGCGGTCGAAGTCGATTTCGTACACCTTCCAATAGTCGCGGCTGGGGTCGTTCATGAGCATGACGTAGTCGGCATTGAGGTCCTCGCCTATCCACTTCTTATAGAAACTCTGTGGGGTGTAGGTCTGTGCCTTGCCTAAGGGCTTGCCCGATGCGTCCTTGGGTGCCCAGGTGAACTCCTTCACAGGTTCGCCCATGGAGAGGACGAGCATGCGGTAAATGGTGCCGAGCATCTCGGTCTTGAGTTTTTGGAGTTCCTTGTCGCTTTCCTTGGTGTCGCGCAATTGGAGGGCGTACTCGCGGAGTTTTTGCTTGATGAGTGAGGTGACGCGCGAGGTGTTGTTGGTGTTATAGGTCTCGGGCATTACCTCGGCTGGTACAATGCCGTACTTGGCCACGAGGTCTGCCACGCCTGTGTAGGTTCCTCCATCGCTCAGGGGGTGCTTGAGGAGCCACTCTACCATCTGGTCAGTGAGGGGTCGCTCGCGTGTGTCGATGATGCCTTGGAGGAAGAGGTTGGACTTCTCCAACTGATCCCAGAAGAAGGTGTAACCCTGTGAAAATTCGCACTGACTCCATCCGTGACGAGCCATGGCCTTGGCACGAAGGACGTTGAAGCCTGTAAAGAGCCAGCATCGACCACTCTGCTCCTGATTAGTAATGCCCTTGGACTCTACACGATGGGTGAAGTGGGTGTCGAGCCCTCCACGAAGGTTCTCTTGGTTAAGGGCAAGGGTGCGCACATCGTTGGCCGAAATGGCATTCATGAGCGCACGATCGGTGGTGGAGCCTTGGTAGGCATTGGTAATCTGTTTCAGCATATCGGAACTGATGCCGCCCTGCTGAGCGTGACCGACAAGTGTGGCGGCCAGCATGAGGGTGAAAATAGTTTGTTTCTTCATCGAATTTATGGTTTTATTTTAATTGTTTTCTTGCGTTTCTCCTACGGATAGGTGTCCTTACTTGATTTTGTAAAATTTGACTTTTAAATCTTTAATATTTAACTCCTTGGTTCGGGAGGTGAGGCTTTCGTTTTTCGTTGGTCTTCCCTTGGATGAATCTCCCCCTTCCCCTGTGTTTTCATATTTTCATCGACAAAGTACGGAAATATTTTTGTGACGAGCAAAAAAGTGTGGTGGAAAAAGAGAAATATTTAGTATCTTTGCGCTTTGTAAGGCTATATGAGCATTCTTTTGCGCGCGTGCGCGATGCGAAAGTATGGGCTTCGAGTAAAATAGTATGTTGAGAAAGTGTCTGATATTTCTGCGCGGAGTGGCCATCGCCCTGGTGGTGGTTTACGGATTGGTAGTGATGCTGCTGAGCCTGCCCATTGTGCAACACCATGTGAGTGAAGCTGTGGAGGAGGAACTGGAGACCTTGCTACACACCCACGTGTCGATAGGGCACATCACCATGGGTTACCCCAACCGACTGGTGTTGGACGATGTGGAGATAGACGATCTGGAGGGAAAACCTCTGTTGCGTGCGGCGCGATTGTCGGCTCGATTTGAGTGGATTCCCCTACTCTCTCATGGACGAGTATCGATACACACGGCTCAGATATTCGGCCTGCATGCACGCATCAGTCGGACGACAATCGAGGATGAGTTAAACATTCAATTTTTGTTGGATGTGTTTGCCTCGCAGAAGCAAAGTGAGAAGTCGGCTATGGACTTGCGCATCAATAGCCTGCTGGTTCGCCGATGCGACTTGCACTACGATGTAGCATCGGAGGAACAGACTCCTGGAGTGTTCAACCCCCATCATGTGGCGGTAAACAACATCAATGCCACGATGGTGCTGAAGGCACTGAGCAGAGACTCGATGAACGTGCAGGTGAAACGCCTAGACATGAATGAACAGAGCGGATTCAGACTTGATGGATTGCAGATGCACCTGTTGGCAAATACAGAGAGCATCAGTTTGCACGAGTTGGACATGAACTTGCCACATAGCCGCCTGAAGTTCGACACCATAGACATGAATCTAGTGGCCGAGGAAGGCGATAGCACGGCCAAGCGAAAAATGGTGGTAAAGGGCGAGACGCTGAGCGGTTCCTACGTGACTCCGTCGGACATAGCCCCATTGGTGCCAGCCCTGCAATATTTTGATGACGAATTGTACCTGACAGCAAGGATGGAATCCGATGGACGAGAGTGGTGCTTCCCCGATGTACATGTGTGGTCGAGTGACAACTCTGTGTCCCTGGAGTTGGACGATGTGACACTGAGCTTGCCTGCCGATTCTTTGGACGAGATGGGGATAAGAGCCGCAGTGCCAATGCTGAAGGTGACTCCAGAAGGAATACCCTACCTATGGAAAAATATGATGAGCGACGAGAAACCTATGCCCGAGATGGTGAGCCGAATAGGTATGGTAGACTTCAATGGCGAGGTGAACGGTGTGCTGAGCCACTTGAATGCTTGTGGACAACTGAAAACGGCCGTAGGCGAAGTGAGGGCAAAGGTCAACTTGCGCTCTTTGCCCGAACAAATATGGGTGTGCAAGGGACATGTAGAGACCGACTCGTTGAATATGTACACTCTGCTGGGCGACGAACAGGAGTTGGGAGTGGTGGCGCTGAACCTTGACTTTGATATGAAAAAGGTGGCTAAGAATGCCCCCATCATTTACCTGAAAGGTGTCGTACCTACCTTGCAATACAAGGGATACAGGTATCAACAGATAGCAGTGGATGGTAACCTTAATAGAAAGAGTTTCGACGGATGGGCATCGTTGGAAGACCCTAACATTACACTGAGGATGGACGGACATGTGGGATTAGGCACTATACCCTCTTTTGACTTGACTACTCGCATCGAAAAGTTTCGTCCGCACGACCTGTTGCTGACCAATACTCGCGAGGGTTATGAGTATGCGGCCGTAGTGAGTGCGCACTTCAGTGGTAACAATCCTAATAACTTTGAGGGAACACTGTGCATTGATAGTCTGGAGGCAAGACTTCCGCAAGACACCTTCTTCCTTCCACAACTGATAGCATGTGCAGGGAAGATGAACGACGGACAGAACTTGATTACCATAGAGTCGGACGTGGTGCAAGCCCGCATCGAGGGAGTGTACACCTACGAGACATTGCCCATAAGTTTTGTACAGATATTGGGAAAATACCTGCCCTCACTCTTTGGACCCAAGCAGAAACAGGTACGTAAGGCCGACAACGAGTTCAACTTTGATGTGAAACTCAATGAAAGTAAATTCTACACCTATGTACTTGACCTTCCGTTGAAGATAAGCCCCTCGGCCACACTCAAGGGATTCATCTCGAACAAGCAGGAGTTGGTGGAGGTGATGGGTGATGTGCCTCACCTTGAGTACAAGGATGCAGTGTACGAGATAGGCAACGTGCGATGCTACAACTCGCCCGAGAGGGTGATGGCCAACTTTAGCATATCGAAGCAGATGGCCAACAACACGCGGGTGACTATGATGGTTGATGCACATGCTGAGGACGACCGCTTGAGCACGCAGGTGTCGTGGGGTAATGACTCTCCCCTCACCTATGCAGGAAGTGTAGAGGCCGAGACTCATTTCCAAGTGAACAGTAACAAACAATTACAAGCCGAGGTGAAAATAAAACCCTCGGAAATCATCATCAATGATACTATATGGGACGTAGCTTCCTCTACCATCAAATGGGATGCGAAATCGACCGACATACAGGGTGTTGGCATACGACATGGAGGTCAGTACCTGGTCATCAATGGACGATTGACGGATAAACCCACCGACTCGTTGGTTGTGGACTTGAGCGATGTGGCCATAGAGTATGTTTTGGATGTAGTACGATTCAAAGCCGTTAAATTTAGCGGAAAGGCCACAGGTAAGGTGTATGTGAACGGAGCATTGGGCGACATGAAGGCAAGCACCGACTTGTATGTGAAGGACTTTCACTTCAATCAAGGCCTATTGGGTGACTTGGATGTGAGTGCTCGATGGGATGACGAAATAGGTGTGGTACTGGCTGGTGACATTCGCGAAGCAGATACCTTGTCACATACGAAAGTAAGTGGATTCATCAGCCCTCAACAGAAGGGACTCGACTTGAATATCGAAGCCGAGAATACTAACCTATCCTTTCTTAACTCGTTCATAGGAGGAATATTTGCCGATGTGAAGGGACGAGGCACAGGACACGTGCGATTGCACGGCTCGTTCAAGGAACTGAACCTCGAGGGTGAAGCCGTGGCAAATGCAAGTCTTAAACCAAGGATACTGAACACCCCCTTCAGTATCGATAAAGACTCGGTAGTGCTCACAAAGGATGCCATTGTATTTTCTAACGTGTCCGCTAAGGATGTGGACGGAAACCCTGTACAACTGAGCGGTAAAGTGACTCACCAACATTTGAAGGACATGGGATATGACTTCCACTTCAACGTTGACCATGCGTGT
The DNA here is from genome assembly GCA_017560945.1 of Bacteroidaceae bacterium. Lineage (GTDB taxonomy): Bacteria > Bacteroidota > Bacteroidia > Bacteroidales > Bacteroidaceae > Phocaeicola_A. The sequence continues at coordinate 14,157 of JAFZDY010000027.1, read as the reverse complement.
GTGTACGACACGGATGACTTTGGAGGAATGCCCTTCCATGGAAAGGTGTACGCAAGCGGAAATGCTCACCTGTATGGTGAAGGAAACCAATTGAACTTGGATGGTAATGTCACTTCGGAGCGAGGTACAACCTTTGTGGTCAATATGTCGCAACCCGATGCACTTACGGATAATTACTTTGTAACTTTTGTAGATCGTACACCGCGACCGAACCGTGTGGTGGTGGATAACCTGCGACTTTTCCAACATGAAAATGAGAAGGAATATGTAGATGGAAATCCCCTACAGGTATTCATTAACGCCAATATAGATGCTACACCCGATGCTAACGTGCGTGTGATTATGGATATGCGTTCGGGTGACCATATAACGGCTAATGGCGCAGGAAGTATACAAGTGAATTACACCAACGAAAGCACTACCCTACGCGGTAACTATGTGGTTGAAAGTGGACAATACAAGATGTCTATTCAAGACCTAATTCGTAAGGACTTCCTGCTACAACAGGGAAGTGAGGTGATATTTACAGGAAATGGTGGAGAGACTGAACTTGACATAAAGGCCGTGCATACAGTTAACTCGGCTTCGCTCTCCGACCTTGTGCCTGAGGCAAGTTTTAACCAAAACACGGTGAAGGTGAACTGTATCATCAATATGAGCGGTAAGTTGGATGCTCCCACCCTTAACTTTGACTTGGAGTTGCCTACCATCAACGAGGAAGAACGACAACTTGTACGCTCGGCCATTAGTACTGATGAACAGATGCGTACACAGATAGTGTATCTACTTGGAGTAGGTAAATTTTACACATTTGACTATGGAACTATAGAGGGACAACAATCGAGCAATGCTTTGACCTCTATCCTTAGTTCGACCTTGAGCGGACAACTCAATAACTTGCTTTCGCAAGCATTGAATATGAATAACTGGAACTTCTCGAGTACCCTGTCTACTGGCCAAGAGGGTTGGAGTGACTTGGAAGTGGAAGGTATTCTCAGTGGAAGTATGCTGAACAACCGACTGATTATTAACGGAAACTTTGGCTATCGTGAGAATCAAATGCGCAATAGTAACTTTGTGGGTGACTTCGATGTGCAATACCTCTTCACTCCTAACTTCCGTGCAAAAGGTTATAGTTTGACCAACGACCGATACTTTGCCAAGCAGACATTTACCACTCAAGGTATAGGTCTTATTTATAAACGCGAGTTTGACAATTGGCGTGACTTCTTCCGCTTGAAGAAGAAGTAAATGAGAAGAGCCTTTTGAGTGAAAAATATTCTCGAATAGACTAATACATACACTAATGTGGTGTGCGCGTGTGCTCCCTCTACTCATCCCCTCCCTTACTATAAAGTTATAATTGAAAATAGATAAGAATAGAAAAGAGAATTTGCAATAAAGAGAAGCAAGTTCTAAGAAAAAAGACAGGCTAAATTATAAGGAATAAAAAGAAGAGTGAAGAACCTTAATGCATTGATTATAGGATTCTTCACTCTTTTTATTTGTCAAATACTTAAACGTCGTTTGGAGTATTCGATGGAATGATTTTTAGTATGCTCTTGCGAACAATACACGACGAGCACTGGGTTTGCCTGTTACCATACATACACCTGGTGTGAGGCTCTCTTCATCAGCCTCGAAGGGGATGCATCGAATAGTAGCCTTGGTGTCTTCCTTGATGCGCTCTTCTGTTTCAGGAGTACCATCCCAGTGTGCAAGAATGAAGCCACCCTTCTCGATTTGCTCCTTGAACTCGTCGTAAGTATCCACCTTGGTAGTATTAGCTTCGCGATAGTTGAGAGCCTTTTGGAAAATGTTTGCTTGGATTTCGTCGAGCAAGTTCTTTACATACTCTTCGATGCCTTCGCAAGTAACAGTTTGCTTTTCCAATGTGTCGCGACGCATAACCTCCATGGTGTTGTTTTCCAAGTCGCGGCCACCCATTACCAATCGTACAGGTACACCCTTCAATTCGTATTCGGCAAACTTGAATCCTGGGCGCTTGTTATCAGCGTTGTCGTACTTCACGCTGATGCCCATAGCCTTCAAATTGTTTGCAATAGTACCTAACTTTTCGTTGAGGGCATTGAGTTGTTCTTCATTCTTATAAATGGGTACGATGACTACCTGTATGGGGGCGAGTTTCGGAGGAAGTACAAGACCATTGTCATCGGAGTGAGTCATGATGAGCGCACCCATCAAACGAGTAGAAACACCCCATGAGGTTGCCCACACGTATTGCAATTGGTTTTCTTTGTCAACGAATTGTACATCGAAAGCCTTGGCAAAGTTCTGTCCAAGGAAATGTGAAGTACCACTCTGAAGTGCCTTACCGTCCTGCATCAAAGCTTCGATAGTGTATGTGTCAAGAGCTCCTGCAAAACGCTCGTTGGCGCTCTTAACACCCTTCACCACAGGTACAGCCATGTATTTCTCTGCAAAGTCGCCATAGACGTGAAGCATCTTCTGTGCCTCCTCTTCAGCCTCTTCACGAGTGGCATGTGCGGTGTGTCCTTCTTGCCAAAGGAACTCTGCGGTACGAAGGAAAAGGCGAGTACGCATTTCCCAACGCATTACGTTTGCCCACTGGTTGCATAGGATAGGCAGGTCGCGGTATGACTGAATCCAGTTCTTATATGTACTCCAGATGATGGTTTCTGATGTGGGACGGATGATCAACTCTTCTTCCAAACGAGCGGCGGGGTCCACCACTACTCCACTTCCATCAGGAGCATTTTTCAATCGGTAGTGAGTCACCACGGCGCATTCCTTAGCAAACCCTTCTACGTGGTCGGCTTCGCGGCTCAAATATGATTTTGGGATAAGCAAGGGGAAATACGCATTCACGTGACCTGTCTCCTTGAACATATCGTCCAACTGACGTTGCATCTTTTCCCAAATAGCATATCCGTAAGGTTTAATCACCATACATCCGCGCACGGCACTCTGCTCGGCAAGGTCAGCTTTCACTACCAAGTCGTTGTACCATTGGCTGTAATTTTCGCTCCGCTTGGTGAGCTCTTTCAATTCTTTTGCCATAAATACTTCTTGTCTCTTCTATATTATATGATTGTTTTTTCTCTTTTCCTGTTTTATATCATCAGCCACGTTGCTTGCGAGTACTCCGAAGGTTTTTCGTTCGTGGCACATTCGTTTGCCATATGTCTTCAGTGTGTGTCGCTATGCGGGCTTACTAACAAAGTGCAAAATTACTAAAAAAACTGATTACTTACCTATTTAATATTGCGAAAAAAGTTTTTAGTCGACAATTTGATATTTTCTATTGGAAAAATGTTACTTTGATTGAAACATTTTTATATATTTGCACCCAAATATCTAAATAAACTATTTTAAAACAAAATTTAGGAAATATGAAAAAGATGAAATTCATGGCCCTGTTCATGAGCGTTGCTCTCATGTTGGGTAGTTGCGGTATGAGCAACACTGCAAAAGGTGGTTTGATTGGTGGTGGTTCAGGTGCTGCTATTGGTGCGGCTGTAGGCCTTTTGGTTAGCGGTAAGAGCGATAAGGCTAAGGGTGCTGCTATTGGTGCTGCTATTGGTACTACTGTTGGTACTACTACTGGTGTTCTTATTGGTAAGAAGATGGATAAGGCTAAGGCCGAGGCCGAGGCTATTGCTGCTGCTCAGGTTGAAAGCGTTCAGGATGCTAATGGTTTGCAAGCAGTGAAGGTTACATTTGATAGCGGTATCCTCTTTGACCTCAACTCAAGCACTTTGAAGGCTGCTGCTCGCACTTCTTTGACTGAGTTCTCTGCTATTTTGAAGAGCAACACTGATATGGATGTTGCCATCTTCGGACACACAGATAAGAGTGGTACTTTGGAAGTTAACCAACGCGTTTCTAAGCAACGTGCTGAGTCTGTACAGAACTTCTTGAAGGGATTGGGCGTAGCTGCTGACCAGTTGGTAACCGTTGAAGGTAAGGACTATCAGGAGTATGACGATTCTAAGAGTGCTGCTGAAAATCGTCGTGTAGAGATTTATCTCTATGCTTCAAAGGAAATGATTGAAGCCGCTAATAACGGTACATTGCAATAATGTTTTTTCCCTATCTGCAAGAACGTTTTTGTAGGTAGGGTAAAAAAGTCGGAAGTGTAGGAGCACGATTTACTCTTCACTTCCGACTTTCTTTTTTTATAGAAAAGATGTTTGTCTGCGTACACTTACTCTCTTTTGACAATTGTTATCTCTTCTACCCTTCTTTCTCTCTAATATCTTGTGCGATTCTCCTCTCCTTGTTTTCTACTTGTTTTCTTCAATGTGTTGGAGATATTCTTTTACAAAAGCATCTTCTTTAAAGGAGGTCGGTGCTTTATCTAAGATTTCTTGAATTGTCTTATTTATAGTCGGTTGAGGAAAACTCATACAATATATTGAGAATATCTGTACGGCCAATGGATTGTCGAAATTACTTGTCACAAAGTTGGCAATCAATTGATTCATCTCCTCAACCAATGCTTCGCTTTCCATCTCTGCTTGTCGTTCGGCTTCGTCGGCCGATACTCCATCCATTATCTGTTGCATCTGCTTGTGGTGAATATCCGAAAGGCGCTCTTCGAGCAGATTCTTCTCTCGGATGAATCCATACAGACGCTCGTTCAAGGGAGTGCCGCTTGCCTCTAAGCCCGAGTTTTCTATGGAAATATTGATTTTACCTTTTTCTACTACAATAGGCATCAGACTTTCACTGCCTAAGTATAACTCACCCAACACTACCGAATCCAGTTCACCTCCCATTTGGAAGGCACCATGTATCACTTCGCACGAGTCGAGGTCGAGGATTCCCCCTTGATAAGGTACTTTCAGATAGAGATGTTGCCCATTCAGTGTGCGTACATTGGTTGTACCTTCTACGCGATAGGATGCGCACGAAGGCAGTAGCAATGCGAAACAAATGGGTAGTAACAACTGTTTTCTCATCTTTTTCTAAATAGTATTGTGATGGTTTTTTCTCGAAAAGTGATACAAAAGTACAATCTATTATTTTTTGTTGCAATGAAAACAGGTGGTCGTTAGAGTTTTTTAATTTTTTATGGGTGAGTTTTTACATTAAAAAATACATTTCAACCCTTTTTCTGTCGATATACCTGTGGTTGGTAACTTACTAAAAAGAAAGAGAGAGACCTCACAATCGCTGTGAGACCTCTCGAAAAGTATTTCTACTTGGTACTAATTTTTTAAGGTAAAAAGATTGTTTTAGGATTTCACATGCAAAATTAAGCTATTTTAAAATGGTGACAAAATGTGCTAAATATGTTATATAACACATTTATGAATACTTCCTTACAAATTGTGATTATAATTTAATGTACTTGTTTAGCGTATTCCACGCGCATGAGAACCTATTTATAAAATAAAGTTCTCCTTACATAAGGTTTATCGGCAAAAAAATACTATTTTTGCAGCTTCAAAAAGAAATTGAAAAAATAACATTAAACAATATGGTAGAAAACATCTCAACCGAAAGTACGGAAAAAAAGAGCCTGAACTTCATTGAACAGGCCATCGAGAAAGATTTGAAAGAGGGTAAGAACGGAGGACGTGTACAGACACGCTTCCCGCCCGAACCGAATGGATACTTGCACATTGGACACGCAAAGGCCATCTGTATGGACTTTGGTGCGGCTGCCAACTATGGTGGAGTGTGCAACCTGCGTTTCGATGACACCAACCCTACAAAGGAAGACACCGAGTACGTAGAGGCTATTAAGGAAGACATCCAATGGCTGGGCTTCCAATGGGGAAATGAATACTATGCAAGTGACTACTTCCAGCAGTTGTGGGACTTTGCTGTGCAACTCATCAAGGAAGGAAAGGCTTACATCGATGAACAGTCGGCCGAGGAGATTGCTCAGCAAAAGGGCTCTCCCACTGTTCCTGGTACAAATAGCCCCTATCGTGACCGTCCCATTGAGGAGAGTTTGACTCTTTTCGAGAAGATGAATACAGGTGAAATTGAGGAAGGACGCATGGTATTGCGTGCAAAAATTGACATGGCAAGCCCCAATATGCACTTCCGCGACCCCATCATCTATCGTGTAGTAAATCATCCTCACCATCGCACTGGTACTACATGGAAGGCATATCCTATGTATGACTTTGCACACGGACAGAGCGACTACTTTGAAGGAGTTACACACTCACTTTGCACCTTGGAATTTGTTCCCCATCGTCCGTTGTATGACCTCTTTGTCGATTGGGTGAAGAATGGTGAGGACTTGGATGACAATCGCCCTCGTCAGTATGAATTCAACAAGCTCAATCTCAACTATACCCTTATGAGCAAGCGCAATCTGCTTATCCTTGTGAAGGAAGGACTTGTAAATGGTTGGGATGACCCCCGTATGCCGACTCTTTGTGGCTTTCGTCGTCGTGGATATTCTCCCGAAAGTATCCGCAAGTTTGTCGACAAGATTGGATACACCACTTACGATGCTCTCAACGACTTTGCTTTGCTTGAGAGTGCCGTACGCGATGACCTCAACCAACGTGCTACACGTGTGAGTGCAGTGCTCGACCCTGTAAGACTCGTTATAACCAACTATCCCGAGGATAAGGTAGAGATGCTTACAGCTGTGAACAATCCCGAGAACGAAGCAGAAGGTACACATCCCGTTGAGTTCAGCCGCGAACTTTGGATTGAGCGTGACGACTTCATGGAGGTTGCCGAGAAGAAGTTCATGCGTCTGGCTCCAGGTAAGGAAGTCCGTTTGAAGAATGCATATATCATCAAGTGCGACGAGAATCACCCTTGTGACAAGGATGCAGATGGACGTGTAACCACCATCTATTGTACCTATGACCCCGAGACTCGTAGCGGTATGCCTGGTGCTGACCGCAAAATCAAGGGAAAGACTCTCCACTGGGTAAGTTGCGCACATTGCCTCGAAGCCGAAGTACGTCTCTACGACCGCTTGTGGACAGCCGAAAATCCTCGTGATGAATTGGCTGCTATCCGCGAAGCCAAGAATTGCGATGCATTGGAAGCTATGAAGGAGATGATAAATCCCAACTCATTGAAGGTGCTCACTGGATGTTACGTGGAGAAGTTCCTGGCCGAAGCCAAGCCGCTCGACTACCTGCAATTCCAACGTATCGGATACTTCAATGTCGACAAGGATTCAACCCCCGACCACTTGGTGTTCAACCGTACTGTAGGACTCAAGGATACGTGGAGTAAGAAATAAACAAGAACAACATTAACAACAGGATACACAAGTGACGAGTCATCAAGGTTCATTGGCCGTATGTGGCTCGTCACTTTGTACATTGTCTTCCGATTGATAGATGACAGAAAAAGACTATAGCGCCTATTTTGAGCAACCCGAATTCAAGGATACCCTCGCACGATACGAGGCAATGACCATGCGCGGTGAACGGGCTTACTTCGACCCTGAGCAACTGACCGACATTGCCGAGTACTATGCCACACGCAATCGCGAGAAGGATGCCGAACGGGTTATCGACTATGCCTTGGCTATGCATCCAGGTAGTACCGACCCTATGGTGTTTCGGGCACGTACTTATATGCTACGAGGCGACTTGAAAACGGCGTATCAGGTAGCCAACTCCATTCCCGACCAGTCAGACCGCGAAGTCACATTCCTGTATGCCGAACTGATGCTTACTGAAGAGCGTCAAGCCGAAGCCCAAACCCTTCTTGTCAGTTCCCTGTTGGAGAACGAAACATCACACAAGGAGTATGCCTTGACTGTGCAAGACATCATAGAGTTACACCTTGATTACAACTACTTTCACGAAGCTACCTCATTGGCACTTGCTACATTGGAAAAGGCTCAACGCGAGCAATGGAAACCACGTACAACCATGATTGTGCGTAGCCTTGCGGCTGAATGCCTGCGCAATGCAGGACGATTGGAAGAGGCAGTAGTTGAACTCAATCATATGTTGGACGAAGAACCCTTCGAAGTGAGTAATTGGTTGAATCTTGGCAATGTTTATAATCAGATGGAGCGATTTGGAGAAGCCATAGATGCCCTCGATTATGCACTTGCCATTGAGCCCGAAAACCTTGATGCACTCTTTTCCAAAGGACACTCATTCGCCCTATTGGGTAACGAGGGAAAGGCCCTCGAAATATACCGCACCTGTCTTGCACGCGGTTATGACAAAGCTCTTGCCAGTTACACTTGTGGAGTGATGGAGACAGCTCTCGAACTCTATCAGGATGCCATCCCCCACTTGACCTACGCCTATACCGTATATGGCGACCTTTCTATCTACTCCTTCTCTACATGTTTCAACCTCGCACTCTCATACATCGAGACAGGCGACATGAAGCGTGCGGCAGAGTATTATCATCGAGCATTCAAGATAGACCCCAATGACGAAGGCTTGTCAGAACTACTCAGGAGAATGAAGTAAGATAATCACCCAGAAACATAAACACTAAACAAACACGAAATGGAATCAGTCGCATTCATCCAATGGTGTCTCGACCACCTCAATTATTGGACAATTACCCTTTTGATGACCATCGAAAGTTCATTCATTCCCTTTCCCTCTGAAGTAGTAGTTCCTCCCGCCGCATGGAAAGCATCCGCAGGCAATGGCGAACTCAACATCTACCTGGTAGTCCTCTTTGCTACCATCGGAGCCAATGTGGGAGCACTCATCAACTACTTCCTTGCCAAGTGGCTCGGTCGTCCCATAGTCTATAAGTTTGCAAACAGTCGCTTCGGACACATGTGTCTCATCGATGAAACTAAGGTACAGCACGCCGAAGAATTCTTCGAAAAGCACGGAGCCATTGCCACCTTCATAGGCCGACTCACCACTGTAGTTCGTCAGCTCATCTCCATTCCTGCTGGTCTTGCTCGCATGAAACTCAGCACCTTCATCCTTTTCACCACATTGGGAGCAGGCATTTGGAACATAGTACTTGCCGCCATCGGTCACTACCTCTCTAAAGTGCCAGGCATCGAGACAGAGGAACAACTCCTTGCGAAGGTCAACGAGTATAGCCACGAGATTGGTCTTGTTATTGTCATTGTCGTAGTCCTCATCCTCGCTTTCCTTATATATAAAGGTACAGCCGGTCACAAGAAAGCAACGAAGTAACTCCACATCCCTACGCCCGCATTTTGAACTTTACGTACAGGTATGAAGAAACATCTATTTTTTTCTCCTTGTCGCTCTGTTGCCTATGCTGGTGAGTGCACAAACCAATGTGCAGATTGATAACATTTGGTATAACCTCACCTCGCCTGATACCATTCAGGCCGAGGTAATATATATTGGTGACTATGCATTCTATGAATGCTGTGGCTGTATGTTAACGATTCCCGTTGACTACTTTGAGCCCTTTATAGTCGAGGTTGACTGAGTTAAACTTTATTTTTAATTCACGTTGACCTGTTTTTAACTTAGTCATGAAATAGGTTTACTCCATTTTATTTTCAACAAGCAAGAGAAGAACGAAGAAGTGTCCCTCTTTGCCTATTCTTGTTCTGTCATGAGCAGAACATTCTTTGTCGGGGATGCAAATCTATGACATTTTCTTAAATCCGCATTCCTTTGATGACTATTTCTCTAAAGCTTATCCATTTTTTCTGTATTTTTCCCTTCATTCTATCGTGCTTGTACAGGTGTCATTCTGTTCAGACAGGCGAAGTGAAGTCGCCCTACCCCAACCTGCGTGTCGAGGATTGTCGCATGTATGCCTTTGCAGGAATCCACCTTTTCAGTCCTTCGCTCCTACCCCTTATGGAGGCATGGCCCACCCGCTTTTCCATCATCGATTTCTACCTCTCCATTGCCAACCAAGTACCCATCATAGGAGTTCCCAAGAGCGACCTTCAACTCATCGACGTAGGCAAACCCGATACACTCCACCAAGTACCCCAGGAGTTGTTGGGGTGATTTCAAGTGACTAGTGACTATGAGTGAAGAAGTAATGGAGTACAGGAGTATAGGAGTGATGTTCCTACACTCCTGCCTCCTACACTTCTAAAAATAAATATCCATCTCCCTCTAAAAGAATTGAATCTTCAAAACTTAAAAACACAATTATAACTCACCTCGATTTGTATTAATGTTTATTACATTGAAAGTAATAATCCTCTTCAGAAAAGAATTTAGAATTACCGATATAACTACTTATTGCAGAACCTGTAGCAGATTCAATATAAGACAAGGGCTTACCATCAATGCTTGCATCCGATGAGCAACAACTACCGATAAAGGGAGCATATATTCCTCCATACCCCAGAAGTGCACCTAAGTACTGTTTGTCTGCATACATTGAAGATTGTATGTTACCCGATGTATAGCATGAACATATTAATGAAGAACCATAGCTGCCCACAAGTCCGCCTACATACGAAGCGGTACCATTAGCTGTGCCTTCATCATAATAATAATCGTCATACATTACACTTTCATCAAATTGCATACCCTTGATATCACCCGTACTACTGCATTGGGTAAGACCCTCTGTGTTCATATAACCTCCTATACCTCCAGTACATGATACTACATAAGGGCCAAAATCAGTGCTTCCGGCAGTAATGTTTCCAGTGTTTACACAGCGCTCCAATGCAACTCCATTGAGATTCTGTCCGACAATACCACCCATGCAGAAGTAAGGGTTTGACTCTTCATCAGGTGTGTCGTCACCACGCAGAATTTCTCCGAAGGTGATGTCACCCGTGTTTTCACAATCGGAAAAAATTCGGCCACCTTCAGTATAACTGAATGACGAATTCATGTGTCCCACGATACCGCCCACATGATAACCTACCCCGGGAAGCTGCATTGTCAGCTTGTTGGAACTGATGTTGCCTGTATTTTTACAATTTAAGAACGTCAGGTTTTCACCTCCGAAACGTTGACCTCCATAGTCACCACAGATGCCACCTATCCAGATGCTTTCACATGTAGCATCGTTAGCATTGATGTCGGCATTGTTTACGCAGTTCTCAAACACTATTCGTTCGTAAACCTCAGCAACTATGCCTCCTATTTTTATACCCGAAGCAGCTACACGGCCATCCAAGCCTAATCTACCATTGAATGAGCAATCGTGAAACTCACTCCATCCTGTGACAGAAAAGAATCCGCCCAACATCATTGCATTCACTCTCCAGTCAAATTTCATCTTTACTTTACTGAAAATGTGACAATTTCGGAAAATCGGATATCCACTGGTCCTACTGGCCAACACACCAATCATCGCCTTTGTACTTGCTCTACTCAATGTCTCACTATTACTTACAGATCCACCAACGATATTCACATCGGCATCAATGGTCAAATCCTTTATGATATAATCGGAATTAGCGCCACCAATATGGTAAAACAGTCCAAAATGCCCCGTGAGTCTGTCTCCTTCAACCCATAGGGGTTGTAAGTTCAACTCTCCCTTGATGCTATATCCGTTTCCGTCAAAACGTCCATAAAACGTATGACAATCATTAGGGTGTACTGATACTTTGAATGTTTGTGGGCCACCAATCGGATACCATTGATACTGATCGTCCACCGTGATGTCGTTCATCAAGCGGAAATTCTTATTCGTAGTTTCCAACGAACCATCGCTCACTGCATTGATAAAGTAGCGGAATTCCGATGCATTGCGTATCAAATAAGGGTCATCCATCTCGCCCGAGCCGTAAAGTCCCTCAGCAGGTTGTGTCTTCCATTTCAGAATCATGGCTTCGGGAGAGTCGTCATACTCTTTAAATGGATTTTCGATAACCTCCTCTTCCTCATCCTCCTCCCCGTTAAGCAACGTTTCCAACTCACTACATCCAACCAGGGGCACAGCACACATGGCTATACCAAGGATTCCTACACGCCAAATCATAGCCATCGTCTTAGCCGCATTGGCAAAAATAGAGTGTTTTCTATTCATGATTATATTTTACTTGATATGGTTAATTTTTTTGCAAATATATAGTTTATTTTGCAGAAAACAGATTCTCCATCAAAAAAAGAAAATGAATTATTTGATTTTTCACTTATTTCTCACCAAGTAATCCATTCCAAAATTAACCTACATGCAACTTGTCACCCCAATGCTTGTTCCAATCGCCGTAAGGATGGTGATGAGTGTCTAAATCACAATTTTCCAAATTTCTCGTTTCATTTTTTTTAGGTCAAAGGTTGAAGGAAATCGCAATTGTTATTGTTATAGCCATAGCCAATAGTCATCACCCGCATGGGTTAATGCGACGGATGGTTTCCCCGACCTTAAACAGAAAGGCGTTAAGCGAGGAGGTGAAAATCCATAGTGATGATAAAAGAAAGAGGGTGCATCGTTTTGATACGCCCTCCCTTTTAGTATTTTATTTTACAGAATTCAGTTTTAATTCAACGCACAATATGTTGTAATCTGATATTGAGGATGAGTTACACTGACGATTTTGACTACACCATTTTTATCTACTTCCCCTAATACATTGGCACTGTCAATGTAGCGAATGGCTTTGAATACAACCTTACCGGTAGAAGAGTCAATCTCCTTAGTTCTTACTTTATATTCATCTTCAGGAATGACAAATTCTGCCTCTGTGATTTCGTACGTATTCGCATCAAAATTCATGATAAAGTTGTCATTCAAGCAATAGTTGCAATCACCCAATGAAAGTTTGACATAGAAATTATAAATCGGACTACTTATCGACTCCAAATATTTGTCAAACATTGCTTTTTCATCATCAGTAGTGTACGATTTCTTGATGACAATCGATTCTTTGTCCACTTCGCAAATGTAGTAAGAACCATTGTGGTTGTTTCTGCAAAATGCCACTGCTTTACCATTCAGTTTGTTCATCGGTAAGAACCAGTTGGGTTCGCCAGGGAAATTACCAACCTTTACTCGTTCCATCTGCGTATCCGACACCATTTCCCAATGGTACAATTCGAATTTATAATCTCTCAATGAATCAGGTAAATAAGGAGGAACGCTCATGTCCTCTTCGGGCTTTTTGATTGAGAGGAGATCTCTATTTCCTGTCATGAATACATAATCATCCTTTACAGGGTAACGGCGCTTGCTTGGCATCATAATTTCTCCTCCACCATAATAAGGATTATAAAATGAATCATTAAAATACGCCACTTCACCCTTGGAAATAAAGAAACCGCCCACTGCATCCTCGTACAATGTCAACAACTCTTCTACAATTTCTGTGGGTGTAACTGTTGCTTTACGCAATCCAGCTGCAGAGTAATATAGAATCCCCTTCGAATACTCATCAGCTGGAATTGCCTCACCCCACAAGTACATAGGGCAATCATATATCTTATTGGTAATCTTATCCACCAGGATAATCATGTTTACACCTTCAATAGCAGGTTTTCCAACCCCTATTCTCAGGTACATTCGTATGTAGTTGTCGCCACATTTTTCAATATTCTCAATATATGTGTCCAACTCCTTACCTTTGGTGTCGTATATTCTCACCTTAGTCTCGTTGCCATCCTTGTCTACTTTCCATGCACCTATCTGGTCTTTGGGGTCAATCTCAACTCCTTCAGTTCTGGTAGCAGAAGCTTGACGAATATAGATATACTTTGCATCCGAGATATTAGATTTTCCCAAAATATTCTTTATCTCATCTGCACTCATTTCTTCGTCATTGTTGCATGCTACAAATGCAACCATCGTCAATATAGCCCAAAAACAGGGTCTAATAATCATTCTTAATTTCATATATTCACTTTGTTTATTTGTGTTGCAAAGATACAACACGGAAGGGGTGGTTTGCAAATATTTGCCCATGTTATTTTTAAATTAACATCCATTAACATGTAAAGTATTAAGGATGAATGATTAAACGAATTTTCATTGCGGACTTTTTAGGGAATCAAGATTCAAAGAAGAAGCGGACCCCATCCCTTACCTTCCCCAAGGGGAAGGAGTAGATACTCCTACAAAATATAAGAAAGACATTTCACTCCCCTCCCTTGCGGAGGGGCAGGGGGAGGGTCCGGTTGGGGTCGTTGGGATGGGGTCCTTCTCCTCTTTACAACGGATTTCCCCCAGTGCCACTGCCACCGCCATTGTCCGGTTCTTCGGGCTCAGGTTCGTTGGTGGAGTCGTCCTTTTTCTTTTCATCCTCCTTGGGGTCCCACTTTACCCAGTCGATGCTGAATGCTTGCATGG
>JAFZDY010000026.1 GCA_017560945.1 Bacteroidaceae bacterium | reverse complement strand
TCCGATAAAAACCTCCGTTGATTTATTCCCCTATAAGTTCATGTTATCTTTATCATTTTTAGTGCAATGAACTCAACAACACGTATGAACGCAGTGACAAGAAACCGTCAGTAGGAATGAGGGGGGCTTGTACGTTCTTAAAGTACGCAAGGACAGTGCATTATAATGGTTTACCGGACAGCAATAATTTAAGAACTTATTTTAATCGATAAGATCCTTAATGATGATAGCTTCTGGAATTGCTTGATTATTCAAAGTAAAAGGTAAGCATCACCATCTTATCTGTAGCGGAATCTATTAATTGAGTATACTTTAATAGGCTCTTATCTATAAGGTCAGGGCGATTCTTTTCCAAAATATCACGCAGGCCAAAACAAAACTTCAGTTCAGGAATCAACTTGAAAAAAGGAAGATAAAAGTCACATCCCAGTCCAACCTCCATATAGCAATCCCATTCCTTTAATAGCAATGCTTTGCGGTCTTTGTTAGAGAGCGAAAGTGTAGGGTTTACACCTGCTACAACAAAAGGACGATGATTGTTAAAGCGTGGTGCACTGAATTTCATATTAAGAGGGACAGCCAATAAGGTTGACTTCATTACTTGATGGTACTCCTTGTGTGTCTGCTGCTCGTAGAAAATTATGTTTTTTTGGCCGAAATAGAGTGAAGGTATTAAGCGGACAGATACGTTGGAAGTCATGTATGCTTCAGCTAAAACACCCACACTGAATCCTGGACTGTAATCTGCTACATCTGCAAACCAAGTCTCACCCTCCTCTGTAATTAAACCATTGTTATTAAATTCCAAATCCTGTGTGTGTAAACCCACAAAGAAGCCATAGTGCAGAAGGCGTTGGTCAATATACGGGCGGTTCTGCACTTTTCGCTTCTGTGCAACACCCATACTGCACACAAGTAAGCCTATCAATATGAATAATGAACGTCTCATCCTTTGTATACAAACGTATGGATGTCTTGGATATTGTACGATGTCTTACTCCTTAATAAGGATTTTACGAACTTTTCCGTCTTCTGTCTTTTGTAAATAGATACCGTGTTGTAACATTTTTAATGTAGGCGTGGACATTCCGTTCAATTGCCATGTATTTACAACTTTGTCAGATGCCTCTGCAATTCCTTCAATGTGACTTACACGTCCTCCTTCGGATTTATAGGTTACCTTTATTTCGGGTGATGTTCCATTCGCAGCCAATACATTGGTGAGTTCCACGATTACTGTTCCTTCTTCAAACTCATAAGAGGCAACAGGAACATATACCAAAAGGTCTATATCGGAATATGGATCATCTTCCTGTCGTAATTGAGTGGCAGGAATGGTTTCAGTGACGGTTTGTCCATCTTTCAAGTAGGTAATTTTAGCATTTTCAAAAGTAATGTATTTACCTGCTGAAATCCATATTTCTATTTCATCAGTTTTGTCAATGTTGCTTCCAGCTGCAGGTAGGAAATCAGGATAGATGTCGATTTCCATTGTCTCTACTATGTATGAAAACAAAATAGTACCTATAGTACCATCTGCATTACTTTCGATGGGGGAACCCTCTTCATCACAAATTCCGCTTAATCGAATATTGACATAACGTATTCCTTCGTCATCAGTAGGGACACTTGTCAAATGTATTCCTTGCACATTCCATGTGATTGTATTTTCATTAACTGTATAAGGAACTTTAATTTCTGTCCATGTCCCTGCTTCCCTGTCACCATAGGACATGATGGCACTTTCTGCAGTACATGTGACGGGTCCTGTAAAGGTCAGTGTAATGAGGCCGGCTTCATCTCCGGGCATATAATAACTCTGCAGTTTTTCTTGATTGCTAACATTCTCCAATTTTATAGCCTTGCCTGAAGCCTTCAAATGTAGGAGAATAGAACCGTCATACTTGTTTTCTGCATGGGCAGATGACACTATGTTGCTCAATGAAATTGTAAAGGAATCACCGGCCTTCAACAGTTCTTTTTCCAACAAATCCTTATAAGTTTCTGCAAACAATAATACGTAGTTGGTTCCTTGAGTATTGTAGTCCTCGCTTGTCCGATAACTGTTAATATTAATGGTGCTTCCATCCTCGAGAATTAAATCAGCCTTTACTGCAGCTGCATTTATGGGAATGTTGAAACTGAAAGTTATTTCTCCATCGTGTTGGGTTGTTCGGTATGTATCCCCGTCCGTCAAAGAACAAGAAGACAGACCAACGGGCAGGTAAGGTTTTCCTTCTACGAATGAGACAGTCATGGTGATACTATCTCCCCAAGTGGAGGTACTATGGTAAGAATATTTCTTTCCAGCCTGCACACCCTGTATGCATTGTGTGCCAAAGAGCGGCAATGGCCCATTCTCTCCAAATAGTCGCAAAGGTTTTGACAAGTTCAAATACAATACTCCATCCGCCTCGGACTGGAAGGTGAAGAATGCGTTGCTGATAAAATCAGTGGGTAACAAGTAGCATTCGCCCGCTTTGATTTCAACAGGATTTTCTTCTGTAGAGCCACCAAGGGGAATTTGTGCATTTATTCCGAGGGTGCACAGAAACGTAATTAATATGGATAAAATCTTTTTCATTTTAATTCTATACTTTTATTTACATATATGCTTGAATGTCATCGTTTCTTTATCAGTTGTTACTCTGATAATGCTTGCCTGTCCACTTCTCAATGTGGGAAGTAAATAGTGATAAGTATCAGGAGTCGCCTTATGAAGCAATTGTCCGCTAAGGCTCCAAACCTCTACTTGACGAAGAGGAGAGGTGGATGTAATTTCATTCGCTTGTAAGCGGATAGGAGCAGATGCCTCCATTTCGTCGATACCATATGCAACCTCAAATCCTCCTTCTGCCGCATTCACCACTTCTCCAGTCTTGTTGTCAATAATCATACCTACAACTTTTAGATTGTCCCAATCGCTTTCTCTGATATTTTCAGGAAAATCAAATCTGTAATTGGTACTTATGCTCACATGACGTTTGGCAGTAGCTGATAAAGTCAAACTTTGATTATCGTTATCCGCACCAGAAAGCATGACACGAGCTACATTAGCAAACACATATTCACCAGCAGGTATGGGGTCAGGCAATAAATCCAAACCTCCCATCGCACTGCTGCTGCCAGAATATCCATTGGCTTGTGCATAGCCAGTCACTTTATCTTCTACAATGACAAATCCCAAACTGTACTCTCCGTCTTCAATGGCTTTGCCAAATTCACAGGACATTTTAATGTACAAGTTTCTTCCTTGGGTATTAGTCTGAGCCTCCACATTTTTAAATCGTCCTATTGCACCTTGAGCACGTGCTTTGTCCAACATCTCTTCCACTCCATTGTAAGGGTCACCTATTTGCATTGGATTACGATCCATTACGCATGAAGGAAGTCCATTGATTGAGAAGAAGGGAGCATAAAGTGCCAATGCATACTCGGGCACCATCATCTCGTCACTCACGTGTACAGCTATATCCACAAATTCTCCAGGACGTTTCTGGTGCAATTGTTGAAGACCATACTGTCCACGCGGACACCACATGCACCATGTTCCTGTTCCCTCCTCAATGAGTACGGTACGTTCGAAACAGGTAATGCTACCTTGAATGGTCTGTACGTCAGAGCCCTCCATACTGCTGATTACAAGTGTATAGTCCTCTGTTGTATTAAGATCTACATGTATGTCTGTGTCAAATGCGATTGTAACAAGCGAATCGGGGGCAATGCTCTCGTTAGTTTTGTCAATGTAATAAGTGTCTCCTCCATGCTTCAGTTCCAATTTGTAGCCATCTACGGGTAGGAAGCCCGAAGAGGTGATGGTTCCTTTCACTTTTACGCTGCCTGCTGTAGTTACAGCCTCGGGGGTCAAATTCGTAAACAAAAAAGTGTGTTCGCGAGTCAGTACCGTAATATCATCCACCATCAATAAGTTACAATTGGTACTATTATTCACAAAAGCCACGTACACGTATTTGCCTGCGTAAGCCTCTAACGAGAGGAAATGTTCCTTCCATGTGGCGCTTTCGGCAGATATGGTAAATACAGGTTCATTGGTAAAGTCTTCGGGACGGTTCCCCTTGTCGGAAATATAAATTTCGTATCCATCGGGGTGTGCTGCATCCAGTGCACAAGCACGCCATGAAAGGATTGCACGTACATCTGTCACATGAATGGCGGGTGTTACCAACCAGTCATTGGATTGTGCTACCTCTTTGTACCACGACCCACTTACAGCAACCTTGTTCTTTTCACTTTCAGCATAGTCATTCCATGCTTTACCTGCTTCAAGGCCGTACTGTTTCATACTACGCGAGGGTTCGTGTCCATCACAATCATGTGTGGCGAATGTCTCTGGTATTCCTTTTTCAAAGTTGCAGACAAAAAGAGTATCTTGCGCTTTAATAGCAAGTGTGGCCAATAGTAGCAGACTACTTATAAGGTATGATTTATTCATGTTTTGTATGTCAGTTATTTAATTGCAATTTTATGTGATGTCCATTGGCCATTGTTTAACGTGCGGATGATATAGAGACCGACAGCCCATCCTTCTGTACTGAGAGTGGTTATATCAGTTCCGCTTATTACACACTGCCCATTTGTGGATATGACTTGTACGGATTCAGCATCAATAAGCAACTTATGGCCCATTTGTTGTACAACCTGATTCTTTTCTATTGAGGATACAATAGAAGGTGTTAATTTGGTAATTACATCGGAAAGTAATTGTGCCTTTCTTCCATTGCGATATATCGCTTCAACAGCATATCTGTAATCTCCTTTCCCTAAATTGTTCCAAGCATAATCCTCGTACAGGAAGTTTGTTGCCACAGCACTGTAAAGTTCTGTTTCACCATTCAATGCGATTATTTGGTAGGATACCTGCGGAGCCTCCTCATTGGCCACTCGGCGTCCAAAATATCCCATATAATAGTTCTCTTCATAATCTACACCGAGGTCTTCCACATACTCCAATCGTATCGCGGAAGCGAGGTCTTCTATATAGGCATTGGTCCCCTCTACAAAGGGATATTCTGAAGTGCTACTGGTTGTTAATAATGACAAGTTACCTTTGTCCACACTAATGCCGATAAAGCATCCATTGGGAGCATACACAGATTCTTTCAAGCGATACATCGTCGTATTGTATGGATTATTGGGAGCTTCATCATCGCGGTAAAGTTCTTCTGCTGTTAGACGTCCATTTTTATTCAAAGAGAGGATAACGACATTCAACGATGTCGAATCACAGAATGTCCACCAATAGAGGCTATCAATCAACATAGGTTCACGACAAACCAATCCAATGAGTGTCCCCTCTTCTCCCTCTTCGGTACCGAATGTATAGGAAACCTCCTCGCTATGCAACTTTACGAACGACTCTATTGCCGGCTTACTCCAACTGATTCGAGCATGTTCACCTTCTCCATTTGTGGTCATATCAAGGAGAATGCTAACATAAGCTGGTGGAAGAATCTCGTCATTCAGCACAAAGTTGCTAGTCTTTTTATTACTACTTACTTCTCTGAAATCGTAATTGAAGGACACTGTTTGATAAAAATCTTTGTGAACTTTTATCGTGTAAGGTTCTTCTTCCTCAGTCAAAGCATAGATACTATTAATCTGATAATTTCCGTTTGCATCAGTGATGGTTTGATATTCATTGTATCCTGTAATGCTTATTGTGGCATTGGTAAGAGGTTCCCCATATTCATCCTTTACGTTACCCTCATAAGTATATTCCCAACGCTTCTTCACATCCAATTCCACGTTTACGGTTTTCAACCCTTTTACAGTTATAGTTTGAGGAATAGTAAAATATCCAACTTTGGTTTGTACCGTTGTATAAGTTCCTTCGGACACATTCTTGATTTCAAACTGTCCGCGAGCATCGGTAACAGCCTTGTACTCTGTACCTTCAAGAGAGACAATTACGCCTTCTACAGGATTCCATTCATCGTCATACACATCACCACGAATATGTCCTTCTTGGTTCTCCGACACTTCCACTTTAGCAACGGCTAACCAATAGGCAACTTCCATATTAGATATACAACGTATGGCAAGCGAATATTCACCTGCTTCAGTTAATGGCTCAATATTGATACGGAATTGGCTTAAGATGGTTCCCCCAAGTTCGTTCACATCACCCGTCACACGTATGGTGTCGCTCAAGTTGATGGCTGTGGCAAGATTGTAATCTTTTACGAGATAAACTTCCATCATCTCATTTTTGTAGATGTCGTCTGGGCGAACGTGGACAATGGCTTTATAAGCCTTGTCCGCCTCGAACTTATACTTGGGAGAAATAATCCAATCATTGGCATTGGTGGATGGAGTGTATTCGCACTGATAATAGAAAAATCCTTGATCCTTGAAATTTGGATTATATTGCCAGAAGAATGTTGTACCATCACCGTCTGCATCGGCAATACTCCACAATTTACTTTCGGTCTCATTTGTAAAGTCCGTTACGAGGGGGAGGTCGCGTGCAGGACCATTTACAATGTAAGCCGTCATAGCCATATTACTCTTTCCATCCGCGTTGATAGCCTCAATGCCGTATTGGTAACGTCCTAATTCTGTGATACTGTCATCTGTAAATGTAGTATCGGTTAATCCTTCCGCTAAGACGACGTCATCACTGACACGTGTTACTCTATAAGTGATAGTCGCAAGGTCTAGGAATCCACCATTGACGCCCTTGGTGCAAGATTCCCACGAGAGTTTAACTGCGTTATTTCCTTCGCGAGTAACGGATGTGATGAAGACTTCTTCTGGAATGTCATGTCCTGCAAAGGCTGATATACTCACTGGAATGCCTGCGCCTTCTGTATTGTATACGAGTAATTTATAAGTGTAACTGCCACCAGATGTTAGTTGTTCGCTCCACGAAGATTCAGTCCCTGGTTGGATTTCGGTAAGTGTATAAACTAAACTATTGTCGCGGTAGATTTCAATGCTATCAATAGTTGCAAGTGCTTCGCCGCTGTATGTGGAGGATGGGTTTCTCCATGTAAGTGTGATGGCTGTCAAACCTGTAGCGTCAGGAGTGGCTTTTAGATTTTCAACCTTACCTGGTGCTCCATCTGCGCAAGGACTATAGGGGATGTAGAGCCCCATCACTTGTTCTTCGGCTGAACCTCCGATGTAACCCATATCCACGCATGTACGTCTTTTAACGTTTAGTTTCTTTAGCATTCCCATTTTGGATGAAGTGCAGCATGCCCAATAAAGATCACCTGTTTTTCGGTCGAATTCCATTGATTGACGACGCCAAGGCTTTATACCAAGATCGTATCGGTTAGAGCATACACCCGTTTTTTTGTCTATACGTGTGACCCAACCTTCATTATTGATACCATACACACTACCATTACCATCGACAGCCATCGCTACAATGTACTGTTTCATGTCACGGTTGATGAAGGTCTGTTCACCCGTTGTCAAATTCACAAATCCAAATGCTGTTGTTGAGGGATTCTCATCAGATACGGTGATCATATACATAATACCCGTCTCGAAATCATAACTCATATCAATCGCAGCACGTACTTTTTCGTTGTACATATAGTCTGCTACTTGTGTTACATCTCCAGTTTCGATGTCTATTGTGTAGAGTCCCTTTGGATAGGTTGCATAAGAGAGCATTGCGTAATATGCATCACCTCCCCATGCTCCAGCAGTAGCCCACTCTTCAACCTGTTTGATGCGTTGCATTGTTTTGGGGTCAGTGCTGCTGAACTTTACCAGACCCGATTGTGTCTCATCGTTTACATTGGTTGCAAATCCATATATTTGAACTTGTGCCTTTGCTACGAATGCAATCAAACAAAAGCATAATATACAAAGTAGTTTTCTCTCTTTCATGTAGTATAGTTTTTTTAGTGTCTTATAGGTTGCAAATTTAGATAATTATTTTTGATTATTGACAGCTTGAGGCAATTATTTTTTCTCTCATTGTCTATGAGTAGGAGAGAAGAACTGTCGAATGTTTTAAATTAGAGGGGTTTTATGAAGAAAAACACGGACAACATCGAATGCATGGGTGATTCGTGTTGTCCGTGTATAGGAATAGGTAGGAATGTCTCCTCTCTATTTTAAAGCAAAATTATTTGCAACCGCAAGTGGGCTTAATCTGCTTGAAGAAATCGTTGCCCTTGTCATCTACAAGGATGAAAGCGGGGAAGTCTTCTACTTCAATTTTCCAAATAGCCTCCATACCCAATTCAGGATATTCTACGCATTCGATGCTCTTGATGTTGTTTTGAGCCAAGATAGCAGCAGGTCCTCCAATTGAACCAAGGTAGAATCCGCCATGCTTCTTGCAAGCATCAGTCACGCATTGGGCACGGTTTCCTTTTGCAAGCATTACCATACCGCCTCCGTGGCTTTGGAACAAATCTACGTATGAGTCCATACGCCCAGCAGTAGTGGGGCCCATTGAACCGCAAGCCATACCTGCAGGAGTCTTTGCAGGACCTGCATAGTAAATGGGGTGATCCTTCATATACTGAGGCATTTCTTCTCCACGGTCAAGGCGTTCTTTCAATTTTGCATGAGCAATGTCACGACCTACGATGATAGTGCCATTCAATGAAAGACGAGTAGATACGGGGTATTTGCTCAGTTCTTTCAATACTTCGCTCATAGGTTGATTCAAGTTGATGCGTACGGCTTCGCCTTCGCCTGCTTGACGCAGTTCTTCAGGGATAAGACTGCTCGGATTATCGTCGAGTTTCTCAATCCAAATACCATCTTTGTTAATCTTGCATTTGATATTGCGGTCAGCCGAACAACTTACGCCCATACCTACGGGGCAAGAAGCTCCATGACGAGGCAAGCGAACGATGCGTACGTCGTGAGCAAAGTACTTTCCTCCGAATTGTGCACCAAGACCAATCTTGTGTGCTTCAGCCAATACTTGCTTTTCCAATTCGATGTCGCGGAAAGCACGTCCGCCTTCGTTGCCACTTGTGGGCAAGTTGTCGTAATAGTGAGTTGAAGCCAATTTTACAGTTAAAAGGTTCTTCTCTGCAGATGTACCTCCGATAACAAATGCGATGTGGTAGGGGGGACATGCGGCAGTACCTAATGTCTTCATTTTTTCAACTAAAAAAGGAACAAGTGTAGCGGGATTTAACAATGCCTTTGTCTCTTGGAAAAGGTAAGTTTTATTGGCTGATCCACCACCCTTTGTTACACACAAGAACTTGTATTCCATGCCCTCTGTTGCTTCCAAGTCAATCTGTGCAGGCAAGTTACACTTGGTGTTAACTTCGTCGTACATATTCAATGGAGCATTTTGTGAGTAACGCAAGTTCTCCTCAGTATAGGTCTTGAATACGCCCAATGATAATGCTTCTTCATCGCAATAACCAGTCCATACTTGTTGACCTTTTTCGCCATGAATGATAGCAGTACCAGTGTCTTGGCACAAGGGGAGCTTTCCCTTGCAAGCTACCTCGGCATTACGCAAGAAGGTCAAGGCTACATACTTGTCGTTATCACTGGCTTCGGGGTCAGTCAAAATCTTTGCCACCTGCTCGTTGTGCTCGCGACGAAGCAAAAATGACACATCGCGGAAAGCTGCATTAGCCATTGCGGTCAGTCCCTCTTTTTCAATCTTCAAGATGGGGGTTCCTTCAAACTCGCTGACAGACACGTAGTCCTTGGTCAGCAAATAATACTGTGTATCATCCTTCTCAATGGGGAAGGGGTGCTGATACTTGAAAGTTACGTTTGTTGCCATAAAATAAAATTTATGTTTTATTGTTTCTCCTGTTTTTAAACAAAAAAACGCTGCAACCTTCTTCAGTCACAACGTTTTGTCAGATTTTTGGTTTGTGGTGCCACCAGGAATCGAACCGGGGACACAAGGATTTTCAGTCCTTTGCTCTACCAACTGAGCTATGGCACCTTTTTGTTTGCGGGTGCAAAGGTAGATAAACTTTTCTACTTGGCCAAATTTTTAATAAAGAATTTCAATATAAATGCACAATTCTCTTATAAACCTCTGTTTATGCAACTCGATAGTTCTACTTTTTTTCATTCTATGCTCATTCCCTCCTAAAAAAGAATAGAAGTAATGCACCCCACCTCGTTTACCCCTTTCTTTACTTAGGAGGCTTTCTTTTTCGCCCTCTCTATTTCCTTCTCCCTATATCCTTTTCTTCTCTTTTTCTTTTCTCCCTTCCCTTTTCTTATTTTCTCCCCCACT
>JAFZDY010000002.1 GCA_017560945.1 Bacteroidaceae bacterium | reverse complement strand
TCTTTATCATTTTTAGTGCAATGCACTCAACAACACGTATGAACGCAGTGACAAGAAACCGTCAGTAGGAATGAGGGGGGCTTGTACGTTCTTAAAGTACGCAAGGACAGTGCATTATAATGGTTTACCGGACAGCAATAAAAAAAAATAAAGAGGTTGAACGTTTTCCAAACTATAAAGGACAAAAAGCAGGGATAATATGTTCGAAAACAAAAATTCAACTAAATAAATTGATGATGGGTCAAACATTTCAGCGAACAGTCAACATCTTCAGTTCTTCCAAATTACCATTGAAAATATTGAGATCCACACGAGCATCGATGCCATCAAGGCGACCACGATCGGTGTGTTGCCAAAAATTCCAATCACCCTCGTACTTCAAATCCTCCACATAATAATGGGCTATCCAACATGGATAGTGTGAAAAAGGTTCATTGTCGAGATAACGGGTCTTGAACTTATACGATGCATAAATAATGGGAGCTACACCATAGTGATGTTCCACGATACGAAGCCACTCTGCAGCACGTTGTTGAAGTTGTTCTGCCCCATCCTTTCCCATCACTTCAATATCAAGTACAGGAGGTAAATCACCTGGCTGCAATGTGACTTGACTGATAAAATTTCGGGCTTGAACTTCGGCAGAGACATCGGGTAAAAAGAAATGGTAGGCGCCGCATACCAACCCTTTTTCACGAGCAGTAGCAAAATTGTGTTGAAAATTCTCGTCCACAAAGTCGCCTCCCTCGGTAGCCTTCATAAATACGAAATGGATGGGACGCTCTCGAAAAGTAGCAGTACACACCTTATCCCAATCAATCTCACCTTGATGATGAGAGACATCAATACCATGCACATAGGGACGAAGGAAATAGAGTTCCTGCACCTCTTCACGCCAAAGATAGGGACGAAAAGAGAAAAAATATACTATTATAATATAGGTAATACCAACCAACAAAACACCGCCCCAAATACTCCATGGAGACAACTCTCCATCACGCATAAAAAGGGAGCAAATACGCTGCTTCAGGTTTTGCCAACTCCATTTACGTACACGCTTCACACCCTTTTTCTTTTGGGGTGAAGACTTTTGCGACTTACGAGTAGTAGCCTGAGGTTTCTTGCGTGTTTGTTTGATTGTTGTTTTCTTCATTATATATTTTAGGCGCGGATTACACGGAATACACAGTATTATTTCTTTTTTAAATCATCCGTGATATCCGAGTAATCCGCGCCTTCAAGAATTCATTGACATAAAGTCAACTTTATTATTTACTTAGCCTGTTCGAGAGTCAAAGTCTTAGTAGGTTGGTCGCAAACTTCAGTAGGACCAAAGTACTGGATAGGACCGGGATAAACATAAGCAGTTTCCAAAGCCCACTCGTCGCGCTTAGCAGCAAACGCCTTGAAGGGAGCGCCATCGAGCTTTACAAGAGCCTTTTGGATAACGGGCTTCATCTCGCCATGACGACGTTCCATATTCATCATCATAGTGATGGGCACACCACCAGCAATCCACTCTGCAGCAGGAGCAGTAGTATTACGTACACTTGACATGTAACCAGTCTTACCATTGGCAATCAACATAGACGCAGTGTATCCAAGTGCATAGCAGTAGTCAGCATCGTAGTTAGAGGGAGCAGCGCAACGTCCTTCGTAACCGAAGAAGTGATGCTGAGCAGCAAACTTACCTACGAACTTACCTTCTTCCTTCCACTGAGCAAGTTTCACAGCAACCATGTCAGAGAGCAACTTCTCTGTATCAATCAAAGAAACCTGTACGTTACCGTGGGGGTCACGATCGAGAGTCAACTGACGAGCAACGCCTTCGGGCAAAGATGCATAGATAGCAGCATTCTCTTCAGACAACTTAGAGATAACCCACTCGCGTTGTGCGCTCTTCTTGATCATAGCAAACTCATTGTTAGCAGCCAACAAGTCGTTCAATTCAGCAATCAACTTCTTCATTGCAGGGATGAACTCGATCAAACCTTCGGGAATCAATACAGTACCGAAGTTGTTACCATTAGCAGCACGGTTGGCTACAGCCTGAGCAATGTAAGTTACTACATCATCCAAAGACATGTTGTTAGCCTCAACTTCCTCAGAAACAATGCAGATGTTAGGCTGAGTCTGAAGTGCGCACTCAAGTGCAATGTGTGATGCTGAACGACCCATCAACTTGATGAAGTGCCAGTACTTGCGTGAAGAGTTACAGTCGCGTTGGATGTTACCGATAACCTCTGAATATACCTTACACGCAGTATCGAATCCGAATGAAGTCTCAATCATCTCGTTCTTCAAGTCACCGTCGATAGTCTTGGGGCAACCGATTACCTGTACGCCACACTTCTTAGCAGCATAGTACTCAGCCAATACACAAGCATTAGTATTTGAGTCATCACCACCGATGATTACCAACGCATTGATGCCAAGCTCCTTGATAATTTCAAGACCCTTTTCGAACTGTTCTTCCTTCTCCAACTTAGTACGGCCAGAGCCAATGATATCGAATCCACCAGTATTGCGGTACTCGTCAATGATGTCAGCAGTCAATTCTTTGTAATTGTGGTCAACCAATCCACCAGGACCAAGGATGAAACCATAAAGGCGGCTATCCTTGTTCAATGTCTTGATACCATCGAAAAGACCAGAAATAACGTTGTGTCCACCAGGAGCCTGACCACCTGAAAGGATTACACCCACGTTGATAGCGGGATATTCTGTAGCCTCACCTTCAACGAACTTAACCAAAGGCATTCCGTATGTATTGGGGAACAATGCCTTGATAGCCTCTTGGTCAGCAACAGACTGGGTGGGAGCACCCTCTTCTACTTTCACTGAGCCCTTCAATGCTTTGGGAAGCTTGGGCTGATAAGCTGCACGAGCAATTTGCAATGCACTCTTTGTCATAGTCTAAAAATATTTTTAAAGTGTATGATTAATATTTATTCTCTATCTGTCTTGGTTTCGTTTTTAACAAAACAACTTTGCAAATTTCGTCTATTTTCACCAATAGACAA
Source organism: Bacteroidaceae bacterium (assembly GCA_017560945.1). Taxonomy (GTDB): domain Bacteria; phylum Bacteroidota; class Bacteroidia; order Bacteroidales; family Bacteroidaceae; genus Phocaeicola_A. The sequence continues at coordinate 67,432 of JAFZDY010000002.1, read as the reverse complement.
AGAAAAAGACTCAAATATTTACTTGTACAAGTAAAAAAGCAAGTACATATCTCATCTTTTACACTAAAAAAGAAGATTTTGCAAAGAAGAGATTACATTAAGCTATGTGTGCAAACAAAAAAATGGTAACTGAGAATCTCAATTACCATTTCTTTGAGCGGAAAACGAGGCTCGAACTCGCGACCCTAACCTTGGCAAGGTTATGCTCTACCAACTGAGCTATTTCCGCAAAATTATTTTTGAAACAATCTCTTTAGAAGTGTGAAGAGAAGGAGACTCGAACTCCCACGACACAATTGTCACTACCCCCTCAAAGTAGCGCGTCTACCAATTCCGCCACCTCTCCATACTCGAAAGAGTCACACATCCACACTTTAAGTGCCCAGAACAGGACTCGAACCTGCACGTCTCTCAACACTCGCACCTGAAACGAGCGCGTCTACCATTCCGCCACCTGGGCATTCAAGCAAAGAACCTGCGGTTCGTTGGATGTACATTCATCATTTCAAAGAGCGGAAAACGAGGCTCGAACTCGCGACCCTAACCTTGGCAAGGTTATGCTCTACCAACTGAGCTATTTCCGCATTAGAACGCTTGCATCTATCAGTTATTCCTGATTTGCGGGTGCAAAGGTACGTCTTTTTCTGATAACACACAAATTTTCGGATAGATATTTTTCAAGAAAAATCTCCCATAGTCCATAACACCCTGATTGTCAATACAAGCGAAATTGTAATATTTTCGTTAAAAAACGGATTGCACGTACAAATGGAGGAAATTTACCACCAATGTCATACAATCCGTTACCTTATAAGATTACATTACTTTTTACTTACGCAGGACTGCAATATATCCAAGGGCCTCGCGACATTTCTCGGTCACGTATGTCCAATCCTCAGCCTCCACCTTATCTTTGGGGAAGAGTTTTGAACCCATACCCACACAGAAGACTCCAGCCTTAAACCATGCGGTAAGATTTTCCTCGGTAGGTTCAACACCACCAGTAACCATCAACTTTGACCATGGCATGGGAGCCATCAAACCTTTCACGAGTTTAGGGCCAAGCACATCACCAGGGAATACCTTACAAAGGTCGCAACCTACCTCCTGTGCAGCTCCTACCTCAGAGACGCTTCCACATCCAGGTGTATAGGGAACAAGACGACGATTGCAGATTTTCGCAATTTCGGGGTTGAACAAAGGTCCTACCACGAAGTTAGCACCCAACTGAAGATACAATGCTGCCGTTGCGGGGTCGACCACTGAGCCTATACCCAACGCCATCTCGGGACACTCTTTAGCTGCAAACTTCACCACTTCGGCAAACACCTCGTGAGCAAAGTCACCACGATTGGTAAATTCAAAAGCGCGTACACCTCCGTCGTAACATGCTTTCACTACCTTCTTAGCCACCTCTGCATCCTTGTGATAAAACACGGGCACCATACCAGTAGCACCCATCTTGTTCAATACTGCTATTTTGTCAAACTTTGCCATAATTACATTTACAAATTACAAGGTACAATTCTGATTGGTAACTGGAATTATCGTTGCACACGTCCATTGGCATTACCGCCAGCAAGACTTTCCACCTCTTCTACAGATACCAAGTTAAAGTCACCATTGATAGTGTGTTTCAAAGCCGAAGCGGCTACAGCAAATTCAAGAGCTTCGCCTTGAGTAGCCTTGGTAAGAAGACCATGGATGACACCACCAGAGAATGAATCGCCACCACCTACGCGATCAATGATGGGGTCAATATCGTAACGTTTGGAGGTATAGAAATCTTTGCCATTATAGATCATAGCCTTCCATCCATTATGAGTGGCAGAGAATGACTCACGGAGGGTAGAAACTACGTACTTGAAGCCAAATTCTCTGGCCATCTGTTCAAAGATACCCTTGTAACCCTCTGCATCAGTATTTCCACCTTCCACATCAGCGTCGGGTTTGAAGCCTAAGCAAAGTTCGGCATCCTCTTCGTTACCAATGCAAACATCCACATATTGCATCAAGGGGCGCATGATTGACTGAGCCTTTTCCTTTGTCCACAATTTCTTACGGAAGTTGAGGTCAACAGATACAGTCACACCGTGACGCTTGGCGGCTTCACAAGCCAACTTGGTCAACTCCGCAGCCTTATCCGAAATAGCGGGGGTTATGCCCGACCAATGAAACCAATCAGCACCTTCCATGATGGCATCGAAATCGAAATCGCAAGGATCGGCTTCAGCAATAGAAGAACCTGCACGGTCATAAATCACTTTACTCGGGCGCATGGAGGCACCTGTTTCCAAATAATAGATTCCTACACGATTACCACCACGAGCGATATAATCGGTCTTTACACCATATTTACGCAAGGCATTCACGGCTGACTGACCTATCTCGTGTGTCGGCAACTTGGTCACGAAGTAAGCCTCGTGTCCATAGTTAGCACAACTGACGGCCACATTGGCTTCGCCACCACCATATACCACATCAAATACATCCGACTGAACGAAACGCTTGTTTCCTGGAGTTGAAAGACGAAGCATAATCTCGCCCAACGTTACAACTTTTCCCATGTCTATTTATAGATATTTTTATAGTTTTCTACTTATTTGCACCTCGAGGCACAATATCACGAAGCACCCCGCAACAGGAGTACTTCACGACCAATCGACCTATGTGCGAGGACAAAGGTACGCGATAATTTCCTAATTACCTAAAAAAGACAATAAAAATTGGTTATTTACGAAGAAAAAATCGACTTATTGATGATTATTTCACAAATTATGCTTAATTTCGTGCCCGTTAACACCGAGATAAAAATTCTCGAAGAAGAAGACATCAAACTAATACCTTATTATAATAGATAATTCATGGAAAACCTTGAAAGAATACGAATCAAGGACATTGCCCGAATGGCAGAAGTATCGGTAGGTACTGTCGACCGCGTACTGCACGGACGTCACGGAGTGTCGGAAAGTAGCAGGCAACGGGTTGAGGAGATTTTAAAGAAATTAAACTACCGCCCTAATGTCTATGCGAGTGCATTGGCTTCGAACAAGAAATATTCAATTATTTACATCTTACCCGAGCATGAAGAGGGCAGTTACTGGAGTTACATCGAAAAGGGAATCCGCCAGGCCTCTGAATCCTTCACAGATTTCCACCTCTCCATCCACCCTCTATATTACAACCCCTATACACCCGATTCATTTGACGCGTGCATACAGGAAGTAATGGCACAAAATCCCGACGGCGTGATAATTTCTCCTACCCTACCTGAAAAAACTTTTTCTCTCGTAGGGGAATTAAACAAGGCAGAAACACCCTATGTTTTCATAGACTCCAACCTTCCCGAGTTGAAACCATTGGCCTTCTTTGGACAAAACTCGATACAAAGCGGATACTTTGCTGGAAGCATACTGATGTTACTTGCACACAAGGGAAATCAGGTAGTCATCTTCCGCCACATATATGGAGGAAAATCGGAGCAATCAAACCAACAACAGTTTCGTGAGAAGGGCTTCCGTGACTATATGTCCCAACATCACCCCGATTACCAGATATTGGAACTCGACATCGACATGAAGTTATCCACCGAGGAAAAGTACGCATTACTCGACACATTCTTTGCTACACACCCACACATCAATCGAGGCATCACTTTCAACTCGCAAGTGGGAATCTTTGGCGAATACATAGAGAATCGCAACATCCACAATTTCCACTTGTTGGGTTACGACCTTCTTGAGCGCAACGTAAAATGCCTGAAGAATGGCTCGGTACATTTCCTCATCGCACAACAACCAATTCGATTGGGACACGATAGTGTCGAAGAACTCAGCCGCCACCTCATATTCAAAAAGGAGGTAAGGCCATTGAACTTCATGCCTATCGATTTGTTGACGGCAGACAATGTCGATTACTACCCCGACATCTTAGGGAAATAGACAAAAAAACAATATACAAAACCATTGACACAATGAACACCAAGTATCTTAAAATCAACCCTTCGGACAATGTAGTCGTGGCCATTCAGCCCCTACAAGCGGGAGAATCCATCGTCATTGATGGTCAATGCATCGACGTATTGCAAGACACGCCGGCCGGACACAAGATAATGCTGACCGACTTGAATGCAGGCGAAGATGTCATCAAATATGGCTACCCCATCGGACACACCACCGAGGAGGTAAAAAAGGGTCAATGGGTGAACGAAAATCAAATAAAGACAAACCTGGCAGGTTTGCTCGACTACGCATACAACCCCATAACCGTCAATCTTGACATTCCCAATGAGGGATTGACCTTCAAGGGCTATCGACGCAAGAATGGTGACGTAGGTATACGCAACGAAGTATGGATTATCCCCACCGTAGGATGTGTCAATGGTGTAGCCAACCAATTGGCCGAACGCCTGCGCCAAGAAACAGATGGAAAGGGGGTAGATGCCATCGTGTCATACCCACATAACTATGGATGCTCTCAATTAGGAGACGACCATGAGAACACCAAGAAGATTTTACGCGACATGGTACTTCACCCCAATGCAGGAGCGGTATTGATCGTAGGTCTTGGATGCGAAAACAACCAACCCGATGTATTCAAGGAGTTTGTAGGCGAAGTGGACGACAAACGCATACAATACATTGTCACTCAAAGAATCGAAGGCAATGAAGTAGAAGAGGGCATGAAGGTACTCCGTCAAATATATGAAGTTGCGAGCAAAGATGTACGTACCGATATCTCTTTGAGCGAATTGCGTGTAGGCCTCAAATGTGGAGGCTCCGACGGATTCTCAGGAATCACCGCCAATCCGCTATTAGGTATGTTCAGCGACTATCTGATAGCACAAGGCGGAACCTCCGTACTTACCGAAGTACCTGAGATGTTTGGTGCCGAAACCATCCTGATGAATCGTTGTAAAAATCAAAAGTTATTCGAACAGACGGTCAATCTCATCAATGATTTTAAGAGTTATTTTCTCTCTCACGGCGAGCCCGTTGGCGAAAACCCCTCACCAGGTAACAAGGCAGGTGGTATCTCAACCTTGGAAGAGAAAGCACTCGGTTGTACACAAAAGTGCGGAAAGGACTATGTACGCGGTGTAATGGAATATGGTGAACGACTATCACAAAAGGGACTCAACCTGTTATCCGCCCCTGGCAACGACTTGGTAGCCTCTACCGCCCTTGCCTCTTGTGGATGTCACATCGTACTCTTCACTACTGGACGTGGCACTCCATTCGGCACCTTTGTCCCTACGATGAAAATTTCCACCAACTCGACACTCGCCAAGAACAAACCTACTTGGATAGACTTCAACGCTGGTGTAATTATTGAAAACGAGCCTATGGAGGTCACTTGTCGTCGTTTCATCGACTATGTCATCAGCGTAGCAAGTGGCGAGGAGGTAAACAACGAGAAGAAAGGCTATCGCGAAATTGCTATTTTCAAGACAGGTGTAACACTATAAATGTATAACTGAAATGCCAAACCGCAAATTCTTTTCCCTTACCCCCCTACTTGTATTCTTGGTGCTTTACCTCGTCACCTCCATCATCGTGAACGACTTTTACAAAGTACCTATCACGGTAGCCTTTGCCGTATCATCCGTGTATGCAATATGTATTACTCGAGGGATATCATTGGACGAGCGCATCAAGCACTTTTCACAAGGTGCCGCCAACCCCAGCACCATGCTGATGATATGGATATTCATTTTAGCGGGAGCCTTTGCCCAAGCGGCCAAGACAATGGGTGCGGTAGATGCTACGGTCAACCTCACCTTGCGACTTCTACCCGAAAGTATGCTCTTGCCAGGACTTTTCATTGCGGCTTGCTTCATTTCCCTATCCATCGGCACCTCGGTAGGCACCGTAGTAGCCCTGACACCTATGGCCATAGGCATTGCTGATCAAACGGGTGCAAGCCTCCCTATGATGGTAGCCATCGTGGTGGGAGGTTCATTCTTTGGCGACAACCTGTCCTTTATCTCTGACACTACCATCGTAGCGACTCAAACACAACAATGCCGTATGAGCGACAAGTTTCACGCGAATGTACGCATTGTATTACCCGCGGCCCTCTTCGTTATAGGATTGTATGTTTTCATAGGTTTGTCCATTGAGGCCCCTACCATATTGGAGAGTATCGAATGGTACAAAGTTATCCCTTACTTGGTTGTCCTCATTGTGGCTATGTGTGGTGTTAACGTGATGTTGGTACTCACCATCGGCATCGCCCTCACTGGCATCATGGGTATAATACTCGGAAGTTATGACTTTTTCGGTTGGCTGGACGCCATGGGTAAAGGCATCATGGGTATGGGAGAACTCATCATCGTCACCTTATTGGCTGGCGGTATGCTCGAACTTATCCGTTTGGGAGGAGGCATAGATTACATTATACAAAAACTCACTCGTCGCATACAAGGAAAACGAGGAGCAGAACTTACCATCGCCTCTCTGGTAATGTTGACCAATGTTTGTACAGCAAACAACACCATTGCCATCATGACCACAGGGCCTATTGCTCGAGACATTGCCACAAAATTTGGTATTGACAATCGAAAAAGTGCCAGTATCCTTGACACATTCAGTTGTGTAGCACAGAGTTTAATCCCATACGGAGCACAATTGCTGATAGCCGCAGGCCTTGCATCCATATCACCCGCCACTCTCATCGGCTACCTATATTATCCTTTGATCATGGGCATATTTGCCGTATTGGGCATCCTCCTTCGCTATCCACGAAAATATTCGTAAAGAGGACCAAAACATTCAGAATTCATTCAAGCATAACTATTTTTTTAATCATTCACATAAAAATTCACAAACATGAAAAAACTAACAATTGCACTCGTACTTTGTTTGCTCGGTGTAGGAGGTTACATCTGCATTAAGAAATGTAACACTGAAAAGATGGAAGCATACTTGATGGTTTATCACAAAGATGGCGACCACGGACTTCACATGGCCATTAGCCATGACGGATACCAGTTTACAGCTTTGAACGATGACAAACCTGTCATTGCTGGTGACACTATTGCCATGCAGAAAGGTATACGCGACCCACACATCCTCCGTGCCCCCGATGGAACCTTCTATATGGCTATGACCGATTTGCATATCTTCGGCCAACGAATGGGATACCGCTCTACACAATGGGATCGCGACGGAGTAAAGTATGGCTGGGGTAACAACCAAGGTTTGGTATTGATGCGCTCTACCGACCTCATCAACTGGACACGCACCAACCTCGATTTCCACAAATTATTGGGTGGAGAATGGTTGGATGCTGGCTGTATATGGGCTCCCGAGTTGTGCTATGACAAAGAGAAGGGAAAAGTATTCATGCACTTTACTTCACGTAAGGAAAATGGCTCATGCCGCATTTTCTATGTTTACATGAACGAAGATTTCACTGCAATGGAAGGTGAGCCTAAGGTTCTCTTTGAATCTCCCAATAACGAATATAGTGTAATCGATAGCGACATCCTGTATCACGATGGAGTATATCATCTTCACTTTGTGTCACACGAAGGTACCGCTACCATCAAACACGCGACATCTACGTCAATCACAGGTCCCTACATCGCTGATAACAACTACTACGATGGAGAAAAGACTCAGCACGAAGCACCTAACTGTTGGAAGCGCATCGGTGAAGATACATGGGTAGTAATGTTCGACAATTACCACATCCGTCCTAACAATTTCGGATTTACCGAAACTAAGGACTTCGTACACTATACTCCAATTGGATATTTTGACGAAGGAAAGATGACCCGCACAAACTTCAGCCAACAGAAACACGGAGCCATCATCCACATCACCAAGAAAGAGGCTGAAACCTTGGAAAATTATTGGAAGAAATAATTAGGGAATAGTTGCATACTATTAAAATAGGGATGGGTGCAAATTACGCGAACGACACGAATTGAAACTAATAAAAGCCGTATTAATAGCGTAATTTGCACCTCTTCTTTTTACGCCACTCCAACAAACACTCCAACTCCTTTGTTATTTAGAAAAATAGCCGTACCTTTGCGCCAATTTTTCACAAAAAGACGAATTTTGATAACAAAATAGTAGTAAAACGATGGTTAAGATAACAAAAGAAGCAGCCCTCGCCTATCATGCGCAGGGCAAGCCCGGTAAGATTGAAGTGGTTCCTACCAAACCATATAGCACACAGACCGACCTTTCATTAGCCTATTCACCTGGCGTAGCCGAGCCATGTTTGGAAATCGAAAAAAATCCGCAGGATGCATATAAATATACCGCAAAAGGAAACTTAGTTGCCGTTATCTCCAATGGTACAGCCGTACTTGGATTGGGAGACATTGGCGCGATGGCCGGCAAACCTGTCATGGAGGGTAAAGGATTGCTCTTCAAAATTTACGGAGGTATCGATGTATTCGACATCGAAGTAAACGAGAAAGACCCCGACAAATTCATCGAAGCCGTAAAAGCCATTGCCCCCACATTCGGTGGTATCAATCTTGAAGACATCAAGGCTCCTGAATGTTTTGAAATCGAGCGTCGCCTAAAGGAAGAACTTGACATCCCCGTCATGCACGACGACCAACATGGTACGGCCATTATCTCCAGCGCAGGACTTTTGAATGCATTGGAAGTAGCTGGCAAGCATATTGAAGACGTAAAGATTGTGGTAAATGGTGCCGGTGCAGCAGCCATCTCTTGTACTAAATTGTACGAAGCCTTGGGAGCATCACATGAAAACATTGTCATGCTTGACTCCAAAGGTGTGATTCGTAGTGACCGCGAAGGACTGGATCGTCCAGGAAATGAAATGAAGAAATATTTTGCCACCGAACGTCGCGACATCACCACATTGGAAGATGCCGTACGCGGAGCAGACGTATTCCTTGGACTTTCTAAAGGCAATGTATTGAGCCAGGACATGGTACGTTCAATGAACGACCACCCCATCGTATTTGCATTGGCAAATCCTGTACCCGAAATTTCGTACGAGGATGCAATGTCTGCTCGTCCCGATGTATTGATGTCAACCGGTCGTAGCGACTATCCCAACCAGATAAACAACGTTATCGGTTTCCCATACATCTTCCGTGGAGCACTTGATGTGGCTGCTACCGCTATCAACGAAGAGATGAAGTTGGCAGCCGTACGTGCCATTGCCGCATTGGCAAAGCAACCTGTACCTGATGTAGTTAATGAAGTATATCATGTGAACAACTTCACATTCGGCCCCGACTACTTTATTCCAAAACCCGTAGATCCACGCCTCATCACCGAAGTTTCTATGGCCGTTGCAAAAGCCGCTATGGAAAGTGGTGTAGCACGCAAGCCTATCGAAGATTGGGATACCTATCGCCAACATTTGAGAGTGTTGATGGGACAGGAGAGCCAATTGACTCGACAGTTACGTGATACAGCTCGTCGCAACCCTCAACGTGTGGTATTTGCCGAAGGCATACACCCCAACATGTTGAAAGCAGCCGTAGAAGCCAAAGCCGAAGGCATCTGTCACCCCATCGTATTGGGTAATGACGAAGCCATCACAAAACTGGCCAAGGAACTTGATATAAGTCTGGAAGGTATTGAAATTGTAAACCTGCGTCATCCGAATGAAGCACCTCGTCGCGAACGTTATGCACGCATACTTGCAGAGAAACGTGCCCGCGAAGGAGCCAATTTCCAAGAAGCGAATGACAAGATGTTCGAACGTAACTACTTCGGTATGATGATGGTGGAGACAGGCGAAGCAGATGCCTTCATCACTGGACTTTACACAAAGTATAGCAATACCATCAAGGTAGCCAAGGAAGTTATCGGCATACAACCCGAGCACAAGCATTTCGGAACCATGCACATTCTCAACAGTAAGAAAGGAACCTACTTCTTGGCAGATACCCTTATCAACCGCCACCCCGATACTGATACCCTCATCGACGTGGCTCGATTGGCTGCTGATACAGTACGTTTCTTCAACCACACCCCAGTGATGGCCATGCTCAGCTACTCCAACTTCGGTTCCGATCCCGAAGGAAGTCCCGCCAAGGTTCACGAGGCAGTAGATTATATGCAACGCGAATATCCCGAATTGGCTATCGATGGAGAGATGCAGGTAAACTTTGCCATGAACACCAAACTGCGTGATGAGAAATATCCCTTCACCCGCTTGAAAGGCAAGGAGGTGAATACTCTCATATTCCCTAACCTCAGTTCTGCAAACTCGGCATACCAGCTCATTCAGGCTATGAGTGGCGATACCGAAATCATCGGTCCTATCCAAATGGGATTGAACAAGCCCATTCATTTCACCGATATCGAAAGTTCAGTACGTGACATTGTGAACACCACCGCTGTGGCCGTTATCGATGCCATCGTAGCAAAGAAAATGAAAGAATAAATCCTTTTAATTCTGAATTATGAATTCTGAATTGTGAGCACATAAGAATTCATAATTCAGAATTTATAATTCATAATTCATAACTATATATATGCCTCGTCGTCTCAATCGCCCTCAAGCCGTAATACTCGTCCTGTTTTGGGTCGCACTATGTTATATGGTACTCGTTGGTGCCAGTCGCATAGATGGTCCCCTCATTTTGTCACTTGTCATCTCAGGTGCACTCGTCTTTATACCTATATATAAATCGATGAAAAAGCAATAGGAATATTGCAGAATGGTCACATTCACGTTTCAGCACGACACAGAGTTACACTTTTTACCTAAAAATAGCACAAAAAGTTATATTTTGCCGCAATTTACCATCTAAATAACACAAAAAGAAATTTTTTATTCGTTTTTATTAGAAATTTGTTGCATAGAAAAAATATTCACTATATATTTGCACCGTTTTTGAAAAGCAACAAAAATAAGAACAATAATAATAACGAAAATTAAATAGTAAAAAAGATGAATGCAGCAAAAGTTTTGGAAGACTTGAAGCGTCGTTTTCCGAATGAACCTGAGTACCATCAGGCAGTAGAAGAAGTACTTGGTACCATTGAAGAAGAATACAACAAGCACCCCGAATTTGATAAAGCCAACTTGATTGAACGCCTTTGTATCCCCGATCGCGTATTCCAGTTCCGTATAACCTGGGCCGATGATAAAGGCAACATTCACACCAATATGGGATACCGTGTACAGCACAACAATGCCATCGGTCCCTACAAGGGAGGTATCCGTTTCCACAGTTCAGTAAACCTCGGTATCTTGAAGTTCCTTGCCTTCGAGCAGACATTCAAGAACTCACTCACCACATTGCCTATGGGTGGTGGTAAGGGAGGATCCGATTTCTCTCCGCGTGGCAAGAGCAATGCAGAGGTTATGCGTTTCTGCCAGGCCTTCATGTTGGAATTGTGGCGTCACGTAGGTCCCGATATGGACATCCCTGCCGGTGACATCGGTGTAGGAGGTCGTGAAGTAGGTTACATGTTCGGTATGTACAAGAAACTCACTCGCGAATTTACAGGAACCTTCACAGGTAAGGGTCGTGAATTCGGTGGTTCACTCATCCGTCCCGAGGCAACAGGTTATGGTAATGTATACTTCTTGATGGAGATGCTGAAGACTAAGGGTATGGACCTCAAAGGAAAGACAGTCCTCATCTCTGGTTCTGGTAACGTAGCACAATACACAGCAGAGAAAGTGCTCCAAATGGGTGGAAAGGTACTCACCATGAGTGACTCTAATGGTTACATCTACGATCCCGATGGTATCGACCGTGAGAAACTCGACTACATCATGGAGTTGAAGAACCTCTACCGTGGACGTATCCGCGAATATGCAGAAAAATACAATGTAAAATATGTAGAAGGAGAAAAGCCTTGGGGCGAAAAGGCAGACATTGCTCTCCCCTCAGCTACTCAGAACGAGTTGAACGGCGAACATGCAAAGATGTTGATAAGCAATGGTGTGATTGCCGTAAGCGAAGGTGCCAATATGCCCTCAACTCCTGAAGCTATCAAAGTATTCCAGGATGCCAAGATTCTCTATGCACCGGGTAAGGCAGCCAATGCAGGTGGTGTATCAGTATCAGGTTTGGAAATGAGCCAGAACTCAGAGCGTCTCTCATGGAGCAGCGAAGAGGTGGACAACAAACTCCACTACATTATGGAGAACATTCACGAAAACTGTGTGAAATATGGTACAGAAGAAGACGGATATGTCAACTACGTAAAGGGTGCCAACATCGCTGGTTTCATGAAGGTAGCCAAAGCCATGATGGCTCAAGGTATTGTATAATACTCCTTTTTTTACACCATAGTGATTTTAATTGTGAGCCTGCGTCTCTCTGTGAAAGAGAGGCGCAGGCTATTTTTATCTCCAGGTTCATTCTAACAGTAATTTCTGGAGAATTGTCTTATACTGATATAGGTAGACACATTTAGTAACAATAAATATATACTTCGTTGGCAAAATAAGATAGCTTCTATGACCAAGTAAGATAGCTCCTTTGGCCGATGAAGTATATCTTACTTTTTATGGATAGTTCATATCTGTCTTTTCCTGATTTCAGTAGACGGTTTTCTGTTTCATTAACTACAATCGTAGACACTTTTGTTGAAAGCTCCCTGAAAGTCTTTACACTTTCGTCATTTCCATCCTGATATTGTTTACACCTGCTAAAGATGGACAAGCAGGATTCCGGGCTTTTTGTCTGGCTCGGCAAAGATATTCCATTATTTCCAATTGTACATTCCTTTTTCTTATAAATTTTGTTTTTCCACATCTTTTTCTGTACTCCGATTTCCATGTGTGCCAAGGCCGGCACTTTGTACCCGATGCTCATGTGCGGTCTCCTGTTATTATAGAAGTCTATGTATCTTCCTATTACATTCCTTGCGTGTTCCAGGCTAATCGAATGATGTGGGATTACCCCTCAAACCTTTACTATTTTGGGGTACATGGTGCGTGAGTGAATGGTTGCTTAACCGAGTTAGTCTAAGTATAAGCGCATTATAAATGCTTATACTCGAGGCATCCGCATTTCAAACGCGAAGGGACGGAAGCAATAAAGAATAAAAAAAGAGGGATGCACCTTGTAAAGTACATCCCCCTTATATTTGATACCAATTGTTTTATATCTTACTTGATAGCCTTGAATACGAAGCTTACGTTGATGGCCTCGATGCGAGCCTTCATGTTGGCATATACCGCATCAATTTCAGCTTGAGTAGAGCCAATCTTGCCCTCTACCTGCAACGAGATAACCTCCATGTTGGCAAAGTAGTTGATGAAGGCATCGGTGTGCATGTACATGTGCAACTGGCAAGCGTCAGCATCCTGGAACATATACATCTCTACATCTTGCAATTTAGTGTCTTCAGTGCCCATGTGAAGAGTCACCTTGTTGCCCTCTACAGTGATGGGGATATCAATGGCAATATCTTGACCATTGGCACGGAAAAGTTGCTTGATGTGGTTCTCTTTCAAGTCCACACAGAAGAGCTCAGAGTGGAACAACATATCAAAGTCGCCAGCCTTCACATTGGCCATGTTGAAGGGATGACCCAAGATAGAGAAATCCTCATCCTTACCACCCTTTACGTTGCTAATATAAGCCGTGTTGTAAGCATAGGGCTTAGCATTGAAAGAGAGACCTTCCTTGATGCGAAGCCAAGGTGAAGTTGCTTCTACAACACCATTTTCTGTTTGCATAAATCCTGTAACAGTCATCATATCCCCCAACCCTGTTGCGTTGGAAGCAACGTTGAATTTGAAAACTAGAGGTGCTACTTCTCTTTCTCCTTCACCATAAATCATATATAAATCACCAAAAACCTTATACGTAGAGTTGCCAACTACAACAAAATCGTCCACTTCGGGCACTTTTCCTGTCGTGATAAGTTTTCCATCTTTCTGGAAATCCTGAATCAACATATCCTCTGCCTTTCCACTTGGAGTCTGTGTGCACACCCACATACCAACAATCTCATCAGAGAGGTCTTCCTTGCAATAGTTGTAAGTAAAGCGTCTGCCCTCGTCGTTATAGACAGTGAATGCCATGCCGGGGATGATGTCGAAGTGACCTTCGTAGTTGTCGTGGTCCTCGAAAATCATGGTGAGTCTGTTGTTCTCCACCTTGACAGTACCTTGTACATTCTCCCAATACTCGCCAAAAGCTACACCGGTAGAAACCACCTTACCATCGGCACTGATTACCAACGCCTCGGCAAAATCTGCCTGAAGGCAAGTCCATGTACCCACGAGGTCAGCACTGTGGTCATCAGCAATAAACTTGTGGTCGCACTCCTCAGAACAGCTGGCAAAGCCACACATTGCCACAAGGGCAAGAATCATGAATTTTAAAATCTTCTTCATCGTTTTTGTTATTATAGATTATTTAATGTTTAAGAATTTGCATACAAAAAAGGCGTCACGCACTGGGCACGCAATATGCCAAGCGGTAACGCCAATATGTGGTTTGTAGTCGCACTACTACGACTAACTATTTGATTATAAACGTGTTTACAGGGGGGGGGTAAGCGTTGCGGACAATAACTCCAATGCAACTGCATAGGAGAGAGCGCTATTGCCGTATGTAAACCTGCCTGTCTTCACTTTTTCAACTATTCAAGTTTGTGTGTGCAAAAGTATTGATTTTTTTATAAATATCCTAAAAGTAACCACAAAATGTGACTTTCGAGGTATCAATATTACACTTTACTATAATATTATAGTATGTACACTACACCGTCAACCAGTACATAAAAAAAAATGCCATAATAGCGAACTGAATTGTAGTCGAAAAAACATCCCAAAACAGCACTTTAAACTAAGCCTATCAAACCTATATACTTTGCCTACCAAACCTATATACTTTGCCTACCAAACCTATATACTTTGCCTATCAAACCTATATAGTTTGGTAATCAAAGTTCGGTAGTTTGGTTTACCTATATTTTAGGGTTGAAAATAAGTCCTATCTCAGTCCGAGGATTTCAAACGGTCTAAACTTATTACAATCAGTTTAGATATTGCAAAAATATACGAATAAATTTAATTCACCAACAGATTTACATTTTTGCAACACAAACAAAACGATTCGTTTTGACATTACCCCAAAAAGAGATGCCGGACTTAATGAATAAAAGTCCGGCATCTCTTTTTGGATGTCTTCAAAATAGGAATTATTGATATCACTTGACTACCAATGTACCACCGGTACGATTTTCTGTACCCTTGACTACCAGAGGAGTCGCATCGTTACTTGTCATAGTGAGGGTAATATCTCCTGCTGTCTGAGTAAAATCTCTATCAGCACGTATTCCCACGCAATCGGTACCATCAGCATAGGTCTTACCTGAAACAGTCATATCAACGGTAGTTCCACGGAAATAGAGATAACCTCCATTGAGAACTGTATCCGTAGTCTTGGTACAACGCTTGGCACGAATACCCTTGTCACCATCGCCAGCCACCTTCATACTGATGTTTCCTCCGTCGAAATATGCGGCATAGTTGGTACGAATACCTTCGCTCAACTGACTATTCACATTGATATTCAACTGACCACCGGTCATATAGATGATGCTATCACACTTCAAACCTGTTCCGTCTTCAGCAGAAACAGTCAGATTGAGTTCACCTCCTTTGATAATCATACAACCATAGTCATCGGCATCGATACAATCGCTACCTACATTATTCACATTGATGATGCCTCCGTTTATCTGGAAATAACAATTGTCATCGTTCTTCTTGCCCTTACCACAATGAATACCATCGCTGACAGCACCCAGCACATTGATGATACCTGTGGATTTCTTGAACTGAAGATATTCTTTGGCACAAATGGCATGTTTGGTATTTCCAGTCACGTTCAAAGTACCACCTCCCTCAAATTCAGGATGACCTTCGGTATAGAATGCACCCTTGTGGCTACCATTCTTTCCATCGGTAAGTGTATTGACGGTTCCTTCCTTGAGGATTACACCAATACGTTTTCCACACTCGATGTCAATCGCAGCTCCCTTGGGATTAGTCAGTGTAAGCCCAGCTAATTCCACGGTAAGTTTATAATCACCATTGATGACAAGCGAACCATTGGTAGAGGTACCTGAAACGGAATAGAGATACTCGTTAGAAGTGGTAGTTGATGTCAATGTAACCACAGCACCATTGATGCTATATGTCACACCCTTGACACCTGCCCCCACCTGCACCGAAGCAGTATTCTCCTCAAACTTAATATCAATGCGAGGGAACTGAGGTTCGGCAAAAGTGATGGAGTCTATCTCGTCTATATCGTAAGTGTCGTAATTACCAATGCTCACTTCGAGTCCATCGGATGAGAATCGGATATCATCGGCAGATGTGATATCATACACATCGTAACGGAAACCTTCGCACACATAAATTCGTTGTTGTGCGCACACTTGCGTAGTCAATACAACAAGTGAGAAAATTGACAGTATCAGTTTCTTCATCATATCCGTTACTTTTTGATGGTTTTAAATATATGTCCGTCCACATTCACCACATAAAGTCCCTTAGCAAGTCCTCGGAGATTGATGGAATTTCCTGTCAAACGTTCTTGTTTTACCACGGCACCTGCCACATTATACACTCTGACTTGTGCGCCAGATTGTGCATTAAGTATCAATGTTTCGCCATCCCATGAGTACAACGGAGCATTGTCAACCTCCTCGATACCCTGTATTTCGGATGGAGTACCTATGTATATACGTTCTATAGACATTATGGGAGTATAGGAAGAGGTTCCATTCTTCATGGTCAACACCAAGTTGCCATTCTGAAATGTCATCTTCTGCAATGAGGGCACACTCCATGAGAGAGTTTCTCCTGCACCTGGCTGTATGTAGAGATGATTGTCCTCAGCCATCGCTCCTACACTATATACGGCCATCGACACCCACAACAATACGTTCTTTATCTTCATACGTTCGTCGTTTGATTAAAATTTCAACTTATACCCCATACCCAACATGTGTCCATTCGGTTCATCATCGTCATCCTCGGTTTGGAAACGATAATATAGAGTGAACTTGTGCTTCTTGTTGATAGTATAATCTGTACCAACTGAATACTTCCACTTATTGGCTGTATAATTCAAACCACAACCATAATCAATGGAAGCAAACGGATTGAGCGGAAGTCCCTTCACATTGTACTCTACTGTAAACTTAGAACGTAACACCACGCGATCTTTGGGATCAACTGATTTCAAATCATGTTTCACCTTATAATCTCCATCTACATCGTCATCTTCATCGTAGCGATACTCCAATTGATTGATGGAATCCTCGCGACAATAATGGCTATACTGAACGGTTTCCTTCAATTGGAATGACCATCTTTTGTTAGGTGAATACTCTGCAGAAAGTCCCAATGATGTTCTATGACGATTACGCCAATAGCGTTCATTGACATTATATTCATCAATTTTGATTAATTGATTATCCCAATCGTATCCTTCCCAGGTTCCTTTGTAATTTGTTTCTTCCAACTTTTGATTCCACATATACTCGAAGCCTCCGCTAACCTTCATATCGAACTTTTTCGTATTGAGGAATTTGTATGAAAGTTCAGCACCAAGCACATAGCGTTCAATGCGTTGACTATTCTGTTGCGTACGCAAATCACCCTCTATACTAATTTCCAAATCAGGGAGTAACTCCTTTTCTGCACCCAATGAAATATCAACACCAAAGTCATCATCCACACTAAAGTCTTGTGCTACAACATTTAAAACAGTGCAAGCAAAAAGAGATGCAACGAATAATAATCTCTTTGTCATAGGCGTTTTCTTTTATTTACCAGGTTTTGGTAAGTTAAACATAGTGTTTACAGAATTGCTTTTCTCTCCTTCGTAGAACACTTTCACCATGGCAATATCTTTTAAGAAATCTACAGCTCCCACTTCAAATCGAAGGATGGGGAAGCCCAAGCGTTTTTCCAAATCAGCCTTCATCTCTCCATAATGTTCGGGTTGGATAAGGTCTATACGATCATACTTGACCAACTTCTCGGATACATGATTGATCCAAGGTATATCCTCGAACAACCAAATGCTACCCACAAACAGAAGGTTTGTAAGAATGAGTTCACCCAAAGAAAGGGTTACTGCCAAAGCATTGATAACCGAAACGGCTATAAGTATAAACAAATAGGTCATCTCACGCACAGGCATCTGCTCGGTGCGGTAACGTATGATACCAAAGATGGCAAACAAACCCAAAGCAAAACCAACCTTAATCTTAACACTACCCAAAAGGAATATCATTAAGAAAATACTCAAGCTGATAAGTGCAAAAGTAAAGTAATAGTCGCGACGTTTACTCTTGCGATAATACAATTTGTGAATGATGATTCCACAAAAAACGAGGTTGATGAAGAAATGCAGCAACAACCTTACCATGCTGACCGCATCGGCCACAGGAGCATCAAAAAGTTCAAGTTCTTCCATTTTTATATGATTATAGTTAATTATTTTCTTCTTCTCTAAACTTTGAATTATAGTCTATATGACATATTTTGTTAACCATCCTCAAACGAGGTTTGAATCGATTTTTCCTCAAACCCTCGTCGGTCAGTGCCATGCCCATACAATACTTACTGAATCCTGAGGGTTGAATACGTAATTCTCTCAACAGCTCCAAGATGGGTGAATGGGTAAGTCCATCACGCTTCAGCTCTATGATAACAAGTCCATCAAGTGCACACTTTGTATGTGTGGTAAAATTATGAAAACGAAGTCCTGTGTCGATGGTCAATCGTTCGGTCATGTTACGATTTACCAAAGTAATGCGTGAAAAACGATTTTCGATACGGTTTTGCAATCTCTCAGGTTCATAATTCAAATGCGATGCTATAAAGTCGGCATGCATATCCTTCTCGTGAGCAGCACACTCCACACGTTTCTTTGCCGTACGTCCCTTGTTGTTCTTGTTCTTTACTTCTAAAAAAGAAATGCCCGAATGTTCATAGGCACGAATACGTATCTTCTGACGTGTCTTTCGTCCACGCAAATGCTCCAGATACATATCGCAATTTTCAGTGTCAAAATAAAGGGTATAATAGGGCATATTTCGCTTTCCGTCAATCTCCTGCACCCAATACTGATCACGTGCCATCTCCAATAATCGAATGAGTTTAGGCAACGTAGTCACATATTTGGTATCTATGCGATTCATCAATCGGACAGCCTTCATCTGCTCCAACGATACGGGTGTATAAGACTGCAACGTTTTTTCCATGATATACGCGTGTTTACACTATATACTGCGAAGAAAAGAAAAATTTAATTATGAACAGCAGTTTATTAACTTTTATTATGATTCTACAAAAAAAAATAAATGGGAAAAGGACATTATCCCTTTCCCCATACCTTCATTTGACAATGTTTGCAATCAAATTCCAAACGAAAACGTCGGCCATCACCCGACACTATATAATAAGGTTCACGATATGGAGATGGCTTACGATGATGCACAGGACACCATCCCATACTGTAACGCAAACAATGTCTACAAGTCATCACTACCTGCTCGCCTTCTGGTTTATTGATTTCAAAAGCAGGTTTAATATCAGTCACACCATGTGCACGATAAAATGCTTCTGCTTCACGATTCATCACATTGCCCATATAGGTCAATGTCTTTTGAGGGAAAGAGAGGGTAGATTTTCCTATTACCACAGAGGGACGACGATGGTTGATACGGCGAGCGCTAAGCAACAATTCTACCACTTGCCTGCGCCACTCACCTACGACAGAAGAGGGTACGAACCAATTATCTGTCCATTCAATCTGTAAATCGATAAGTTCAAAAGGAGTATTTCCCAATTTGGACAATTGTTTGCGCAAATTCTCCTTCTGCGGAGTACGTGCCTGTTCCTTTTTGTATTCAACGGCTATACTTACCGAAACATCATCCTCATCTTTCAATGTCAATGAGAAGCCAAATGGTGTCTCACCTAATAGGGCTTCAACCTGAATACGTCGTTCGGCAGATTTACGAGAAAGTTGTTGTTCAAACTTTTGGTCAAAATTTCGATATATCTTTGTTCGTGGCAAAAGTCTCGCAGGCATCTCTTGAGGGAAAAGGCGATTACCATCCACACGATTCACTCGAAAACCCTGCAAACGACCTATGTTATCAATGTAGCACAATCCGTCACCATTATTAAATGGTTTGACACCAGCAATGGTAAAACTATTACCACGCACCTCCTTCACAAGTCCCATTTCCTCACCCAATGACTTTGGGGTATCGAATGAGAAAATATCGGATGTTCGTCCTTCCAGGAAATAATGGGTAAAACCACGATTGAAACTCTTGTCCAATTGAGGTTGAAAGTCTGTAGTTACTTTACCAGATGAAGCACGACGATACTCCTTTCTACGTTTGAAGAGTTGGTCAAGTTGACGACGATAATAGGCCACGACATTCTTTACATACGTAACATCCTTCAATCGTCCCTCTATCTTCAACGACGAAGCACCGGCATCCAGCAATTGCTCCAATCGATTACTTTGATTCAAATCTTTCAATGATAGCAAGTGCTTGTCACGAGCTATCAATTGTCCATCAGCATCCTCCATATTGAAGGAAAGACGACAAAACTGAGCACACTCTCCTCGGTTGGCACTACGCCCATAGCAGGCTTCGGACACATAACATTGTCCGCTATAACTCACGCACAATGCTCCATGTACAAATATTTCGAGCGGAGTATTAGGAACCGCACGATGAATCTCTGAAATATCTTCCAATGAAAGCTCGCGTGCAAGTACCACTTGGGTAAATCCCGCATCGGCCAAAAACTTGACTTTCTCAGCCGTACGATTATCCATCTGCGTGCTTGCATGAAGAGCAATGGGAGGCAACTTCATACGAGTCACGGCCATATCTTGCACAATCAATGCATCCACTCCAACTTCGTAAAGTTGCCAAATCATTTGTTCAGTATCGGCCAACTCATCATCGCGAAGAATGGTGTTTACCGTCACGTAGATACGTGCGCCAAAGATGTGGGCATAGTCGGCCAATGTCCGTATATCATTCACCGAGTTTCCAGCCGAAGCACGCGCACCGAAGCGAGGTGCACCTATGTACACCGCATCGGCACCATGGTCGATAGCCGCAATGCCACACTCCAAATTCTTTGCAGGAGCCAATAACTCTATATCACGTTGACGAATCATATTTATTCAGATTCCATCCCTTACCTTCCCCTGAATGGGAAGGAGTAAAATGCTATCCAAAACATTCCACTCTCCTCCATACAGGGAGGGGAAAGGGGGAGGGTCTCTTATTTTTTACTTAATCTCATTTATATCAAACGGAGTCTCTTGATATACATAATAATTCAACCAATTCTGGAAGAAGAGGTTGGCATGTCCACGCCAACGTACAAGAGGACCCTTTGAGGGATCATTATCGCGATAATAATTCACAGGCATCTCTATGGGAAGTCCTTTGTCAAGATCGCGACGATATTCGGTATCAAGAGTCAAAGGTGAATACTCCGAATGTCCAGTAACGAAGATTTCTCTACCTCCACGAGCCATTACCATATATACACCTGACTCGTCTGATTCAGAGATCAAATCCAAATCCTTTACCTTCAAAATATCCTCACGACGCACCTCCGTATGTCGACTATGAGGGACATAGAAGACATCATCGAAACCTCGGAAAATGGGTAACAACGGATTGTTGGCACGGTGTTCAAAAATACCAAACATCTTCTTGTCCAACTTATATTTAGGAACACCATAATGGTGATAAAGTCCTGCTTGAGCGGCCCAACATATATATAAAGTAGAAGTCACGTGTGTACGAGCCCAACCGAATATTTCGGAAATCTCGTCCCAATAGGCAACCTCTTCAAAATCCATATGCTCCACGGGGGCACCTGTGATAATCATACCATCAAACTTCTCATTGCGCATCAGTTCAAAGTCACGATAGAAGGCCTTCATGTGCTCTACTGGTGTATTTTTAGAAGTATGACTCTTCACCTTCATGAGCGAAATTTCCAATTGAAGCGGTGTATTCGAAAGCAGGCGCACGAGATCAGTCTCCGTGGTAATCTTCAGGGGCATTAGGTTCAGTACCACAATGCGCAAAGGACGGATATCTTGATGCGAAGCTCGAGAATTATCAATCACAAAGATATTTTCCTGCTTCAAAAGTTCGATTGCAGGTAGTTTGTCTGGTAAGTTAAGTGGCATATATCTCTCCTTATATTTTATTTATATATACTCTTATTCAACGTAGAGAACCAATCCCTTGAGGTATTCACCCTCTGGGTGGTAGATATTAACGGGATGGTCAGCGGGTTGAGTCAATTGGTGCAAAATGCGTACACTACGTCCACTCATGGCGGCAGCGGTAAACACTGCCGTACGGAAGTTGTCCTTAGTTACCACTTGTGAACACGAGAAGGTAAAAAGAATACCTCCAGGTTTGATTTTCTCAAATGCCTTGGCATTGAGTTTGCGATATCCTTGAAGTGCATTACGCAGAGCATCCTTATGCTTGGCAAATGCAGGAGGGTCAAGAATGATGAGGTCGTACTGATCGCCCATGCGGTCGAGATACTTAAACGCATCTTCTGCATAAGCCGTATGACGAGGATCACCAGGGAAGTTTAGTTCTACATTCTGATTTGTAAGGTCAATGGCCTTGGCCGAGCTATCCACCGAATGTACGAGTTTTGCTCCTCCGCGCATGGCGTAGAAAGAGAAACCACCAGTGTAGCAGAACATATTGAGCACTGAACGATCCTTGGAGTAACGTTCGAGTAAGGCACGATTCTCACGCTGATCGACAAAGAAGCCTGTCTTTTGTCCCTTGAGCCAATCGACATGAAACTTAAGTCCATTCTCCATAGCTACATTATCGGCACTCCCTCCCAAGATAAATCCATTCTCCTGACCAAGGTCAGCTTTAAAAGGAAGAGTAGTCTCTGACTTATAGTAGATGTTTTCTACCACACCCTTCATCACATCGGCTACGGCACGAGCGACTTCGTGGCGATAGACATGCATTCCTACAGAGTGGGCTTGCACAACAGCTGTACTTCCGTACACATCGATAACAAGACCAGGAAGGTTGTCGCCCTCACCATGTACAAGACGATAGGTATTATTCAACGGATTGCCAGCCACACCAATGGCACGACGCATATCATAAGCCACGGCAATGCGACGATGCCAGAAGGCTTCGTCAATGGGTTCGTCTACAAATGAGAGCACTCGTACAGCAATGCTACCTATCTGATAGTGACCTACGGCAATAAATTGTCCGTCGGCGGTGAGCACACGCACTACTTCACCCTCTTCAGGTTCGCCTTGAATATGATGAATAGCACCCGAAAACACCCACGGGTGAAAACGCTTGAGGGATTCCTCTTTTCCTTTCTTTAGATGAACTATATTCATATTTTTATATTTTACTCCATTCAAATTATACATTATCAGTTATCACCACGATCTTCCTCCACCACGGGTGCGGGGATGACTTCGTAGTTGCCCGATTTCTTCAACTCCTCAATGCGGTCAAAAATTTTCAGACAAGCCCACGCATCGATAGCTGCGTAGGACTTTTGCGCATCATTCAATACATCTGCTTCCCAATTGGTAAGACGTTGGCGTTTGGATATCTTACGTCCAAAGAGGTTTGCATATATCTTTTGAAGACTCATATCACGAATACCTACCTGTCCCACAACATCTTGCAAGTCTATAAAATTGTTACTTGCAAACTCGCCCACTTGATGAAGCATACGGATATCGTCTTTCAACGAGAGGCCGACCTTTACCAATGTAGGATGACTGAGCAGACGCTCGACAGGCGCACACATTCCTATCATATTCAAGCGAAAGAGGAAACATGTGTCGGAGGTAGAAACTTGAAGAAGAGCCACCTTATTCATTGTCCCACGCTTGAAGGAGGGACGTGTCTCAGTATCCACTCCCACCATGGGTTGAGTCAACAGAAAATTGACGGCTTTCTCAGCCTCCAACTCTGTCTGTATCACAATAATGCGCCCAGGAAATGTCTCCACCTCCATCTCAGACACTTCGGCTTTGTCTATCTTTTCTTTTATATAAATCATAATCTGTTAGCAGGTCGTAAAGCGACATAAGGAGGCATCACTCCTCCTCCTCGTTTTCCTCCTCGTCATCGGGTGAGGGATTGTACTTCACAAAGTGAAGGGCTCGCATGGTATTTACCAACGTCTGTCCCCAATAGAGGGCAAAATTTTCTCGACAGATGGCCAAGGAGTCGTTCATCGTTTCGTCAAAACCAAGTTGGAAGACACTGACAAAATTCTTCACATCCTGATAGATATCTGCCAAATCCTCGGAGATGCGGCGCGTGATGGGTGTATCGCTATAAGCCATATCCTGCATGAAGACCTCCAAGTAGTCATCCATATTACCCATGAGGGCTGAGAGGGAATAACGCAACACCTCGTAATCCTCCTCGGTAACAAAGTTTTCAGGCTCCACATCGCTCACCATCTCACACTCGGGAAGCATAGAGGCTTTGATGTATAGCAAGGGAAGTATCTTGAGGATGGTATCCACAAAATCCTTTCGACGAATCAACTCTGCTCGCTCTAAATAACCACAAAACTCGGCCGCCACGGTGACAAATTCTACCGTATTGCGACTGAAAATAACTTGCTCTTTATTTTCCATGAATGATAAAATGAGGTGCAAAGGTAATTAAAAAAGGTATGAAAAAAGAGAGAAATCCCAAAATTCGTATTAAATTTGCAACCGAATAAACAAACTCATACAATCATGGCAAAAAAAACGAAGGAAAAGGTTTCTCCAAAGGCCACTAAAACGACAGGCAAAGAGGAGAACAAACCCCATATTTTCAAAAACATGTTCAGCGCAGTAAAGGACGAAATCGGACAATTCGTTGTCGGACTTGTGCTGACATTTTTTGCATTCTATATGCTCATCACATTCATCTCGTTCTTCAATACAGGAGCAGCTGACCAGAGCATATTAGAAAACATCACCACAGAAAACATGGGAGTGAACAATGAGATAAAGAATTCCTCAGGTGGACAGGGAGCCCGATTGGCCAACTACCTGATAAACGGATGCTTCGGTATATCGTCGTTCTTCATTGTCATCTTCGTAGGGGTAACAGGATTGAAGTTGATGCGTGCTTACGAAGTAAAACTCTCGAAATGGTTCATCTGTTGCTCGCTGATGCTCGTATGGTTCTCTATAGCATTGGGATTCCTTTGCGGCACATCCTTTGCCGATAGCCACATCATCCCTGGTGGTTTGCACGGATACAATGTGAGCAATTGGCTGACATCTCAGATTGGCGGCCCAGGTGTGTGGCTTTTGCTATTGATTACAGCCATTCTGTTTGCCATCTACCTGAGTAGCGAAACCATCAATTTCATCCGAAAGATACTTCACCCAAACATTTCGTTTGACAAGTTAAAACGTAACCGAAATTTTTCCCCTACGGAAGAAAATATTTTTTCTAACGAGGGAGAAAATTTAGAAGGCGAAACTACCCCCAACGACCTCTCGGAGGAGAGCGAAGAAGACGAGGCTACTATCATCGACTTGGACGTGACCACTACACCTGAGAATGAGAAGAAAGATGAATCATCCAACGAAGAAGAAGCCACCATAGAAGAGGAGGAAGAAATCCTCACCACCAATGAGGGAGAGAAGAAGACAGAGTCCAAAGGAGATGAAGCCTCTGAAGAAGAGGAAATCGATATGGAGGTGGAAGCCCCCGAAGACGAAGAGTACGACGGCCCTAAGTTGGAGCCTTATAACCCAAAACTTGACCTCGAGAACTATCGCTATCCAACCCTTGATCTGCTGAAAAAGTACGAGAACAATGCTCCTTCGGTAGATTCAGAAGAGTTGTATACCAACAAGTCTCGCATCATCGAGGTACTTCGCAACTTTGGTGTGGAAATAGCCAGCATCAAGGCCACCGTAGGCCCCACCATCACCCTTTATGAAATTACCCCTGCACCAGGTGTGCGCATTGCCAAAATACGAAACTTGGAGAACGACATAGCCCTAAGCCTTTCAGCTCTTGGCATCCGCATCATTGCTCCCATACCAGGTAAAGGCACCATCGGTATCGAAGTTCCCAATGCCAAACCCCGCATTGTGCCTATGGAGAGCATACTTGCAAGCAAAAAGTATCAAGAAAGCGACATGGAGTTGCCCGTGGCCGTGGGAAAGACCATCAGCAACGAGGTGTATATGTTCGACCTTGCCAAGGCTCCTCACCTACTCGTAGCAGGTGCGACAGGTATGGGTAAGTCAGTAGGTTTGAACGCCATCGTCACCTCTCTACTCTACAAGAAGCATCCTGCCGAATTGAAGTTTGTCATCATAGACCCTAAAAAGGTAGAGTTCAGTATCTATGCTCCTATAGAAAACCACTTCCTTGCCAAGGTGCCCGATAGTGGCGACGCCATCATCACGGCAACTGATAAAGTGGTGCAGACATTGAACTCCTTGTGCATAGAAATGGACACTCGATACGACTTATTGAAGAGCGCTGGCGCACGCAACATTAAGGAATACAATGCCAAGTTTATCGAACGCAGATTGAATCCTGAAAAGGGACACAAATTCCTGCCTTACATCGTCGTTATTGTGGATGAGTTTGGTGACCTTATCATGACCGCAGGTCGCGAGGTGGAACTTCCCATTGCACGTATTGCCCAATTGGCTCGTGCCGTTGGTATCCACATGATCATTGCTACTCAGCGTCCGACAACAAACATCATCACAGGCACCATCAAGGCCAACTTCCCCGCACGTATGGCCTTCCGTACCTCATCCATGATAGACTCGCGCACCATCCTCGATCGTCCAGGAGCCAACCAACTTGTAGGAAAGGGAGATATGCTCTATCTGCAAGGTCAAGACCCCGTGCGTGTACAATGTGCCTTCGTCGACACACCTGAGGTGGAAAACATCGTGAGCCACATTGCCGTACAACAAAGTTATTTGGGAGCATTCGAACTTCCTGAAGTACCCATTGAAGGAGGCGAATCAAGCGGAGCTGCAGACGTGGATATGAACAAACTCGACCCCATGTTGAAGGAGGCCGCCCAACTCATCATCTCGAGCCAACAAGGTAGCACCTCACTCATTCAACGCAAGTTCTCCATTGGATATAACCGAGCAGGACGCATTATGGATCAACTCGAGCGTATAGGCGTGGTAGGTCCTGCACAAGGTAGTAAACCGCGCGATGTGCTTGTGCAGACAGGCATGGAGTTGGAGGTACTGATGAGCAACTTGTAATAAATATAAATTTTGAATTATGAATTGTAAAGTAGAATTTAGTCAACTCGCCAGTTTTTTCACTTTCGTTATACTCTTCCACCTTTTCGCATTGCCAACAATAGCACAAAAGGAGGTAGAGGCGAGAAGCATCTTGGATCAGGCGAGCCAAGCCTTCAAGCAATCAGGAGGTGTAGAAGCTGATTTTACCTTAACTCCTTATATGCAAGAAGAAGTCAAGGGACACATCCAACTGATGGAAGAATGTTACCACCTTAAAACGGATAAAATGGTCACGTGGTTTGATGGCAAAACACAATGGACATATCTACCCATCAACGAAGAGGTGAATGTGAGCAACCCTACTCGTGAAGAAATAGAGAATATAAATCCCATGGCTTTCCTCTCATTATATGAAGAAGAATATACTTGTCAATTGGGAGGAAAGAGCAATTTCAATGGAAAGGCTGTGTACGAAGTGACTCTAAAGACTGAAGATCTCCAGAAGCAATGGCAAAACCTCACTCTCTACATCGACCGTACCACCCTCCTACCCCTCTACTTCAAGTTGCAGGGTGAAGGAAGGGATTACCACATCATCACCATCAGCAACTACAAGCAAGGAATGAATTGGAAGAAAGAGCACTTTGCCTTCAATCCCAAAGAATACCCTGATGCCGAAGTGATTGATTTGAGATGAATAATAAGAGGGGACACAACAGTCCCCCAACAGACCCTCCCAAGGGAGGGGCTTGAAAACTATAAGATGCTATAAAAGCTATAACTATAATAACAAACATAGAAAAATAATAAACCTATAAACCCAAGGGCTATCCACTCCCCTCCCTTGGGAGGGGCAAGGGGGAGGGTCCTCCTTTATTTGTAATTATGACAGAAAGAGTAAGATGCCTTATCATAGGCTCAGGCCCTGCCGGATACACGGCGGCCATCTACACTGGTCGTGCAAACCTCAACCCGGTGTTGTACGAAGGTATTCAACCTGGAGGTCAATTGACCATCACTACTGAAGTAGAGAATTTCCCTGGCTACCCAGAAGGTATCGGTGGTACAGAACTAATGGACGATTTGCGCAAGCAAGCCGAGCGCTTTGGTGTAGACATCCGTACAGGTATTGCTACCAAAGCCGACCTTAGCCAAGCACCTTATAAAATTACCATCGATGACGAGAAAGTAATAGAAGCTGACACAGTCATTATCTCTACTGGTGCTACTGCCAAATATTTAGGATTGGAAGACGAACAGAAATATGCAGGCATGGGTGTAAGTGCTTGTGCTACTTGCGATGGATTCTTCTATCGTAAGAAAGTAGTAGCAGTAGTAGGTGGTGGTGATACTGCTTGTGAAGAGGCTATCTACTTGGCAGGATTGGCAAGCAAAGTATACCTCATCGTACGTAAACCTTATCTCCGTGCAAGCCAAATCATGCAAGAGCGCGTATTGAGCAACCCGAAGATTGAAGTTCTCTTCGAGCACAACACAGTAGGTCTTTTCGGAGAAAATGGTGTAGAGGGAGCACACGTAGTGAAGCGCATGGGTGAAGCCGACGAAGAACGCTACGACATTGCTATAGACGGATTCTTCCTTGCCATTGGCCACAAGCCCAACTCAGACATTTTCAAAGAGTGGATTGATACAGATGAGGTAGGATACATCATTACCGAAGGTGCAACTCCACGTACAAAAGTACCTGGTGTATTTGCTGCAGGTGACGTGGCAGACCCTCATTACCGCCAAGCCATCACTGCTGCGGCAAGTGGATGTAAGGCTGCTATCGAAGCCGAACGCTATTTATCAGAGCATAATCTCTAACACTAAAACAAAAGGAAAATCCTTTCGTTTATTTGTTAAAACATTAACACACGGATAACACAATTATATTTGTGTATTTCCGTGTGTTATGTATATAGTAATCAACAAAAAAAGAGACATAGAAAAATCCACGTCTCTGCATTCAAAATAAAGAAAAAGAAGTATCAAGCAATACCCACTAACTCGATTTCAAATATCAAGGTAGAGTGCTTGGGGATGCTTGGAGTTGAGATAGCTCCATAACCAAGAGACGAAGGCACATATATGCGCCATTTATCACCCACTTGCATGCGAGTAAGGGCAATCTTCCATCCATCAATCAAATCGTTTAGACGAAAGGCATCAGGATAACCTTGTGCAGTATTATCGTCGAACACCTTTCCATTGATAAGCATACCTTTATAATATACAGATACAATACTACCTAATGTAGGAAATGCTCCGTCCCCTCTTTGCATCACTTCATATAGCACACCAGCGGCCAAGGGCTGCATTCCTTCTTGCTCCTTTGTTCGCAGAAAGGCCTCATTCTCTTCCTTATATAATAGTTGCTTCTTACTCATTATCGATTCTTAATTAAAAACACGGATTACATAGAAGCTATAAACTATCCATGTAATCCGTGCTAATATAGATTCACATTACTCTTCCATCAACATTTCCAATATCTGACAAGCAGCCTTGGAAACTGATGTGCCAGGACCAAAGATGGCAGCTACACCGGCTTGATAGAGGAAGTCATAATCCTGTGCAGGAATTACACCACCAGCAATTACCATGATATCCTCGCGGCCAAGTTTCTTCAACTCATCGATAATCTGAGGAACAAGAGTCTTATGACCAGCAGCCAACGATGATACACCTACGATGTGAACGTCGTTCTCTACGGCATCGCGAGCAGCCTCAGCAGGAGTTTGGAATAGGGGTCCCATATCCACATCGAAGCCACAATCGGCATAACCTGTTGCGACAACCTTAGCACCACGGTCGTGTCCGTCCTGACCCATCTTTGCAATCATGATACGCGGACGACGTCCTTCCTTCTTCGCAAATTCTTCGGTGAGTTCGCACGCACGTACGAAGTCTGCATCCTTTTTGTTTTCTGCTGAATACACTCCTGAAATAGTTCTAATTATTGCTTTGTAACGTCCTACAATCTTTTCGCAAGCATCGGAGATTTCACCGAGAGTTGCACGTACACGTGCTGCCTCTACGGCAAGTTCCAAAAGGTTGCCTTCGCCAGTCTCTACGCAACGTGTGATGGCTTCGAGTGCTTGTTGTACTTCAGCCTCGTTACGACCTTCCTTCAAGCGCTTCAAGTTCTCGATTTGCTCAAGACGTACGGCAGTATTGTCAACCTCAAGGATATCGATAGGATCTTCCTTCTCAAGGCGATACTTGTTGGTTCCCACAATAGTTTGTGTACCACCATCGATACGAGCCTGAGTACGAGCAGCAGCCTCCTCAATACGCATCTTAGGAATACCAGTCTCAATAGCCTTAGCCATACCACCAAGGCTTTCAATCTCCTGGATATGTTCCCACGCACGATGAGCCAACTCATTGGTGAGCGCCTCTACGTAGTAAGAACCTCCCCATGGATCCACATTCTTACAAACATTAGTTTCTTCTTGAATGTAAATCTGAGTATTACGAGCAATACGTGCAGAGAAGTCTGTAGGCAAAGCAATGGCTTCGTCCAACGCATTGGTGTGGAGTGACTGAGTGTGACCAAGTGCAGCAGCCATGGCTTCGATACAAGTACGTCCTACGTTATTGAAAGGATCCTGCTCAGTGAGTGACCAACCTGATGTCTGTGAGTGAGTACGAAGAGCCAATGACTTAGGATTCTTAGGATTGAACTGCTTCACAATCTTTGCCCACAACATACGTGCAGCACGCATCTTGGCAATTTCCATAAAGTGATTCATACCAATCGCCCAGAAGAATGACAAACGAGGAGCGAATGCATCGATATCGATACCTGCAGCCACACCAGCACGGAGGTACTCAAGACCATCGGCAAGGGTGTAAGCCAACTCGATGTCAGCGGTAGCACCAGCCTCTTGCATATGATAACCTGAGATAGAAATGCTATTGAACTTAGGCATCTTCTGAGATGTATATTCGAAGATATCTGAGATAATCTTCATAGAGAATGCGGGCGGATAGATATAGGTATTACGTACCATGAACTCCTTCAAGATGTCGTTCTGAATAGTACCTGCCATCTCTTCGAGTTTAGCACCCTGCTCCAATCCTGCATTGATGTAGAATGCAAGAACGGGAAGCACAGCACCGTTCATTGTCATAGACACAGACATTTTGTTCAAGGGGATACCATCGAACAAAACCTTCATATTCTCCAATGAACAGATAGATACACCAGCCTTACCTACGTCACCTACTACACGTTCGTGATCAGGATCATAACCGCGGTGAGTAGGAAGGTCGAAGGCTACAGAAAGTCCTTTCTGACCACTTGCCAAGTTACGACGATAGAATGCATTACTTTCCTCTGCAGTAGAGAATCCTGCATACTGACGGATTGTCCAAGGACGGAAAGTGTACATCATAGAATAGGGACCACGGAGATAGGGAGGAATACCTGCTACATAGTCGAGGTGCTCCATACCTTCAAGGTCTTCCTTAGTATATACCGGTTTTACATCAATTTGCTCCGGTGTCTTCCAATTGGCTTCAATCTGGTTTTCTTTTTGCCATTCTGCTCCATTCTGAGCTTTGAAGCCTGCGTATATATCTATATTTTTAAAATCTTTTCTCATGATTACTTCAGCAGTTTAGCATTATACTCTTTCAAAGTTTCCAATACGTTGCAACGCACGTGGATGAAGTTCTCGATACCTGCGGCCTTGAGTTCTTCCATACAAGTGGGAGCACCAGCTACGATGAACATTGCACGTCCAGCTACGGCTTGGTAAGCAGGAACGGCGTATTCAGCATACTCATCATCGCTTGAGCAGAGTACCACGATGTCGGCACCAGCTTTCATAGCAGCCTCTACACCCTCTTCTACGGTGGGGAATCCAAGGTTGTCAATCACCTCGTATCCAGCACAAGCAAGGAAGTTACATGAGAATTGAGCACGAGCTTGACGCATAGCCAAGTTACCGATTGTGAGCATAAATGCCTTCGGACGCTTAGCAGATGCCTCAGTCTCCAGACGAAGAGCTTCGAATTCACTAGCAGCACGTGATTTATCAAGTGTTGCATAGGGCTTTTCGCACTCCTCTTGACCACCGCAGCAGCACTGGCAAGTTACAGGAGACTTACCTTCTGAAAGTTCAGTAAAGTTGGGGTATTGGTTAGTACCAAGGAGGATTTCGCGACGCTTAGAAACTGCATCGTGACGAGCCTTGTTCGAAGCATTTACGGCCTCTTGTACCTTACCTGCCTTGATAGCCTCCAACATACCACCTTCTTCCTCCACTTGCAAGAAGAGGTTCCATGCCTGCTGGGCAATGCTGGTAGTGAGGTTTTCAATGTAGTATGAACCTGCAGCAGGGTCAACCACTTTATCGAAGTGACACTCTTCCTTCAACAAAAGTTGTTGATTGCGAGCGATACGTTCAGAGAAATCGTCAGCAGTTTGATAAGCCTTATCGAAGGGCGATACTGTGATAGAGTCTACACCTGCGAGGGCTGCACTCATGGCCTCTGTCTGAGTACGCAACATATTCACATGAGCGTCAAACAATGTGAGATTGAAAGTGGAAGTCTCGGCATGAACTTTCATCTTGCAAGCGCAATCACACTTGGGTGCATATTCCTTCACAATGTTAGCCCACAACATACGGGCAGCGCGGAATTTAGCAATTTCGAGGAAGTAGTTTGAACTAATACCGAAGTTGAACTTGATATTTTTTGCCACTTCATCAACTGAAAGGCCTGCCTCCACCAAAGCGTTCAAATATTCGTTACCCCATGCCAATGCATATCCCAGCTCTTGGCTGATGTATGAGCCTGCATTGTTCAGTTCGATGGCATTAACACTGATGCAACGATATTTGGGAAGTGCCTTCAACACCTCTATCAATTCCTTGGCAGTAGCCACATAACCGGTCATATCTTTACCCTTGGCCATCATCTTGCCCATAGGGTCGTAGTTGAGTGAACCACGCAATGTTGCGAGGTCGTATCCCTTCTTTGTGAAATAGTCAACCAACAAACCAGCTAAGGTCACTGTTGCACCTTGACAAGTACTGAAGTTCAACTCTACACAATCGGCACAGATGCCTTCCAACAATGTTTCGATGAATTCGACACTAAGGTCCTTCTTCTTGAGGTTGAATCCAAGAGAATCGACACCCTTGTTCAAGATGTCCAATGCCTTAGCGTTAGCCTCCTTGGCGCACTCCACCTTGATATCTTGGCGTACGAACCAAGCATTGTCATCCTTCTTAGTACCACGCAGATAGGGGAACTCACCAGGCAATGCCTCGGTAGTCTTCAAGTTTTCCAAATCCTCCTTGCGGTAGAAGGGTTTTACTTTAAATCCTTCGTTGGTCTTCCATACCAACTTCTTTTCAAAGTCCGCCCCTTTAAGGTCGGCCGTAATCTGTTCCATCCACGCTTCGGTAGAAACGCCAGGAAAGTCTGAAAAGAGTTTTTCTTTACTATTTGCCATAGTTTTGTCTAATACGGTTAATTTATAGGTTTCTTTTCGCAATTTTCATATAATATCGTGCAAAGGTAAGGAAAATAAATGAAGAATAACGCATATTACTCATGCATTTTTTCTTCCCTACCTAAAAAAACTTTTTGAAGGACAAAGAAAAAAAATATTGCAACTAAAAGTAATCACTGACGAATATTTCAAATTGCTACCCCGACATTACAATCAACAGCTATTTACACCCTAACATTAGGACATTTTTACATTTAGAGAAAATCATATTAAAAATGTGAGCACGATGGTTGGTCAAGTAAGCTTTTTAAGGTAATTTTGCAGCGTTTTCAGGTAAGTTCAGTTAAGGTAAAAAATGGATTGGTTAGAAAACTTATTATTCAATCCCGATTCTATAGCACACATCGTGCTACTGTATTCCTTTGTCATTGCCGTAGGAGTATTGTTGGGAAAGATGAAGATGTTGGGTGTCTCCCTTGGGGTCACCTTTATTTTGTTTGTAGGTATCCTCATGGGGCACTTTGGTTTCACGGGCAATCGTGAGATTCTAAACTTCGTGCAGGATTTAGGCCTCATCCTCTTCGTCTACTGCATAGGTTTGCAGGTAGGTCCTTCGTTCTTCTCGAGTTTCAAGAAAGGGGGAGTGACCATGAACCTCATCGCTATAGGCGTGGTATTACTCAACATTGCGGTAATGCTGGGTCTTTGGGCATTGTTTTTCGAACGTGAAGACCTGCCAATGCTGGTGGGTGTCCTGTGTGGCGCGGTGACAAACACACCTGGCCTTGGTGCCGCCAACGAAGCACTGAGCCAAATAGGATACAACGGAGCCGACATTGCCAATGGCTATGCGTGCGCCTACCCCCTCGGCGTTGTGGGCATCATAGGTGCTACCATACTGCTGAAACACCTTTGCCGCATCAATTTCCAAAAGGAGGAAGAGGATTTGAAGAAGGAGGAGGGTAATCCTCACATCAAACCCTATCTGATGCACGTAGAGGTGCATAACGAGGCTCTGAGCGGAAAAACTTTGATGGCCGTGCGCGAGTTTCTCAACCGCGATTTTGTTTGTTCACGCATCCTCCAACACGGACATGTGAGCATCCCCAATCGCGACACCATCTTCCACGTAGGCGACCAACTTTTCATCGTATGCGCCGAGGACGATGCTGAGGCTATCATTGCTTTCATCGGAAAGCGAATCGAGGTGGATTGGGAACATCAGGATATCAATGCCCCTCTCATATCACGTCGCATCTTAGTTACTCAGTCAAAGGTCAACGGTAAGTCATTGGGTCAACTTCACTTTAGCAGTATATATGGCGTGAACGTGACACGTATCAATCGTTCAGGAGTTGACCTCTTTGCCAACCCACACCTGAAGTTGCAGGTAGGTGACCGTTTGATGGTTGTAGGTCCTCAAGACGCCGTAGAGCGCGTAGCCAACAAGATGGGAAACTCACTGAAGCGACTCGATCATCCCAACATCGTCACCATCTTCGTGGGAATCTTCCTGGGTATACTCTTTGGAAGTTTGCCCATTGCCTTCCCTGGCATTCCTACCCCTGTGAAACTCGGCCTTGCAGGAGGACCACTCATCGTAGCCATCCTCATCGCACGCTTTGGATACAAACTAAAACTTGTAACCTACACCACCATGAGTGCCAACTTGATGTTGCGTGAGATAGGACTTGCCCTGTTCCTCGCCAGTGTAGGCATCAAGGCTGGAGGAAACTTTGTGCAAACAGTTATCGAAGGCGATGGTTTGATGTACGTAGGATGTGGTTTCCTCATTACCACCCTCCCCCTACTCATTATGGGATTGGTTGCTCGACTGAAGTACAAACTCAACTACTTCACTTTGATGGGACTTCTCGCTGGCTCAACGACTGACCCACCCGCTTTGGCTTATGCAAACCAAACGACGGGAAACGATGCCCCTGCCGTGGGATACACCACCGTATATCCTTTGGTCATGTTCCTCAGAATCGTGACGGCGCAAGTCATCATCCTATTGCTTTGTGCATAAAACAGGTTTAGGAATCCCAAGGGAGTATAAAGGTTTCAAGAGCCTAAAACAACATAGAGAATTAACAAAACAATTAAATAATTAACAAAAATCAATTAGTTATGTTTAAAATTTTTCCTGGTTTTAATTTGGTAGAAGAATACCAAAAGAAAAGAAGAGAGAAACGTTTGGCCGAAGACCAGACCCTTTCAAGAACTATTAAAATCCTTGTGGCGATAGGTGTATCGCTCATTTTATGGTTACTCCCTACCGAAACTTTCGGCATCGAAGGTTTGACATTTGTTGAGCAACGCGTAATTGCCGTGTTTGCATTCGCTACTTTGATGTGGATTTTCGAAGCAGTTCCTGCGTGGGTTACTTCAGTTATCGTAATGGTAATATTGCTCTTCACATCTTCTGATAGTGCTTTGTGGCTCTTCAAGGAAGGTTATGACCCCAGCCAACTTGGTACACTCATCAAGTACAAATCTATCGTATACTGTTTTGCTGACCCCATCATCATGCTCTTCTTGGGTGGTTTCATCTTGGCTATTGCTGCTACCAAGACAGGTATGGACTCAGCTTTGGCTAAGGTTATGTTGAAGCCCTTCGGTACTCAGTCACGTTTCGTGTTGCTCGGCTTCGTATTGGTAACAGGTATCTTCTCAATGTTCTTGAGCAACACCGCTACTGCTGCTATGATGTTGACTTTCCTTGCTCCTGTATTGAAGGCTCTTCCCGCCGACGGTAAGGGTAAGATTGCCTTGGCTATGGCAATTCCTATCGGTGCTAACGTGGGTGGTCTTGGAACTCCCATCGGTACTCCTCCGAATGCCATCGCATTGAAGTATTTGAATGACCCCGAAGGTTTGAACCTCAACCTTGGTTTTGGTGAATGGATGATGTTTATGTTGCCTTTCACACTTTTGATTCTCGTAATCGGTTGGTTGCTTCTTTTGAAGTTGTTC
This sequence comes from Bacteroidaceae bacterium, assembly GCA_017560945.1. Lineage (GTDB taxonomy): Bacteria > Bacteroidota > Bacteroidia > Bacteroidales > Bacteroidaceae > Phocaeicola_A. The sequence continues at coordinate 30,710 of JAFZDY010000002.1, read as the reverse complement.
CCCTTCAAACAAAAGACTATCGAATTGCAAATTGAAGGTGAGGCAAAGAAAGACTGGCGTTCAATCATCGTGTACATCACATTTGCAGTAACTGTACTCTTGTGGGTAACCGATAAGGTAACTGGTGTAAATGCTAACGTGGTAGCTCTGCTCCCTGTTGCAGTATTTGCAGGTATCGGTGTAATCACTCGTCGCGATTTGGAAGAAATCAACTGGGCTGTTCTTTGGATGGTTGCTGGTGGTTTCGCCCTCGGTGTTGCCTTGAACGAGACTGGTTTGGCAGAAAACTTGATCAACGCCATTCCGTTCAACTCATGGCCCGTATTGTTGGTATTGATCGGTTCAGGTATCATCTGCTACACATTGTCTAACTTCATCTCTAACACAGCTACTGCTGCATTGCTCGTTCCCATCTTGGCCGTTGTTGGTAAGAGCATGACTGCTGAATTGGCTCCTATCGGTGGTGTTGCTTGCTTGTTGATTGGTATCGCCATCGCTGCTTCTGTAGCAATGATATTGCCTATCTCTACTCCTCCCAATGCATTGGCTCACGGTACAGGTATGATCGAACAGAAGTACATGGCTAAGTCTGGTTTGATTATGGGTATCATCGGCCTCGTACTCGGATATGGTATGTTGATTCTCCTCGGCACAATTGGATTCTTCTAATTCATAGAGGTACTTAATGATAAATGAAAGAGGGTGTGTCTCGCGTGAGACACACCCTCTTTTTATTTACTCAAGATTGACATATTCAACACCTTTATATCAGCAAACTTGTAATATAAAACTTGTAAAGAATGAATTACAACATAATATATCCACATTAAATCCAATATGTATTTCAATAGTAAAAGTAAAAATGCCCCATAAACGAAGACTTACTTATGTATTGAAGATACACGTATAATACACGTCGGCCTCACGTATATCGACCAAAGCACCTATTAGGGTTGATTTAGGAAATTCAACACCATTCCCATCAGTTGGATGCGTTCCTTTTCTTCTATGATACTTTCGAAAGGGAAACCCATAATGAAAGTACGATAATCGGAACCCGGATAGGCAATGGCTGCACACTGATTTCCCTCTTCATAAGCAAGCACAGCATATGCCGGTGCCACAGGCTGAAGAGACTCAGGAGCTGGAATAGCCAACCTCTCCTCGTTCAATGTACGAGGGATAGTAAAGGAAGAGTATGCACTACGAATAGGGGTCGAATATAGTACTCCACGAGCACCTGCCGTAGAAGGAACGGCCAAGGCATTACCGACTTTAAACTTCAACTTATCAGCAATGAACATGGCTCCCCCTTGGGTAGTATATGTAGGGTCAGAACCAATGTGCGAACCACTGGCCAACAAGTTTCCACCACCATTCAAATACTCAGAAATCACGCGTTGCATAACAGGTGAAAAGACTTGATACTGCTCACCACTCATAGCTGAACGACCTCCTGTCTTCTCCACTCCCAGGATGAGGTCTACCATAGGATAGTCGGCCAATCTCACGTGACCATTCTCCACGGCCTCATCGCTACACGACACAAAGGAGTATCCACCTACGGCTTGTATGGCTTTTCCATGTACAAAGGGGTAGTCAAAGGTATTTCCTGCAATGCGCATTCCCTCCAATTCATTACCGCTATATCCAAGTCCTTCGGGAGTCTCAAGACCTATATACTGACGGTCAAAAGATTGTTGAGCGCCACAGAAAGAGGTTGTATATATATAAGGTACACCCGCATCACGACGCAAGTCAAAACCTTGCTCTACGGGATTCTCTATCGTAGCAGGACCACTCAATCGGTCAAATCCATTCACTATCAACAAAGTGGTATTTCCCTCCAATGCTTGATAGGCACACAACGTTTCACTCGGAAAGCTCTCTCCTCCCTCGTTCACGGCCGTCACCTTGAAACTATATACCAATCCAGGTTCTATCTCCATATCCAAATGCGGTTTTTCCACATATTGTCCGTTATCAAATCCTCCATATCCTATGCGAGTATACACCACATATCCATTTGGTTTGGCCGTAGGCTCAAGTGCATCATTCACTGCTTCCCACGAGAGTCTTACCTTGGCATTCTCTATTTTCTTACCATGTTTCTTCTCCATATTCGGATGAGAGGAAAAACGAATCGCAAAATTGTTTACAGGAAGTGGTTGTACCACATATCCGTGTCCGTTCAAAGTGGCAATGAATTTCAAGATGGACTTGTACACCGAACGACCAAGGGTGAACTTGAAACCCGGATCGTGTCCCCATTTGAGGTCGGCAAAATTCTGATGCGAAAGGGTCTCCAATATCATGGAAGGTATCATGGGCAGACGCGATTCGCTATAGTTCTTGTTCCACATACCACGGTGTATCCATGGTTGACCGATGTAAGCCGAAAGGTCTCGACTAAGTCCAGTCAGTACCAGGTCGTTCAAGTCACGGCTTGTATAACGAGAGGGACCTGCCGCCAACTTTCCTTCATTGAAATTGGTAGTGTAGATACCCAACGTACCCACCAACTCATCCTCGCGGCTGAACCCCGCATCGCTATGCACACCCAAAGTCATTTCAATGGGCACACGCAAGCCCTCTTCATTAGGATTGAATACAGAACCTCCGGAAAGGTAATTGGCCGTACGTCCACGGGTATTGATGTCGTCGTTATAGTCGTTCTCCCCTTTATATCCACCATAAACGGTGTAGGGCATTCCTGCCCATTGTGCCCAATAGCGTGCACCTTCCAGGTAACGGGGATATCCGCTCACCTCACCTCCGCGCTCGATGTCGCCCATACCTCCACCAAAGCGCACGGCATCGGCACTGATAGTACCTTTCGTACTACTCTCATTACTCAAGGCTACGAAGCCATAGTCATTTTGTCCCTTATCAAACTCGAAAGTGCCCAAGTACACCCAAGTACCACCTCCCATACGTTGATTAACAAGAAAGTCGGTAGTTCCCCCTTTGTGGAAGACGGTGTAGTGAGCATCGGGTACGGCATCAGGCAATGTCTGATACGACACATACACGGCGTATGCACCTGTCTCGGGTATGTCGGGTATCCATGTGGCAAGGGTTTTCGTATTTTTTTTCTTCCCCGACGTAGTAGTAAATCTTCCCGTGCCAGACAAGAATGGTGTGTCTCCATCCTTGTAAACCTCGCTCTGACGAGCAAAGCCCTTTACTGATGAACTCTTCCACGGAGCCTTGCGAGCCTTCTCCTCATAATAGATACTTCCCACGTGACTTCCATCGTTGTCCACTATCACCTCGTGGCGTTGTGTATCGCGCTCACGGGGAGTGAAAACTATGGCACCGGCATTCTCCAACATAGGGATGATGTAAGGTACTACAAAAGATTGGGTGAAGAGGTCCTCGGTGGTACAGAAGAGGGGCGGACGTTGCCAGGCCCATTCGTCACGTGCATTCTTGTAGTGTCTACCATGACTTTGCCATACAATCAGGTGATGTCCGTCCAGTCCCTGTTCTATTTCGTAAGGGCGCGAAGTGCGGGTCACCCATGGGGCATCCTTGTGTCGCACACCATCCCACAGGCGTCCCTCTTCCCTGTCCCTTCTGCCACGCAGGGCATTGGGTATCAATTCGTGAATCTTTCGTCCATCAGCATACAGGGTGATATCGAAGTAGTTCACCGGGCCAGGCAGTATCTGCCTCATCTGCGCATAGATGTCATCTGCCGTTTCACGTGTAAAGGGTTGATAACCAAATGTGGCATTGGCATAAACAAGTAGCGTCCGACGCTCATGATCTATCTTGAACGAATCGAGTTTGCAAGCACCGATACGTGCCGAGGGTACTATATATTCCTTGAAATAGATGGTTAGACGCTCCTCCACGGTGCGATCAACAGACTGGGCACACAACCCGACGGATAACATCAGAAAGAGTATAAAGCAATATTTTCTCATCATGAATAATACTTTTCGTGCAAAAGTACAAATAAGAAAGGAAATGCCCTGCAATTTTAAGAAAAATTTCTATGGAGATTCTATAAATTGGCTTGCAAGGTTTTGTTTAGGATTTTCGAGTTATTTTCTTTTTATCTACGCATAACTATGCATTCCTCCTAAAAAGAAATTCACGCCAAAGTAGGTTATCAGTACACTCAAGAAGGAAAGTATCAAGTAGGCGTGGAAGAACTTCGGTTTTCGAAAAAGGGGAAGCGAAGCCCCATGCATAGGTAGAGCATAGATGAGCAGGGTGATGAGCGCCCACACCTCCTTAGGATCCCATCCCCAATACCTTCCCCACGACACATTTGCCCACACGGCACCCATGAAGATGCCTGCGGCTAACAGGAAGACAGCGGGGAAAAGCATCAATCGGCTATACACCATCAACCGCTCCGCCTCGCGAGGCACACAAAGTGCCCACACTCCATTCAATAGGATGAAGGCGAACAAGGCGTATGACATCATGATGACCGACACATGAAGGCTCAACCATGGCGACACCAACACAGGCACAAGGGGTGTTATCTGAGGATTCATCTGCCCCAGGTAAGCTACTAATAAGGCAAACCCCGAAAGCAAGAAGCCAAAAGGTATAGCCATGGGCAATCTCCTTCGAACAAGGAGTGCACACCCCATGACACATAGCGACATGAAGTACATCGTCTCGTACCCATTGCTCAAAGGGATGCGTCCACCTATGTACCACCTTAGCAAATAGCCTGTGAGAGCGAACAGAAGAGCGGACCCCATCCCAACCTTCCCCAGGGGGAAGGAGTGAATACCCAAGTACAAGAAACATTTTGCTTCCCTTCTTCGCGTAGGGGTAAATAGGAGCGACCATAACAACATGGCTATCCCCATCGTCAAGTTAAACATAAAGAGCACCTTGGTAAAAGGGATGCAGTTGTATATAAGTTCGGCCTTCACCTCTGCCCTACTCAGTGAGGGCACACTTCCATCCTCGGGTAAATAACGGACGAGAGTACCACTCTGCAACATCGTCGCAAGCGCCACCTTCTCCTCCACCTCACGCATCGTTTTATCGGTAGATGAACAACCTTCCATTTCTTCTACGTCCACCATCCGTGCATACTTGCCGTCCAAGCCAAACAAGGCACGTAGCTCATCACTTTTTACCTTGATGATGGGTGCGTAAGCCCACTCCTCAGGATAGCGTTGCCAACTCAGTAACACCTGTTCAGCCGATAGACCATGAAAGGAGTCCTTCCCATAGAGTTTCCTCACAAAGTCGCGTGCAAGGGTATTCAGTGGCACCACTCGATTGTGATAAATCACCTGCATTTCCTTTACATGCTCTGCTTCTTCTATCGAAATTATGGGTAGTTGCTCTGCTTCATGTGCAACGGAGGTTGTGGCAGAAGTAAGAAGTAACAGAATGGTCACATACCGACTTTTATTGGCCTTATCAACTTGCTTCAATAGCCTTCTGAATCCACCTCGTGGGTGAATCATCATCCACACCATGGAGACAAGCAACATGATGTAACCTGCATACGTAATCCCTGTCCCCCAAGGGTCGTAATTCACACTCAGCCAAGTACCTCGTTCATCCTCGTCGAACGACGATTGGTAAAAACGGTATCCCCTGTGTGTGAGGATGTTATTCATGGAGATAGAGAAGAACAGACCCTCCCCCTTACCCCTCCCAAGGGAGGGGAGTGAAATGTGTTGCTCGTCATTGTGAAGGTAACTACTCCTTCCCCCTGGGGAAGGCTGGGGATGGGGTCCGCCTATCTTCACCACACTCACATAATCCGCCGGAGCATCCGTCCCTGGGTAATAGTCGATGTAGAAGGTGTCCAACTCCAAGGAAAAGGGCAGATGGAGTAACCTTTGCGTCCCCTCTTCCACGAATTGAAAGTTAGGTTCTCCCATACGCAAGTGCATCATCCCCTTCTTGCCCGTAAGGAAGGTGGTCAATGCCCCCACCAATATCATTGCGAAGGATAAGTGCAAGAAAAATTTCGGCCCTACCTGAAAAAAAGTTTTTCTCAGTTGGGAAAAAATCATCATCCCCCCAAGTACCCCCCAAAGGACAATAAAGGGCATCGAGTGATAGATATGCTCCACCACAAAATCCGTCCCCCGCGTATGCTCCACCCAGGTAGCCACGGCCAACACCACGGTCAGCAGGACGTAAAGTATGAGGGTAAGATGTTTCATCAAAAATCTATTAAGGAGGATTGTTATTCGGTCACTTCTGAAGGCTTTCCTGCAGCCTTCCATCCCTTGAATCCTGTGGATAGTTCAACCACCTGAAACCCTTTCTCCGAAAGGATGCGTGCCGCATTTTTACTACGATTTCCACTCCGGCAATAGAGGGCAACCTTCTTTCCCTTTCCAAGCACCTTTAACGCTTCGTTTTCAAAACTTTCCTGCAACACATCAATATTGAAATGCGTACCAGGGATGTGCCCCTCGGCATACTCCGTAGCCGTACGAACATCCAATAATACATACGAGGTATCTGCCATCACCTTTTCAAATTCATCCACGTTAACTGACTTGAATGTCTGTTTACTCTGGCAACTCATACACATTGGCAACATACACATAAGCACTTTTAAAATTAATTTTTTCATTCTTCTAACCATTTATTTATATCTTATCTCTTTATATTAAATCACTCCTCCTGCTCATAGTAATATGAATAGTCAATTCCTTTCATAATCGAGAGCGTCAGCAGTACGTTTCTTGCCATCTGGAGCCTCAAATTTGAACTCGTGAGTGACGCTCACGAGTTGAACTCCATCGGCTGTCAGTTTCTTTTTTAGCCAACGACAATAGTTACCCGCCTTGACATAATCCGACTCATCATTGATTGCTCGAATAACATCAATTGCCGAAAACCACCATTTGGAATGCTCTTCATCCCAAATAGCCCTCACCTTATGGTCTTTATAGAATCTGATGGATATTTTTGACATATACCGATTATTTTTTATTCTATCAATCTGCCTTTAATACGTTATTACCTTGTGAAACCCGCATATCCATTTCAGATATTCGTCACGCCAACTTTCTTTGAATTCTATGTTTTGAGATTCTTTGGTCGTGTTTATGTTGTCTTCATTTCTTCTTTGCTACATACTTCTGTTGTGGAGAATTAGGAACATCAGGAATTGTTCTTTCGAGATATCCTTCATCTACTAAATAATTGACAAATCTATCCCTGTTTCTGGTGTGATTTGTTACACCTATATGCACGAGAATTTCACGACTACTTCTCGGTACAACACAAAAAGCTAAAACTTCTTTTTGTTTATCTGACAATTTTTTTTTGGTATCCAAGTTAGTGTCTAAGTTAGTGTCTAAGCTAATGTCTAAGCCAGTGTCTAAGCTAGTGTCAGAGTTAGTGTCAGAGTTGGTGTCAGAGTTGGTGTCAGAGTTAGCAACTGCATGAGGACGTTTGAATGTAATCCAAACAAATAAACCGTCTGTTCCATATTCCGGTTCTGGAAGCCCTACGGCTTTGCATGCTTCAACCATCCTATTTACTCCAGTTCCCCAACTTTCCAGGAATGCAGTCATAAAAAGAGTGTCGGCAATAATCGGGTTCTGTGGATACGAACGATGAGGCAACTTAATGGTTTCAGGTGTAAGTTCATTGGGCAAATGACCTGTATTCTCTATTTCCACACGGTCATCAAAAATAGAAATACCCACGCTTCCACTTGGAGAATCCAACAATCGATGACACAAAGCATTTGTCAAAGCTTCACGCAATGCTTCAACGGGGATTTCCAATTGCTCTTCTCTACGCAACCCTTTTATAACACCGCTTTGCGATAGATGTTTAAAGAAGAACGACATACCCGCATCAAGCAGTTCAAAGAAATTGCCTTTCACTCTCATATTATCTATGAAAGCATTCTTTTCAATACCTTGAAATTTGGCCATTCGTAGCAAGAATTGAGGATAAGCCGTTGGACGTTTGATGAAAAGAGCTGCTACCGCATTTCAACTATAAGTTATCTCTCTTTCTATCACTTTAAAAGGCTGTTTGTCTTCACCTTTTAAAACAACACACTTTATCCAATTATTTTTGTTATCAAATTCATATTCATAGTAATAAATTCCTTTTTCATTTGTGTTTAATATTCCAGGCTTTTCTACATAACAATTTTCACTTTTTACAGCACATCCATCTTCATTATAACGTACAGAATAAGACGATTCTTTATCAGATATATATTCAGATTTTATTAATTTCTTACTTATGAACTCATTTATTAATTTACCCTTTTCTTTTCCATCTTTATCATAAGTTACAGATTCTAAAATATACATTCCATCAATCTTTGTTATGATATCTTTTGTTTTTAATTCGTCTCTATAATAATAAGATGAAGATTTAAGATTTTCACCTTCATATTCTCTGATAAATTTTTGTATTTCTTTTCCATCTTTATCATAAGTTATAAAACTTGACAGTTGTTTGTCATCTTTCCATTTATAAACAGTTTTAGAATCCAATTTACCTTCCGAGTTATACCTTATAATATTATCAAGTTTACCATTTTTATAGGAATAGTTCTCTTTACTATATAATTCTCCGTCTTCATCAAAAACTGAAGTTGATGTTATGTACCCTGCTTCGTTAAATTCAATAGTAGAAACTCCCCAAAAATCTAAATCTCCTTTTACTATTTCGCCAAACTTACTGTCTGCTTCATAGGTGGAATATTTTACAAATGCTACATTTCCCTTTAATTGATTTTCATCTAAATCTGTTTTTTGCTTTCGCCACAACTTATAGCCAAAAGGCTTAATAGAAATAAATACTTTTTCATATCAATAGATTTTTAACATTAATAGCGCAAAGGTACTAAAATTACAATACAAAACAATATATTTATCTATTTTATATGATTATAAACAAAAGGCCAAAGCCTACAGTTAAGTAAGCAGGCTTTGTTTTGTGAGTATTATTCATACTATCTTTATATTAATCCACTACAAAAGGGATTTGTATTATTGAATTGATGTATTGACATTTTCTGTTGTTTGGCTCAATTCACGTAAAATCAAGTTTCATCCGTAATATGACAATCATCAATATAAATTGTTGTTCCGCAATAACTATTGATGCCAAAGACAAAATAATGCGCGGTAGATGGAACTTCTATCGTTTCATCGAATTGCAACCAAACATTTAATTTATGTGGGAAATATGCCAATCCATATCCTCCGCCGCGAAAAATGTGATAGGTATCTTTGTCATAAATATCTTCTAATTCATCAATTGATAGGGTATATTTTTCCGCTCTTTCTGTTCTGAAATAACAATATGTACGTGCACCTTTAGGTTTCCATTGTTCAACATAATATTTGAAGCGAATTCTTATTTTCTGTTTGGGATATACAGAAATCAATTGGTCTATTCGCGCCGTTGACCCAATTTCTCGAGATTGCATCTTTGCAGAAAACTTCTCTTCATAAACGATATTACGATTCATTTGAACTTTTACATCATCATCAAAAAGAAGCCAATCCGTCGCTTGTAAAAATGGAAATGTCTGCCATCTTTCCAATCCTCCATTTTTTAAAAGATTCACATTCTCTTCTTTACAACAAGTAGTATCACAAATTGTAGGATTTTTCCAGTTTGGCTCAACAGTGTCATCAATCGCATCCTCCACAATTTTGTCTATTTCATCCGTATTACAATTGACCAAGATAACACCTATGAGAAATAAAATCAGATGAATAAATCCTTTTTTCATGTCACACTTTTTTAGAAAACAAAATACCTCCGGAATTCACTTGTAAGGATTACAATGGTGCAAAATTACCATAAACTCAACAGAATACAAAACATATTGACAGTTTTTTATTGAAACTGTCTCACCCACTCAAATTCGAGGGGATTAGAAAAGAATAAAATGGTCGAATTTTACCCTCTTTAACTTACATCATCTTAATGCCCCTTGAACAATGCAATGAAACAACTTGAAGGAAGCATTCTTTCATCGTGACGATTAGTAATCTTCTAACATACAAATACTATTCTTTAAAACAATAAACTCCGTTCGCGAGCCATATTTGTTCGGTTCGTGAACGGAGTTAATTATTCAGATAATGGGATTATCTTTCACTCAACTTAGCTTCTATCTCCTCAATTGTCGGGATGGTTCCTTCCACCTTTTCAGGATAGAATTTTTCAAGGTCGTATTCGGATATTCCTAATGGTTGACTGCTTGATTCCAAAGCGTATTGGGCTTGCACACGGTCTTTCTCTTTGCAGATAAGCAAGCCGATAGTCGGATTATCGCGCCCCTCTTTTCTAAGTTGGTGATTGCATGCAACCACATAGCCACCCAATTGACCAATATCACTAAATTCAAACTTGCCAATCTTTACCTCTATCACTACATAGCACGAAAGGTTGAGATTATAGAAAAGCAGGTCGATGAAGTTCTCTGTTTCACCTACCTGCAGGCGATATTCTTTACCCACATACGCGAAACCTGTCCCCAACTCTGTCAGGAAGTGGGTGATATTATTCAGTAACGCATCTTTGAGAATACGTTCGTTATATGGTTTGGTTATTCCTGTAAAAGCGAAGTTGTATGGGTCCTTGGTCAACTCCTGCGCCAATTCGCTTGTAACCTCAGGCAAAGTAGCCTTAAAGTTTGTCAGAGCCTTACCTTGTCGTTCGTACATGTCCGTACCAATGAAGTTGAGCAACATTGAACGGCTCCATCCATTTTCTACGGTTTGATGCACGTAGAACATTGCCTTATTTACATCATCTGAACATTTATCAATCAACAATTTACAATGTCCCCATGGCATACAGAATATTTCTGACTGAATTTGCGCCCCAAGTTGGGGCAAATTCTCTTCGGAACTTTTTGCCCCAGCTTGGGGCAAAAAGTCAATAAGTGGAGAAAACAACAGATATAGTTGCTTACAATAGTAAATATTACGTTGTGTCAAACCAGTCATCCCAGGCATAGCATCTCTCAAATCGGCAGACAAACGGCTCATCACCTTATCTCCCCACCGACTTTCAACCTTCATCTCCACAATATCTCTACCAAGTTCCCAATAGAACTGAAGCATCTCCTGATTTACACGCAGTGCCGACTTAATCTGACTATGACGGTAACGATTGCACAGTTCTCGTACCCACTTCTGATAGTCCTTATCCAGTATGTTTATAGGCTTGTTCATACGACTTTATGACATTAGATTCTCCTTTTCGCCCACAAAGTTACCATAAACCAATCAGAACACAAAACATATCGATTGTTTTTTATTGAAACATCTTAATTCCCTCGGATTCGAGGGGGAATAAAAAGGGATCGAATTCGACCCACTTCAATCAACCTCGTTTGGATGATTCATAAACCATACAATGAAACCATCGGAGGAATGCATTCTTCCACCGTGAAGATTAGTAATCTTTGTCAGATTGCCAAATACTACCTTACAAATTATTCTTATTTATCAAATTTACCAAGACCTTTACCATCACGTCCTTTTCTTCCTTACAACTTCCTTCAGTTCGTTGTATCGCTCTATTTTGATATCTTCATTGATGACATAACCTTTCACCAAATATTCCTTCAGTACACGGTTTGCCCATTGGCGGAACTGTACACCTCGCTTACTTTTTACTCGGTAGCCCACAGAGATAATGACATCAAGGCTATAGAAAGGTACCGGCTTCTTGACCCCATTAACGTGTAAAAAATGCACGTTATTCGATTGCACAAGTTCCTCTTCTTTGAAAACATTTATAATGTGCCTTCTGATATTAGATTCTTCACGACAAAACAGTTCTGCCATTTGGCTTGTACTCAGCCACATAGTTTCGTTCTCCATCTTCACCTGAAGATTGGTACTGCCATCTTCGGTAGTGTATATGATGATTGATGATTCTTGTTTTTCCATAACATCTTTTCATAAAAGAGGTATCCTCCCACAAAGTTAATTCAATCCTATTTGAAAACAAAACATATTGACAATTTTATTCTCTACACTTCCAACGAACCTTTTGAGTGCATTATAAGAACGGTATCTTCAGGCCTGAAGATACCGTTCTTACAGACCTAAGATTAGAATCTTCCGACGAATTGAACTGTTCAAAAAAAGTAATATATACTTCATCGACCAAAGAAGTATATATTACTTTGCCAGAGAAGCTATCTTACTTTGGCATTTAAGTAGTACTTACTTTGCCAAGTAAGTATATCTTCATCAATTCAAGCCTTGAACGCATTAAAGAAATACAATGAGACGGTCGGAAGAATAGCATTCTTCCATCGTGAAGATTAGTAATCTTGCCCCTATAAGAATGGTATTCTTCTAAACTATTAACTCCATTCGTGAACCATGTTTGTTCGGTTCGCGAACGGAGTTAACTATTCAGAAGATGAGATTATCATAATGAACGTAGGCTCTCAATAGCTTCACCAATACTCATAGATGGTGCTTTTTCCACTTGTTTCATTCCCCTACGAATAGCTACGGACACATTATACGACTCTTCTAACTTTTGAAGATGATTCCAACGACGACGACTCATTCTAACTGTCACAGCATTGGGTTCCTGTGAAATAATAGAAGTCTGTAACATAAGCAATCTTTCATTTTTAATACTGCAAGATAATCCAATCCCATCAGAAAACAAGACATATCTGTTGTTTTTTCTACGGAATCAGAATTAAGCCTAACCCAGCCACATTTAAGGGTTGTTGAACCATGCTTAAGCGTAACCAGACAACGCTTAAGAGATAAGTTGGTAACGCTTAAGAGTTTTCATGCTCACGCTTAAGCGTTACCGAGCTAACGCTTAAGAGATTTTTGAGCGGACTTTACACATTTAAAATACAGCTGATTATCAATAATTTATCAAAAGTCTATAATTTTGTTTTTATCAAAAGTGTAAAGTTTTTCAGTAGGGATTTTGAAAAAGTGTCTATTCTTTTAGCTAATGAAAACAAAAATTGTCTACTGAAATCGGAAGGAACTTTTGAAAATAATTGCCGGTTATCCAAAATTATATTGTACCTTTGCCGACGAAAACATCACGAGCAGTGTAACCAACTGCACCAACCGAGCAGGGATGCCACGGTGGTCAAGTTACGATGTGGACAATGAATTATTAACGTCAAAAAAACATCCGAATTATGACAAACTTTGAATCTTACGCCCAAGTGCGTATCGGCTTCTACCAAGCCCGTTTCCAAAGCGAAACAAACAATCAACTTGTAAATGACTTCAACTCATTAGCTGCCTCACGTGGATGGACAGCCGAGCGTTCGTATTATACCGAGGCTCTCATAAATGAGCTGCAACGACGTGGCATTGATCTATCCGCCATTGCCGAAACAAACACAGACGGAAAAATTCTCTCCATAAAAAATTGCCGTGTGCAATATGACGAGAAGCAAAATGCACTAATCCTGTAAAAAAATCCTCCTTCACTCAACTGCTCGAGTGAAGGAGGATACTATTTTATTTCTCAAACTCTGTGGCTTGCTCCTTGAAGAATTCGTAATAGAGTCTCACATTGGGTAGTTCTGTCCATTTACAAACTGATGTAGGTGATTCGTCGAGATTATAAATGCGAGCCTGTGGGAGGGACAGGATGAAAGGACTATGCGAAGAAATGATGAATTGGCAATCGTAAAAACGAGCCATCCCTTGAAGAAATTGCACCAGTTTCAATTGCATCTCGGTAGAGAGGGAGTTCTCCGGCTCATCAAGCAAATAAAGGCCACTGGGTTGTATGGCATCCGTAAAATATTTGAAACCATTCTCACCATTGGAATAAGTACGTTCGCTATGCCCTACGTTGTCACGTACAAGGCGTGAAGTGGTTTTACGTAACTTATCGGCATAGTTTCTGTATGTCCGGATCGACTCCGGATCGTCCATGTTGATTCCTCGCGGACGCTCTCCTACCCACCCAAACTTTTTGTACCTGTCCTGTTCATCGAATATCAGTTGGCGTTTGAAATCAATATTCTTGTTCTTTTCTCGAACTGAGATGATGTGGTTAAACACATCGTCGCTTGTGATGATACTGGAAGAGTTCATCAAACGACGCAACTCTACAGGGTCGTGAACGGTCAATTCATGGTCGCACTCCTCGAGGTATGGGTCAAAGAAATAGGTTTTGTTGAAGGGAGTGGTACGGTTCAACTTTAGTTTTTCGGCAATGATATTGAGTAACGTACTCTTTCCTGAGCCATTTCCACCACAAAAGATGGTAATGTCCGTAAATTCAAGTTCCTCCAATCCCATTTCAGGAAAGAACATGAAGGGATAGTATGAATTGAAACAAGTTCGCTTGAAATGGTTGAGAAAACTTTCTTCCGCTCTCCAATTCACTAACTTGAACTTCTTCAGATATATCATGCCTTGTCTTTTTTTACAACACTGAGAATTGGGGATTCTCCATCCGCTTTACAGCCATGCACTCCATCTCGATGAGCCAACCGGGACGACAGACGGGTGCAAGAAGGAAGACGGTAGGTACAGAGGGGAAACGTTCGTCGAACATAGGGCGCACCACGGCATAGTCGGCAATGTCGCGCAAATAGACAATGAGGTGACCCATGTGGTCGAAGGTGCAATCGGCTTCGGCAAGCAGGGTTTCTACATTCTCCCACATACGCTGAGTTTGCAAACGAATGTCACCCGAGTGAACCACTTCGCCCTTGTTATTGATGCTGGCAGTACCTGAGATGAAGACATGTCGGCGATCACCATAATCGACGTATGTACCGCGCTCGAAACTTACACCATATTCGGATGTACGATTCAGGTGCGTGGGTGCATAGAGGTGGTGTATCTGTTCGGATTTCACTCCGTCGATGGCATAGGTATCCATCTGTACAAGGACTTTAGGGTCGGCATGTCGACCGGCAATACCTGTACTGGCGATGAAGTGGGTCTTGTCCGTGAGGTTTTGGGTAAAGAACACATCGTTGCGTCCCTTCACCACTCCGGCATAGTTGACATCCACATTCTGTACGAAGAACCATGTGCGAATACAATGGTCTGCCAATCGACATCCCTGCTCGGCGAGTTGCATTACGTAATCGTTGAGCAAGAGACGTGTCTGATACTCGGAGTTTGCCGCACGATTGAAGGCTGTACCTCCCCACAAGTGACGATAATTACCATGTGTTACTTCGTATAGTCCACCAGGCAAGGCGCGTGTCTGCACATCGGTCAAAAGGTACGCCCACAAAGCCACCTTGGTACCATCCAAGGGTGGTTGCTCTACGATGGAGAGTGCGCAATCGGTATTCTCCATTTCCTGTGCAACAATGTAGTCGGCTTGATTGGCCGCATCGCTTAGAAAATATCGTTTGAATACGGGAGATGCGCCTTCTGCCTCACCATGCAACAGAGAATTGAATGCAAGTTGCAATGCCTCCACCTGCTCCTTGTAGGTCAGGGTTGAATCGGTAACGTGTATCATCGTATGATATTCGGTCACACCACCCGCACCATTGTATTTGAAGAGTTCTATTTTTGTTTTATTCAGCATAGTCTTATCAGTTACTTTTTGGGGCAAATGTCCCCATCACTCGTAAGGAGGTTACAAAAGTACAGAATATTTGTGAAATACGACCATTCTTTAATGAGAAAATAAAAGAATATTGTCACGAATAAACTTGTCCCTACCTCATGCCATGAATGAAGTAGGGACAAGTACTGGATGAATCAAGTTCATCCCAAGGATGAATGATGCTCCTTTTTTTTACTTAATTATTTCACCACACGTGTAAACTCGGGCTTTGCACCATCCTCGTTGGCAACGGTTACGTAGATGGTGCTGGTAGCACCGCGACTCTCTACCTGATAGATGTAATCCACACTCTCCGAAGTGCCGCGCTTACCCACCAATACGGGTGTACCTAAGGGGAACTGATAGTCGCTACAAGCCGCATCGAAAATCATCTTTTCCTCTTCTGTCACCGGTTGCATTTCCGAGTATCCGGGAAGGGCCTCTACCTGACCTTCCATATAGCCATAGTCAATGAGGAAGCGATTCAACTCTTTGTCAGTGGACTCGATGCGGGCATTGCGGATACCGAAGCCATGATCGGCGATTTCAGCCTTGGGAAGTGCCTTCTTAAGGTCCTCCATAGCAGGCTCCAAGCCACCACTACCGAAGGTGCAGAAGGTCACAATCTTCTTTCCTTCAAAGTCATACTCCTTCACCAACGATACAATAGGCAATGCATATGTACCATACCAAATGGGGAAACCGAGGTAGATGGTTTCGTACTGCGAAAGGTCTGCCTTCAAGGGTTTCAACTTAGGCATGTTTCCACTTGCACGCTCTTCACCTGCACGTTGGATTGTCTCGGCATACGTGCCTGTATAGGGATTTTCCAATTCGATGGCTTCGATGTCGGCATTTACCATCTGTTGAAGTTTCTCTGCTACTGTCTTGGTAGCACCTGTTTGTGAATAATACAATACAAGTTGCTTGTTACCAACTTCCTTCGAGCCACAAGCCGTACATACAAATGCCAATGCTGCCATCATTACTGTCCAAAAATAATGTTTCATAATTCAAGGTTTAAAATTTAAATTCAAAAAAATAAAATTCAATGTTCAAAATTCAATATTCAATGTTCAAAGTTCAAAAATCAAACTTCAAAGGAGTAGAACTTTTCACTCTTTCCCATAGAGGGCGTAGCAAGACCTTTGAGAATTGATTAGATATCAATACGTGCCGTAGCGAGGGGAGCATAATTCCCTATGCAACGAAGGTCTATCGGGATGGGGTCTCCTATTTCCCTATCACAACTTTTACATCCCAAGCCTCTTGCCAGGCGATATCGATGGAGTCACCCTTAAATGTGAGGGGAAGCCAGATGTAACGCGAGTTGATGAGGTCGGTCTTATTCCAACGGTCAAACATGGCCATATAACTCTCCTCACCAACCTTCAACACATGCGTGCTCTGTCCGTAGAAGGTGATGTGCGCATCCTTGCCCGAGCAGGGATTTCCCATTACTGTCCACTCACCCAACATAGAGTCGGCCACGGCGTATTGCGCCTGATTAGGATCCCATCCGGTGCAACCCGACGAGAGGACGTAGTACTTTCCCTTGTGCTTGAACACGGCAGGAGCCTCACGGAAGGCCCTGGGGAAGTTGCGGGTAAAGTGTCCCGATGGACGCAAGTAATCATCGGTCAACAGACTGATGTAGAGGGTGCTATTATCCTCGGAGGAGTAGATGTGATAGGCTCTTCCATCATCGTCCTTAAAGAGGGTCATGTCTCGCGCCATCTCCCCATTGGGACGCATTGAGCCAAGGTACTCAAACTTGCCCGTAGGCGAGTCGCACACGGCCACACCCGATGCAGCCTTTCCATAGTCGTGACTATCCACATGAAGCCACATGACAAATTGCTTCGTAGCATCGTTGTATATCACCTTCGGGCGCTCCAACACATTGGAGTAGTGAAGGTCAGAGGTCACATCCTCCTGCTCAGAGGGAAGCACCACACCCTCAAACTTCCAATCTACAAGATTCTTTGACGAATAGCACGACACGCCACCCGCCTCAGTACGATAGCACTCCCAACTGGGTACTCTGGGATTCCAATAAGTAGAGTCACCCTTGTACTCACCATACCAGTAGTAAGTACCTTCGTGATAGAGCATACCGCCACCATGGGCATTTATCATGTTTCCATCGGTATCGAGCCATACCTCTCCCGACTTCACCATCCTTGCCTCCGACGAGGGAGTGCACGATGCCATTAGTAGGGAGAAAATTATTACCAGTGAGGAAAATATTTTTTTCATGTAAGCAAAAAATTTTATGATTTCAATTATCTATTTTTCCCCGTTCTTTCGACGGGCATTATCGAACTCTTAAAGTTGCAAAATAACACAATATCTCCGAATATCGGAAGAAAATGATGAAAAATATTTTCTCCACGTGAATTGACGTGTTACGAGTGATGGGTAACAAGCTACGAACTACGAGTGATGAGCCACGAGTAACGAGTGACAAGTTACGAGTTAAGTAAAATCATGCAAGTACGGCTAAAGAGTACAAACAGAGGTTAATATTTACTAAAATAGGGGGGGGTAATCATTTTATTTACAATAATTTATACCTTTGCACGTAAATATGACCAAACACGACAAAAGTCGAGCAATGAGTCCTGTCCGACGAAGTCGCAAAACGATTGAAAAGGACTCCCTAAAAAACACCTATTATAATATGACAACTTTGTTCGTTATCCTAATGCTATTCCCCATGCTCGTTGTATGGATTATCCTAATGTTTCCACTCTATTTGATAGCAGAGAAACGTGGCATAACGAAAAACAAGAAGAAATTTGCACTCTTCATGTGTTCGCCCATGATAGTGATGGGAGGATTGTTGATTGCTTTTCTCATCTATGATGATATATGGGGAGGTCCCAAACCAAGGGAAGCAGACATGAACAAAGACCGCATTGAACGCATCACCAAGGTGAGATTACCCGATTTTGAGATGATTGACTTCAAACAAGAAAGCGCAGGATTTCTCCCCGACTACGAAAATACCTACACTATAGAATTTAAGGAGGAGTTGTCCGATGAATTTTATGCCAAACTCGATAGCTTGGTCAACGAGGGAGTATGGGAAAAGTACGATGACGGATACGGCTATAGCAACATTTGGGGTGGTAGCAATGGAAATCCAATACCAGAGGGAGAAAATGAAGAAGAACATCGTTTTTATGGTATCCGCATAGAGAAAGGAAGCAAAACAGCTACCATCACGGCAGGGGTGTGGTAAGAATGGAATAACCATATATAACCTAAAAAGGGGATGTGTCAGTGCTAACACATCCCCTTTTTAGATATTCTTACAAAGTGGTTATCACTTACGCTCCAACTCTTGAAGGTTTTCCATCTTCTTGGTTTCGAGGAACTCGTAGATGCCGCAAAGATGTTCGCGAACACGCTTGTTTCCAAACTCATATACCTTGGTGACAAGGCCATCGAGGAAATCACGGTCGTGACTCACCACAATGAGTGTGCCATCGAAATCCACCAACGCTTGCTTGAGTATATCCTTTGTCTTCATATCCAGGTGGTTGGTAGGCTCGTCGAGGATAAGGAGGTTGACAGGTTCGAGCAGGAGCTTGATCATCGCCAATCGGGTGCGTTCACCACCAGAGAGCACTTTTACCTTCTTCATTGACTCCTCGGGACCACCAAACATAAAGGCACCGAGCAGGTCACGAATCTTGTTACGAATATCACCCTTTGCCACATCATCAATTGTCTGGAAGACGGTAAGATTCTCGTCGAGCAATGAGGCCTGATTTTGTGCAAAGTAACCTATCTGCACGTTGTGGCCGAGGGTGAGTGTACCATCATGCTCCAATTCATTCATGATACACTTCACAAGGGTACTCTTTCCCTCACCATTACGTCCTACAAAAGCAACCTTGTCGCCACGCTCGATGGTGAGCGAAGCATTCTTGAACACAGTATGGTCGCCGAAACTTTTCCCTACACCATCCATAATCACAGGATAGTTTCCACTACGAGGCGAAGGGGGGAATTTAAGACGCAATGCGGATGTATCCTCTTCGTCCACCTCTATCAATTCGAGCTTTTCCAACATCTTCACACGACTTTGCACCTGAAGGGTTTTAGAATAGGTTCCCTTGAAGCGTTCGATGAAGTCCTTGGTTTCCTGAATCATCTTCTGCTGCTCTTCGTATTGCTTCTGTTGTTGTTCGCGACGCTCCTTGCGAAGTTCGAGGTAGTGACTATAATTTACCTTGTAATCATAGATTCGTCCCATAGTCACCTCGATGGTACGGGTGGTGATGGAGTCTACAAACTTACGGTCGTGACTAATGACGATGACGGCTTTGGCACTGTTGATAAGGAATTCCTCGAGCCACTGGATACTTTCAATATCAAGGTGGTTGGTAGGCTCGTCCAACAAGAGCACGTCGGGATTTTGAAGGAGGAGTTTCGCCAACTCAATGCGCATACGCCATCCTCCGCTGAATTCGCTGGTGGGCTTATCAAAGTCGGTACGTTCGAAGCCAAGACCCAGAAGAGCCTTCTCCACGTCTTCCTCGAAGTGGGTAAGGTCTATCGCATAAAACTTTTCACTCATGGAAGAAACTTTCTCGATGAGTTCCATATAGGAATCGCTTTCGTAGTCGGTACGCTCGGCCAACTCCTTGTTCATTGCCTCAATCTCTGCCTCCATCGCATGGAGGTGGGCAAATGCTTGGCTGGTTTCCTCAAATACGGTACGTCCGTCCTCAGTCATCAGGTGCTGAGGGAGATATGCCACTACACAATCCTTGGGTGCCGAAACCTTTCCACGGGTAGGTTGTCGCACACCTGCCAGGATTTTCAACAAGGTACTTTTTCCCGCACCATTCTTTCCCATAAGAGCGATGCGATCTTTTTCATTGATCTGAAACGAAATATCACTGAAGAGGGTGGTTCCTCCAAATTCTACGGTTAATCCATCAACTGAAATCATGTATATAATTATGTGTTTTGAATTATGAATTGCTTTGAATCTTAAATATTGAACTTTGAACTTTGATTTTTGAATCTTAAATCTTGAATTGCTTTACGTCTCTATCGCTATTACTTCTTGCAATGTAGCCACGGCCATTTCTACCGTAGGGACATCCTTTACCACCATGCTACGTTTACCATTCTGTTCGCGCAAATTGCACAAGCGAGGATAACGCGCCATAAAATTGATAATGCGACCGAATGCCTGACTCTGGTAATAAGGACTATCGGGATTGCTCACGAAGAAGAGTGTCATACGACTGGCCTTAAGGAATATTTTCTCTGCTCCCAGACGTTTTCCAAGGCGACGAAGGGAGACAATTCGCATCAACTCCAATCCCTCAGGAGGTACTTTACCAAAACGGTCTTCCAAACGGGACTTGTATGCCAACACATCTTCGTCCAGCTCCAATCCGTCTAACTCTCGATAAAGCAGCATACGTTCACTACTACTCGGTATGTAATCTGCCGGGAAAAGCAGTTCGAGGTCACTCTCGATGTTACATTCGGCCACAAAGTCTTCGCCACTGATAACCTCCTCGCCGGCCTTCACCTCTGCATTGTCCTGTGCATAGAGGTCGGCAAACTCGTCGTTCTTCAACTCGGTTACGGCCTCAGTGAGGATTTTCTGATAGGTCTCGTACCCAAGGTCGGCGATGAATCCGCTCTGCTCGGCGCCCAACATGTTGCCTGCACCACGTATATCAAGGTCTTGCATGGCTATGTGAATGCCACTACCCAGGTCACTGAAGTTCTCAATGGCTTGCAAACGACGACGAGCCTCAGCGGTGAGCAATGTCAAAGGTGGGGCAATGAGGTAACAGAAGGCCTTGCGATTGCCACGTCCTACGCGACCACGAAGTTGGTGAAGGTCGCTAAGGCCAAAGTTGTGTGCCTGATTGATGATGATGGTGTTTACATTGGGAATGTCAATACCACTCTCAATGATAGAGGTGGCAATGAGCACATCGTAATCGAAATTCACGAAATCGAGAATAATCTTCTCCAAAGCCTCAGGCTCCATTTGTCCATGTCCGATACAGATACGTGCATCGGGGATGTGGCGATGAATCATGTTAGCCAATTCATGCAGATTACGGATGCGGTTGTTCACCACAAAGACCTGACCACCACGGCTCATCTCGAAGTTGATTGCATCCACAATCACCGAATCATTAAACGTATGTACTTCCGTCTGAATTGGATAACGATTAGGAGGAGGTGTCTGAATGACAGACAAATCCCTTGCCCCCATTAACGAGAATTGCAATGTACGAGGGATAGGAGTAGCAGTAAGTGTCAACGTGTCCACATTTACCTTCAGTTGACGAAGTTTCTCCTTAACCGACACTCCAAACTTCTGTTCTTCGTCAATAATCAGCAACCCTAAATCCTTGAACTTTACATCCTTGCCAACCAACCGATGAGTACCTACGAGGATATCAACCTTTCCCTCCTCCAGGTCCTTCAGTATGCGTCGTACATCACTCGCTTTTCGCGCCCTGCTCAAGTAATCGACCCTGCAGGGGAAATCCTTCAGTCGCTCCTTGAAGGTTTGGAAATGCTGGTATGCAAGTACGGTCGTAGGCACGAGTACTGCAACCTGTTTGTTGTCCGTCACGGCTTTGAAGGCCGCACGTATGGCCACTTCAGTCTTACCAAAACCTACATCGCCACACACCAATCTGTCCATAGGACGCTGGCGCTCCATATCGGCCTTCACATCCTGTGTAGCCTTCAACTGGTCGGGAGTATCCTCGTATAGGAAACTTGCCTCCAACTCATGTTGCATAAAACTATCGGGGCTATAGGCAAAACCTTTCTCCTCTCTACGACGGGCATAGAGTTTGATAAGGTCACGGGCGATATCTTTGATTTTACTCTTGGTCTTCTCCTTGATACGCTCCCAGGCACCAGTGCCCAACTTGTTCAGTCGGGGAGGTTCACCATCCTTTCCCTTGTACTTGGCCACCTTGTGGAGGGCATGAATGGAGACCATCACCACGTCGTCATTTTGATAGAGCAACTTGATGACCTCCTGAGAGGTACCATCTCCATTGGGTATGCGTACAAGGCCACCGAAGCGTCCTACACCATGATCGATGTGTACGACAAAATCACCGGGCTCGAACTGCTGAAGTTCTTTCAACGTGAGTGCCACCTTTCCACCTCGAGCCTTGTCACTACGCAGATTGTACTTATGGAAACGGTCGAATATCTGATGGTCGGTAAAAAAACAACACTTCAGTGTATTGTCTGCAAACCCCTCGTGCAACGTGTGGCTGACGGGGACAAAAGGTATATGTTCGCACTCGCCCTCCTTGGCCACACGCTCCTCAAAGATGGTTTGAAGACGAGTACATTGCTTGGCACTATCGGCCAGTATATAGAGTTTGTAGCCCCGCAACAGATAGTCGGAGAAGGAACTACATACAAGGTCGAAATTCTTGTGAAAGATAGGTTGGGCCGTTATGTCATAGTTCAGTGTCGCATCGGGAATGCCTGTAGGTTTGTGCCCCAACTCGATGCGACGGAAGTTGAGTGCCTGACGGGTAAAATCGTCTCCACTGATGAGCGAAGGAGGGACAAGGGGTTTTCCAGCCGACTCACTCTCCTGCACCATGATTGCCTGATTGGTGAATGCTTCGCTACATATCGCATCAATGCGATCGTGCACCCACAGGAAGTCCGAAAACACCAAGATGGTATCCTTCTCTAAGAAATCAAGCACACACACCTCATCCCCTCTGCCAGCCGTCAACTCCGGCACTATGGAAACCTCCTTTATCTGTTGGCGTGAGAGTTGGTTCTCGACCTCGAAAGTACGGATACTGTCTATCTCGTCGCCGAAGAAATCGATACGATAAGGATACTCTGAAGAGAAGGAGAATACGTCCAGGATGCTTCCTCGGACGGCAAACTGACCCGGCTCGTACACATAATCGACATGAGTAAAGCCAAAAGAGGCCAACACCTCCTGCACAGAGGTAGAAGTAACCAACTGACCTACCTGTAAATTCAACGTGCGGTCAGATAGTTCACTACGAGAGACTACTTTCTCGGCCAGTGAATCGGCACTGGTGACTATATGAAGTGTCATGAGTGTACGATTCGTGCAACGACTCTGTACACGAGCCAACACCTCGGTACGAAGAATCTCATTACCTGCATCGCGCTGACCATACTTGATTGCACGGCGATAGGATGAAGGGAAGAACAGCACCTGCTCTTCACCCAACACTTGCATGAGGTCGTGATAGAAATAACCAGCCTGCTCCTGGTCACCCAAGACATAGAGCATTGTCTGTCCACCCGTGACACCACTGAAAACGACAGGGGCAGAGGAGGCGGCCAATCCATTCAAGTGAATACTCTTCACAGAAGAATCGGCTATCACTTTCTGCAATGCCTTGGTATTCGGATGTTTTCTATATAATTCCTGTATCTCTTTCAACTCCATATTCTCACATCTACATATCCAGTTCACCCACACCTTGGCGGAGAATCTCCACCTCGTTGTCCATCAAACTCACCACCGTGCAGGGGGATGTACCTCCCACACCGCCATCAATCACCATATCCACCTTTTCACCCCACTTTTCATCAATCAACTCAGGTGTGGTCAAATATTCGATATCATCGTCCTCGTCATAAGGCAACGATGTGGTCATCAAAGGAGCCTCCAATAGACGACATATTTCGCGTACAATATCGTTGTCGGGCACACGTATTCCCACCTCTTTTCTTCCACGAAAGATCTTTGGCAATCGACTACTGGTAGGAAGAACAAAGGTAAAAGGCCCTGGGATGTTGAGTTTCATCAGCTTGAATGCATCGTTATCGACTTTTGCATACTCGCTAATCTGTTTCATCTCGTGACATATGATGGAAAGATTCTTCTTCTGAAGGTCAATGCCCTTGAGTTTGCATATGCGCTCCACCGCGCGCTCCTTCAGGGCGTGACAACCTATGGCATATACCGTGTCGGTAGGGTATATCAGCACTCCTCCATCGTTCAGCAACTGAACGATGGAGGCCATGTCGCGAGGCGAATTGTTTCTTTCGTAGAGTCTTTTCAGCATATTATAGCGAGTTTGTCAAAAGACATTGTACAAGCACGGCATCTTTGTATTTCCCATCTGCCCCGCGAAGCCACTCCTTCAAGTGAAGATGCGACGTAAATCCTTCGTTACGAAACATCTGCAAACAGGCTTCGTTATCGGCAGGGATGTAAGCCACCATCTGATGCAGATGCAAATGGGTATAGGCGTATTGACACAACAATCGCAGGGCTCGGCGACCAATACCCTGTCCTTGGTAATCGGATGAGATGGCCATACCAATCTCTGCACGATCGTGCAAGGGTTCGTAGTTTGTCAAGTCGACACATCCCAGCACTTTTCCATCGGCCACACGCTCGACCATGAAGCGCACCTGCTTGTCCGTAAACATGTCACCCGTAGCCTGCTCGAGGTATTGTCTGAGGATGTATCGCGAATAGGGAGTGGTAGTACAACTGACCTCCCACATCGAGGGATTGTTCTCCAACTCATACATCACCTCCAAGTCTTCCGGCTCACACGCACGCAGGCGCAACTCATTGTCTGTCATATAGTAATAGGTAATATATATCAGGGGTGTAAATAGAAACACTTTGACCAAAAGACCAACGCCTTGCTTGCCATGGAGTACAAGCCAAGGTGCATATGTTCATAGTCCTTGCGCAGATGCTCTCGTTCGATGAAAGAGAGGATGTCCGAATAGGAAAACATCTCCGTATCGAACACCACATAGTTGCTCGACTCGCACGCCCGAAGTTCGGCTATCTGTCCCAATGGGAGGGTATGTTCCTCCTCCTCGTGCGGATTCAAAGGCAAGAGTGTACACTTCAATTGATTCTGACGGCAGAGTTCCTCCATCTCGTGACACATCTCAGTACTTCCTACCACCAACATCTTGTATCGTTCAGCATCGTTCTCTTGCACACGAGCGGCAAAGCGGTAATATTGACGCCAAAAGAACTCGACACTTCCCATGGCATAAATGCCCATGCGCACGAGCCACGACATCCACTTGTGGTTGCGGAAATGCTTGTCGTAGAAGATGAGCATGGCATTGTAGAAGTTTCGCACATAGCGGAAAGAGGTCTTTTGCGTGCTTTCGCCCTTGTAATGAATGATGGGATAGGGCAAGTAGTAGTTGTGATAACCTGCCTTCAACAAACGGTATGAGAGGTCGATATCCTCGCCATACATGAAGAAGGTCTCGTCCAACAAGCCCACCTCGTTCAAGGCCGAGCGGCGCAACATCATGAAAGCGCCCGAGATAATCTCTATCCTGTTCACCTCATTCTCGTCGAGATAGCGCATATAATACTTACCAAAGACACGCGACGTAGGGAAAAGGCTACACAAGCCTACCATCTTGTAAAATGACGTGGTCAACGTAGGCACTCCTCGACGCGACTCCCAAGCGAAGTCGCCATCCTCCTTCAACATCTTCACTCCCACGGCACCAGCATCGGCATGACAATCCATGAAGGCCACACAAGCCTCGAGCACCTCTTCACCCACCACCGTATCGGGGTTGAGCAGAAGCACATAGTCGGACTTTGTCTCGCGAATGGCTTGATTGTTGGCGCACGAGAAGCCTACATTTTCCGTATTGGCAATGAACTTTACCCAAGGGAAGAGCACAGAGAGTTCCTCCACCGACCCATCGGTAGAGGCATTGTCTACCACCACCACCTGAGCATTCATCCCACGTATGGCACGCTCGACTGAATGCAGACACTGGTGAAGGTAAGACTTCACATTGTAGTTGACGATGACAATGGTCAGTTTCATTCCTTGTCTTCCTCCTGATTAAGTTCTTCAGCCATGCGCTTTTCATTGGGCAGACAGAAGAATGAGGCTATCAAACCTATCAAAGCGCACAATCCTCCGATGCTACTGAGGGTGGTGTAATACACCGACAAGCCTACCAATGCCACAATGGCGAGCAGGGCCAATCGCACCTCACTCCATCGCAGGTACGAAGCCAAAGCCTCGGAAAGGGGACGTCCGACAATGCGCTTATTCAATACCATGCTGAACATTTTCAACGATGCAGGTATGGCAAGGAGTGCAAGTAGTATGGTGGCCGTCTGAAGTACATAACAAAGGCTACCATTGTGTGCCAACAGGCCCTCTTCCATCACCCCTGTCTCGTACAACACCACTATGGCCAATGCCAATGCCCACACTACCAGGTAATCCACCCACAAGCGGCGGACAATCTTCTTTATTTCCATTTTCTCCATTCCTATATTCGTAATCTATAAAAAAAAATCTCAATCACTATTTCTACTTGAAGGGCACTCGCGCCATGATGCTACGACCGAGGGTAACCTCATCGGTGTACTCAAGTTCGTCGCCCACCGAAATGCCTCGGGCAATCACCGTCAGCTTCACCCCTGTATGTGCCAACTTGCGATAGATGTAGAAGTTGGTAGTGTCGCCCTCCATCGTGGGGCTCAGTGCCAGGATGATTTCTTCAATACCCCCAGCCTCCACGCGTGCCACCAAGCTATCAATCTGCAAATCACTGGGTCCTACACCATCCATGGGCGAAATGACGCCTCCCAACACATGGTAGAGGCCACGAAATTGTTGGGTATTCTCCACAGCCATCACATCGCGGATGTTCTCCACCACACACACTTGCGAACTGTCTCGCGAAGGAGAGGCGCATATCTGACACACATCCGTATCGGAAATATTGTGACACACGCGACAATACTTCACCTCGTGCTTCAGCGTGATGAGCGATTGACCAAGGGCCTCTACCGTAGCCGTATCCTGACGAAGCAGGTGAAGCACCAGGCGCATAGCCGTCTTGCGACCTATACCTGGCAACTTGGAAAATTCGCTCACGGCTTTTTCCAGCAATACAGATGGATATTGTTGATTCATAAGTGTTATATAAATAAGGTGCAAAGATAGTGCAAACCGAGTGAAGAACAAAAGAAAAACCTTTCTTTTTTATTCCGAGGTGCAGCCTATCTTGGAGTTTTCCGGTAAAAGTCAAAGATAGTGCAAACCGAGCGAAGAACAAAAAGAATATCTTCTTTTTCCTCCCCTACCTGAAAGTTTTTTCTCCCCTACCTGAGAAAAATATTTTGCCTACCTGAGAAAAATTTGCTTCAAAGTATGAAAAAACATCAGAACTTGAATTGCAACATCAAACGAACACCATGCTTGTTCACATTGGGCAGATTCAGATAGGTGAGTCGGCGGAAATACTCGATGCGCAACACCTTGAACACATTGTGAACTCCCGCATGATACTCCACATAAGGCACATTCGTATCCATCACAAAACTGGTGACCTGACCATTGCGCTCGGGGAAGAGGAAGAGTTCATCGTCACCTGGTCGGGCATAGGGATTGTTCTTGTCCGACAATCCTCCGTACAGAAGGTTCACACCAAACACCTCGCGCCACTTCAAGTGCTTCACCAGAGGCAAACGATTCAGCAACACACCATTCAACTCGGCCGTAGCATCCAATGACACGTAATGGTCGTTCAAGAACTCCATATTGTTCATCATGTGGAAGTGGTTGAGTTGCATCACATAGGATTGGTTGGTAGGTTGAAATGACAACAGGGGGAAAGGCACTTTATCCCACACCACACCACCCTTGAGTGTAGCATTCACGCGTCCCCACGACGAGAGCCAAAAGCGCTTGTACACACTCATCTCCGTCATGTGATAATCATAGTCACCACCCAACACACCCTTGAGCCCTACAGTGTGATTCAAGGTAAAGATAGATGCATTTCTGTTCACCGCCATACGTCCCTGCTTGGAGTTCACATACACCTCACCTGGCGCATAGCGAAGGGTTACACTGGCCTCAGTGGTTGTGATGTCGGGCACAAGTGTCTGCCCCACTCCATCGTTACGGACGTAGGAGAGTTTACCCACAGGCCTGTCATTGTTGTGTCGGAGTTCTACCTTAGTGGAGAAGGTATTGTCAGCTTCGTAGTTGAACGTAAGGACTGTCTTGCGAATGAAGGACATTTGATCCACCACCTTCGACTTGAGTATAAGCACCATGTTATCCTTGTCCGTCACCAGAAACTTGTCCGAGGGAGCCATCACATCATACTGATGGGAGATGGCCACCGAACGACGCGGAAATTCAAAGGGGAGTCTCTTCTTCTTCTCAAATGCATACTCCAACTCAGCCTTGTATTTAGGTGCCCCATCTCTGAATCCGTAGGCTATGTAGCCATTGAAGAATAGGTGCGGATTGAGAGCCGCCGTAGTCTTTCCACTTAGGCGCAGACGAAGGCCATCGATATAGTTGTAGGAAGCCACTGTGTTCATAGGGCCGAAGTCAAACTTACTCGGCTCGCCATTGCGCCCTGTCTCCACAAAGTTTTCCACTAACGCACGCACACCGAAAATCAGGTACTTGAACCCGGGCATCTGCTTGATGTCGTTGACAAACTTGCTCATGTTGCTCTCCTTCTGCGTCAGGGGGACAGAGCGATGTTCTTCCCAAAAGGTCTCGTCCTGTATCTGTGCATCCGCGTGCACCTCCTCCTTTAACTTGCGTTGGAAAAGCGAGGCCTCCAACGGAGCAAAGGAGTAGTCCTCGTAGCGAGTTGTACGTTGCACCTGCACACTCTGTAGCATATCCACCAACGAGAGGCTCACACGCAAGTCGTCCGTCGACATAGCCCACGAGCCATCGGGCAATCGCCTGTACTCCTGCAAGATGTCTATTTCGTCCACAAAGTTCACACCTGTCTTTTGTGGGAGGGTCATCACACACTTCTTCACCTGGTACGACGAGTCCTTCACCACATACAAGTGACCTGAAAAGCCAAAGTCCTGACTATTTTGTGGGACAAAGGTCAGGTGAATGCAACTATCATTGTCCACCTTCAACGTATCCATGATGTAGTATTTGTAGAAGGAGATTGCCCCTGTGGTGGCTATGGGACTTACAAAACGTTTTTCCAACAGATGGATATCCTCGTCGTAGATGTCCACCTGTCCGAAGATGCTTTCCATAATGGTGGTCATCCCCTCGCCCACGCTCAGCAGATTGTTGACTCCCACACTCTTCTGCCCCATGATGATGGACTTCTCAGCACGTGGTGAATTGCGCCAGATGTGACGAGTCACCGTTTCGTCCATAGCTACGGGCAGTATCAGTCGTCCACTGATGGTGTCCACCTCTATCTGGTCACGCATGAAGGGCATCTGCTTGAACACACCACCCTCCAGCATCCTCGTGTCCACATCGTCCAGCGAGGTGGTCATCTTCTGATACGTATAGTAACTGTACCAATCGTGACGACGCAAGTCACCCACGCTCTTGTTCTCTATCACCTTGCGGATAAGTTCCACGGCAGGGTTTCCCTTGCGCTTGTATCGTTCGTTTCGGGGCCTTACCATCACCTCGTCCAACTTGTGCGATATTTCCTTCAGTTGCACGTTGATGCGACGCGATGCCTTCGCATCCACCCACATTGTCTTCTTCTCATATTCGATGGAGGAGAACACCAACTTCATCGGCTTGTCCCCCGATGGGGCAGGCAAGTGATAGTGTCCGTCTGTGTCCGTCTGTGTACCAATGGAACTACCCTCGTAATAAACCTGTACGAATGAGATGGGCTCATGCGTCAATGAATCGGTCACCGTACCACGCACCTGTGCATGAAACTGGCCGACCCATGCCACCATTATGACGAGCAAGCACAAGCATCTCCTGAACACCAATTTATTTTGCATACTTTCCATTTTCGCCACAAAGGTACACATAAGCAGCCATTTTTCTATCCAATTCGTGGGAGTATTAACCTTTTTGAACAATAAAATTCCATTTTAAGAAGTTCCAACACGTACGATTCGCATATTTTTGATTATCTTCGCACCCATAAATCCTCTCTCTCGTATGATTTCGATACTGATACCGACATATAACTACACGGCTTATCCGCTTGCCTCTACACTGGCTCGACAAGCCCAAAGCATGGATATCCCCTGCGAAATCATCGTGGCAGACGACGCCTCCACCTCACACGAGTGCAAGCGACAAAATCAACCCATCTCATCCCTCCCCCTGTGTACATACATCGAGTTGGAGCACAACATCGGCCGAGCAAGC
>JAFZDY010000001.1 GCA_017560945.1 Bacteroidaceae bacterium | reverse complement strand
TCTGACGAAAGTCCACCGATACAACTGACACTTTTCTGACCAGAGGGAGCTTGTAATTTTAAAAAAAGAATCTCAACCGCATTAAATCAGCGATTGAGACCCTATTTCTACGCATTGTCGATTTTTATCGGACAGCAATAATTTTTTTACCTATTTCGACGATATTTTTCCCATGTAGGGAAAATATTTTTCTCAGGTTAGGGAAATAAAATTCTCCTACAAGGAAAATTTTCGTAGCAGATAAAGGGGGCACATTTTGTGCGTCAAAGATTTTAATATCCCTGTCGATATTTCTCCTCGTTCTTGTCCTCCAACATGCTGAGGTAAGAGGTGTATCGGCTCTCGCTGATGAGGTGCTCCTCCACGGCGCGTCGAACGGCGCAACCTGGCTCGTGTGTGTGGGTACAATTTCCGTATCGGCAATTTGTCGAGTGGTGGAAGATTTCCTTGAAGTAGTGTCCTACCTCCTCCTCCTCCATGTCGAAGGTGCCAAATCCCTTGATGCCCGGTGTGTCGATGATATAGCCATCGTCATTGGGCGTGGGAAACATTTCGGAAAACGTGGTGGTGTGCATTCCCTTGTTATGTGCGTTGGATATTTCGCCTGTCTTCACATTCAGGTGGGGCATCAGGGCGTTGATGAGTGTACTCTTTCCTACACCTGAGTTTCCTGAAAACAGGGTTATCTGTCCTTGCAACGAGTGGCGCACTTCCTCGATGCCTTCCCCTGTGAGGGCCGAAACCTTGAAGCAGGGATAGCCGATGGTGGTGTAGAGGTGCATCAAGGCATCCAAGTAACTGAGGTCGTCCTCGGTGTAGAGGTCGACTTTGTTGAATACCAACTTCACAGGGATGCGATAGGCTTCGGCCGAGGCGAGGAAGCGGTCGATGAAGGTGGTGGATGTCTCGGGATAGTTGACGGTGATGACCAATAGGCATTGGTCGAGATTGGCGGCCAGGATGTGCGATTGCTTGCTCAGGTTGCTGGCCTTGCGGATGATGTAATTCTTGCGATCCTCTATCTCGCTGATGAAGGCCGTACCCTCTTGATTGAGAATGATTTGTACGCGGTCGCCCACAGCTACCGGATTGGTGCTGCGTATTCCTTTTAATCGGAAATTTCCTTTTATTTTGCAATCTATCAGTTGGTCATCCTCAGTGCGGACGGTATACCAACTGCCTGTATTCTTGATGACAAGGCCGCGCATGAAACTTGATTGGTGAATGAAAAGAATTATGAATCATGAACGATGAACTATGAAGATGCTCCTCGGCATACCTCACACTTCACTATTCACAATTCATAATTCACAATAAAAATTATACTGTCATGATTTCCTTCTCCTTGTCGGCAAGCATTTCATCTACCTTCTTGATGAACTTGTCATGGAGTTTCTGAACTTTTGCTTCTGCATCCTTTTCTGCATCCTCTGCCAATCCGTCCTTGATGCCTTTCTTCAGTGCATCGATGCTATCGCGACGTGCGTTGCGGATGCTGATTTTAGCTGTTTCAGCTTCCTTTCCGCACTGTTTGGCCAATGACTTACGACGTTCCTCGGTGAGGGGAGGAATGCCCAAGCGGATGATTTCACCATTGTTGTCGGGGGTAATACCCAGGTCACTATCGATGATGGCTTTTTCAATTACACGAAACATGCTCTTGTCCCAAGGCTTGATGGCGATGGTGCGTGCATCGGGTGTGCTGATGGCTGCCACATTGTTCAAGGGTACCATACTGCCGTATGAATCCACACGGATACCGTCCAAGATACGGGTGTTCGCTTTACCGGCACGGATGTGTGCCAATGATTCGTCAAGGTACATGATGGCCATGTCCATCTTTTCTTCAGCCTCGTTGAGGCAAACATTTACGTCTATCATATATGTTGTCGATTATGAATTATCAATACGTGATTTTTGGTACTGTGATTTGTGATACATCAATTGTGCACCAGTGTGCCAATGTCCTCACCATCCATTACCTTCTTCAGGTTTCCTACGATGTCCATATTGAACACGTAGATGGGCAAGTTGTTCTCCTTGCACATACAAGTGGCGGTCAAGTCCATCACGCGCAGGTTGCGTGCCAATACTTCGTCGTACGTGATGTCCGAGAATTTTGTGGCCGTGGGGTCTTTCTCGGGGTCAGCGGTGTAGATGCCATCCACACGTGTGCCCTTGAGCATTACTTCAGCTTCGATTTCAATGCCTCGCAAGGACGAACCTGTGTCGGTGGTGAAGAAGGGGTTTCCTGTGCCAGCCGACATGATGACTACCTCGCCATTTTCCATGGCTTCGATGGCTTTCCATTTGCTATAGAATTCACCGATAGGCTCCATGCGCACGGCGGTAAGTACGCGTGCCTTCACACCTATAGCACCCAATGCTGAGCTCAATCCAAGGCTATTGATTACTGTGGCGAGCATACCCATCTGGTCACCCTTCACACGGTCAAATCCCTTGTTGGCACCGCTCAATCCTCGAAAGATGTTTCCGCCACCAATGACGATGCCAATCTGGACACCCATGTCGTGGATTTCCTTGATTTGTTGAGCATATTCGCCCAAGCGCTTTTCGTCAATACCATATTTTTGCTCTCCCATCAAGCTCTCTCCGCTCAATTTTAGGAGTATTCTTTTGAATTTTGCCATAGTCATAAATTATCTTTTGGTCGCAAAATTAGATAATTATTTTGATTTGACAATATTTTAAGTCCATAAAATGTGCAAGATTTCTATGCTTGAATTTGAGCAAATTCTTTTTACTTGATTTTTTCTCTGATTTTTGTCAGATAGAGTTTCATTCCCTCAGCGTCTTTGTTGGAGATGATTTCGAGCAGTTCCTTCAATTCGCGTCGTATGCCCTCCACCTGTCCAGGTGTGCGGGGATTGAACAGGATTTCTTGCAACAGGTAGTCGTCCTCGTTCAACAATCCACGTGCAATGTCCATGTGTCGCTTGAATGTCGTACCAGGTGCATCCTGATGCTTCATCACGGCCGAGAATACAAAAGTGGAGACAAACGGGATGGAGAGCGAATAGGCTACTGTTTCGTCGTGCTCATCGAAGGAGTATTCGAAGATGTTCAACTTGAGCGAGTTGTACAAGTCCTTGAAGAATATACGTCCCATGTAATCTCCCTCTGAGATGATGATGGCATTCTCCCTGCTCAGGTTATCTAAGTTGGCAAAGGTGGGTCCAAACATCGGGTGGGTTGATACGTAGCGAAATCCGCTCTTTTCGTAAAACTCCTTCAATCCTGTCTTTACCGAGGCAATGTCGCTCAATATGCATTCCTTGGGCAACACGGGCATTACTTGCAGGAAGGCCTCTTGTGTGTACTTTACAGTAGCTGCGTTGATGACAAGTTCGGGCTTAAACTCGGCTATTTCCTCCAAGGTGGTGAATCGATAAGTGTGATATACGAATCTCAATCGTTGGGGATCTACATCGTACACCGCCGTTTCGTGTTGAAAACTCAGTACATCAGTGAAGAACGAGCCCATCTTTCCGGCTCCTAAAATCAATATCCTCATGCTGTGTTTTTATAAGTGTTATTCCTTCCCTTTTTTTTTGGGGGGGGCATAAGCGACGAGTGGACT
This sequence comes from Bacteroidaceae bacterium, assembly GCA_017560945.1. Taxonomy (GTDB): domain Bacteria; phylum Bacteroidota; class Bacteroidia; order Bacteroidales; family Bacteroidaceae; genus Phocaeicola_A. The sequence continues at coordinate 14,151 of JAFZDY010000001.1, read as the reverse complement.
TTTTACACCATGTGTCCAGTGTGTAGTATTGTTGTTGTCCACTCGTCGTTTTGCTTATTTATTTGTTTATAATCTCCATTTGTTGACGAACGCTCTCCTCGTGGATAGCTTCAAATACCTTCTTGACAAATTCTGAACTCATGCCACACAATGCGCCTTGTGCACCTCGTTTGTCCAAGATTTCGTTGTAGCGTCCCGTTTGCAGAATGGTCATTCCGTGTTCCTTCTTGAAGGTTCCTATTTCGCGACACACTCTCATACGTTTTGACAATACTTCGATGATTTGGTTGTCACAATCGTCAATCTGATTACGCAATCCGCTCAGGCTTTCGGTACTCTGTTTTCCTTCGCGTATCACGAGCAAGTCGAGGATGTAGCTTAGTACATCAGGGGTTACCTGTTGCGATGCGTCACTCCAAGCTTGATCGGGGTTGCAATGGCTTTCCACTATCAATCCGTCAAATCCCAAGTCCATAGATTGTTGACAGATGGGAGCTACCAATTCGCGTTTTCCTCCGATGTGGCTTGGGTCGCAGAAGATGGGCAAGTCGGGGATGCGACGACGCAATTCGATGGGGATGTGCCATTGTGGTAAGTTGCGGTAGATCTTTTTGTCGTACGACGAGAATCCTCGATGGATGGCACCCAATCGCTTCAGTCCTGCACCATTGATGCGCTCCAATGCTCCAATCCACAATTCCAAATCGGGGTTTACAGGGTTCTTCACCAACACGGGGATATCAACACCCTTCAGTGCATCGGCAATCTCCTGTACGGCAAAGGGGTTGGCCGTAGTGCGTGCTCCTACCCACAAGATGTCTACGCCTGCTTTCAAGCATTCGTACACGTGCTTGGAGGTGGCTACCTCGGTGGCAACCAACATTCCTGTTTCCTCTTTCACGCGCTTCAACCACGCCAAGCCATCTACGCCAATGCCTTCGAAACCACCTGGTTTTGTACGTGGTTTCCAAATGCCTGCGCGGAAAATTTTTGTACCTCTGTTGGCTAATGATTGGGCGGTGTTTAATACTTGTTCTTCTGTTTCGGCGCTACAAGGGCCGGCTATGACTACTGGACGCTCTGGGCGGATGCCAGGGAGTGCTAATGGTTGCAATTCTAATTCCATAATCAGATGTATTTATATATATATGTGTATCTTTTGTTTAGTTCAATTCTCTATTTTCAGTTCATTGATTCTTCTCAATGCCTCGGCGAGTTTTTCTTCCTTTGCGCAGAGCGAAATGCGGATGTATCGTTCTCCGTTGCTACCAAAGATGAAGCCTGGTGTGATGAATACGCGGGCTTCGTGTAGCACTCGTTCGGTTAGTTCCTCCACATTGCCGTAGTGGTCGGGGATGCGTCCCCATAGGAACATGCCCACCTGATTGGTGTCGTAGGCACATCCCAGTGCTTTCATTATCTCCTCTGCTACCTGGCGTCGGCGATTGTACACGTGTATGTTAGCCTCTTCGTGCCACTCGGTACTGTTGTTATAGGCCTCTGCAGCAGCTAATTGTAAGGGTCGGAAGGTGCCCGAGTCGATGTTGCTCTTAATCTTCAGTATCCATTGTACAAATTGTGCATTGGTCGCCAGCATTCCTACTCGCCATCCTGGCATGTTGTGGCTCTTGCTCATGCTATTGAATTCGATGCAACACTCCTTGGCTCCAGGCACGTTCAGTATGCTCAGTGGTTGCTTGTTCAGGATGAGGCTATAGGGGTTGTCGTTCACCACCACAATATTGTGCTTGCGGGCAAAGTCCACCAATTTTTCGTACAACTCCATTGTAGCATTGGCGCCTGTCGGCATGTTGGGGTAGTTTGTCCACATCAGTTTCACGCGGCTCAAGTCCATCTTTTCCAACTCCTCGAAGTCGGGGTACCATCCATTGTCGTGGCGCAGGTTGTAGTTTACTACGTCGCTTCCCAGTATCTTGTTCAGTGATGTGTAGGTGGGGTATCCGGGGTTGGGTACCAGCACTTGGTCACCTGGGTTAACGAAGGCCAGTGTCACGTGCAAAATGCCCTCTTTCGAGCCGATGAGTGGCTGAATTTCCGTGGCGGGGTCAAGGTCTACGTTGTACCATCTCTTGTACCAGTCGGCCATGGCTTTGCGCAACTCGGGGATGCCCACGGTGGGTTGGTATCCGTGCACGTCGGGTCGTTTGCTCTGTTGGCATAGTACGTCTATGGTTGCCTCCGATGGGGGCATGTCGGGGCTTCCTATGCCCAGGCTTATCACATCCAGTCCTTGGGCATTCATTTGTGCCACTTCTTTCAGTTTACGGCTGAAGTAATACTCGTTTACACTCTGCAATCGGGTGGCAGGTTGTATGTTATATGTTTGATTTTCCTTCTTCATATTCTCCTAAAATTTTGAGTTCTTTGGTCAGGGGCGATACAGCGTCGATGGATTGTCTGAAGCGCAGATAGTCGTTGAAGATGACGTCCACGTAAAACAGGTACTCCCATTCGCGACCTATGATGGGCAATGACTGTATCTTGGTGAGGTTGATTCTGTAGAACGAAAAGATGCTCAGCACTTGCGACAGGCTTCCCTCGTTGTGGGGGAGTGAGAACACGATGTTGGCCTTGTTTACCTTTGATCGGTTGCGCAACTCGTCGGCTTTCCATGGGTCGGCTATTACCAGGAAGCGGGTGAAGTTGTGCTTGTTTGTCTCGATGCCCTCTTCCAATACCTTCATGTTGTATAGGGGAGCTGCGAATTTCGAACAGATGGCGGCATGTCCCTTCAACTGGTTTTCACTGATGTTTTGTGCACTACCTGCGGTGTCGTCGGCTTCCACTATCTTCAAGTTCGAGTGCTTCATTAGGAATTCTCTACACTGAGCCAGTGCCACGGGGTGTGAGTTCACCTCCACCAAGTCGTCCCAATCCTCGTCGGGCAGGCATACCAGGCTATGGCTGATGCGTAGTTTGTGTTCGCCTATGATGGTGGTGCCGCTATCGCGCAATAGTTCGTGGTTGTGTAGCAGGCTACCAGCTATGGTGTTTTCGATGGCGACCATGCCTATCACGTTGCTGTCCTGTCTGATGGCATTAAACACCTCTTCGAACGTGTTGCAACATACCAGCTCTATCTCTTCGCCTTCGAAATATTGATGGGCAGCAATGTCGTGAAACGACCCCTTCATACCCTGTATTGCTACTTTCTTCATTTCTCTTGTCGTATAATTAAAAAAAAACCGCAATTCCTATTCGGAAAAGCGGGATGTCAATCGTTTGTCTTAAACTTGATTTTTTTATTCATAAGGTACACATACAACCTCCCGCTTCACTTTGTTGCTAAAGTAAAAGTAAAAAAAGAAGAAAAAGTATGCGTACAATGCTGTCATTTTTTTTAGTTTTTCGGTTTATTCTGTGGCAAAAGTACAACTTTATTTCGAAATACAATAGAAAAATGATATTTTTTTATGCATAAAATCATTGTTCATGGCACAAAAGTCAAAAAAAACTCCTACCTTTGTCCCCAACTCGTAGCTCATCCTCCTTAGGTGTGCTCCATTTTACTTTTTTTGAGCGTGGGGGTATGTGCCGAGGGTGAAAAATAGTAATTAACTAATAAAATGAAAAAACTATGAAAAGAAGACTTTTGAAGAAACAGGTGAATTATATTGCAGGCGAACTTTTTGCAGAGTGTGTAGTACTTGCCAACGTGGTACCAGGTGTGGATGTACAGAAGGTGGACGAACTGATGGTAGCCATCCTCCATATGCAGGACGAGTTCATTAGTCGTATCAGCCACACCCAACCGGGCAATGTCAAGGGATTCTACAAGGCATTTCGTACCGACTTCCAGGCGCAGGTGGATGCCCTCATCGACCAAATTAGCAACTTGCACTAATCCCTTATAATCTATATTTTACTTGATAATGAAACAAGCAATCTGTCGCTTTATATATTATAAGGTATTAGGGTGGAAAACCCACGTGACCGTGCCCGATCATCCCAAGTACGTCATTTGTTGTGCCCCTCACACCAGCAATTGGGACCTCTTTTATGGCAAACTCTTCTATGCAGCCATCGGACGCAAGACCCAGTTTATGATGAAGAAGGAGTGGTTCTTTTGGCCATTGGGACCCATGTTTCGTGCCATCGGAGGCGTACCCGTCAATCGTGGCAAGCGCAATTCGTTGGTAGACCAGATGGTAGACCTCTGCAACAAGAGCGAAGTGTTCCACCTTGCCATCACCCCCGAGGGTACACGCAAGGCCAACCCCAATTGGAAGAAGGGGTTCTATCACATCGCCTTCAAGGCAGGCATACCCATTGTGGTTATTGGCATCGATTACGAGAAGAAACTTATCACCTGCGAGAAGGAACTTATGCCCTCGGGCGACCTCGAGAAGGACTTGCGCGAAATCAAGCTCTACTTCAAGGATTTCAAGGGACGTAACCCCAAGAACTTCACCGTAGGAAACATTTGATTGAACTTCTGCATTTTATATATGTGTGTCCCCCTCGTCCCTGATGGAGGGGGAAATGAAAAAAAGAGAATTAGTAAGGAACAGAAAGGAAGGAGTCGAGTATGAAAAGTTGGAAAGTAGAGGCCGCAATAGTGGCTACAGGGTTGGTACTGACAGGCCTGTTCGTGAAGAACGGTTTGGACGGATTTGCCGATAGCGACCGCGTGGTGAACGTGAAGGGCTTGGCCGAGATGGAGGTGAATGCCAACAAGGTCACTTGGCCACTGATGTACAAAGAGTTGGGCAATGACCTGCCTTTACTCTATAATCGGATAAACACCACGAACAAGGCCATTGTCGATTTCCTCAAGCAGAACGGCATTACCGAGGAGGAAATCACCGTCAATGCGCCCGAAATCATCGACCTCAATGCCGAACGCTATAGTGAGAATCGCACTGGTTATCGCTACAACGTAACGGCTGTAATCACCGTTACCTCCACCCAGGTTGACCTCGTGCGACGCCTCATCAACGAGCAGGGCGAACTACTGAAGCAGGGCATTGCCATCACTGGTGGTGACTATCGCTACAATGTACTGTTCGACTATACCGACTTGAATCGCATCAAACCTCAGATGATAGAGGAGGCTACCAAGAATGCCCGCTCCGCTGCTGAGAAGTTTGCCTCCGACTCGGATAGCAAACTCGGAAAAATCAAGCACGCCAATCAAGGGCAGTTCAGCATCACCGATCGTGATAGCAATACACCCTACATCAAGAAGGTGCGCGTGGTGACCACCATCGATTATTACCTCGAGGATTGAGCCCTTGCTTTCTCTTTCCTCTCGATTCTGTTTTTTAGCATTTCATGTGGTGCGCTATATCTTTTCAGGGTGTAGCGCACTGCTTGCATCCTTTTCCTTTACTCTTTCCATTGTGCACTTGCTGCTCTCTCTCTCCCTCTCTTTGCGTTAGTGCACATCTCTGTTCCCTCTTTTTTGACCGGTTGCATTGCAAATATACAAAATCCAGCCCTGGGATGTCAAGAGGCAGTGCCGTTTTGGCGGAAAATTAACAATTCGATGCGAGGGTTGTTGGTTATGGTAATATTCTTGTAATCAGCAATATAATAATCCGTTGACATAGCCCCTTTGCCATCCAAAAAAAACATTGTTTTAACACTTGATATTTTTTTGTATTTGTAAGGATAATTCGTTTTTTTAGGATAAGGAATGACTCTCCCGTTTCCCCTCCTACGAGCAGATTTAATGTATGTTGTTAGTTTGTTAGTTTGTTAATTGTTAATTTAAGGAATGCACACTCCTGCATGGAGAGAGAAAAAGTAGTAATTATGTAAATAATATATATTATATATTATAATACCTTAGAAGTCCCTTGCATTCGTCCCAATATGACATATGAAAAACTAACAATTAACAAATTAACAAATTAACACGCTGTGTCTTTTCCTGAAAAAGGTTGACTCTTTTTATACCTTGTTTTTTAACACTTGCTTATCCATACGGATTTGGTTCACTGCCTCGCCTGAGTACTGTTGACTACTTTCACTGGAGAGGTTGACGAAGTGTACATCGCTACATGAACCTACCTAAAAAATAATCGAAAAAAAAAGTTGCCGAAAAACTTGCATTTCGCCTTAGAATTTTGTATCTTTGTAGGCGAAATCAGTTAGGGCTCCTCTCTCTCCTTGCACGCCCTTTCTCCCTTGCTTTTTCCCTCTGTTGAATGTTCTCCTCAAAACACAAAAATGGCGTGGAGTGGGGTAGGATGGTGCTTGTGTAGGTGGTGAAACGAATGGTATAGATACAAAAAAAGGGTCAACGCTTTGACCCAACCTTTATTAACCTTAAATCTAATACCATGAAAAACTTGATGCAAAGGTACGGCTAAAATTTGATTCTGCAAGAGAATGGCTCGAAAATTTATGTTGTACAACATATTTCTTGATATATATCAAGTGGGATTCGAAAAATATGATGTAATTTTGCACTATGAAAACCATTTTACTTGCCGTGGGGCGGACGGTTGAGAACTACTACATATCCGCTATCAATGAATATGTGGCGCGTACGAAGCACTACATCCCCTTCGATGTGGAGATAATCCCCGAGTTGAAGAATACCAAGAACCTTACCACCGAGCAGCAGAAGGAGAAGGAGGCTGACCTGATACTGAAATCCTTGCAACCAGGTGATACGGTGGTGTTGCTGGACGAGCACGGACGCGAGTTTCGCTCGGTGGACTTTGCTACGTGGATGGAGCGCAAACTGAGCACTACGGGCAAGCGACTGGTGTTCATCATCGGTGGACCCTACGGCTTCTCGCCACGCATCTACCAGGTGGCACAGGAGAAGATTTCCCTATCGAAGATGACCTTTTCACACCAGATGATACGCATGATATTCGTGGAGCAGGTGTACCGAGCCATGACCATACTGCGTGGTGAACCCTACCATCACGAGTAAGTGGTATGGTGGTGAATGGGGTGTACGAAATGACAAAAAGTTAATGGAATCTGCCTCAAACCTTACATTTTTTTAGTTTTTGAGCAAAAAATGTCGAAATTTTGTTTGTAGATTGAGATATTTTATTTACCTTTGCGGTCGTTAAAGAGAAAAAAGAGATATGTTGAATACGAACATTGCACGAATTAGCAACCTACTAATGGTGGTCAACGTCGTGGTGGAAACATCAAGAGCGTGAGAAAGGCGTGTATATGTATATGGTTCAATACTGGAAAATAAATATTACCGAATGGCCTTTCTCACATTGTTGAGAGAGGCTTTTTGGTTAAGAAAAAAAACGTAGAAAGTGTCATGGAAGAGATGAAGATACAGTTGCGCAGTGCGTTCAGCACACAAGGACGTCGCATGGCCGGGGCACGTGCCCTGTGGATGGCCAATGGCATGAAGCGCGAGATGATAGGCAAACCCATCATTGCCGTGGTGAACTCCTTTACTCAGTTTGTACCAGGGCATACTCACCTGCACGAGGTGGGACAGATGGTGAAGGCCGAGATAGAGAAACTCGGGTGCTTTGCCGCTGAGTTCAACACCATAGCCGTGGACGATGGTATTGCCATGGGACACGATGGCATGCTGTACTCCCTTCCAAGTCGCGACATCATAGCCGATAGTGTGGAGTACATGGTGAATGCGCACAAGGCCGATGCCATGATCTGTATCTCGAATTGCGACAAGATAACCCCGGGTATGCTGATGGCTACCATGCGACTGAACATTCCCACCGTGTTTGTGAGCGGAGGTCCCATGGAGGCTGGCGAGTGGAAAGGACAGCACCTCGACCTCATCGATGCCATGATCAAGAGTGCCGACTCCAGTGTGAGCGACGAGGATGTGGCGCAGATAGAGAATCACGCCTGTCCAGGGTGCGGGTGTTGCTCGGGCATGTTCACGGCCAATTCCATGAATTGCCTCAACGAGGCCATTGGATTGGCTCTCCCCGGCAATGGCACCATACTGGCTACACACGCCAATCGTGCACAACTCTTCAAGGATGCAGCCACCCTCATCGTGAAGAATGCCTACCGATACTACAAGGATGGCGACGAGAGTGTACTGCCCAAGAGCATTGCCACACGTGCTGCTTTCCTCAATGCCATGACCCTCGACATAGCCATGGGAGGTTCCACCAACACAGTGCTCCACCTGTTGGCCATTGCCAACGAGGCGGGCGTGGACTTCACGATGGACGACATCGATACACTCTCGCGTCGCGTACCCTGCCTTTGCAAGGTGGCGCCCAATACGCAGAAGTATCACATACAGGACGTAAATCGTGCCGGTGGTATCCTCAACATCCTGGCCGAACTCTCCAAAGGTAACCTGCTCGATACCTCTGTGTGCCGTGTGGATGGAATGACCCTGGGCGAAGCCATCATGAAGTACGACCTGAACAAGGATGAAGCCTGGGATGAGGAGGCCAAGCGCATCTACACCAGTGCCCCTGCCAACAAGTTCAACATCACCCTTGGCTCGCAAAATGCCTGCTACGAAACCCTCGACACTGACCGTGCCAATGGTTGCATCCGCGACCTTGCACACGCCTACTCGAAGGATGGTGGATTGGCCGTACTGAAGGGCAACATTGCACAGGACGGATGTGTGGTGAAGACGGCTGGCGTGGACGAAAGCATTTGGCGATTTGCAGGCCCTGCCAAGGTGTTCGACTCGCAGGAGGCTGCTTGCGAAGGTATTCTCGGCGGAAAGGTGGTGAGTGGCGACGTGGTGGTCATCACCCACGAAGGTCCCAAGGGTGGACCCGGCATGCAGGAGATGCTTTATCCCACATCGTACATCAAGAGTAAGCACTTGGGCAAGGAGTGTGCCCTCATCACCGACGGACGCTTCTCAGGTGGAACATCGGGCTTGAGTATCGGACACATTTCGCCCGAAGCAGCTGCAGGTGGAAACATCGGCAAACTGGTGGATGGCGACATCATCGAGATAGATATCCCCAACCGAACCATCAATGTGCGCCTCACCGACGAGGAGTTGGATGCACGTCCTATGACTCCCGTCACTCGCGATCGCGTGGTGAGCAAGAGCCTTCGTGCCTATGCCAGTATGGTGAGTTCGGCCGACAAGGGAGGCGTGAGAATAGTGAAATAAGAAATAAAAGAGAGTGGACCCTTCCCCCAACCCCTCCCTCTATGGAGGGGCGTGAAATGAATACCACTCATTGACGCAAATTCCCCCTGCTGGGGGGAAGAGGGGATGGAGCCCGATAATAATAATGATTATGAAACAACAGATAACAGGAGCCGAAGCAATGATGCGCTCACTTGAGCACCAAGGAGTGAAGACCCTCTTTGGGTATCCAGGAGGAAGCATCATGCCTACGTTCGATGCACTCTACGGACATCGCGATACGCTCAACCACATACTGGTGCGCCACGAGCAAGGTGCTACCCATGCGGCGCAGGGGTTTGCCCGCGTGTCGGGCGAGGTGGGAGTGTGCTTGGTCACAAGTGGCCCTGGTGCAACCAACACCCTCACAGGTATTGCCGACGCAATGATTGACAGTACCCCAATAGTGGTGATTGCGGGACAGACACCTACCTCCTTATTGGGTACCGATGCCTTCCAGGAGGTGGACCTCGTGAGCATTACTCAACCCATCACCAAGTGGAGTTATCAGATACGTAGTGCCAAGGACATTGCATGGGCAGTGGCTCGAGCCTTCTACTTGGCAAAGAGTGGTCGTCCCGGTCCTGTAGTGCTCGACTTTACCAAAAATGCACAGGTGGAGATGGTGGATTACGAGCCGGCTACGGTGGACTTCATCCGTAGTTACGACCCCAACCCCGACACTCCGCAAGAGGCACTGGAGGCTGCTGCTGCGTTGATAAATAAAGCCGAACGCCCCTTGGTACTTATAGGTCAGGGCGTGGAGTTGGGAGGCGCACAAGCCGAGTTGAAGGCTTTTCTCGAAAAGGGTGATTTACCCTGTGGACGCACCTTGCTGGGCCTGTCTGCCATACCCACTGACCATCCGTTGAACAAGGGTATGCTGGGTATGCACGGCAACCTTGCCCCTAATGTGAAAACCAACGAGTGTGACGTGCTCATTGCCGTAGGAATGCGCTTCGATGACCGTGTGACAGGCAACCTTGCCACCTATGCCAAGCAGGCAAAGGTCATTCACCTGGACATCGACCCCTCGGAATTTAACAAGAATGTGAAGGTGGACGTGGAGGTGTTGGGCAATTGCAAACGTACACTGAAGCAACTGACCGAACTCATTGCCGAAACCAAACACACAGAGTGGATAGCAAGTTTTGACGAATACGAGAAGGTGGAGCAAGAGCGCGTCATAGAGCCCGAGATTCACCCCACTACTGGCCCTTTGAATATGGGTGAAGTGGTGCGTGCGGTGAGTGAGGCAACGCATCACGAAGCCATTCTGGTGACAGATGTGGGGCAGAATCAGATGATGGCAGCCCGCTACTTCAAGTACACCAAGGAGCGCAGCATCGTCACCTCAGGAGGCCTTGGTACGATGGGATTTGGCTTGCCTGCTGGCGTAGGAGCCACCTTCGGACGACCCGACCGTACAGTGTGTGTGTTCATGGGTGATGGAGGCTTGCAGATGAACATCCAAGAGTTGGGCACCATCATGGAGCAACAGGCACCTGTGAAGATGATATTGATGAACAATAACTACCTGGGCAATGTGCGCCAGTGGCAAGCCATGTTCTTTGGACGCCGTTATTCGTTCACACCCATGATGAACCCCGACTATATGCAGATAGCCAAGGCTTATGGAATACCTGCACGTCGTGTGACCGAACGTGAAGAGTTGCATCAGGCCATTCAGGAAATGTTGACCACGGACGGCCCCTTCCTGCTCGAGGCGTGTGTGATAGAGGAGGGAAATGTCATGCCTATGACGCCTCCTGGAGGTACGGTTGACAAAATGCTTTTGGAGTGTTGAAATAAAAGATAGCGTATGGAAAAGACACTATATACACTGATAGTACATTCGGAGAACATTGCGGGCCTTCTGAATCAGGTGACCGCCGTGTTTACTCGCCGACAGATAAATATCGAGAGCCTGAACGTATCGGCCTCCTCCATCAAAGGAATTCATAAGTACACCATCACCGCATGGGCTACTGAGGACGAGATACGCAAGGTGGTGAAGCAGATTGAACGCAAGGTGGATGTCCTCCAAGCCAACTACTTTACCGATAGTGAAATCTATCAGCACGAGATTGCCCTCTACAAACTTGCTACACCAGGCTTTCAGGCAAACCCTGTAGCATCGAAAATCATTCGTCGCCACTCGGCACGTGTGGTGGAGGTGAATCCCACCTTCTGCATTGTGGAGAAGAATGGTATGAGTGAGGAGATTACCTCGTTGTACGAAGAGCTTCAGCAATTCGGTATCGTGCTTCAGTTTGTTCGCTCGGGTAGGGTAGCCATCTCCACCAGTTGCTTCGAACGACTGAATGAGTATCTGGCTTCGCGTGAGGAAAAATATAACAAGGAAAAAGAGTAAAAACCAATGAATAAAAATAAAGTAGGAACCTACAACTTCGTGGCCGAACCCTTCCATGTAGATGTCAATGGAAAACTCACGATGGGGGTATTGGGAAATCATCTGCTCAATTGTGCAGGTTTCCATGCCTCGGAGCGCGAATTTGGTATTGCTGAAGTGAACGAAAATCACTATACATGGGTGCTTTCTCGCTTGGCCATCGAGTTGGAGGACATGCCTCGACAATACGAGCCGTTCAGCATCGATACGTGGGTAGAGAATGTCTATCGCCTCTTCACCGATCGCGACTTCGCACTGGTGAACAAGGAAGGCAAGACCATCGGATATGCTCGCTCGGTGTGGGCCATGATAAGCATGGAGACACGCAAGCCTGCCGACCTGCTCAACTTGCATGGAGGAAGCCTCACCGACTATGTGTGCGACCGAGAGTGTCCCATTGACAAGCCAGGGCGCATCAAGGTGGCTACAGAAGAGCCTGTGTGGGTGTATCAGACACGCTATAGTGACATCGACATCAATGGGCACGTGAACAGCATCAAGTACATCGAACACATCCTCGACCTTTTCCCCATGGAGACATTCAAGGAAAAGCAGGTGAAACGCTTCGAGATGGCTTACGTGGCTGAGAGTTACTATGGTGACTCGCTCTCGTTCTACAAGGAAGAGAAAGAGGATGGCTCCATCGACATTGAAGTGAAAAAGAATGACCAAGAAGTGGTCGTTCGTAGCAAGATAATTTTTAAGTAAAAATCATTAACTATTAAAATACTAATAAAATGGCACAATTAAATTTTGGCGGTGTTATTGAAAATGTAATGACCCGCGAAGAGTTCCCCTTGGAAAAAGCACGTGAGATTTTGAAAGACGAAACCATCGCAGTTATCGGTTATGGTGTACAAGGCCCTGGTCAGGCATGCAACTTGCGCGACAATGGCTTCAACGTAATCGTAGGACAACGTCAGGGTAAGACCTATGACAAGGCCGTGTCTGATGGATGGGTACCTGGTGAAACTCTCTTCAGCATCGAAGAGGCAGCCGAGAAAGGTTCTATCGTGATGTGCTTGCTCTCCGATGCAGCCGTAATGAGTGTATGGCCTACTTTGAAGCAATATCTTACACCTGGTAAGGCACTTTACTTCTCTCATGGTTTTGCCATTACTTGGAATGATCGCACAGGTGTAGTTCCTCCTGCTGATGTGGATGTCATCATGGTGGCTCCTAAAGGCTCAGGTACTTCACTCCGTACAATGTTCCTCGAGGGTCGTGGCTTGAATTCTTCTTATGCTATCTATCAGGATGCTTCAGGTCGTGCATTTGACCGCACCATTGCCCTTGGTATCGGTATTGGTTCGGGTTATTTGTTCGAGACAACTTTCATTCGCGAGGCAACCTCTGACCTCACTGGTGAACGTGGCTCATTGATGGGTGCTATTCAGGGCTTGCTTTTGGCTCAGTACGAGGTTCTTCGTGAAAACGGACATACTCCCTCTGAGGCTTTCAACGAGACGGTAGAAGAACTCACTCAGTCACTCATGCCCCTCTTCGCTAAGAATGGTATGGATTGGATGTATGCCAACTGCTCAACCACTGCTCAGCGTGGTGCGCTCGATTGGATGGGCCCCTTCCACGATGCTATCAAACCTGTGGTGGAGAAACTCTATGCAAGCGTGAAGTGTGGAAACGAAGCACAGATTTCAATCGATAGTAACTCTAAACCTGACTATCGTGAAAAGTTGGAGGAAGAGTTGAAGGCTTTGCGCGAAAGCGAAATGTGGCAAACTGCTGTCACCGTTCGTCAACTTCGTCCTGAAAACAACTAATATTGTAAAGAAACGAAAAGAAGAAGAGGGCTGTATGGGCAATATACAGTCCTCTTTTAACCTTTTTCCCATCTTTTTGTTTATTTATAATTCATTTTTATCGAAGATATAAAAACAATTTTGTACTTTTGCACCGCATTTGGAAACGGATGCTTGAAAAATACAAAGAGAAAAGAGATTTTAAGCTTAGTTATAACATTCTTAAAAATTTAAAAAGCAAAATGATTAAAGTTGGTATTAACGGATTTGGCCGTATCGGTCGTTTCGTATTCCGCGCAGCTCAGACTCGCGATGACATCCAGATTGTAGGTATCAATGACCTTTGCCCAGTTGACTACTTGGCTTACATGTTGAAGTACGACACTATGCACGGTCAGTTCGAAGGAACTATCGAGGCTGATGTTGAAAACAGCAAGTTGATCGTTAACGGTAAGGCTATCCGTGTAACTGCAGAGCGTAACCCGGCTGATTTGAAGTGGAACGAGATTGAGGCTGAATACGTAGTTGAATCTACTGGTCTCTTCTTGACTCAGGAGAAGGCTCAGGCTCACATCGAGGCTGGTGCTAAGTACGTAGTTATGTCTGCTCCTTCTAAGGACGCTACTCCTATGTTTGTATGCGGTGTTAACTTGGATAAGTATGTTAAGGGTACTCAGTTCGTTTCTAACGCTTCTTGTACTACTAACTGCTTGGCTCCCGTTGCTAAGGTTTTGAACGACAAGTGGGGTATCACTGACGGTTTGATGACTACTGTTCACTCTACAACTGCTACTCAGAAGACAGTTGACGGTCCCTCTTTGAAGGACTGGAGAGGTGGTCGTGCTGCTGCTGGTAACATCATCCCTTCTTCAACTGGTGCT
>JAFZDY010000025.1 GCA_017560945.1 Bacteroidaceae bacterium | reverse complement strand
CGTTCTTTGTGGCTGTGACAGGGTATGTGCAAGAGATTAAAGATGCTTTTTCTACCAACTTTCCCTTCTATAAAAAGGCAACGGATAGGTAGCAATTCTTTCTCTAATACCCACCATATACGGCTATTTCTGCCGAAATTAGAAATATGGTGGGGTAACACAAAAATGGTATAAGTACCAACCACTTATCACATTTTGCCCTCATTCTGCCATTTTTACGCAAGTTCTTAGTATCTTTGCAGAATAAAAGACAATCGGGGTTGTACTTGAAGTAGACGCAGCGAGTTGTGATTTGCTTTCAAATCATTATCTTTGCAGAATAAAAGACAATAATAATCAATCATTAACCATTAACCACTAAGTTGTGATTTGCTTTCAAATTAGTATCTTTGCAGAATAAAAGACAATCTCGTTTGGTGTAAGGTGAATAGAGGTGTTGTTGTGATTTGCTTTCAAATTAGTATCTTTGCAGAATAAAAGACAATAGATTCTTCGTATCAAACTGAGAATCAATAAACTGCAAGCAAAAGTAGAATAATAAAAAAGAATGTCTTTTATATGACAAATCCCGCACTTTGGCGGGATTTGTTATTTTAGAATAGTTCAAGTTGCTGACCAGGAGCATTCACATCGTGCTGCTTCTTACCATAAAAAAGTTCAATATTGCCAAATTGTTTATCCGTAATGCACAATACACCGACCTGTCCATACTCTGGAAGGAACGATTTAACTCTTTTTATATGTACCGCGGCATTCTCCTGACTGGCACAATGGCGTATATAGATAGAGAACTGAAACATAGTGAATCCATCGCGCACCAGATTCTTGCGAAACTCAGAAGAAGCCTTACGGTCCTTCTTCGTCTCTGTCGGAAGGTCAAAGAAGACAAGTACCCACATAATGCGATATTCACTGAAGCGTTCCATACCTAATGTTACCTTTCGGGATACAGGACTTTACGTTGTTCGCCACTGAAACATTTGTAGAGCGAAGCAGTCGTCTGTCCCACAGCCACCATCAATGGACTTCGTCTGCCGGAAATGACCACATCCAATGTAGGGATGACCAACAATTCCGCTTTCCATTCACGTGTAAGTTCTCCTGTGGGAAGCCCCTTGTTCTTCACCAACCTATAGACCAATTCATCCACATAGGGACGATAGGGTTCCATGATATCATCGGCCAAACAGTAGGCATTGTAACGATTGTGATGATGAATACCTAAAGTGGGAAGCAAGCCGCTCGACACTAATCCCCTTGCAACTATAGCACGAAGAATGGCATAGCCATAATTCAACAAGTTATTGGGTGGTACACCGTCGCGGTCACGCGTGAATCCTGCTATATGTTGACCAAACAGGTATTTCCAATAGTACGCTGCTGCCCTACCCTCCAAATTGTCAGGGTCTCCACTACGCACATCCTTTGCCCATACATGCATACATCGAACCTCTTCATTCCTGCATTCACTCAATACGGATGCCTGATTCATAATCTTAGCCTGTATGGTCTGTTGCCAAAGTTGCTTCTTCAACGGCAGAGAGGCATCCAACTGATGACGAAAACGTTCATTTTGTGTAGTATTTCCATAGAGCGGTAGCATCAATCCTACAGGCATGCTATGGCTATCGCAAGTAATTACAGCACAATTGTTCTCAAGCAAAGCCTCCATTACTCCAGACGTGATGGTTATCTGCTTGTTATCAAGCACCACCACACCTATGTCCTCTATCGGCTTGGTTACCTCTGCCTGTTTCTTGAAACTTTCAGGCAAAACATCGCACTTTTCAACTTCTGGCAACTTTATCACCAATTGCCCATTGCGTAACGACAAGTACGCAGGATTTCCGAAATAGAGGGTTTTCTTAATCATAGGCTATATGATTATTTCTTCAGTTTCTTTTGTTCCCGTTCAAAGTTTTCGATGAAGTGTAGTTCCACAGGAGAAAGTTGATACTGTGTTCGTTCCTTGAAACGGTCATATTCCGTATCCGCTTTTAGCTTAGCCACTTCCGCCGAAATACTACCTGCATGAGTCAAAAGTTCCATTCCTGATAATTTCAAGAATTCATCCAACTTCTGAATCCAATCTTTCATGTACATAGGTGTGTGGTTCTTCGCCTGAAGTTCGGCAAAGTCAAGATAGAGGTTAACAATGCGATTCAATGTATCCAGTTCATCATCGTTCAGATAGTTCTTGGCATATTCCGCATCTTGTCGTTTGGGCAAGGTTCCTGTCCATGTCGTCAATCCCATGAAGTCCTTGTCTGCATCTGCACGATTGTAGATAATTTCGGCTGCCGTATGCCCATGCACAGAATAGTGCATTTTGTTCTGTACCGTAGCAAAGAATTGTCGGGTTGTCTCTGTTCGTGGGTCATAGTCGATACTCAGTGCATAGATTTCCAACACCTTCCGATAAAACACTTTTTCCGATGAACGGATATCGCGAATGCGTGTAAGCAGTTCATCAAAATAATTGCCCTTCCCTGCATTTTTCAATAGCTCGTCATTTAGTGCGAATCCTTTCACAAGATATTCCCTCAACACCTGTGTAGCCCATATCCGGAACTGTACACCACGATAGGAATTGACTCGATAACCGACACTGATTATCATGTCGAGATTATAAAAAGCCAATTCTCTTTTTATACTTCTTCCACCTTCATTTTGAACTGTTGCAAAAAATGCAACAGTTCGATTATCTTGTAATTCACCACTTTCCAGTATGTTCTTTATATGTCTGGATATAGTGGATTTATTGCGTTGGAATAACTCAGCCATCTGGTCTATGGTTAACCAAACGGTGTCATTGGCTAACGTCACTTCTATCTTGCTCTCTCCATCAGCTGTCTGATAGAGGATGATTTGTCCTTTGTGAGTGTCCATATGCAGTCACTTCTATATTATAATTTTAAGCCATTGAACTCAACTATATTACCAAGCCAATCAGTTTTTATTTTAATACAATAATCCTGAATCTTCCTAGGCTTTTCACCTTTGTATTTTTTTCCTTCTCTCATATAAGCGACAAATAATTCATTTATTTCAAGTGGTGTACAAT
Source organism: Bacteroidaceae bacterium (assembly GCA_017560945.1). Taxonomy (GTDB): domain Bacteria; phylum Bacteroidota; class Bacteroidia; order Bacteroidales; family Bacteroidaceae; genus Phocaeicola_A. Next base: position 26,243 of record JAFZDY010000025.1, on the reverse strand, counting down.
TCAAATAACTACCGAATTCAACATAATTCAAGTCCTTTTTCGGTATTTTATTACCTGCTTTTCCCTTTAATAAATTTAATTCATTCTCTGAAATATTCCTTGGCGTAATAATTTCTTTCGCATAATTATTTGGAATAAAACAACATCCTTGTTTTGAGAACTTAACAACCTTATATATTCGACTTACAAAATCTTTTCTATGCTCTGGACATAATAACCATTCTCTTAATTTTTCTATAGGTAAATTAATAATCTCATCATCTTTTTTGGGCATATATACTAAATCATTTTGTTGTAAATAAAAGAGAACTTTATCGGGTTTCGGTTGTATATTCCCTTTTTTATCATATCTATCAAGTACACGAAGACTTTCACATATTTCATTCTTTATATGACTCATATCATTCACTCCCTCTTTAATGTAATCAGTTGCTAAAGCAACAGAATCATATAGTGATGCAATATCAAACATACGTTTCTTACCTATACTCATAACAACAAACATATAATTATCACCTGTAATAACACTCTTTTTACTATTCACATCATACAATTGTTGAAGAGTACTTTCTTCTGTATCTTTTTTACTATACCACAATTTCACCTTGAATACAGGGGGCTTTAAAGCAGACTTATTTTTTGTTTGAAATCTTGATTCATTAAATTCAATAAGTCCTTCACCAGTAAAAGCCTCCTTCATTGAATCATATTTCTTTCGATGTAACTCTATTTCTTTCTTAAGTATATCTGCATCGATAATTTGGTCTATATCTTTATCTTGCAATCTAGAGATATGAACAACTTTAGTATCTCTATTTTTTGTTTTCCCATAATAAGTATCTTGATGTAACGCGCCCCTTATTTTCAATTGCTTTTTACCTTTCTTTACAAATACATCTTTAGTATTTTCTTCCTCTTTTATAGAAAGTTTATCTTTTGTTTTTTGGGATACCACCATTGTTTCAAGAAGTTTTTTGACCTCAGATACAAGGTTAGGCATCGGAATATCAAACTTACGAGAACTTTCCATATTTCTCATAATTTCATTCCGTTTTTCTTTCTCTAAATTAAAGAATGCTTCTTCCAAAGATTCTTCACCATTAAAATTTATAGCATCTTTACGTTTCTTCAATTCTTCTTGGAAATATTTATTCAAATCATTCAGACGCTTTATAAATTTTTCATTACTCAACGCAACAACTAATGCATCAATAGCATGATGTCTATGGTCATATCGTTTACTCCACCCTTTAATTTCATATACATGTTTTTCTCTCTCTTTATCATAATATCTCTTTATCCACGACTCTTTAGGTTTTCCATTATCATCTATATTCCAAAAGCCCATTTGTTCAAATCGTAGTTCGGTCAATTCCATAAACATTTTCTTTAGGCCCCATTGACTTCTTAGAAAATCCGTTACACCACCTGTAGTAGTTTTTACATTCTCACTACCAACTATCTTAGCCAATTCATTCTTAACTGTCACAGATATATATTGAGTATCCTTTAATTGACGTGCTACAGGATTAGATGGAATTTTCTCTGCTAAAAGATTTTTTTTCTTTTGCCCAAAGAAATTAGCATTGATATTATGAAGATATCTTTCTAAAGAACATATTCCAATTAATGAATTTTGTTGTGATATATATTCCCAAGCCGTTCTATTGTCTTTTTCTTCATTAATGTCACTCTTGCATACAACTTTATTAGTCATTGAATCATCAAAATAACGAGATTTAGGTATAATATGATCTATATCATACTCTCTAGAAAACAATTTTGAAAGTGGAATTGGTTTCAGCGTATATGGATCAACATAATGTTGTTCTTCCCATAATCTCATCTTCTCTATTTCTTCAGATGTTGGATATTTCTCGTCTTTACACTTAGGGCGTGAAACAGGATTCAAATTTTCATCAAATGGGAACTCCTGTGTACTCCATATTCTGAATAATTCAATGTTCCTATCATTTATTTCTTGATTTAATTCTAATAATCTCTTCTTAATAGAATCATTTATATCTCTATTTTTATTTTGTCCTTTGAATATCTTTTCTCTTTCTTTTGCGCTATTTTTTAAATCCCTTGCTAATTCTACATGAATTTCAAGTTCATTGGGGTTTAAATGATATTGTTTCCATATAGATTTCACAACTTGCATTGTTTCGTTTGTGATTTGCTCTACGATAGGATTCCTCAAATCCCTTTTTACATACTTTATGTCATGATAATTGGTTATTTGTTGTTTAACGATTTCCTTTGTATGTCTTCCATAAACTAAAGACGCAGCAAATGCATACATTAAACCACCTTGTTCTAATGCATTGGGATTATCCTTGACAAAATCAATTATATAATCCTGCAGTAAATTTTCATCTATAATTTCACCAGTTTCAATTAAATATTTGAGATTATCGAAATTGCACTTAACTCTTGTTGGAATATTTTGGGGATGTAAACGCATAATAGGCAAAATATTCTCGATTGCTTTTAAAGAAAGACCAGCGTATTTTCTAACAAAACGAACTTTTTGAGCAAGGCAAAGTGCTAATTCTATACGTATCAGACTTTCGATACTTGATGGCAGAGCATTAAATATAGATTGAACACGTTTACTATTCTTATCGTATTCACTTCCTTCATGAACATTATCAAAGATGCTTTGCCAAATATTTGATAAAATAGATAAATCATTTATTGCAAATTCACCTAAAACTTTATTAATATTTATAGTTGTTTCACATCCTAATAATTTCGCATTTACATGCAATCCATTTAAAAATTCAGAATTATCATTTTTCAAGTTTACAATCTTTGCAACTTCATTGAATGACAACATTTTTTGTGTTTGTAACCTATTATAGATTAAAATCTTTTGTTCATCCGTTAAATAACGATTTGTATATTTAAAAACGGTTTTACATTTACGTTCATTCCAAACATTTTGTTTAAAGGTTATATATAAGCGGTTAATTTGATCCCAACACCTAAACTCCTGAAATAAGGGGTGAGATGTCGGTATTACTTTTTCGTCTTTTTCGTACTGGCATTTACTAACAAGGTCTGTTTGCGATTTCAATGGTCTTTGATAGTATATTACTTGCTCTTTAATTACATATTTCAAACCTTCTTGCAACCCTCTCTCTCTCAATTGTTTTTGAGTGTCACTTTGTCCGGGGAATATGTATTCTAATATTTCTTGAAGAATATTTCGAGGACAATCATTCAAAAAAGGATAATATTTTGCCTGTTCATCCCATACCGCATCAAACTCTCTCATATATTGTTGGCGAAGAATAACCCGATTACGAATCTTAGTCCATTTGTTTTTTCTCAATTCTTCAACAAACAACTGACATGGATAATACTGTTTTTCTTTTAATACTTTTTCAGTATTCTCCATTTGTTTGCGCCAATTAGTTTTCTGTGGCAGAGCAAAAGAAATCCTCTCATTTTTCTTTGTTCGTTTAACAGTTATCTCAAGTTCCATTTCTGAACCAACTTTCTCTGTAAGATTTTGTAGTTTTGTGGTTCCACAAATTTCACTATCATCATCACGCACTACAATTACATCAAACAAAGAGAATTCTTTTCCTTTATCTTTACCACTCGGGACTTTATAGGTCTCATTAGACTTAGTAACACTTTTTAAAGTTACTATTTCTGTAAACTTTTCGTGTTTTTTTAATTCTGTATCTTCCTCATCGGTCTTATTTTTATTCATCTCTTCGTTATCATCACCGCCACCCGAATAACCTCTAAGACGATTGAATTGATACAAAATACTTCCTAATTCTCTCAATTCTATTTTATCATTCAAGGCTTTCTCCCTAAGTTCATAATGACTCAGAGAATCCAATTGGAGAGTTTTCTTGGGTATAGGTAACAATTCTAAGTTCTGCAATTTATTTGCCTCAGGAAAACCATTTTTAAGCCGAAACTGTTCAGGTAACATTTCTAATCTGTCCAAAATAAAAAGTAATTTATTTCGGCGCATTTTATAACGTTTTCCCATGCGACGAGAAGAGCGTTTTGTTCTTCTATCTGCATTTTTTGTTATTGTTGCTCCTTTCTCATAATCAATTTTGTCACTACCCATAGGAACAATACGACTACCCATACCTTCAATATGGATAGGATCCCCATTCTCATCTACACTGACAACTGCCCAACCTATACTATTTGTGCCTAAATCAAGACCTAAAATTCGTTTCATGATATATGATATTTAATATTATTGCCACAAAAATATGCATTATTTTTTAAAAAATATTGTTTTGTATCAAAAAACTACATATATTTGCAGCACTAATTGAAGCAAATCACAATAAGGATTATTCCGTAGTGAAATTTAAATCCCTCGTCCTTTAACGGGGGATTTTTTTTGTATCATCATTCTCGTACTCCAATCCTCATCAACAGTAAGCATTGAAAAGAAAGGTATTGCATCTATTCTTAACCTTAAAATAGCTACATCATAAAATAGTATTCAAGAAAATAAAAAACTCTTCAGTATGGTTCTTACACCAAACTGAAGAGTTCAATTTATATGATAGGGATTATAGCAGTACTATATCACTGGTCATCAACCTGGGATGTATGACACTCCAGTGCACCCGCATCGGGAGCATCGTCCACCAAGCGGCTACGACCTCGACGGTCGAGGGGATAGAAGCGGAGAGCGTCGTCGGCACTGCCTGCACCTACGGCACGCGAAAGGGAATCGAGAGAAAAGTCGTAGTAGAAAATGTCAGTATCAATCTGAGGAAAATTGGTAATGCGGCTGACATCGTGCCCTATGGAGTCGGCACGACACTGCAGATAGCGGTCACCATGAATGCTGTCGGTAGGGAGGTTAAGCAGGCAGTGGTCGAATCGGTAGTTGAACGTGAGGGAATCGGGCTCGGACGTAGGCCAAAGCATCAGTTCATTGGAGGAATAACCGGTGATGAGGCAACTACGGAAATCGGCACGTGTGAGCGCACACTGTTCGTTGCCCAAACTCAGTGCTGCACCACGCATGGCCCAGGGATAGAAGTTGGCAAGAGTGCTATAGACTACCTGCACATCGCCACCGCATACCTTGAGGCAATGGCCACCTGCATTGGTCAGTTCGGAGTTTCCGACCCACAAGCGACTACCTACAGCACTGACGGCATCGCCCGCCACATTGTGAATGACGGAGTTTTCGATGGTGAGTTTCACCTGCGACGCATCGGCCGAATCGCATCGGATGCCCCACCCTCCACTGTGAATGTCTACAAAATTGAGTCGATTGCCATAACTGGAGGATGCGATGATGATGCCACCCCACTGATTGTCCAGACGATCGTAGGGCAAGTAGGAGAACAGGTTGTCCAGGCGGTCGCCACGAAAGACTACAGGGCGCTCAACCGACCCCTCGGCCAACAATGTACCACGGATGCGTACAAAGGCCTTGTCGTGAAAATAGAGGCGCGTACCCTCGCTCATACGCAAGGTGACTCCGCTATCGACCACGAGGCTATCGTACACCACATAGGGACGTTCACCAGTGAATGTAGTGTCGGCCACAATGGCCTTGCCACGCAGGAGTATCATGTCCTGCCCATAGGCCTGGAGTTGCACCTGCTGACACACGCCACTCTGCAACAGGAATTGCAGTGAATCGCGAAGCAGGAAGGGGGTATCCTCGTCGCGCATATCGACAGTGACCTCCACAAATACATAGAGGCTATCGCCACGGCGAAGTTCGACATCGGCAAAGGATGTACCACTCACCCCATCGACATTCACACGGAAGCCCGTGAGCCCTGCACCTGCCAAACGGATGGAGGAGATCATCAGCGAAGCATCGCCACGATTGTACACTTTGAAGAGTTGTGTAGCTGAACCTATGGTGGTGAACACGGTATCGAACCTCACCGTGTCATCGGAGAAAGTCAGCAGAGCCGAGGGAGAGGTGGTGTAGTGCTCCTCAGTGTCGCACGACGAGAACAGGAAGGAGGGCATCAACAGTGCCAACACCCAAAGAGCAATGAGGTATATGGAGGAGAAAAGTCTGTACATACCGAAAATTTCTTAAACGTTTTCCCTTAATAACGAAAAATCGGCAAATTTATTTTGCACTCCAAATGCTTTGCAGTACCTTTGTGCACGGAAATAAGGAAAATATATATATTTGTCGATAACATGTATACAATTCAAGCAAACCCTACGGGGACACGCAAAATAGAGGTTACTGAGAAAGACCTGCAAACCATAAAGAGATACACCCTCTTTCAACACCTGATTGATAGCAACGGCATTGTGGACGAGAGTGTACTGGAAAAACTACGCCTCAACATCCGCTCACTCATTGCTGCACAAGAGGATGACAGAAAGGACCTGCTCGACCTGTGCATAGATGTCATCTATCACAACGACATGAAGGCTTTCGGCCTTCACCAACTGATACTGCTCTACATCAAGTGGGATGAGGAGCAAGTGGAGAGCGAAGAGTAAGAAAAAAGAGGGAATGAAGAGCGAAGTAACTCAATATCAACTGACAGACTGGCTTCCCACCACGCAGAAGGAGATGAAACTGCGCGGATGGGACGAAGTGGATGTGGTACTGTTCAGCGGCGATGCGTACGTGGATCACCCCTCATTCGGTGCGGCCGTAGTGGGTCGCCTGCTGGAGGCGGAAGGATTGCGCGTAGCCATCGTACCACAACCCAACTGGCGCGACGACTTGCGCGACTTCAAGAAGATGGGACGCCCGCGCCTGTTCTTTGCCGTATCGGCCGGTTGCATGGACTCCATGGTGAACAAGTACACAGCCAACCGACGCCTGCGTAGCGAAGATGCCTACACACCCGACGGACGGCACGACATGAGACCTGAATATGCCACCATCGTCTATGCCCGCACGTTGCGAGAACTGTATCCCGACACTCCCATCATACTGGGAGGTATAGAGGCTTCGCTCAGACGACTCACCCACTACGACTATTGGCAAGAGTGCCTGCGCAAGTGCATCCTTTGCGACTCGGGAGCCGACCTCATCACCTACGGCATGGGAGAAAAGCCCTTGACCGACCTTTGCCAACGCCTGCGAGAAGCGGGTGTGGAGCAACTGACTCGACCCACACTGCGCCAATTGGTGGCAGATATGCCTCAGACAGTACTGCTCTATCGCAAGGAAGAGATACCTATGGGCATAGGAGAAGAGGACATCGTACTGCATTCACATGAGGAGTGTCTGAACGACAAGCGCAAACAGGCCGAGAACTTCCGACACATCGAAGAAGAGAGTAACAAACTACACGCACAACGTATCATACAAGGCGTGGACGGACGCTATGCGGTAGTGAATCCGCCCTATGCACCCATGTCACAGGAGGAACTCGACCACTCGTTCGACCTTCCCTACACACGCCTGCCACACCCCAAGTACAAGGGAAAGCGCATACCGGCATTTGACATGATAAAGTTCTCCGTCAACCTACACCGTGGTTGCTTTGGAGGATGTGCCTTCTGCACCATCAGCGCTCATCAGGGAAAGTTTATCGTGAGCCGAAGCAAACAGAGTATCCTGCGCGAGGTGGAAGCCATCACACGTATGCCCGACTTCAAAGGTTACCTCTCCGACTTAGGAGGCCCCTCGGCCAACATGTACGCCATGAAGGGCAACGACCAAAGTCTGTGCCAACGATGCAAACGCCCCTCGTGCATTCACCCCAAAGTGTGCCCTAACCTGAACACCGACCATCGTCCACTAATGGATATATATCGTAGCGTGGACGCCTTGCCCGGCATCAAGAAGAGTTTCATAGGAAGTGGTGTGCGATACGACCTGCTACTTCACCAAAGCAAGGATGAGGCCATCAACCGCGCAGCACGCGAATATACACGTGAACTTATCACTCGCCACGTGAGCGGACGACTGAAGGTAGCACCCGAACACACAAGCGATCGTGTGCTCGACCTTATGCGAAAACCCTCGTTTGAGCAATTTACGGAATTCAAGCGCATATTTGACCGCATCAACCAACAAGAGGGACTCAACCAACAGATAATCCCCTACTTCATATCATCGCACCCAGGATGCACCGAGGAGGACATGGCCGAACTGGCTACCATTACCAAAAGCCTCGACTTCCACTTGGAGCAAGTACAAGACTTCACACCCACACCCATGACCGTGAGTACCGAAGCATGGTACACTGGACTACACCCTTACACACTGACCCCTGTGTACTCGGCACATACGGCCAACGAGAAACTGGCACAACGAATGTTCTTCTTTTGGTACAAACCCGAAGAGAGACAAAAAATAACTGCTGCACTACGCCGTATGAATCGCCCCGACTTGATAGGCAAACTCTACCCCGCACCCATGGGAAAAACCGCTTGGAAGAAAAAGAGATAGGGGAAAAACCATACCTAATAGTAGGTAAATTGACGGATGCAAGCGGTAAAAACGGACAAACGACTTGGACACCTCGGAAAGAAGCCGTACTTTTGCACCGGTAAAAAAAGTAAAAGAAATAAGAGACAAGGAGAGATATGCGCTTATCAGAACTGAAGACAGGGGAAAAAGGAGTCATCGTGAAGGTGATGGGACACGGAGGTTTCCGCAAACGAATCGTGGAGATGGGTTTCATTAAAGGAAAAACTGTGGAAGTGGTCCTGAACGCACCCCTAAAAGACCCTATCAAATACAAATTGCTTGGCTACGAAATCTCGCTACGCCGACAAGAGGCAGAGATGATAGAGATAGTCAGCGAGGAGGAAGTCCTCCCTACTGACGAGGCTCAACTCGAAGAGCTGACAATGCCATGCGACATCAATCCTTCGTCTACTCCCGACCCTTCCAACTTGTCCAACAAAGAGGTGTCAATGAAAGAGTTGGCACGCGGAAAACGCCGCACCATCAACATTGCCCTCGTAGGAAATCCCAATTGTGGAAAGACATCACTTTTCAATATAGCCAGTGGTGCACACGAACACGTGGGCAACTACAGCGGAGTGACCGTGGATGCAAAGGAGGGTTTCTTTGAATACCAAGGTTATCGTTTCCGCCTCATCGACTTGCCAGGCACATACAGCCTCAGCGCATACACACCCGAGGAAAGATATGTACGCAAATACATCATCGACGAAACACCCGACATGGTTATCAATGTGGTGGACGCAAGCAACCTTGAGCGCAACCTCTACCTGACAACACAACTCATCGACATGAACGTGCGCATGGTGATTGCACTGAACATGTACGACGAACTGGAAGCAAGTGGAAACACACTTGACCACAAACAATTGGGTGAACTGTTGGGCGCACCCATCGTACCTACCATCTCACGCACAGGACGAGGCATCGACCAACTCTTCCACACCATCATCAGCAATTACGAGGGTGGAGACTTCCTCGACAAGGAGGGACACCTGAGAGCCGAGGCGTTGGACGACCTTAGCGACTGGCACCGACAATATGTGACCGACCACTCCTTCGATGCCGGAAGTATGAAGCACGAGCATCCACGCGGATTTTATCACCACATACACATCAATCATGGCACTGAGGTAGAGCGCAGCATCAATGCTGTAAAACACGAAATCAGTTACAACGAAGCCATTCGCCACAAGTACTCTACCCGATTTCTCGCCATCAAATTGTTGGAAAACGACAAAGAGGCAAAGGACTTCATCAAGACCCTCCCCAATGGTATAGACATATTGGCCACACGCGATCGCGAAGCCATACGTCTGCAAAAGGTATTGGGTGAAGACAGTGAACAGGCCATCACCGATGCCAAGTACGGATTCATCCAAGGAGCCTTGCGAGAAACCTTTACCGAAGGACACGTCGAACGTCATCGCCTGACATCGGCCATAGACACCATCGTCACCCATCGTTTATGGGGATTCCCCATCTTCTTCCTCTTCCTCTACGTAATGTTTGAGAGCACCTTCACATTAGGCGAATACCCCATGATGGCCATCGAATGGCTGGTGGAGAAACTGAGCAACCTGGTAGAAGTGTGCATGGCAGAAGGGCCGCTGAAGGACATGATTGTAGATGGCATCATAGGCGGTGTGGGAGGAGTCATCGTATTCCTGCCCAACATCCTCATCCTATACTTCTTCATCAGCATCATGGAGGACTCGGGATATATGGCTCGAGCCGCCTTCATCATGGATAAACTGATGCACAAGATGGGGCTTCACGGCAAGTCGTTCATCCCACTAATTATGGGATTCGGATGTAACGTACCTGCCATCATGGCCGGACGTACCATCGAAAATCGGAAGAGCCGCCTCATCACCATGCTCATCAATCCGCTGATGTCATGTAGTGCCCGCATGCCCATCTACCTGCTGTTGGTAGGAGCCTTTTTCCATAAATACGCCAGTGCAGTACTCCTTGGCATCTATGCTACAGGCATCCTGTTGGCGGTACTGATGGCCCGACTTTTCAGCCGAATACTTTTAAAGGGCGACGATACGCCTTTTGTAATGGAACTTCCTCCCTATCGTATGCCCACAAGCAAAGCCATCCTTCGCCACACGTGGGAAAAGGGTGCGCAATACCTAAAGAAGATGGGCGGCATCATCATGGTAGCCTCCATCCTCATCTGGTTCCTCGGATATTATCCACGACATGAGGCATACGACACATTGGCCGAGCAACAGGAAAACTCATACATCGGACAGATAGGACGTGCCATAGAGCCTGCCATCCGTCCCCTTGGATTTGATTGGAAACTGGGTATTGGCCTCATTTCTGGCGTAGGTGCAAAGGAATTAGTGGTAAGCACCATTGGTGTACTCTATCACGAGGACGCGACACAGGTAGCCGCAGCTACGGAAGGTGAAAGCAGTACCCTCTCCGCACGCATAGCCAAGAGCATTACCCCACTGAGCGCCATCAGCTATATGCTCTTTGTCCTCATCTACTTCCCTTGCGTGGCCACCCTTGCCGCCATCCGTCAGGAGAGTGGAAAGTGGAAATGGGCCATCTTCACTGCACTCTACACCACTGCCCTTGCTTGGATTATATCCTTCACGGTGTATCAGGTGGGAAGTTTACTGATGTAATTAGGAGAAATAAAAGAGTATAAAAGTATCAAGGTATGCAAGAAATCCTCGTTATCCTCATCGTACTATTGGCAACGGCAGCCGCCATCTACCACTTGGTACGCTTGTTCAGGGCTATGAGTGGGAAGGAAAATCCGTGCAAACATTGTGCATCGAGCCAAAATTGCCGCCTAATTCAAGAGAATAAAGAGAAAAAACAGACAAAAAACACCATTTCTTGCAAAAAAATAGAGGAAAAGAGTTGCTAATTCCAAATATTGTTGTACCTTTGCAACCGCTAATGGGAAATACCCCACAGGGTACCATGGCCGAGTGGCTAGGCACCGGTCTGCAAAACCGTCTACAGCAGTTCGAATCTGCTTGGTACCTCAAAAAGCAAAGGTCTTTCAAACATATGTTTGGAAGACCTTTTTTCTTTACTCTTTATTCATATTCTCATTTGAACGAATTCACACTTTCGATAACCACCTTCACCTCCTCATCGGTCATTACAGGACTGATGGGAAGACTGAGTATTTGGCTATGGATGCGCTCGGTAATGGGTAGTGAAAGATGATTCCACTCGCTATACGCCTCCTGTTTGTGCGGAGGTATGGGATAATGGATGAGTGTCTGCACACCCATCGCGGAAAGGTGATTTTGTAAATCGTCGCGACGTTCGCATCGCACAGTGAAGAGATGGAAGACATGGCCAAGCCACGTGTGTATACAGGGCATCTGCACAAGAGGATTGTTCATCTGCTTGATGTATCGGCGAGCTATTTGTCGGCGACGGTCATTATCAGCATCCAATCGACGGAGCTTTACACTGAGGGCGGCTGCTTGAAGTTCATCGAGTCGGCTATTCAACCCTTGGTATTGGTTGACATACTTCTCACGCGAGCCATAGTTGGCCAATGTACGCACGGTGCGAGCAAGTTGACGATCGGATGTCACCACGGCCCCTCCATCACCTAAAGCACCAAGATTTTTACCTGGATAGAAACTAAAGGCTGCGGCATCGGACAATGCTCCTACACGCGCACCTTTGTACAATGCGCCATGAGCTTGTGCACAATCTTCAATGACCTTCAACCCATATTGACGAGCAAAGGGACGAACGGCATCCATATCACACACCTGACCATAGAGGTGCACCACCATGATGGCACGTGTGCGCGATGTCAACAATCCTTCTAATCGGTCAACATCAATCAACGCATCATCTTCGTGAGGTTCGCAAAGCACAGGAGTAAGCCCCGCACGGCTGATGGCAAGTATGGAAGCGATGTAGGTATTGGCAGGTACAATCACCTCGTCACCCTCACTCCATCCATACATCTTGCGCCAAGCCATCAGTATCAGGACGAGTGCATCCAATCCGTTGGCCACACCCACACAATGAGTCGAGTCGCAATACTCAGCAAATGCTTTTTCAAACTTTTCCACCTCATTGCCCAACAGATACCATCCAGAGGAAATCACACGTTGCACCTCGGCAGACAATTGTGGTTCAAAGGATTCTGTAATGCGCTTTATATCTAAGAACTTGATCATATTTTTCTTTAGACAAGTAATGTTTATTATCTATAGGGAAATAGAATAACTATCATACACCACTGCTCGTGCACCGAAGGCCTCCTTCTGACGCACAAGGCCCTCGTTGAGCACACGACCACCCTGTTCGGTGGAGACTCCAAAGTCGAGGTAATGCTTGTCCGCATAACGCTCGTCAATCAGCCATGCATAGAGGGCATCCACAGCACCCGACTCTTTTCCTTCGGGCGAAGAGGCAATGTATTGCGCGTGCACCAAGTGAGGCATTTCGTAGATGACCGTGCCGGCTAACATACGGCCATCGGCACTATATACAGCATAGAGGCGAATGTGCTCAGGGAAACGACTTTGCAAGAGTTGCATCTCCTCCACGGTATGTACAGGCGAAGCATGATGCTTGTCGCGAAGAACTTGCTCGAGTATCTGCCAAAAGGCGGAAAGGTCACTACTCTCCTCCACTCTAAGGCCGCTCTTCAAGGCTTGCTTCACAGCACTTTTCCGTCCTTTACTCATGGGAAGACGATGCTCCATATCCACCACCGATGAAATGCCACGGGTGTGCAATACGGCTCCGTGGCAGAAGAGCGCATAGAGGTCCTCCTCTGAAGGACAATTGCTATATATATAAGGTATGGGCTTGTACACCAAACGAACGGCTCCCAACTCAGTACGCATCCACTCGAGCATGGTGTCGAAAATGTCGAGCACACGGATGGAGGTGAGTTCGTCACCCATCACCAATCCTCCGTACGTGAGGCCTTGGTGAGTGTACACGCACTTCTCTTCGTCCACCCAATTGGCAGGGAGAAGAGCCACCAATTTCCCTTCGCGATAGCACATCAGCGAGCAATCGACAAATCGGTGAGCATGGTAATCCATGTATCCTCGTTCAAAGAGGAACGTACCATTGCGCGAGGTGCGAACGAAAGCATCCCACTCGGCACTCCTGGCAGGGTTATATCTTACTATTTCACACATTTGCATTCAAGGAATTGGTCATATTCACGTATATAATCGTCCTCGTCATATTCGTGCGAGGCAAGCACCAGACAGACAGCACCCGAGGAGAAATTCTCCAACGTACGCCAAATGCCAGGGCCTATGTAAAGGGCTTGGAAGGGACTATTGAGGAAGACGGTGCGTTGCTCATGTCCATCGTCCAATGTGACGGAGAAACTTCCACCCACGGCCACCAATATCTGCTCCAACTGGCGGTGTGCGTGACCTCCGCGTTGCTCACCACATGGGATATCGTAGAGGTAATAGACACGTCGCGTGTCAAATGGCACTTCCACCCGATTGTTCATCGATGTCAAGTTTCCTGCGCGATTGTGCACCTTGGGAAGAGCCATCGTACGGCAGGCATCGGCCAACCGACTTTGTTGATAGGGCAAAATGGAGGGTATTGTCTCTGCATTTTTTTTCTCCAACGGGAGAGAAAATTTTCCCTGACGTGCTAAAAAAATAAACTCATCGAAGTCGCGAATATAGTCAGCCTCATCATAACGAGTAGATGAGAGAACAAGACACAGAGAATTGGTAGAAAAGTTCTCCAATCGTCTCCACGTCATGCGCGGCACATAGATTCCCATATAAGAACGATTGAGTTGATACTTACGCTCCTCTTTACCATCATGAAGAATCACATCAAAACTACCCGAAAGAGCCACAATAAATTCCTCTTGTGCACGAAAAGCATGAGCACCCCTAATTTCGCCACCAGGTACATCGTAAATCCAATAAACTCGCTCGATGGCGAACGGAATGTGGCGCAAACCTTCAATAAAGGAAAGGTTGCCCCGCTCGTCATAAATCTTCGGTAATTGGATAACCTGCTCATTATTAGCTACTATGTCTATTTTAGCCTTTTCCATCGCAAAAATATTTGCCACAAAGGTAGAAAAAAGTTTTGGAAAACGTTGCACATTTCAAAATAAACATCTACCTTTGCACCGCATTTGAGAAAGATGCTCGGTTTAAGTGACCCAATGGAAGTGTGGGTGAGTGGCTGAAACCACCAGTTTGCTAAACTGACGTACGGGTAACCGTACCGGGGGTTCGAATCCCCCCGCTTCCGCTTCTTTCTTTAAAAATGCACATGGCGCTTTCGTCTAGCGGCTAGGACACATGCCTCTCACGCATGGAACACGGGTTCGATTCCCGTAGGCGCTACAAAGCAAAAAGCAGTTACTCCACACACGAGTAGCTGCTTTTTTTTATTACATATTCATTAAATCTGCACTTTTTTCATGGTCATTCAAAGGTTATTTCCTACCTTTGTGGTCAAATACAAACAATCCATAGCATGAATACCTATAACCATATCACCGCCGAAGAGATTCAGGAAGACATGCGCTACCTGCAACTATTGGCACACCGATATCCGACCATAGCCGATGCAAGCACGGAAATCATCAACCTGCAAGCCATCTTGAACTTACCCAAGGGCACCGAGCACTTCCTGGCCGACCTACATGGCGAGCACGAGGCTTTTCAACACGTATTGCGCAATGCCAGCGGATCGGTAAAACGAAAGGTGAACGAAATATTCGGCAACACCCTGCGCGAATCGGAGAAAAAGGAGTTGTGCACACTCATCTACTACCCCGAGCAGAAGTTGCAATTGGTAAAAAGTACCGAAAAGGACTTGGAAGACTGGTATATGACAACCCTCAACCAACTGGTGCGCGTGTGTCAGAATGTATCATCCAAGTACACCCGCTCAAAGGTTCACAAGGCCCTACCCAAGGAGTTTGCCTACATCATCCAAGAGTTGATGCACGAGTCATCCGTAGAGCCAAACAAGGCGGCATACATCAATGTCATCATCAGCTCAATCATCGAGACACGACGAGCCGATGACTTCATCACCGCCCTGTGCAACCTCATCCAACAACTGACCATCGACCGTCTACACATCGTGGGCGACATCTACGACCGAGGCCCAGGTGCGCACATCATCATGGACACCTTGTGTAATTATCACAACTTCGACATACAATGGGGAAACCACGACATCCTGTGGATGGGAGCCGCCGCTGGAAACGACGCAAGCATGGCCAACGTACTTCGCCTCTGTATGAGATATGGAAACTTGGCTACATTGGAGGACGGATACGGCATCAATCTCCTTCCACTGGCCACCTTTGCCATGGAGACCTATGCCGATGACCCATGCACCCTCTTCGGCCCTAAGTTGGAGGAGGGTGACAATACCCACAATGCCAAGACACGCCGCCTAATGGCGCAGATGCACAAGGCCATCAGCATCATTCAATTCAAGTTGGAGGCCGCCATCATCAAGCGTCGACCCGACTTCGACATGAATGACCGACTGATGCTACATCATATAGACATTGAACGTGGTTTGTTCGTACTCGATGGCAAGGAGTATGAGATGAACGACACTTTCTTCCCCACCATCGACCCCAAGGATCCCTATCGCTTGAGCATCGAAGAGGAAGAAATCATGCAGAAGATACACCACTCCTTTGTCACCAGCGACAAGTTGAAGAAACACATACGTTGCATGCTGAAAAATGGATGTATGTACACTGTGTGCAACTCCAACCTGCTCTTCCACGCCTCAGTACCCCTCAATGCTGATGGTACGTTGAAGGATGTCCTCATCGACGGAAAGCTCTATAAAGGAAAGGCCATGCTCGACAAGGTTGGACGCCTCATCCGCTCGGCCTTCAACGAGGACACCAATGCCGATGAACGACTCTTTGCCCGTGACTATATGTGGTATCTATGGTGTGGCAAGGATGCTGCGCCATTTGACAAAAACAAGATGTCAACCTTTGAACGATACTTCATCAAAGACAAGGATTTGCACAAGGAGACAAAGGGTTACTACTACACCCTTCGCAACGACGAGAAAGTGTGTGATATGTTACTCGACGAATTTGGTGTAGAAGGTCGCCATCGCCACATCATCAATGGCCACGTACCAGTGAAGACATTGAAAGGTGAAAATCCCATCAAGGCAGGAGGTAAACTATTGGTTATCGATGGAGGATTCAGCAAGGCCTACCAACCCGAGACAGGTATTGCGGGATACACCCTCGTATATCACTCTCGAGGAATGCAACTTGTTCAACACGAGCCCTTCACCTCCACTCAAAAGGCCATAGAAGAGGGACAAGACATCAAGTCGACAACTCTGCTCGTAGAATTGAGCCAACAACGCGTGATGGTAAGCAATACGGACGAAGGCCGCGCCCTGGCCAAACAAATCACCGACCTCAAACGTCTGTTGGTCGCCTATCGCAAGGGATTCATCAAGGAAGAAGGGAAATAATCTTAAAATTGAATCATAAAATAATAAAAGGACTCAATGAACTTACTTGAACTTATAAAATCACGTTACTCAGTACGTAGTTATGCCGACCAACCGGTGGAAGAAGAGAAGTTGAATTACATCATGGAGTGTGTACGCCTGGCACCCTCGGCCGTAAACTTCCAGCCATGGAAATTTTACATTGTAAAAAGTGACAAAGCCAAAGCCAAAATACACCAGTGCTACACGCGCGAATGGTTTGCCACTGCCCCACTCTACATCATAGCTTGTGCCGACCATACACAATCATGGAAACGTCGCCACGATGGAAAAGATCATGCCGATGTAGATGTAAGCATTGCCGTAGAGCATATCTGCTTGGCAGCTACCGAACAAGGACTTGGCACCTGTTGGGTATGTGCATTCGACCCTGCAATATGCAAAAGCCTTTTCGAATTGCCCGAACACATTGAACCCGTAGCCCTCATTCCTCTCGGTTATCCTGCCGACGAAGCCAAAGAAAAGAGCAGAAAGACTATGGAAGAGATTGTAGAAGAAATTTAATTGCATCGAACAAGACCTATTCATAGGAATAAAAATGCGGGTGTTAAAAAAACAACATCCGCATTTCCTTTTTTTTAAAAAAAACACCACTATTCAAACTTATAGATAGTAAATTCTCGTCCTTCTGCATATTTCTCCAACAAAGTCTTCATGTAGTCAATCGTCTCTTGCAAATGGAGAGTATCACCATCGTATCCATTGACAATGGCCAATAAGTGTGTGGTTTCAAGGGAAAGTTTTGTACGCTCATTATCACTCGTAGGAGTACCTACACCTCCCACAGCATCACGATAGACAGGCATTCCTTCGATATTCAACTCACCACGTCCAATACCTTCATATGGTTCACCCGCACGACCAATGCCGAGGGTCAATGTATCACCCTCGAACTTATCGGCATCGAAACCTCCAATGGAGTAACCCGAAGCAATGGATACAAGGTTTATCAAATCTACCACCGTATCCACCTTGTACAATTCAAGTCCTCGCAATAGACGACGACAAAGGGCCTCACCCGACGGACGATAGCGACTCGGATCTTTTCCACATCTTTTGTATGCTGTACGTGTGGCTTGGATAGATGGCATTTCTTTTATGGAGTCAACCGTAAACTTCGCTCTATACTCATCGGTAAACCGACCTATCTCTTGCCACAACTCCTCACTATACGGTGTATTTCTCACCGTAGTTTCCAAAGCCATCCCCTTAAATTCGGGGCAAGCCTTCTTAATCTCTTCCGAACATTGAATATGTATCATCGTAACTATTTTCAGAATAACGTCGCGAAGATAGTACATATATCCCTATTCACCAAAATCACATTAAACAAAACAGCATTCAATAAGGGTATTTCATATTCAGTCAAGAGAGATTTTGCTATGTCAAATATAATTCGTACTTTTGCAAGAGGTATAAATATTCACGCATGAAAAAACACATCGGCAATATATTGAAAATTCTTTTTCCCATTGCACTGGGAGGAGGCATCCTTTGGTGGACATACCGCGACTTTGATTTCTCGGTGCTAAACAAGGCATTGTTGGCACAAATGAGTATTGGGTGGTTGTTCTTTTCTCTAATATTCGAGGTACTGAGTCATGTATTTCGTGGCCTTCGATGGAAGCAGGTATTAGAGCCGTTGGGCGAACGTCCGCGTACAAGCACTTGCATCAATGCCATATTCTTCTCCTATGCCATCAGTCTGATTATCCCTCGCTCGGGCGAAGTAGCCAGATGCGGAGTATTGAAGAGATACGATGGAGTGTCATTCACCAAGTCCCTTGGTACCGTAGTGACCGAGCGAGTGGTGGATATGATGTTTGTAGCCTCCATTGTCCTTATGGTGGTGGCATTGCAATTCGATGTTTTTCAGGCATTCTTCATGGAGAATGGACACCCAATGGATGAACCAGCCTTATCCACCACTTCAACCAACTTCATCCCGTGGTTGATTGGAGGTCTGGTTGTGTGCATAGCAGGTTATTTCCTGTTTCGTCGTTTGGCTTTGGCAAACAAAATGAAGGATTTTCTTCACAATATATGGGAAGGTATTTGTTCTATTAGACAAGTAAAAAACATACCACTATTCTTATTTTATAGTGTAGCCATTTGGGGATGTTACATCATGCAGTTTTACCTTACCTTCTTTGCATTTCCATTCACTGAGGATTTAGGATTCAAAGCAGGATTAGCAGTATTTATGACCACAAGCCTTGCCGTGTTAGTGCCTACACCCAATGGTGCAGGGCCTTGGCACTACGTAGTCATCTCCACACTGACCCTCATCTATGGTGTGAACGAACCCGATGCAGGAGTATTTGCTCTCATCGTACATGGTATGCAGACATTGGCTCTCATCCTTTTAGGAGTGTACAGTATGCTGGCATTAAGAAAACGAAATGCAATCACCACCCCAAACAACATATAAATTTCCTCAAAATGAATAATTCAATGAGTCGCATAAAATACATATTTACTTTTTTACTACTATGGAGTGTGCTTGCGCACATCACCAATGGGCAAGAAGTCTTCATAGGCAATGTACAAGGACGTAAAAATCTATGTCTGAATGGTAAATGGGAATATGTACTTGACCCCTATCGTGCCGAGCAGTTAGGTTGGATACCTGTATACCAAAATGCGGTTCCTCGAGACAAGACCGATCGTGTTGAGTATAGTTTTAATGCCGCACAGACCTTGTGGGTACCAGGAAGTTGGAATACACAGGAACCAGAACTAATGTACTACGAAGGTAACATCTGGTATCGACGTAAGTTTGATTTATTGGAGGGAGTATCTGCCCACAAACGTTACTTCATCTATGTGGGAGCAGCCAATTATATCTCAAAAGTAAGTGTAAACGGAAAAAATGTAGGACAACACGAAGGCGGGTTCACTCCTTTTTGTTTTGAAGTGACAAACTTATTAAAGGATAAGGACAATTACGTAATCATAGGTGTGAATGCATCAAGACATCCTGAAAATATTCCTGCAGAGATAAATGACTGGTTTAACCATGGAGGTATTACCCGTGACGTATACTTGATAGAAACTCCCCAAACCTTTATCAGCAACTATTTCATTGCATTAGACAAGAGTACGCTAAATGAAAAGACCCGTTGCATAACAGGACAAATACAACTCAATGGTACATCGTTCCCCAAGGAAGTCAGGATACAGATACCCGAACTCAAAATAGAGGAACAAGCTATTGTAAACGACGAAGGTGTTGCGAAATTCAATATAGAGACAAAAAAACTACAACTTTGGTCGCCCGACTCTCCAAAACTCTACCAAGTCAACATCATGAGTGGAGACGATATTGTTAGCGATGAAATAGGTTTCCGTACTATAGAAACGAGAGGTAAGCAGATATTGCTGAATGGTGAACCCATATTCTTGAAAGGAATCAGCCTTCACGATGAGAACCCACTACAACGCAATAGAGCAAATTCAAAGGATGATGCAGCATTGGTGCTCGGATGGGCAAAGGAGTTAGGATGTAATTTTTTACGATTGGCACACTACCCCCATCAAGAGAACATTGTTCGCCTTGCAGACAAAATGGGATTCTTACTATGGGAGGAATTGCCACTCTATTGGGGCATCCAATGGGATAATCCCTCAGTACTCAAGAAAGCAAAGAAACAATACAAGGAGTTGATCGAACGTGACTATAACCGTGCAAGTTCCATCATTTGGTCTATTGCCAACGAAACATCCAATATTCCGTCACGCAATGCTTTCCTTGGAGAATTGGTAAACTTTGTACGTTCTCTTGACAATACACGTCTCATCTCTGCTGCTTGCAAAAAAGACCAAGAGGTAGATGGTCATCCTGATAACGTATATACCTATAACGATCCATTGATTGAGAAGCTTGATATCATTAGTTTCAACGAATACCTTGGATGGTATGGAGGTTCACCTGCAGAGTGTCGCGACAAATCGTTCAAGATGGGATTTGAAAAGCCTGTCATAGTCAGCGAATTTGGAGGTGGAGCCTTGCAAGGATTACATGGTGATAGTCTCACACGTTGGAGCGAAGAGTTTCAAGTTTACATCTACGAGGAAAGCCTGCAAATGTTTGATAAAATAGAGGGCCTTTGTGGAATGACACCTTGGATTCTTGTTGACTTCATGTCACCACTGCGTCAATTACATGGTATTCAAGACG
Organism: Bacteroidaceae bacterium; assembly: GCA_017560945.1. Lineage (GTDB taxonomy): Bacteria > Bacteroidota > Bacteroidia > Bacteroidales > Bacteroidaceae > Phocaeicola_A. Next base: position 5,121 of record JAFZDY010000025.1, on the reverse strand, counting down.
GATGGAATCGTAAAGGATTGATATCTGAAAAAGGAGCAAAGAAAAAAGCGTTTTATACATTACAAGAGTACTATAAGAGAAAATAAATTTCATCAATCATAAATCAAAAATATCTAAAATGGAAACTATTAAATCATTGGCTCCACAAGTAGTGTGGAAGCATTTTTACGAATTGACACAAGTACCCCGTCCTTCGGGTCACCTCGAAGCCATTCAGCAATTCTTGCTCAACTTCGGTAAGCAGGTTGGCGTAGAAACTCTCATGGACGAAGCAGGTAACATCATCTATCGCAAACCCGCGTCTGCAGGTATGGAGAACCGCGAAACCGTTGTCCTCCAAGCACACATGGATATGGTGCCCCAGAAGAACAACGATACTGTACACGACTTTGTGAAAGACCCCATCCAAACCTATATCGATGGAGAATGGGTACGTGCAAAGGGTACTACATTGGGAGCAGACAATGGTATGGGTGTAGCCGCCATCATGGCCATCATGGAGGACAACACATTGGTACACGGTCCTTTGGAAGCACTCATCACCGCCGACGAAGAAACAGGTATGTATGGTGCATTCGGCCTTAAGGAAGGAACACTCAAAGGTAAGATGTTGCTCAACCTCGACTCTGAAGAAGAGGGCGAACTCTACATCGGATGTGCAGGTGGTATCGACGTGACCGCTTCACTCGAATATAAAGAGGTTGAGACTGACCCCACAGACGTAGCCATAAAGATAACTCTCAAAGGATTGCGTGGTGGACACTCAGGCCTTGAAATTTGTGAAGGACGCGCCAATGCAAACAAGTTAATGGTACGCCTGGTGCGCGAAGCCATCGCCGACTACGAAGCCCGCTTGGCAAGTTGGAATGGAGGTAACATGCGTAACGCCATTCCACGTGAATGTGAAGCCGTGCTCACCATCCCCGCTGAAAACGAAGAGGAACTGATGGGTCTTGTGAAATATTGCGAAGACCTCTTTAATGAAGAGTATAGTGCTGTAGAGACTCCTATCACCTTGAAAGCCGAGCGCACCGAACTTCCCAAGGGCGAAGTACCCGAGGAGATTCAGGACAACCTCGTGGATGCCATCTTCGCTTGCCACGACGGAGTAGTGCGCTACATCCCCACTATCCCCGACACAGTAGAGACATCATCCAACTTGGCCATCATCCGCATTGGTGACGGACGTGCAGAGTTCAACATCCTTGCACGTAGTAGTAGCGAATCGATGAAGGAATATGTAGCCACCTCATTGGAATGCTGCTTCAATATGGCAGGTATGAAGGTTGAGTTGAGCGGAAGTTATTCTGGTTGGCAACCCAACGTAAACTCTCCCATTTTGAAAGCTATGAAGGAGAGTTACAACATCCAATTTGGCAAAGAACCCGAGGTAAAGGTTATCCACGCAGGTCTTGAGTGCGGTATCATAGGTGCCACACACCCTGGTTTGGATATGATTTCCTTCGGTCCTACCTTGCGTTCACCCCACTCTCCCGACGAGCGCGTCTTCATCCCCTCCGTACAGAAGTTCTACGACTTCCTGTTGGAGACCCTGAAGCAGGTGCCTTGCAAGGAGTAAGCAAGATACAGTAAAGAATAAACGCGGGTTGAAGATTCTCAGTTTCTTCAACCCGCGTTTATTATATTTTCAACACCTCAAACCTAACGATTAGTTTCTATGACAGCACTAATCTGCGGAATCAGTTCAGGAATTATATTCCTTGCTACATCCCACACAATCATATAATTCACTCCCATATAATCATGTACAAGTCTGTCACGCATACCTGCCATCTGACGCCAAGCTATACTTCTCCACTCATACTTTACATCAGCAGGAATTTTCTTTGTTGCTTCACCTATGATGGACAGACTTCTCGTTACAGCCCTTTTTAATGTTTCATCAGACAAGAACTGATACATAGGCATATCTTCTGTAATTACAGAAGTTATATAATTGCATTCATCTAAAATATGCTGCAAATACGGTACAAAAGATTTATGCATATTCTATCTCTTTCAAAATGTTCTTCCCTATGTAGGGGCTCAACCCATTCAGTGTAACGATATCCAATTTGTGACGACTAAACGCATTCTGCAATATGTCACAAACCATCATGAAGTTGGAGTAAGTCTCCTTACCCACATGAAAATCTATCAGAATATCAATGTCACTATTAGTTCGATTTTCGCCTCTCACAGTAGAGCCGAACAAACCGATGTTTGCCACTCCATACTCCATTAACTCTCCTTTCAAAGAGGATATTCTACGTAATACTGTACCTTTTTTCATAATCGAACCAATTTGATATTCCATGCAAAAGTATATATTATCTTCCTTAAAAACAAATTATCCGCAGTTTTTTCGCCATAAGAACAAAGAATTAACAGTCCAGTACAGAAAGTATGTAGCTTTCCCCTCCAAACTATACTCGATAAGGGCCGATACTATATAGTTCGATAAAGAATGGTATTCTTGAGCGCTCAAGAATACCATTCTTATCGATGAAAGATTGCATTCTTATTTCTTCTCTCTTCTACCCTCTTCCCTTGGCAATCTCATCCGCAGGTTTGGCCTTGGCCGTCTTCCATACACGCCAACCGACACAAAGGGCAACGAGCAGGGCCACAAGAAGGAAGATGCCTACGTATATCCACCACGAGATTTCCGTTTGTACGACATATTGCTCCAGCCATGACTTCATGCAAGCATAACCGATGGGGAAGGCTACTATGGCCGCTATACCTTGCAAAGTCATGTATTCGATGAAGAACATATCGAGAATGTCTTTCGTGGTTGCACCATATACCTTACGGATGGCAATCTCTTTTCTCCTCTGTTCACAGGTGAGCATAATCATTGACCACACACCGAAGAGGGCAACCATTATACAAATGGTGGTGATGATGTTAAGGAGTTTCTGCAGGTTTAGTTCGCTTTTGAGTTTATATTGATAATTTTCTTCGAAATCAATCCACTTAGAAATATAATCAACTCCTCGTTCCTTTCCATGCATTTCCAATTTCTCCATCAATGCCTTTCTTTTTCCTGGCTTATATTTTACAAGAATATATGACATGTTTTCTATATTCTCAGCAGTAGGGTAGAAGTTATACAAGGTCGGTGGGGCAGGGGTTGTGGGTGATTGGTTGTAGATATCCTTTACGACTCCAACTACATTACAATCATCTATTGTCTGTCCTAATGGGTCTTCCCAGCCCATAAGATGAGCAAGTGTTTCATTGATTAATATGTTTCTACTATAAGGATATGGGTTACCTGATTCATAGAAGTCAATGTCTCCATCATCCAACCATCGTCCCGTCACAAGTTTAACTCCATAGAATTCTATTAATGATTGGGTTATGCGTACATAATCTACTCTTGTGGGTTCTTTCAAATCTGGATTATTTCTTGGATTGAGTGTTAGGTAAGTACTAACCATCAAAGGATAAAGTGCGGTACTATGACTGAACACAGTGTCTACCTCTGGACATTGTTTTAGGAAATGTATCAACTCGACTAAGTCCTCTTGCCTGTCTCTATTATACACCATATCCCGCCATACCATACGATTTTTCATTTCAAAGCCTATATCATTGCTTCGTAAAGTATTTAATTGTTTCATGAATACGATGGTGCAGAAGATGCAAAAGATGCTGATGGCTATTTGCAACGTTACACTGACATTTCGGAAGATGTGATAGCGTGTGAGTGCGCCAACCCCCACTATACTGCTTTGCAAAGACAATCGTCGGAAATACCAAATGACCGGTAGGGAAATGAACAATGAAACAATCATTACAATCAGTAGATAGATAAGTGATTCGCGATGAATGTAATCCATGTCTCTGGGTAGTTCGGTCATAGTGAGGAACCATTCGGCGGAAAGGCTTATCGTCAGTAAACCAAAACACATGGCGATAACTAATAGCAAACCATACTCGGTGAAAAATTGTACCATCAAGTCCCACTTCGATGCACCGAATACCGTGCGAAGAGCCATTTCCCGCTTGCGGATAAAGAGGCGGTTAACGAACATAGTCAAGTAATTCAACAATCCACACATGATAAGCAGGCATCCAGCGATGGCAAACAGATAGATGTGGTTGATTTTAGTCATGGCTTCCTTTTCGTAACGGTCGGTGTTATAACGTATTTTGGTAATGGGCATTACACTTAATTCTTCCTGCGTACCATCACCCTCTCGAGAAAAGATTCTTATTTTTGCAAGTTGTTCATTCAATTCTGGTACATTTACCTTGGGAGAGATATGTGCAAAAATATAAAAGTCTCCTGTGGCTTCTGTGGCTTCTTGAGAGTTTGGTTCCATACGGCTAAGGAAATCAAAACTATAGTTGGAATGTTCTCCCCATGAACGGAATACTGCTGATACGATGCGCTTTTGTTCGTAAATTGCTCTATGTTGTTTAATTGTAACCAATTCTTTTCCAATGGGTGACTCATCCTTCCAAAAACGCTTTGCTATTACGTCACTGATAGCGACTTCGTGAGGATTGTGTACAAAACTTGTTGTTCCTTCGATCAATTCAAGACCGAACAAAGATACAAAATTGGTATCGGTCATGCACCATTCATTTTTCCAATACAATGGATATGCATTATCTACACCATTGAGCTTATGAATACTCGATGCTCGATTTACTGATAACTGCTCCAATTGGGGATATTGTTGCAATATATCACTTTTAAATTCATTGTGAACACTCTCACTCTTTCTTTGATTATAACTATACATGAAGGCATACAAGTTTTCCGCATCCTTGTGAAACGCATCATAGGTGGTTTCATACTTTATCCACATGCTTGCAAGGGCAAAGCAGGCAAAGCCAATTGCCAAACTTACGATACTAACCGCTGATTGCAGGCGGTACTTCTTCAACTGGTCCCATGCGAGACTAAGGTAATGTATAAACATATCTGTTAATGTATAATCGTTACTATTTTTGTGTTATTTATTGTCGTTTGTGTGAAGAATCCTCTTCTTTTCTCTGCCAAGGTACTTTGGCAGAGGTCTGCCACCGTAGAGGCAGTATACTGACACCGGCGAGGCAGTGAACTGACATCACTGAGGCAGTCGCATTCAATCGTAATCGGTT
>JAFZDY010000024.1 GCA_017560945.1 Bacteroidaceae bacterium | reverse complement strand
AATTGCCGGCTTCTTGGCGAACTTTTCGCGGAGGAAGTTTTCGGCAATGGTCAAGTCGCGGTTGAACAACCAGCAAACCAAACCAAGTGCAAACATGTTACGGCACTTCAGCATCGACTTGTTGTCCATGCCCGAATCGGCCAAACAATCCTTCACCATCTGTGAGATAGGAGCGGCAATCACATCATTCTTGATACCCATTTCTTCAATTGGGTTATCAGTTGTGAAAGCTGCCTTTTCCAAATCGGACTTCTGGAAACAGTCTGTATCGATGATGATACAAGCTGTTGGCTTTGCAAACTTGTATTGGGTCTTGAGCGCTGCTGCATTCATAGCTACCAATACATCACATTGGTCACCCGGAGTGAACACCTTATTTGCACCAATGTGTACCTGGAAACCGGAAACACCGGTCAATGAACCTTGCGGAGCACGGATGTCCGCCGGATAATCCGGGAATGTACTGATGTCATTCCCTACTGTAGCCGAAATAGTCGAAAAAAGATTTCCGGCCAACTGCATACCATCACCTGAGTCGCCTGAGAAACGAACCACCACTTGGTCCAGTTCCTTGACTATCATTTCTTCTGCCATATTATTTAAGGTTTAAAATCATTGTTCAAATATTACGCAACAAATTTCGGAAAGTTAAATGAATTGGCAAAATATTAATTGGTAGAAATCATAAAAAAGATTACCTTTGCGACGCTTTATTCAGAGCTGGCCTTGTAGTTCAACGGATAGAATAGAAGTTTCCTAAACTTTAGATAGGGGTTCGATTCCCCTCGGGGCTACAAAGGAATCGGGATGACTTGTGCCATCCCGATTTCTTTTTTTGTAAACAATTTCACTCCCACACACAGAGTTCCTATAAGAAATAAAAAACAAAACACACGCAAATTTGTTTCCTATAGAAAATAAAATCGTATATTTGCAAGAAAACAATAACTTATAAGTATGCAACCGATTACAAGAAAGCTCTATGCAGACAAAGTGGATGCATGGATAGGCAAAGAACAAATCATTGTGCTTACCGGACAAAGAAGAGTGGGCAAGAGCTATATACTCAAGGATTTTATGGAAAGGCACAAGGCCGACCTACATTCAAACTTCATCTATATTAATAAGGAGCGAAAGAAGTTTGACGGACTCAAGAACTATGAGCAGTTGAACACATACATTGATGAACAATGGGTGAAAGATACACATAACTACATCCTCATTGATGAAGTGCAGGAAATCGAGGGTTGGGAAAAAAGTGTAAGGAGTTATCGCTTGGAAGACAATACCGACATTCTCATTACGGGAAGCAACTCTAAGATGTTGTCGAGTGAGCTGAGTACCTTATTAGGTGGTCGATATCAGGAAATCAATGTGCAATCGCTCAGCTATCAAGAGTTTCTCCAGTTTCATCACTTGATGGAGGGTGACGATGCGTTATGGCAATACATCAATTATGGAGGATTGCCAGGATTAATACAGATAGGACTGAATGACGAAGACCTTGTATGGGACTATATCAAGGGCGTATATCATACGGTAATGCTGAAGGATATTGTTGAAAGAAACAGCATACGCAACATATCGTTCCTCCATACCCTCTTACGTTATTTTGCCGATACCATTGGTAAACTAAATTCGCTGAACAACATCAGCAAATTCATGAAATCCCAAGGACAGGATGTAGCCGTCAAGTCCATTGCCTCCTATCTTGGTTTTTTCAAGGATGCTTACCTGCTCTCGTCTGTAGAAAGATACGACATTCACGGAAAGAAATTGTTGGAATCGAACGAAAAGCTCTATTTCGGCGATGTGGGTCTCCGCAACCTGATTGCAGGTGGCGAAAGAGAGGGAGATATTGAAAAGATAATAGAAAATATCGTCTATCAACAATTGCTTCGAATGGGATACACCGTGCATATTGGCCAACTGAGAGCCGGTGAGGTGGACTTTGTGTGTACCAAGTCCAACGAACGCATCTATGTACAGGTAGCCTATCTCATTGCTTCAAAAGAAACAGAAGAGAGAGAATTTGGGTGTTTGGACAACATCAAGGACCACTACCCCAAATATGTCATTTCAATGACTCCATTCGTAAAAAGAAGCGATAGAGATGGAATCACCCATATCGGTCTGCGTGAGTTCTTGAACAACGGCTTTTGAAGCAAAATTTAGCCTTGCACTGACACCAATAGTTAACAGTTAACACTTTACGCCAAACCTCAGGCATCACTTATGGCAAGCGTTGGTCATCACTGATGATAAAATTTATCATCTATAGATAGCTGATTTAATCGTTATGGCGGTAAGGTGGTAAGGTTTGACAATACGGTCGAAGGGAGAAATTTTTAAGTTTCTCGCGAGGTAGCAAATGCGTCCTCCCCGTGGTTGCAAAAACAAGCCTGTAGAGGTTTACAGACGAAAACCTTAACTCCTTAACACCTTACTATGTTTAGGTAGCATTTTGGGCCATAAAAAAACACTTGTTGTTATGGGCACTATGGCTGATGCAAAAGTCGCACATAACTACAAGTGTTACACTGGGGACTTCTTTCGGATGCTTACATAGATACCAAACTATTCAAAAGCGACCGAAACGTAGATTCTCGGCAAAGAAAAGTTTATTTACCAATTTATAGAACATTACTCAATAAGCTTTCGCCTAGTTAGGGTTTACACGCACGCAACGCACACGGTTTGACTTTGTACGGGGGTGATAACCTTCCTGCGTCATATCATACAGGTGCCCCAGGTGGATATGATATCTCTTGCCAGTTCCATTACCATCTTTTATGGCATTAAAATGGTCATCTGTTGTAAATGTCGTCTCATTTGTACTCCATCTACTTTCTCGATACCAGGCATACATCACATTGAAATAACAACCCTCGAGAATTTCCGCATTCTTGTTTATACAATTATCATCCATAGCGTGAGTTTCTTTAGGAGTTTTGTTCAGACCACTTTGGGCATAGTTAAACTGATCATTTCCAAGACTAACAACCTTTGTTGCTCGTGCATAGTTAGGATTATCCTCGTACGCTACGAATGCGTATGCATCTGTAATGGTTTCATTATCTTTATATTGATAATAGAACGCATTTCTGATATAGGCTGGCTGTGAAGTCCAATAGAAGTTATCCTGGAACTCCTTATAGGAGTTATATGCAGGAACGATAAAATCCTCCAACTCGTCGGCAGATGGCAAATACCACACCACCTCTGCAATAGAGCCATCTGAATTTCTCTTATTTTTGTTATAGCAATACTCCACAGCACCACTTGCCTGCTGTTCCATAGTAAGCTTCTTTACACCTCCATTACTTTTTGTAAAAATCTCACTCGTAAATTGCTGACCAGCATAATCGTGAAGTACGGATTCATCTGCAAAAGTATCGTACTTTCCTATATAGAAATCGTACTTCAAAAGAGAGTTGTTTTTAACATAATTATTCCAGTCAGTGTTATTCTCATCTATTTTGAAGGAATTATGCTCATTTGACAGCTGCACACCATTCAACCCCCAAGGCATACCCTCCTCTTTGGTTTGAGCATACAAGTCCGCAGTGTCGAAGTTGTAGAGATACTCCTCATAGTGCTCGATATAGTAGGTGCGCAGGCCATCTGTACTTGTCACTGCGTGCAAGCCTTCCTGCACAATCTTGTAGTCCTGTGGTTCGCTATTATCGTAAGTGACCCTAACAATAGCTGTACGAGATTGTGTAGTAGTGTTCTCATCGACATATATCCACACGGCCTGGGTATTACTAGTAAGATTATTCACTGTGACTTGCGTGTTGTCTTTAAGCGTCTTAGTGACAAGGTCTGTTGTGAAATACTTACGCTTGCCCGCAGATGTAGATGTGGCCGTGGTGATGTGGTCTGTTTTATTACCACTAGCCTCTAAACGAATCCAATTAGGGAGATTGTTCGTAGTGCCATTCACATTAAGCAGCTGCACCGTAGCCGATTTGCCCGTAGGGATATTCTCACCCACAAGGTGCAGACGCAAAGGACGCACCTCGTAGTGGGCATCGAGCAGGGTTTCACGGCGTAAGCCAATAACCAAAGGCGTAGAGCGCTCAATATTCACACGCCAGTCGATGGATACGTAGTTACCGCCCGCAGACTGATCATTAGAGTCGTCAATACCACGAATAGTGATGTTATTATCGTAATGCGTGTTACGAATAATGTTGAAATCATCGTAGTTGTTAGCACCTAAATAGATCTTATAATCAACATCGTAGGTGTGCTCCTGGTGGTCGGTATATTTGCCTGTGATAGTCACATAAGTGGCAGCCTGACCTTCTGTCAGCAGGTTCTTGAAGCGTTGGTGATACTTCTCGTCCTCGTCACGGTAGCCATTCTGGTCGGCATCGACGCTTTCATCGTAAGTTTTCTTCTTAAGCTCGGCGGGCAACACATCGTCAATAGTCCTTGTAGGCGTGAGATAGCGTTCAGGGAGATAGAAGTCGAACTTAGCAGTGGTAGCACCCTGCGCAAAGTTACCCATAGGAATTTCGCCCGACGATTCAATAACCTCGCCAACATCGTTGGTTGATGAGTTAGCATCTACCGTAGCGGCAATATTATGCACCGCGTATTTAAGCAGGTCGAAACGAGGAGCCTTGTTACCCACAATCTCCTGGTCGGGATCCATGCTGATGGTGAAGGTGAACTTGGCATACATCGACTTAAGAGGAATCTCAAGATTGTCGGTAGGTGAGCCATTAACCAACGGAAGACCATCGACATTATCATCTGTTTTCGTAGGTTTGAGAATAAGCGTGATGCCGTCGGCATCCTGAGTGCTGATGTTATTACCCTTCGAGCCCATCATAGGGAATCCATCGGTAGGAACTTCCTCCACGTTGGCATTAGCAGCAATAGCAAACCCGGTGAAGTAGTCCAATGACTTACCCACACCCTCTCCGCTAGTTTTTGGGAAGCCTTCAGCATCCTGCATATTTGCGAAGATATACATTGCAAACTGCTTATCAGTATAGTTTTTGAAAACATCGTCATGACGATCGACCACAAATACGATACTGCCACCAAGCTTGAAGTCGTAGTATAGGCAATTGCCGATAGTGCCATTCTCGATAGGGAACAATGCCAACCCCATGGAGGTGACCTTAGACTCATCGCCCTCCTTCTTCGAGCGTGTTGCAACGTTGCAATCGGAGTACTGAGCAATACGGCCCACTACCTGCAAGTATTGTGATGTACGCCCAGATGTTGATTGCACCTCATCTATATCATTGAACGAGCACGAAGCCGCTACGACAAGGGCTGCAAAAACTACTAATATATGTGTAAATCTCATATCTTTTCCTTGTTTACTCAAATTCATAATCAACCGTAATATCGTCCCATTCGTCGGAGGTAATGATGCTGATAGATACTGCCGACGATGTGAATGTCATCTGCAGGTAGTAACGGCTACCCTCTTTCAACGGCTGATTAAAAGGCGTTTCGATGGTTTGCGTAAATACATCGTTGCCATTCTCTTTGATAAAGTCGCCATTAGGACGACGCTTCTTGTACTTCACCGTTGTAGTTACTTCAAGGTTGGTATTCTCCTGGGGGATAAATATCATCGAACTGTTGTTTTGTGCGGTGATAGGGCGAAGCGTAGCATCCTCGTTATAGTTGATATAGATACCCGATCCACTATTTTCTGATATAATCTGGTAGCGTGGTTTGGTGTCCGCATCTGTAGGGGTACACACCGAAGGGATACGCCTATCCAAATATATCTTAGCTTTCTTATACTGTACATTACCGAATTGTAGCGCAAGGTCTACAATGTCGATTGTAACCTTCTCGGTGATAACGTTATTTGCATTGTTAGGATCATCGTAGCTATGCTCGTAGAAGTTCATGGCAACAACATCTACGGCAGACAGACGGTGGTAGAAGTCGAAATATACGTAGGGGCTACTGCTGAGGCTGGTGTCCTCAAACATCGCCGTCATAACATCTCTATGCTCAGCGGTGCTGTTAAAGTCAGGACCATAGGTTATATATGGCGTTCCTTCAACATTTTCACTACTCACAAGCAAACTATATGGATAATACGCAAAGAAGGTGTATTTACCTCCCTGCCACTCCTTAACAGGATCGTACTTGTAGCTACCGCTATTGTGTGTTACTTCTTGTGGAACATTGTCAAAAACATTTGGCTTTGCAGTCACACGATAGGTACTCCACTTATTGTTGAAATCATAAGTGAAGCCATAGACTCCAAAATTTTGGTTAAGCACTGTACCCTCAACCAACGACGCACGTGTGCTGACGCCTGCATCGAGGTAGATGTAGGGGTTGGTGGGCAATGTAATATGCTCATCAGGGTCAAAGCCACTCTTGCTACAGCCACACAATAGCACGCCAACGAGTAGAAATATGTAGTTTGCTCTCTTCATGTTCCTTTTCATTATTTTATGATAACCGTTCCTCCCACCTGAGGTGTTCCCCAAGGATCGACCTTTGTCTGAATGTAATACACTGTAATATCGGTTACCGATGATAGTACCACGTTGTAAACATATTGCTTACCTTTCTCCCACGTTATGGCAGGTAAAATAGTTTCAAGCTCTGCACTCTCCCAATCTGCGGCATTTTGTCGCTTAAGTTCATATTCGATTTTTAGCGATACGCTATTACTCGACGCATCAATGGTCTGAGGCAAGAGCATCACCTCGCTAAATGGAGTAGATGGAATACCACCCAAATTTAACGAGCCATTATTTTGGGTGGCAGCACCAATGTTGTCGTCATCTGTAACCTCATCGTTTGTGTACTCCATTGTCAACTTAGAGTTGGTTGTTGTCCAAGTATCGGTTGTGCTTGAATATGTGCCCGCCTTACGAATGTTCGACAGCGTCACCTTTCGCACTCTCATCTGGTCGTTCTGATGCTTTACACCATCACGCCACACGTTGAGGCTCACGTTAGAGAGCAAGTGTTTGAATTGTAGATTCACAGATTCCGATGGGTCGAAGTTTGGGTCGCTCGTATCGATGGAACTTAGCGCCATTAGGTAGTCTTGAGCCGATGGCGTGTCGGATAACGTCAGCTGCACATCGCCCGTAGATGAATCGGTGGTGTAGATATCATCATCATCGTAGGGATATGTCGCTATAAATGAGAATTGAGTCTCATAAAGCCAATATTTTGTATCCTCGTAGTACCACTCGCCATCTCCATTTCTATCCTCAACCAATGTGTTTTCCATATAGGGGTAGTTGGTCCGTACGCTATTCGTGATAAATGCCCACACTCCAAAGCCTTCATTTTGAAGGTTGGTAATGTTGGCACGAGTAACCGAAACCGATGAACCAATTGTGATAGGCATATCCTTTAGCTCGGTATGCGGGTTGTCGAAGCTGCTATTCTCGCAGGCTACAACAAATAGCGCACATAGAACTAATATATGCATTGGTATAAATCTTTTCATACTTTAGGAAGATACTATAAATTCAAATTACCTTTAGCGAGTAGTCAGAAACTTATTAAGGTTTGTTTAAGAAATTGTTTGTCTGCATAGTTCTTTTGTTTTACTCCGAAGGGGAAATTCCCCTTCGGAGTAAACTATTTATTACTGCAAAGTTATATCATCATCTTCTCGATCATTATTATTAAGGTCGGAATCCCATTCTGTTACATCAGGAGCACCAAATTTGATTCTCTGTTGATTAAGCTCCAAGGTGGCTGTATAATTATATACATAACCAGGCTTCCATTGAAGTACACCTACATTCAATTTAGCTGCAGGATAGTTCTTTTCACTAACAATTTCTCCAGATTCGTTCTTAAAGGTTGCTTTAAATGTTACTGTATATTCGTTAGAAATTGTAGTAGCTGCAGGTTCGCCTGTAGGAGCAGCTGTTGGGATAACAAGGAAATTATCTTGATAACTATCTTCGTATTCTATTCCAGCAGCATTTAAATTTGAGCTTAAACTCTTATTTGTCCCATCAGTTAAATTTTTCCATACCACACCAGTTGAAGAATAGGTACATGTACCCTTTTGCGGATATTTTGCGATTTTAAGATCAGAAATAAACATTTCATGATTATCTACATTATTAACAAAGGTAAACTGTATTTTTGATAACAAATGCTGGAAAGTAAATTCAACAGGGTCAGGATTAGTGTCGATTCCCGAGATTTCTCTGTTGTTTACCAATGCCGCAACCAAATCATTATCATCGTTAACTGTATAGTCTGTAAAAGTCAATGCTCCATTTGCAAAAGAAACCTCGGTAGTTGTTTCCAATAGGTCTGATGTATTCTTTGTAGCATAAGCTCCAAAGTTATAAGTTGCAACCGTCCAATACACATCACCTCTATAGTCCCATTCACCATTATTTAAAGAAACCTCGACATTATCAAAATCCGTCACATCTCCATGATAGCCAAACACATAAAATTTAGTAATATCTTCATCAGTATTCGTAACCGCTCTTGTTCCCTTATTTACGAAACTTTCAAACTTAATCACATTGGCAGGATTCACTTCCACCACTTCGTCATTTGTACAACTTGTCATAGCTGCTGCAGCCACACCAAGCATCAATAACATTTTCTTCATAACACAAAAATTTTAAAATTATTATATCTATTATTTTCTTTCATTATAACGGCAATGGTACATCCACTGCATCACCCCATCCATCGACATCGACATTAAATCCGCCGCCTCCTGACGCTGTTTTGAGATCAATTTCAATGCCACTCACCACTATGACCCCTCCATGAGGCTGTTTCTCCATCTGCTCGGTAATATCGAACTCAAACTGCTGGGTCTTGCCATTAGTAAGGCGCACCTCCAGGTTCAAGCAATATTGGTAGGGGCCTCGGGAATAGTTGGGATTGGGATAGTCCGGAATTCCGAACGACTTCACCAAAGCCTGTACACCAAAATCGCCCAGCATGTCGCAATCGAACATCACGGTGGCATCTTCTACCGAAGTACGGCCATTGCCCAAGTTCACTCCCTTTGCCATGCCTGCCAAAGCACCTCGTGCCAAAGAAACCAGTTCGGCTCCCTTTGCTATCTCATAACGAACGAGATAAGTAAACACCAACGGCTTCAGCGTGACCTTCATGGTATCAGCCTGTGTGGATTTCGTTACATAAATATCGTCCATATAGGCCCCGAACAACATGTCGGGCGGATTTACCGTCACTTCTTTGGTAGCACGCGTCATCAGCGAGTTACCCCGATAGGTAGAACGGGTTATCCCTCGAGTAGTAGCACTGGCGGTATTGAACGATTCCAACCCCTCGAACACGATGTATTCCGTATCGTTGTTATAGAACAGCATGTCGTAATGCCCTTCTTGATTGAAACGGATGGTAGCATTCTGCTTGGTGAGGTTTCGTACCGTTTCCGTGCGGTCGTCTTCATTAAAGATATGAACGCGTACGCCTTCCGGCTCCTTGGGGCGGATATCATCGTAACTGATACCGTATTCCGGTTTCCAGATTTGGCTCCAATCCACATTCGACTCAATGTTATATTCCCACTCGCAATCGAAGTCCAATTCAAGTTTGTACTCCACACGTTCGGAATGGGAATCGTGGTCGTAGCACAGCTCCTTGTGGTTGCAAGACACAGCCATCATCAGCATCATCAGCCACCCACAAAGGGCGAATATTCTGTTCATTGGCGGCCTCCTTTCTGTTTATTTTCGTTGCCGTGTCCCAACAACCATACCAAGGATACCTCGGCTTTAGTCGGGCCAAACCAACGACGGTTCTTGGTGCTCTGCCATACATAGTGGCCTTCTACCGGAAGATATTCCTTGTATCTACCTCCCCAGTAGCCGATGCCTAAAGTGAAATCGAGGTTCAAGCGTTTGGCTATCGGGAGGCTATATCCGTAAGACACGCCAAAGGTATAGTTCCACTTGTCTGCCATATAGCCACGGCCTCCTGTCTCGAAGTCGTAAGTGAGCAATTGGCCGTATATTCCCAAGTGATGTCCTTGCAAAGGTTTCTCGGCCGCTTTCTTCCCGAACCAACGACGGACTTCCACATCACCTCCATAGATGCGCCAGAAATTGTTCTTTCCCCGATTGCTCCACCAGGCATACATCCAGTTGGCACCCACCGACCAGTTCTTGCCGAAACAGAATTCCACACCGATGTTGGGAACCAGCAAAAGGTCGTAAAGGGCATTGGTCTTGATGGCCCAATGATAAGAGGGAGTTTTGGCCCGTGCAGAAACAGGAATCCGTTCCAGTACATCCGGGGTATACCAAGGTTGTAAAGGTGGTAAAAGTTGCAAAGGCTGCAACAATCTGGGCGATTGTTCAAACCAAAAATGAATTTCAGAAGTACGGAGTTCGGGGAACAGACGATAATACATATATCGGTAAGGCTTTCCCTTACGGAGAGAGACCAAACGCCAGAAGGGGTCAACCCTACCAGGTACACCACTCTCCACCTCGCGAATAATGCTGGAAATCAAACGGACAGCTTCTTGCTGGTAAGGTACATTCGGGTCGGCCTCTACCAAACGGAGCAAGCCACGCCAGTCGCGACCTATAAAGCGGGTCGTCTTTAAAGAATCAGGCAGATTGCCATAACGGGAAAGGTAATTGAACAATTCCTGGGCACGCTTCTGCGACAAGCGTTCATTCAGCTGGACAGAACCTTCCGGAGAAGCCGCACCGATCACTTCCACCTTTTCAAGCTTAAACACCAAACGGTCAATCTTGTCCAGCATCTGTTGGTTACTCTTGAAGGCAGGCTCCAGAATGTGCTTCCCTTGATGAAAATAAATCTTCACGGAGTCTTTCTGCACTTGCGCCGATGAAAGCCCACACCCCATTAATCCTATCAAAATTCCAATAATGGTCCTCATCTTCCCTTGCTTTAAAGATGGAGAAAAGTCGTTAGTTTATTTGAGAACAAAGGAAAAGAAAAATGTCAACAAGAAAAAAACGAAGTGTCCTCAATCCGTTGATATATCAACAGATTGAGGACACTTTACAAGAACAAAAACTTATCTATTCACTATCAGGAACATGCTTTGAGAGTTCATCGGTATAATAACGAAAAAAGTCAACTTTCAGCAATCTAGATACTTGCAGAAGAATAGCGGTATCGAGAGTAGGTTTCTCGAATATCTTATAGACATTCGAGCGGCTGCAATTCAACTCCCTTGTCAACCAGGCTACCGTACGACCCTGATTCTGCAGTTCCTGCCTGATTAGCTGACCGATATGTATCATAGTTCCATCTATGCATACTGAAGATTTCCCGATTCAGCATATATATATATAATAAGGTATAGGGATTACAAAAAGAGACGTGGGAAATCAGTCACCTGCTTATCCTACGACCCAGGCCTTCGCATTGCCTTTCAAAGAGGATAAGCAACGCCAGTTAGCCCACGCCATTGTGATATATAGATACAAGGGAACAAACAAGAACATAGCCTTGTTGCCCCAATCGTAGGTATATAAACACACCACGTGGACGCCTTTGTTGCAGTTATCTCCCTTTGAGTGAATTTGCGAAGTTCGGATCGAAGAGATTAACGCATAAAAACGTCCTTTAATGTAAAACACTCCCGCCATGCCCGAGGGCTAACTGGAGCGATACAAAAATAGGGATTATTTATGAGAAAAACAAAAAAGCGGATATGCCAATTGGCATATCCGCTTTTTTTATAATTAGACTCAATTACTTGATCACACCCAATTCCTTACCCACCTTGATGAAGGCAGCGATAGCCTTGTCCAAGTGTTCGCGTTCGTGAGCAGCTGAAAGCTGTACGCGGATACGCGCTTGGCCTTTCGGCACTACCGGATAGTAGAAACCTGTTACATAAATGCCTTCTTCCTGCATCTTGGCAGCAAAGTCTTGAGACAACTTGGCATCGTACAACATTACAGCGCAGATAGCACTCTGAGTCGGCTTGATGTCAAAGCCTGCAGCCAACATGTTTTCACGGAAATAAGTCACATTTTCCATCAACTTGTCATGGAGAGCGTTGCTTTCCTTCAACATCTTGAACATTTCGATACTTGCACCTACGATAGCTGGAGCTACAGAGTTAGAGAACAAGTAAGGACGTGAACGCTGACGGAGCATGTCAATGATTTCCTTACGACCGGTTGTAAAACCACCCATTGCACCACCGAATGCCTTACCCAATGTACCTGTGAAGATATCTACACGACCGTAAACATCGTATTGTTCAGCCACACCATGACCTGTTGCACCAACCACACCAGCAGAGTGAGATTCGTCAACCATCACCAATGCATCGTACTTTTCTGCCAAATCACAAATCTTGTCCATTGGAGCAACGTTACCGTCCATTGAGAACACACCGTCTGTTACGATGATGCGATGACGCTGAGCCTGAGCTTCTTGCAAGCACTTTTCCAATTCGGCCATATCGGCATTTGCATAACGATAACGCTTAGCCTTACACAAACGAACACCATCAATGATAGAAGCATGGTTCAACGCATCCGAAATGATAGCATCTTCTTCAGTGAACAAAGGCTCGAACACACCACCATTAGCATCGAAACAAGCTGCATAAAGAATAGTATCTTCTGTCTTGAAATAATCAGCGATAGCTGCTTCCAACTGCTTGTGCAAATCTTGAGTACCACAGATGAAGCGTACAGAAGACATACCATAACCATGAGAATCCATAGCTGCCTTAGCAGCTTCAATCAAGCGCTTGTTGTCTGCCAAGCCCAAGTAGTTGTTGGCACAGAAGTTCAACACGCCTTGTCCGGCATTCACCTTGATATCTGCACTCTGAGGAGTGGTAATGATACGTTCGTTCTTATACAAACCGGCAGCCTTGATATTTTCGAGTTCCTGCGCAAGGAACTCTTGCATTTTACCGTACATAGTTGTTATGTGATTTTTCTTTTTATTATTCGTTAATTTATGTATCACATGTCATCCTGAGCAACGCGAAGGATCTGAATGCATAAACTTTTGGTCTCCAGATTCTTCACTCCGTTCAGAATGACACGAAGGAAGATATTATTCCCAATCCAAGATAACCTTACCGCACTGACCAGATTCCATCACATCGAAACCTTTCTGGAATTCAGCAATCGGGAAGTGGTGAGTGATTACCGGAGTCAAATCCAAACCGGAAATCAACATCTGTTGCATCTTGTACCAAGTTTCCCACATTTCACGACCATAGATACCCTTGATAGTCAAAGCCTTGAAGATGATTTCACTCCAATCCACAGTAGTAGTCGGAGGCAAGATACCCAACTGAGCAATCTTAGAACCGTTATACATGTTAGCTACCATGTCGCGGAAAGCAATTGGAGAACCAGACATTTCCAAACCAACGTCGAAACCACGCATACCGAGCTTTTCCATGGCACCTGCCACTGTTTCACCCTTAGCGGCATTGACAGTAACCGTAGCACCCATCTTCTTGGCGATATCCAAACGATAGTC
Organism: Bacteroidaceae bacterium; assembly: GCA_017560945.1. Taxonomy (GTDB): domain Bacteria; phylum Bacteroidota; class Bacteroidia; order Bacteroidales; family Bacteroidaceae; genus Phocaeicola_A. Next base: position 1,151 of record JAFZDY010000024.1, on the reverse strand, counting down.
GCTAAGGTCGGTTACTACCACATTCTTAGCACCAGCAAAACGGGCAATGGCAGTAGCCATAGTACCAATCAAACCAGCACCGGTAATCAACACGTCTTCACCCAACAACGGGAAAGAAAGAGCGGTATGAGTAGCATTACCGAATGGGTCCATGATGGCAGCCATATCGTCAGAGATACGGTCATCCAACTTCACTACGTTTGATTCAGGGATACAGAGGTATTCAGCGAAAGCACCGTCACGATTTACACCGACACCGATACTGTTTTCGCAGATGTGCTGCAAGCCACGACGACAGTTACGGCAATGACCACATGCAATGTGACCTTCACCCGTTACACGGTCGCCTACTTGAATGTTACGAACACCCGGACCTACTTCTGCCACGATACCCACATACTCATGACCAATGGTCATCGGAGTCTTGATAGTCTTCTGGCTCCATTCGTCCCACTTGTAGATGTGCAAGTCGGTACCACAAATAGCAGTCTTCTTAATCTTGATAAGAACGTCGTTCACACCCACTTTTGGAACGGCAACTTCTTCCATCCAAATACCCTTCTGGGCTTCTTTCTTAACTAAGGCTTTCATGTTTTCTTATTTAATAAGTTAAAAACTTTTTATCATACGTTTACAAGCAACAAATATACAAAAAAAAGAGGGCTTCCAAATTGGAAGCCCTCTTTTTTTATATGGAATTACTTGTTTTCTTCCGGCAACTTGCTGCCCAAAATCAAATAAGCAACAGGAGCAGCACAGAACAATGAACCAAGTGTACCGAATATCACACCGAGAATCATCGCAAAGGCGAAGCTACGGATGCTGTCACCACCAAGAGCGAAGATACATACCAATACTACCAATGTACTTACAGAAGTATTGATTGTACGAGCCAAAGTAGTGTTCAACGATTCATTGAACAACTGGAAGCGGTCACGCTTAGGATACAAGGTACGGAATTCACGGATACGGTCGAATACCACCACCTTATCGTTGATAGAATAACCGATAGCTGTCAAGATAGCACCGATGAATGTCTGGTCGATTTCCAATGAGAACGGCATCCATGTGTGACACAATGAATACATACCGATAATCATCACTGTTTCAATCACCAAAGAAGCAGTAGCACCGATACTGAACGCAATGTT
>JAFZDY010000023.1 GCA_017560945.1 Bacteroidaceae bacterium | reverse complement strand
GACCATTGTATGAGTGCACCTGCGGCGGCAAAGGAGCCTGCATCGGTGGCATAGATGTACCCTGTGTAGGGATTGACATACACACCATACGGCATACCGAGGGCTTGCAGGTCGGCAAGCATGGTGCCAGGCAAGGACTCCTCCACTCCGCCTGCCCCCTCAGTGATGATTACCTCACTGGGGTCAATCACGACGTAGTTGAACTTGTAGTCATTGGTATAGTACGAGAATCGAGCACCGATGGCAAGGAAATTGCCGTCGAGCATGGTGCAACTGTATGTCGAAGCATACTCAAGGACGACAAAGCAATCCTCCACCTCGCCATTGAGCGCCTTCTCACAATCGAAGATGACGGTGGCGGCAGGGACGTCGTAGTAGTCGCCTGGAGAGTTGATGCACAGGTATTGACCCGACTGCGACATCTTGCCATAGAGGTTGATTTGTCCAGTGTCAATGTCCTTCACCACCTGCATGGTTTCTGCATCTATGATGCTCACGGTAGTATCGTATTCGTGGTCCTCCTGAAAGGCGTATCCTCCCGTATTGGCCACGAAGAGGTGACCCTTGTAGAGGGCTATCCCCTCGGGCTCATAACCTACCTCGCAGGTGGCTACCACCTTGAATGTCTGCACATCTATCTTGGCCACATACCCTTTGGTGAAGGATACGTATCCGTCAATGGTGCCACACTCGTGTCCATAGGAGGTGACATAGACGTATCGTCCGTCAGTAGCCAGTTTGCGGTTGTTGGGGACATCCTCCGTCTCGGCTACACTTTTGCCATCGGGGGAGATGAATTGGATGATGTTGCTCCAGTTGACCGATATGGCTATGAGGTGATTGTTTATCTGTATGATGTCGTTGGGAGTATCGCCAAGTTTGCGTTTGTTGACATCCCTAAACCACTGGTTGCTGACGACTTTGCCATCTTCGAAATAGGTGATTTTTCCGTTATCGGCCTGCCAGTTGCCTTCGTTCAGCAGGATGATGCGCTCTTGGGCTTGCAAAGTCGTGACTATGGCGCATAGGAGGAGTAGTAGAAAGTGTCTTTTCATAATCCCAATGAGAGTGTTAGTTTATAATTGCGGCCAGGCATAGGATAGCGCGGTATGTGCTCGTACTGTACGTCGAGCAAGTCGCACACCTCCAGACAGATACCCCACTCGGCCTTGCCTATGGCGCGCGAGTAGGTCAACTTTGTATCGATGTTGTGATAGGGGGCAAGCACATCTTCGGGGTCGGCATAGCTCCACATACGCTCGCCCACGTAGAGGTACGAGGTGGTGAGTTGCAGGTCGCGCCAGCCGACAATGGCGGTGATGCCCGATGACAGGGTGGGGGAATAGCATATAGGCTTGTCATACGTGTCCTCATCCTCGGGGTCGGTACGATTGACATCGTGTTGCAAGGTCAGTGAGGTCAGTAGCGAGAAGTGCCAGTCATCTGTGTGGAAACGCCCCTGTGCCGTGGCATTGAGTCCTTGGCAGAAGGTGTATCCATAGTTCATCATCGACCACGTGTAGGTACCCTTCAGGGGCAGACACACGATGCGGTTCTCTATCTTGTTTTGATAGGCATCGGCTTGCAGCGAGGCACTCCATTGTGGACTGTCGAAGTGGTATTCAATACCTATGTTCAGTTGCTTGGTGTATTCGGGCTTCAGGTTTCGGTTACCTGCTTGGGTGTAATAGAGGTCGTTCAGCGTGGGGGCACGGAAAATCTTCTTGTACCAGGTACGCAGGGTGAGTCCACCCAGTGTGTATGCCGCTGAGAGTGAGGGTGTCCACCGGTCCAAGGGGTCAGCCGCGCCTACGTGTGCAGAGGTCACATCGTGATAATGCTGGTGGAGCAACGAGGCTGCTGCCTGCACACCTTGCCATTCGGCCTGTACGGCCACCACCTGTTTCTGGTCGAGACGGAAGACATCGTCAAACTTCTTCAGGTCAGCAGTCAGTTTGCTATAGCGCACATCGTAACTTGCCGAGAATGACAACCACGGCTGGGGTGTGAAGGCATAGCAGAGAGCGCCATACCCATCCTGCTGGATATAGTGATTGTTTACGCGGGCAGTATTGTGATTTTCAGGGTAGTCAGTACAATAGCGCAGATACTCGTGGGTGTACTTGGCATTCAACTTCACATGATGATACTCCATAAACGGCCGCTGATACGAGGCCTGCACGAAGAAGTCACGATCCCACTCGCGTCCCACATTGACGTACTTGTCGCTCAGGCGTCGTACAATGCCTCCCGGGCATCCGCGCTCGCTATCGTAATAATAGATGTGTGACGAGAATCCACCCTTGAACAGTGCCCCCTCGATGCGTCCGTAGCGAATATCGCTGTTCGACCTGCGCCCCACGGTATCCTCATACTCCGAGTGGTAACGGAATGGATAATCGCCACGCGAATCGGTCCATTCAGCATCGATGAAGCCACTCCAACCCTTCTTCTCAAACTGGGCATTGGCCTTCGCCATCCAGGTGGTGAACGACGCACGGCGCCACTGTACCGACAGGGAATCCTTCGTAGGCCTTCGGGTACGCAAGTACACAGTTGCTCCCGAGGCATACTCCGATGCCGATTGGCAGTAGTCGAGTTTGTTGGCATTGTAGAGCGAGACACTCTCCATGGTCGATAGCGAGAATTTTCCCAAGTCGACAGTACCATTTTGTGCATTCGTGATGCGTATGCCATCGACATAGATGCCCACGTGTTGAGCACCCAGTGACCTTACGTTGATGGTCTTCAGTCCTCCAAGGCCGCCATAGTCCTTTATCTGCACACCGGCAAAGTACTTCAGCGCATCAGCCACCGATGTATTGCTCAGTGCCTGCAGTTCGCCCCCCTGCAATGTCTGCGATGTGGCTGTGGCAGAGCGAAAAACCTGCTTCGAGGTGATGACCACTTCCGACAAATACTGCATGCTGTCGAGACGGCTTGCATTAAGCCCTGTCCCCACTTCCTGCGCCACCACACCCTGTACCCATAGGTACAAAGCCAGCAGCAGAAGATACCTACTGTGTCTAAAAAAACGTGTTGTCATTGTTTCAATCCAAACCCAAACCCGGGGGTCGTGAATGATAATGCAAGAGGCAGGTCTTCTGACTTGTCGCCCGGTACGAACGTCTTCCCGAAAATCTCAGTGACATCGTGTTCGCCCAGAAAAGCGACTTACAGCTGCGGGACAGTTCAGGATTCTCACCTGATTCCCTTTTAATCATTGTCTGCGGTGCCTACGTCGGCTCCATACAGGTGCAATGAACCAAATGCGGGTGCAAAGGTCTATAAAAAAAACAGAACGACCAAAAGAAAATGCAAAAAACATCCAATAAAGCAAAAAATCATGTATCAAAGGGTGACCATTGACTAAGCCATGCGGCGCGGTGATGTAGTGGCACTCCCACTGAGGTGCCCTTTTTTTATTCTTAATAGGTGAAAGTCATATTTTGTGGTCAATTTTGGAATATTTATAAAAAAAACAGTACTTTTGCACACACAAACTTGAATAGTTGAAAAAGTGAAGACAGGCAGGTTTACATACGGCAATAGCGCTCTCTCCTATGCAGTTGCATTGGAGTCATTGTCCGCAACGCTTACCCCCCCCCCTGTAAACACGCTTATAATCAAATAGTTAGTCGTAGTATTGCGACTATACACCACATGTTGGCGTTATCGCTTGGCATATTGCGTGCCCAGTGCATGACGCCTTTTTTGTATGCAAATTCATAAACATTAAATAATCTATAATAACAAAAACTATGAAGAAGATCTTAAAATTCATGATTCTTGCCCTTGTGGCAATGTGTGGCTTTGCAAGCTGTTCTGAGGAGTGCGAGCACGAGTTTATCGAGCACGATTTCACTCAAGATATTGTGGGTACTTGGACCTCCTTGAATGGCGAACTTGCCGAGGCTATGGTCATCAAGGCCGATGGTACGTTTACTACTACAGGTGTTATGAAGGGTGGTAGTCTGTACGAGGAGAAAGGTACTATCAAGGTGGTAAACAACAAGGTTACCCTCGCATTCGATGGTGATAAAGAAACATTTGAAGGTCGCCTCGAATTCGTAGCAGGCAAGTCTTTGTCCCTTGTTATGTTTGACGACAATGATGTCCGTTTGACTTATGATTATTGCGCTAACGACCTCGCTGATGAGGTTGTTGGTATGTGGGTTTGCAATCAAAATGGTTCATCTGAGTCTAATATGACTATCCAGACCTACAAGGAAAATGGCACGGCAATTTTTACTGGATTTTCACAGAAAACAGGCAACTTTGAAACAAATATAGAGTCAACATATAAAGTTGTTGGCGATATTATGTTTCAAAAGATGGGTGATGTATACTTCCCCACACGCCTGACATATTCACCTGATGCCACTTCATTGGGTGATATTCTATCTAAAACATCAATTATACCTGGTAGTAATAGCGAAGATATTGCTACTACACAATCTTTCCTTCGCATCAAGCAGTCACTTGACCTTACGGGCACATATGACTATACCTCAGCATATGTAAGCAATGCAAAGGGTACAGATGAGGATTTCACTATTTTTGGCCACACATTCAATATGGCCAATATTGAAGCTGGCAACCTTGATGTGTTCTTCCGTTCAGAACTCTTTTGTGTAGATTTGAATGCAAACTCAATCAAGCAATATTACCGCACTGCTAATGGTCAAGATATAGCAGTTGAAATTCCAATCACTGTAGACGGTAACAAAGTAACCCTTGGTTTGATCGCTGAAAACCCTGCTTTCCGCAAGGTAGAAATGCATATGTTCCAAGATGCTGATAATAGTCAGTTGCATATGTATATGCATACAGACGCATTCATCAACTACTTTGCTAACTTGCAGATTTTTGATTTGATTTCAGATGGTAAGATTGACCCAACTGACACTGCTGCTATCGAGAAAGTATTTGCCGACATGGAGGCACGAGTTGAGAGCATCAATGTAAGTTTCGTATTGAAGGCTCGCAAGTAAGATATAAAGAACTATCAATATAGGAAAGTGGGGGATGTACTTTACAAGGTGCATCCCTCACTCTTTTTATTAAGGCATGGACGGATGGACTATGGAAGTCCAGTCGTGGAGTATGAAAGTCCAAAATCACCGCTCCACACCTTAATGATTTATGACTTGCGTAGCTGATGAGCGATAGCGAACTAATCTTGACAAATTCTTCATCCGCAGATGACACAGATGACGCGGATTTATTTAGTCGTTGTCATTCTGAACGAAGTTTACGGAGTGAAGAATCTGTGAACGTAAGCATAAGCAACCGTAATCAGATTTTTCGCTACGCTCAAAATGACAGAGACAGCACGACTTCTTTGAACTTTGAACCTTGAACTTTGAACTTTGAATTGCGTAGCTTGATGAGCGATAGCGAACTAATCTTGACAAATTCTTCATCTGCAGATGACACAGATGACGCGGATTTATTTAGTCGTTGTCATTCTGAACGAAGTTTACGGAGTGAAGAATCTGTAAACGTAAGCATAAGCAATCGTAATCAGATTTTTCGCTACGCTCAAAATGACAGAGACAGCACGACTTCTTTGAACTTTAAATCTTGAATCTTGAACCTTAAATTTTGAACTTTGAACCTTGAATTGTAAATCATGATTTTCGCCAAAACAGCCCTTTAAACTAAACCTACCAAACCTATATACTTTGCCTACCAAACCTATATACTTTGTCTATCAAACCTCTATAGTTTGGTAATCAAAGTTCGGTAGTTTGGTTTACCTGAATTTTAGGCTTGAAAAATCAGAATACTGTCAATAAGTACAGCAATCACACTTAAGGGATACTGCAGTACTCCTTATGTAGTACTGTAGTACCATATGGGGAGTACTCGAGTACCATATAGGTAGTACTGCAGTATCTCTTAAACGAAATTTTTAGGAGTACTAATTTTGATTGATTATCAGCGAGTTCCTATATTTGTCATTCTATATTTGCAGAAAAACGAATGATGCAAGCAAAACATTTGAACTTTAAATCTTGAACCTTAAACTTTGAACTTTGAATTTTGAACCTTGAACTTTGAATCTTGACCTTTGAACCTTGAACCTTGAATCAAAAAAAAGCGGCTTGGGAAATAACTTTCACAAGCCGCTTTTTATTATCAGTTTTGTCTGTTTCTTACTTCAGGTTCTTCCACAAACCGGGGAGGAAACGATAATACAAGAGGTGTTTCCAGGTAACCAGGTCGTGAGCACCATTACCACCTACATAGAGTTCGTTCTTGATACCCATTTGATCCAACTCCTTGTGGAGAGTTTCGTGACGAGCCATGAAACCTGTCTCGTATGTACCACCACCAATAAAGAGGTAATCAATCTTGTCGTTAATATCCTTTTCGTACAAGGCGGGTGTCTCCTTGATGTCGATGGCTGAACTTAACAAGCCAAAGTTGGCGAAGAGGTCGAGGCAACGGAAACCAACGTATTGTGACAAACGTCCACCCATAGACAAACCGCTGATGGCACGTGCGTGACGGTCCTTGATGACACTGTAGTGCGATTCAACGAAGGGGATGATGGACTTGCGATATTCCTCTTCCATCAAGGGGAAGGCCAACTCGGTGTGCTGGGGATGATTGCGTGTCACCATTTGGTCGTTGGGGAAAACAACAATCATAGGTTTGGCCTTACCTTCGGCAATGAGGTTGTCGAGGATGAAGTTAGCCTTTCCGTGCATGACCCATGTCTCGGTCAAGTCACCCGAACCTCCCATCAAGTAGAGGGTGGGGTACTTCTTTTTGGGGTCGTAGTTGGCCGGAGTATAGACAATCATGTCGCGTACACCCTTTGTTACCTCTGAATAATAGTAGTGTGTGGTGAGGCTTCCGTGGGGTACATCGGGCTTGGCATCGTAGTAGGCAGGTTCCTTGCCGTGTACATGCAAGATGCTGAATGCCGGCATAGCTGCATGACCGATGTAGGTGTTATTGGGGTCAACATTCTGTACTCCATCGATGATGAAATAGTAGAAATAGATTTCGGGTGTCAATGGGCCAATGGTAAGTGTCCACAAGCCGTCGGCATCTTTGGTAAAGGGAACACGCTTGCGAGCATCGGGACCTACGAACATGTTACCAGTGAGCAACACTTCCTGAGCCTTGGGAGCACGCAGACGGAAAGTGACTGTGTTGTCGTCGTGCACCTCGGGTGAAATGACATTACTACTGAACGGAGTGATGTTCTCGGTGTTCTTCTGGGGAGCCCAATCGATATTGACGTGTGACTGTTGGGCCGAGAGTGTGATGGCACACAAAACCATCCACAATGATAATACATACTTTTTCATAAACGTTTTTTTTTATTGGTAATAGATATGTTTTTTAGTTACTATTTACGAGTGGATTCAAGATTCAAGAATTCAAGATTCAAAGTTCAAGATTCAATGATTCAAAGTTCAAGATTCAATGATTAGTTCGCTATCGCTCATCAAGCTACGCAAGTCAAAGTTCAATGTTCAATGATTCAAAGAAGTCGTGTTGTCTCTGTCATTTTGAGCGTAGCGAAAAATCTGATTACGATTTCTTATGCTTACGTTCACAGATTCTTCACTCCGTAAACTTCGTTCAAATGACAACGACTGATGCAAGCAATGAGAATAAATCCGTGTCATCCGTGTCATCCGCGCCTAAGAAAAGTCCACGTACCGTATGGAAAATTATCTATCTGCGTCATCTGCGGATGAAGAATTTGAGAATTTACAACTCACTGCTCATCGCTCACAGCTTATTCGCCCGCTTGCGCTCCAATTCATCGAGAATGATTTTGCGCATACGCATGCTCTTGGGTGTAATCTCTACGTACTCGTCCTCCTTGATGTACTCCAATGCCTCTTCGAGCGAGAAGACGATGGGGGGCACGATGCGTGCCTTGTCATCTGAACCACTGGCACGCATATTGGTCAACTTCTTACTCTTGGTAACGTTGATGACAAGGTCGTTGTCGTGGGCATGTTCACCCACTACCTGTCCGGCATATACCTCTTCCTGGGGGAAGATGAAGAACTTTCCGCGGTCCTGCAACTTGTCGATGGCATAGGCAAAGGCGGTGCCTGTCTCCATGGCAATCATCGAACCGTTGGTACGGCGCTCGATGTCGCCCTTGTAGGGTTGGTATTCCTTGAAGCGGTGTGCCATGATGGCTTCACCAGCCGAAGCGGTCAATACGTTGGTACGCAAGCCGATGATACCTCGTGAGGGGATGTTGAATTCGATGTTCACGCGGTCACCGGTAGTTTCCATGGAGGTGAGTTCGCCCTTGCGGCGGGTGACCATATCAATCATTTTGCTGGAGTATTCCTCGGGTACACTGATGGTGAGTTCCTCAATAGGTTCGCAACGTACGTCGTTGATGGTCTTGTAGATAACCTGGGGTTGACCTACCTGAAGTTCGTATCCCTCGCGACGCATGGTTTCGATAAGGACAGAGAGGTGTAGCACACCGCGTCCGAAGACGGTCCACTTATCGGTAGTTTCGTCCTTGTGCACACGCAATGCCAGGTTCTTGTCCAACTCCTTCATCAAACGGTCGTGGATGTGGCGGCTGGTGACGAACTTTCCCTCCTTGCCGAAGAAAGGTGAGTCGTTGATGGTGAACACCATGCTCATGGTGGGTTCGTCGATGGCGATGGTGGGCAGAGGTTCGGGGTTCTCCATGTCGCAGATGGAGTCTCCGATTTCGAAGTCCTCCAATCCTACGATGGCGCAGATGTCACCTGAAGTGACACTTTCCACGCGCTTGCGTCCCAATCCCTCGAAGGTATGTAGTTCCTTGATTTTTGATTTTGTCTGGCTTCCGTCGCGATGGATGAGGGTGATGTTCATGCCCTCCTTCAGTGTGCCACGGTGTACGCGTCCCACGGCGATACGTCCGGTATAGGATGAGTAGTCCAGTGATGTAATGAGCATCTGTGGTGTACCTTCCAATACTTTGGGAGCGGGGATGTGTTCGATAATCTGGTCGAGGAGGTAGTGGATGTTTTCAGTGGGGGTCTTCCAATCCTCGCCCATCCAATTGTTCTTGGCTGAGCCATAGACCACAGGGAAGTCCAACTGGTCTTCAGTAGCGTTGAGGCTGAACATGAGGTCGAACACCATTTCGTACACCTCTTCGGGACGGCAGTTAGGCTTGTCCACCTTGTTTACCACTACGATGGGTTTCAAACCAATTTGCAATGCCTTCTGAAGTACAAATCGTGTCTGAGGCATAGGGCCCTCAAAGGCATCTACCAACAGGATGCAACCATCGGCCATGTTGAGCACACGCTCCACCTCGCCACCAAAGTCGCTGTGTCCCGGAGTGTCGATGATATTTATCTTTGTATCCTTGTATATGATGGATACGTTCTTGGAGAGGATGGTTATACCTCGTTCGCGCTCCAAATCGTTGTTATCCAGTACCAACTCGCCGTTTGTCTGGTCACCTCTGAACAGGTGTCCGGCAAGCATCATCTTGTCAACCAACGTGGTTTTTCCGTGGTCAACGTGTGCAATAATCGCAATGTTTCTAATATCTTGCATACTTGTTTTATAGTCTTTTTACCTGAAAACGCGGCAAAGTTACAGAAAAACAACGGAATAATCAACTGAAAGACAAGATTAGTGCTTCTTATCTCCCTTAAAAAATCAATTCCGATGCGTAGATTAACAGGGCATAGCGGGCGAGTTTGCCCAATGTCATGTAGAAAAATACGAGCCAACCATTGGCACGCATCATTCCTAAGACTATGGCAATCGCTTCTCCCAATGCGGGTAGAAAGCAGAGGAGTGCCATCCATGCTCCTCGTCCGCGTACATACCGCTCGGCACGTGCCAATTGCTCGGGTTTGACATGGAAAAGACGCTCTACCCAATGCATGTTGCCCAACAGGCCGACCCAATAGCAGGTCATGCTTCCCAGCGAATTGCCCAATGTGCCAGCCAATATGGTTGCCAAAGGCTCCAATCCTACTTGAATGAGCCCAAACATGACTAACTCGGAACTGAATGGTACTATCGAGCCGGATAGAAAGGCGGCAATGAACATGCCTGCATACCCATATTCCAACAGAATGCTTACCAAAGTATCCATAAGTTGCTATAAATGGTGATGGAGACTAAAATGGCTGATACGACAAGGAAAAGGATGCTGCTCAATCGTGTAGTCGTATGGGAAAACAGATGTCCCGCCAATATGCTGACACTCATGAACAATATGGGGAAAAAGAGGGCATAGGACAGGGGAAAAAGTATCCACATAACCATCATGAAGAATGTCCACCAAAGCAAAAAGGAGAGCAGCAAACGGGTGCGAATCTTGTAGCGGCCGTATTGGTACGATATGTAAGCAAAACTACAGATGAACAGTACCAACGAAACTCCGTAGAGCACCCATGCCATCAATGGTATGTCGGCATAATGGCCCATAGCGTGGGTGAACGAATCGAACAAGTCGGTGAAAAGCGGAAGTTTGTCCGCACTCAATGCATATACGAACAGTATCCAGTATGGCCACAATATACCTATCAGACCTGCAAAAAATGAACGGATGGAAAGGGATTGGAAAAACCACATGGCCATATAAAACAGTGGGATGAGGCACAGTGTGGGAAGTGCGATGACGCTACTCAGTCCCAGGAACAGGAAGAGATTGAATATCTCTACCGAGGATTCGCGTTGTTGAAAACTTCGGAATAGGAAACTGATGGATGTCAATAGGCTACACAACAGTAGGTTAGCCTCTATGCTGTGGCAAGAAAAAGGTGCCGATACCCACAAAAGCATGAATATGATGCCGTGTAGCATGGTGCGGCGTTTGACCAGGGAATAGGCATTGTTCACCTCTGCCAACTGATACAGGATGTATAGACAGAGCAACAGGTTGGCTCCCTCTGTTATCCACGTGGGACATGAGATATTTCCCCACCACCCGCTAATGGTGGTCATACTGTTCAGTGGCCACTCTATCCCCATGAACCACAACAACAAAGCAAAGACCATCATCAATGGGAAGGTGGTCTTTGCTTTGATTATACGTTGTTGTAGATATTGGGGCATAACGGATATTACAAATCCGCTCCGATATCTGAACGGAAGTATTTCTTCTCGAACTGGATTTTCTTTGCTCCTTCGAATGAGAGTTTCAGAGCCTCAGCCTTGTCGGCACCATAGGAACTGACGGCAATCACACGTCCACCATCGGTTACCACCTGGCCATCCTTCAGGGTTGTGCCTGCATGGAAAACCATACTTTCGGGGTTTACTTCGTCGATACCGGTGATGGCATAGCCCTTGTCGTATGCCTCGGGATAACCGCCTGATACGAGCATTACGCATACGGCAGCACGGGGGTCAAACTCCAATGTCTTTTCATTCAGGTTACCTTCGGCTACACCTTCGAGGAGGTCAACCAAGTCACTCTTGATGCGCAACATCACACTTTCAGTTTCGGGGTCACCCATACGTACGTTGTACTCGATTACCATCGGTTCGCCCTCCACGTTGATAAGGCCAAAGAAGATGAAACCCTTGTACACGATACCTTCGGATGCCAATCCTTCTACTGTGGGGCGGATGATGCGATCTTCCACCTTTTGCATCCACTCCTTAGTGGCGAAAGGTACAGGAGTTACTGAGCCCATACCACCAGTGTTCAGTCCTGTGTCTCCCTCACCAATGCGCTTGTAGTCCTTTGCTTCGGGCAGAATCTTGTAGTTCTTTCCATCGGTAAGTACGAATACCGAGCACTCGATACCGCTGAGGAACTCCTCGATAACCACTGTTGAAGAGGCATTGCCGAACATTCCGCCCAACATCTCCTTCAACTCCTTCTTGGCTTCGTCAAGGGTATTCAGGATGAGTACACCTTTACCTGCGCAAAGGCCGTCGGCTTTCAGTACGTAGGGGGCTTGCAAGGTTTCCAGATAGGCCAGGCCATCCTCCAACTGTTCACCAGTGAAACTACGATATCCGGCAGTAGGGATACCGTGGCGTTGCATAAATCCCTTTGCAAATTCCTTGCTACCTTCGAGTACTGCACCAGCCTTTGAAGGACCAATGACGGGGATTGACTTCAGTGCTTCATCTTGTTGGAAGTAGTCGTAGATACCTTTTACCAGTGGATCTTCGGGACCTACCACCACCATGTCGATACCATTTTCCAATACAAACTGGCGGATTCCGTCGAAGTCGTCACCCTTGATTGCTACATTTTCGGCTACGTTGCCTGTGCCCGCATTTCCCGGAGCCACGTATAGTTTCTCGATTTTCGGGCTTTGTGCTATCTTCCAAGCCAAGGCGTGTTCACGTCCGCCACTACCCAACAATAAAAGTTTCATATTTTTATTTTTTTCTCTGATTATTCGTAAAACATGGCAAAGATAGTGCAAGCCGAGCGGAATACAAAATAAATTCCATTTTATTTTTATTCCCGAGGCGCCGCCTATCTTCGCGTAGCAAAATGTGCAGGCCGAGCGTAATACAAATTTATTTTCTAATCCTCCTTGTACCATCCGGCATACATGATGTATCCGTTGGCAATCTTTTCGTTGATTTCCTTGGCTTGGTCGGGGGCTACCTTCTTTACAAATTTAGCGGGTACGCCTGCCCATAGTTCACCTGGGCCTATCTGGGTATTGGCAAGCACCAGGGCGCCTGCCGCCACGATAGCGCCTCGTCCCACGTGAGCGTGGTCGAGCAGGGTGGCACCCATGCCGATGAGGGCAAAGTCGTCCACGTCTGCCCCGTGGATGGTAACATTGTGACCTACCGATACGTCGTCACCGATGCAGATGGTGGACTTTTCGTAGAGTGTATGAAGCACACTTCCGTCCTGTATGTTTACTCGGTTTCCTATGCGGATGCTGTTTACATCACCGCGCAACACGGTGTTGAACCATATGCTACACTGGTCGCCCATCACCACATCGCCTACGATGGTGGCGTTTTCGGCTAAGTAGCAATCTTCTCCTATTTGTGGGGTAAATCCCCTTACTGATTTGATTAGAGCCATAGTTGGTTATGTTTCAAAGTTCAAAATTTAAAATTCAAGATTCAAAGATCATCTTCATTGTTTGATTTCCTTTGTCTTTTCTTTCAACCACTCGGTTTCCTTGTCGTCGAGGTGTGGCGCCAGTGTGTCGAACACTCGTTGGTGATAAGCATTGAGCCAATGAAGTTCGTCGGGCGTCATCATTTCGTGTACGATGGGGCGCGTGTCGATGGGGCAGAGTGTGAGGATTTCGAATCGATAGTAGGTGCCGAAGTCCGTCTCTTTGTCGGGGGTGACGAGCATCATGTTTTCGATGCGTACACCGTGGCTACCAGCGCGATAGATGCCTGGCTCGTTGGTCACGGTCATGCCTGGCAGGAGCAGGGCGGGCATGTGATTCATGCGTATTTGATGAGGCCCTTCGTGTACGTTCAGGTACGAGCCAACACCGTGTCCTGTGCCGTGTAGGTAGTTGATGCCTTCTGCCCACATAAATTGGCGGGCGAGCACGTCCAACTGGGTGCCACAGGTGCCGTGTGGGAAGTGTGCGCGACTGAGTGCGATGTTGCCCTTGAGCACCAGTGTGTAGTCGCGCCTTTCGTCCTCGGTAAGGGGGCCCAGGGGGATGGTGCGAGTGATGTCCGTAGTGCCGTCCATGTATTGCGCACCGCTATCGAGCAGGAGCAATCCCTTGGGTTGCAGGGCAATGTCGCTTTCGAGTGTAGGTTCGTAGTGCACGATAGCACCGTGAGCACCGTATGCCGCTATGGTGTCGAAACTGATGTCGCGGAAGAGGGCTTGATACGAGCGTTGGCGAGTCAGTTCGTGGTCAGCGCTCAACTCGGTCACCTCTTCTCCCCTCTCCATCTTCTCCTCCAGCCAGATGAGGAAGCGCACCATGGCCACTCCGTCGCGCACCATGGCTTGACGGAAGCCCTTTATTTCTGCTTCGTTCTTGATGGCCTTCATGGCTGGGATGGGCGAGGGGGCAAACGAGCATCGTCCCTCAGCTATCAAACGTTGGCATCGTGTGCTGATTTCGCAATTGCTATTGGTGGGGAGTAGGAGGGGGTAGGTGTCGAACTTTGCCACCTCGTTGTAAAACTCTTGGTAGGGATGAAATATTACTCCGTGAGAGCGTAAATTTTCCCCAACGGGAGAAGATATTTTCTCAGGTAAGGCAAAAAAATGTGCCTCGTTGGGGGTGATAATAAGGTCGCTTACCACCACAGGGTTGCAATGCACATCCGAGCCACGGAGGTTCAATGTCCAGGCAATATCGTCGAGTGCAGAGACGATGAGTGTCTTCTCTCCAATCGCCCTGCGGATGCGCGCCAACTTGTCGGTGCAACTCTCGCCGGCAAGCGCGAGTGGTTGCACTTCCGCCTCTTTAAGGGGAAGTTGTGGACGCGAGGGCCATAACTCGTCCCACCACGAGGTAGGGATGTGGGTAAGGCCAATGCCGAACTTTTCCATCAACTCGTTGGCCCATGCCTCTGCTTGGTCGTGGCTATTCACTGTAGGGTCGATACCCACGGATTCCTCCTTTTTTAGCACCCCACCCAACCAGTCGGTGAGGGATGGGGTGTCGGGCATGCGCTCCTTCATCAGCACGATGTCCGTGTCGGCCAATTGCTCCTCTGCTTGCAGGAAGTATCGCGAATCTGTCCACAAGGCAGCCTCGTGGAGGGTAATGACAGCTGTACCTGCCGAGCCATTGAAGCCCGAAATCCATTCGCGCAATTTCCAGTGGTCGGGCACATACTCGCTTCCGTGCGGGTCGGTGCTGGGGATGATGACGGCCTGCACACCATCTCGGGTCATATATTCACGCAGGTGACCGATGCGCTTGCGCACTTCGCCTGCTAACGGGTTGATATTTTTGCTCATATATTGTTTTTCTTCAGTAGGAATTTTATGTTCTTGTTCACTTCTTTTTTCAACTCTTCCACCTCTGTGTCTCGCAATGTAGCGGCGCGTGCGTAGAGAGTTTCTATGTCTATGGTGCTTTCGTCACTCTCAATGAGGAGACGGTCGGTGGGGCACAGGCGCAGGGCTTCGTCGTGGTAATGTTCACCAAAAGAGAGGTAGAATCCTTCGCGTAGGAGTTGTTGCGCCTGTTCGCTCTTTCCTCGGAAGCCGTGTATGATCCACGCCTCGTGCTTGAAGGCTCTTTTGTGCAGATGTATCACCTCGTCAAATGCCTTTACACAATGCACTATCAGCGGTTTCCCTGCTTCCTTTGCCAGTTGTGCCTGATATTCAAATGCCGCCAGTTGGTCGGTCGTGTCTCCTCCGCGCAGGCGATCGATACCCGCCTCACCTATAACCGCCACCTGAGGCAGGCTTAGCCATGGGATAAGGTTGTCAAGGGCTTGTCCTCTCCATCCCCCATCCACGTGCCATGGGTGCAATCCTATGCTGATGGGAACATCGCTCTCCTTCCTCAGTAGGGGAGAACCCGTAAAACCTTCCTCTCCTACAGACAGATTGATGATGCTCTGCCCATCCCATTTGCTTGGGTGTCGGTGGGTGTGAATATCGAGGAGCATAATTGCTTGTTGTTTTTGCTTACGTTTACAGATCCTTCACTGCGTTCAGGATGACAGAGACGGCATGAGTGTACAATATCTCAAGGCTTCGATATTTCAATACATTCCCTCATCACTCTCAGGAAGTTTTCACCCCAGATGCCTCGGATGTCTGCTTCGCTATATCGCTCGGCGAGAAGTTGACGGGTGAAGTTGATAAGTTCTGATGCAGAGGCACATCCGATGATACCTCCGTCGCCATCGAAGTCGGTACCTATGCCCACGTGCTCAACGCCCATAATGCTGACCATGTGATTGAGGTGTTCCACCGCATCTCGGATGGTGGCGGGGGAATTCTCGCGTAGGAATCCGCTGTAGAGTGTTACCTGTGCCACACCTCCACGGGCGGCCAAGGCACGAAGTTGCTCATCCGTCAAGTTGCGCGGATGATTGCACAGGGCGCGACTCGACGAGTGCGAGCATACGATGGGTGTGCGGCTTATCTCCAACGCATCGTAAAAACTCTTTTCCGATGCGTGCGAAAGGTCGACCATCATACCTGTGCGGTTCATTTCGTGGATCACTTGTGCACCAAAGGGGCTTACACCTCCGTGTTCGTTGTTTCCTCGTGCCGAATCGCAAAGGTCATTGTCTCCATTGTGGCAAAGGGTCATATACACTACACCACGTTTGCGGAAGTGCTCGACGAGCGACAAATTCTTGCCGATAGCATAACCATTCTCGATACCCAGCATGATGGACTTCTTCCCCATTGCCTTGTGTCGGTAAAGGTCGTCGGGTGTGCGGGCAATCTCTATGGCGGTGCAGTTGCGTGCCACCATCTCCTCTATTTCGTCCAATAGGCGGTTGGTCTTGGCTGTTGCGGCCAAGAGTGATTCTTCGTCGCGCTCCATCTGCTTCAGGTAAGCCACCATGATGGTTGCATCCAATCCGCCTTCGGTCATCTTGTGCAGGTCAACCAATATCTTGGGGTCGCGCGTATGAAATTCGATGTGCTGGTCAAAGAACATTGGCGTGTCGCAATGCGAATCCAATGTGAGGATACGCTCGTGCAATCGGCGTGCTTCGCGATAAGAGGTTGCCTCCTTTGTCAACCAACGGAAGAGTGGAAGCATCGACTCGTCGCCACAAAGAATCATACACTCGGGATGCCATTGCACACCCAACATCGATTTGTATTCGGTCGATTCTACCGCCTCGATGATACCGTCCGTAGCGTATGCACACACTTTGAAACCTGGTGCAGGCTCCTTCACTGCCTGGTGATGGAAACTGTTCACGTTCAGTCGTTCAGTATTGTTGAATATGCGGCTCAGTAAGCTCTCCTTTTCCACCTCTACGGTGTGCGAGGGATAACTTCTGTCCAGCTCCTGACTATGCTTGATGCAGGGAGCGGGGTGCTGGGTATGTATGTCCTGGTAGAGTTTTCCACCCAGGGCTGCCGTCATTATCTGGATACCTCGGCAGATGCCCAGGATAGGTATTTGACGATTAGCAGCCAAGCGGGTAAGCACCAACTCCTGCCTGTCGCGTCGGTGGTTGATGCTACTCAAGTTCTTCACCGGTTCCTCGTTCAAGAAGAGGGGGTTGATGTCGCCTCCACCGGTCAGTAGCAAGCCGTCTATGCGGTCAAGGGTACTCAGCAGGGCATCCTTCTCCTCGTGAGGGGGGATAATGAGTGGTGTACCTCCGGCCGCGAGTACCGAGCGGATGTAGCCGTCGGCCACGGCACAATTACCGTCGCTGAAGTTACCCGTAATGCCTATGACGGGGCGGTTCTTGTGTGCGGGAAATTTCTGGTGAATCTCCCGGCAGATAAAATCTATATCGTAAGCATTGTTCATGGCTATAGATGTTGATTTCAGAGTTAGGTTACATTTCACGCCCCTCCCTTGTGGAGGGGATGGGGGGGGAGGGTATTCTTCTATCCCTACTTTCTCTTCGGGTTCTTGGGAAACCATCCCTTCTCCACTCGTTTTTTCTGGTCGAAAAGTTCCTTTATTGTCCAGAATGACGAGAAGGCAAACACACCCAACAGGGTGGAGAGGATGATGTCCGTTACAAAAATAGAGGTGGCTACCCCTGCTATGCCTAATAACAGGAATATCCACCAACATTTTGTGCCCCAGTAGTATTCACACTTGATGACCACCGGATGAAACAATCCGATAATCAGGAAAGTGCATATACCTATAAATAGCCCCGCCAAGTGATATTCGTTCAAGAATTCCATGGTGGCGGTGTCTGTTTAGTCAGTACAGATGGGAATCTCTTTCTTAATGCTTTGGTCGAGCGAGATAAGGGTCTCGGTTGAAACCACGCCATGAATACCCTGCATGCGGTTGTTCAACAAGTCCATCAAGTGCTCGTTGTCGCGTGCATAGAGTTTTACCATCATGGTATAGGGACCTGTGGTGAAGTGACACTCCACGATTTCGGGAATATTCAACAATTCTTCCACTACGCTCTTGTACATCGAGCCTTTTTCAAGCTTGATACCTACGTAGGTACAGGTATTGTAGCCAAGGCTCTTGGGACTTACGTGATAGCCCGAACCAACAATCACGCCCATATCGAACAGATGCTGTACACGCTGATGGATGGCTGCACGTGAAACACCGCACTCAGCGGCTACATCTTTGAAGGGAATGCGTGCATTTTGCGAAATGATTTCTAAAATCTTCTTGTCAAGACTATCTATCTTTTCCATGGTCATTGATAAAGTATATATGTTTAAAATGTCAAAAAGTAAGCAAATGTAGAACTTTTTTTTCGTTTATCCGCAAAAAATGACAAAAATCTATTCAAATTCACTATTTTTTAGTATTTAAGTCAACAGAAGATGTTTTACAACATAAAAAATAAGGGAGCACCCTATGTTGGGCACTCCCTTTTCTTGTTCCTATATATTATATATAATAGGTGTCTTCTTGTTTTTTCGGGGGATTATTCCTCGATACCGAGCAACTCAACCTCGAAGATGAGGGTTGAGAAGGGCTTGATCTGACCCTGGTTGCGTGAACCATAAGCCAACTCCTGGGGAATATAGAGCTCCCACTTTGAACCAACAGGCATCATAGTCAAAGCCTCGGTCCAACCCTTGATTACCTGAGATACGCCAAATACTGTAGGCTCACCACGCTTGATAGAGCTGTCGAATACAGTACCGTCGATGAGTGTACCCTCGTAGTGGCAGCTTACGTAGTCATCTTCAGTGGGGATAGCACCCTTACCCATCTTGATTACCTTGTACTGCAATCCGCTGGGAGTTACCTGTACACCCTCCTTGTTCTTGTTCTCAGCCAAGAAGTTTTTACCTGCTTCGCGGTTAGCACCGTACTGCTCTTCCATTCTCTTCTCGTTAGCAGCCTCCATGATAGTCTCTACGTAGTCGATAGCTTCGTCGATAGTCATCTTCTGACCCTTTTCCAAAGTACCATCTACGAATCCAGCTACCAAGTTGTCCTTGTCGATAGACTCAGTAGATTCTTCGCCATATACGTCAGCAGTCAAACCGCTAACCCAGCTTTCAGCCATCATTTGACCGATCTTTACACCTTCAACGTATGCAGTCTGCTTCTGAACATCCTGTCCGTTAGCACCGTCTACAATACCCTTTACCACTTCGCCGATGTAGGCAGTATCAACACGCAACTGCTGAACCAGATACTCCTTGAAACCCTGAGTCTGAGTCAAACCGAATGCGTAAGAAAGTGAGTCTGACTCACTCTTCAAATCAGCCTTGGGAGCCTGTGCGGTGCATGAAGCCAAACCAGCTGCCGCAGCGATTACCATAAAAATACTTGCTTTTTTCATTTTCTTGTTACTTTTTTTATTGTTTATAATTTAATTGATTTCATTCCTGAATAGTTCAACCTTGATCCTTGAATCTTGATCCTTGACTTGCGTAGCTTGATGAGCGATAGCGAACTAATCTTTGAATCTTTGAATCTTTGAACCTTGAATCTTTGAATCTTGAATTACAACACCTCTATCAACTCCACGTCGAACACAAGAGTGCTGTGGGGCGGAATCATTTCGCCAGCACCGTGTGCGCCATAGCCCAATTCTGAAGGGATATACAAGCGCCACTTGGCACCTTCGCTCATCAATTGCAGAGCCTCTACCCATCCGGGGATTACCTGGTTCACACCGAACACGGCAGGTTCGCCACGCTTGATAGAACTATCGAACAGTGTACCGTCGATGAGTGTACCCTCGTAGTGGCAACGTACCTTGTCTGTAGCCTTCGGGCTCTTGCCGTTACCCTCCTGCAACACCTCGTACTGCAGTCCGCTGGCAGTCACCTTCACACCCTCTTTCTTCTGGTTCTCGGCTAAGAAAGCCTTACCCTTCTCGATGTTCTCAGCGTTCATGCGCTTTTCCATCTCCTCGAAGTAGTTGTTTACTATTTCGCGTGCCTCGGTGTGAGTGATGGCAGTCTCTTTGCCGTCCAATACATCGTGTATAGCCTGAGCAAAATCCTCTACATTGATACCGCGGGCACCCATGCCCAACAAGTTTTGGCCGATGCCCAAACCGATAGCATAACTGAATTTATCCATTTTTCTTATTCCTTATTATATATATGTATTATTATTATCGCGCTTTCAATACACATTGTTTGAAAAACTCCTTATCACCCGGAATGTTCAATGTGCTACGAAAAACCTTGCAAAGGTACACCTTTTATTTGAATGCGGCTTGAAATGTAAATTTAAAAAATATTATTTTTAAGCTATATTAAATAAAAAGTTATAAAACAATTGTTTGGGAAGTTCTTTTCTGGGTATCGCTGACATAGTTTGGGATAGCAACCAAATTGTTAATAACTATTTCCCTGACGTAGACCTTAGTCTTTAGACCTTCCCGAATGCCAACTTCCATCCCTCCTCAATGCTCTCCCTGTCCACCTCATCCATCTTGATGCCGCACTCCACGCAGGTCATCGCGGCAAGGATTTTAGCGAATATTTTGTGTCCCTCCTTGCAGGTGGGTGCAGGGAGAGGTTGTCTCCCTGCCACCTTGTAATCGAGGAGGCGAATCACCGTACGGATGTAGGCCGTGGTGTCGTTGTAGTCCTCGGGTGGCGCCCATCGGTGGATGATGTTCTCCAGTGTATACGACTTTCCCTCCTGCATCAGACGAAGGCGGTAGGTCTCCATCAACTTCCATGCGGCACGATAGCCGTAGGCCATGGTGGTAAAAGTTACAAACTCTGCATCCGTCTGCACTCGTGTGCGCCCCTCCCATCGGCTCTTGCCGCGTCGGATGTTGAGGGGATTGTTGTTACGTAATCCTCGTGTCATAAGATTCAA
Source organism: Bacteroidaceae bacterium (assembly GCA_017560945.1). Classification (GTDB taxonomy): domain Bacteria; phylum Bacteroidota; class Bacteroidia; order Bacteroidales; family Bacteroidaceae; genus Phocaeicola_A. The sequence continues at coordinate 1,553 of JAFZDY010000023.1, read as the reverse complement.
GATTTAAAAGTTCAAAATTCAAAGTTCAAAATTCAAAGGAGCCATGCGGCACGTGGCAATTCTTCATCCGCAGATGACGCAGATGACGCGGATTCCTCTTTTTATGCTTGCATATATTTTAGGCACGGATGACACGGATTTTTTCGCTATTGCTCAACAACTCGTCACGGATTTTTTTCTTCTACAGGATAAAATTTTTATCTGCGTTTATCTGCGTTATCTGCGGATGAAGAATTGCCACGTGCCGCATGGCTCCTTTGAATTTTGAACTTTGAATCCCCTCAATAATCCGCTGACTTCTTTTTAAAGGAATCGCTAAAAAAGTCCGCAATCGTTTTTCGCTTAATCATTCATCCTCAACATATTACGTGTTGCGAATTGTTAATTTTGAAATGAGAGAGAGAAAAATTTGCAAACCGCCCCTCCCATGTAGTATCTTTGCGGTAGGAAAAGGGAGACCCTCCCCCTGCCCTCCTCCGTCGCATAGAGGACTATACTCCCCTCGCTACGACACGAATTGATATTTAATCAATTCTCAAGGTCTTGCTACGCCCTCTATGGAGGGGAGTAGAAAGTGCTGCAGAACTTGATACTCCTAACCCAACAAAGCCGGCAAATAAAAGGGAAGACAGGTAAAGGGTCTGCCAAATCAACCAATTATTAACCTTAGACTCTCCTTCATTAGGATAACACATTTTACTCCCCTCACTTGGAAGGGGCAAAGGGGGAGGGTCCACTAAAAACACACAACTATGTCAATCAAACTTAAAGCAAAAGAACAGAAACAGTATGTAGGCAAGTATGCGGGCACTTACCGCTATGTGATGACCACCGAGCTGTACAACAAACTCACCGAGCGCAAGGTGTTGGCCGAGGCTGCCATGCGTAGCGGTATCAGTCAGGGCACCATCAATGCAGCATGGGCAGCCATTGGCGAGGTCGTCAAAACGTGGGCAACGGAAGGTCACTCGGTAGCCGTGCCGGGCTTGGGAACCATGCGCTTTGGCGTACGCGCCACCTCGGTAGCGGATGTGGCGGACGTGTCGAGCTCGCTCATCACCAGCCGAAGAGTCATCTTCACACCCTCGACCGACATCAAGGACGAACTGGCGAACACCTCCATCAACATCACCTGCTACGACCGCGATGGTAACATCATCAAGCAAGTAGCCTCCGACGACGATGGCAAGGTGGAGGATCCCGAGGAACCCGATGACAATGGCGGAAGTGGCACGGGGGGAAATCCGTTGTAAGGACCCCTTCCCTGCCCCCACGGACCCCATCCCTTACCTTCCCCTCTATGGGAAGGAGTGAAATGACTTGCTAATGACATTTTTCATCTGCAGATGACGCGGATGACGCGGATTTATTTTTCTCTAATTTTTAGGCACGGATGACACGGATGACACGGTTTTTTTCTCCTTGCTCCTTCTTTGAACCTTTCTAAGGGCAGGCAGACCCTGCCCCTACGAGAAATTGAACCTTGAACCTTAAATTTTAAATTTATTAATCTGCGTTATCTGCGCAATCTGCGGATGGAAAATTGAACCTTG
>JAFZDY010000022.1 GCA_017560945.1 Bacteroidaceae bacterium | reverse complement strand
GTTGGCAAGTACCATACCAAGACCGAACTCGCAGAAGTCCTCGAACAAAGAGTTTGCCCATGCGGGACCTTGACCCTTCTCGTTGGTAGTATAGGGAGTTGAGGGGATAGAACCTGAATAGATAGATGAACATCCTGTAGCGTTGGCTACGATTTCGCGATCACCGAAGAGTTGTGTAATGAGCTTTACGTAAGGAGTTTCACCACAACCTGAGCATGCACCTGAGAACTCGAAGAGCGGAGTAGCGAACTGTGAGTTCTTGGGGCTCTGCTTGATGTCCACGAGATCTTGCTTGCTCTTCACGTTCTTCACGCAGTAGTCCCAATTAGCGGCTTCAGCCAACTCGTTTTCGAGGGGAACCATCTTGAGGGCAGGACCTGTCTTGGGGAATCCAGGACATACGTCCACACAGTTACCACAACCCAAGCAATCCATCACACCTACCTGCATGCGGAACTTCATTCCCTTCATAGCAGCAGGAGCCTTCACCTCGATGGTAGCAGCGTTCAAACCTGCAGCCTCAGCCTCGTCCATAACGAAGGGACGGATGCAAGCGTGAGGACATACGAAGGCACACTTGTTACACTGGATACAGTTCTCGGCTTCCCATGTGGGCACGAAGGCTGCTACACCACGCTTTTCGTAGGCTGATGTACCTTGAGGCCAAGTACCATCCTCGATACCCTTGAATGCGCTTACGGGGAGCAAGTCACCATTCTGAGCGTTGATAGGACGTACTACTTCGTTGATGAATGCGGGATCGTCGTTAGCCACCTTCTCATCAGCGGGGAGGTTTGACCAAGCAGCGTCCACGGGGAGTTGCTTGTACTCACCACCACGGTCAACGGCAGCAAAGTTCTTGTTCACCACATCCTCACCCTTCTTACCATAAGACTTCACGATGAACTTCTTCATCTGCTCGATGGCAAGGTCAACGGGGATAACTTCGGTGATGCGGAAGAATGCACTCTGGAGGATGGTGTTGGTGCGGTTACCAAGACCTATTTCCTGAGCAATCTTAGTGGCGTTGATGTAGTACACGGTGATGTTGTTATCAGCCAAGTACTTCTTCACGCTATTGGGCAAATTATTAGCCAACTCTTCGCCTTCCCAAATGGTATTGAGGAGGAATGTACCGTTCTTCTGCAATCCGCGGAGTACGTCGTACATCTTCAAGTAAGCCTGTACGTGACATGCTACGAAGTTGGGAGTGTTTACCAAGTATGTTGAACGGATGGGAGTGTCACCAAAGCGGAGGTGTGAGCAGGTGAAACCTCCTGACTTCTTAGAGTCGTATGAGAAGTAAGCCTGGCAATGCTTGTCGGTGTTGTCACCGATAATCTTTACTGAGTTCTTGTTAGCACCTACAGTACCATCGGCTCCAAGTCCGTAGAACTTAGCCTCGAACATACCTGCACCGCCGAGAGCAATCTCTTCCTTCTGAGGAAGTGAAGTGAAGGTAACGTCGTCCACGATACCGATGGTGAAGTGATCCTTCGGCTGGGGCAAAGCGAGGTTCTCATATACAGAGAGGATTTGTGCAGGAGTAGTATCGTTAGAAGCCAATCCGTAGCGTCCACCCACGATGAGGGGAGCATTTTCCTGTCCGTAGAAGCAATCCTTCACGTCGAGGTAGAGGGGCTCTGCATTAGCACCAGGTTCCTTAGTGCGGTCGAGTACTGCAATGCGCTTAGCGGTCTTGGGCACAGCAGCCAAGAAGTGCTTAGCAGAGAAGGGACGATAGAGGTGAACGGCTACCATACCTACCTTTTCGCCTTGAGCAACGAGGTAATCGATGGCTTCGCGAGCAGCCTCGGTGGCTGAACCCATGAGGATGATTACGCGCTCAGCATCCTCGGCACCATAGTAGTTGAAGAGGCCATACTTGCGTCCTGTGATTTCTGAAATCTTATCCATGTACTCCTCTACGATAGCGGGTACTGCTTCGTAGTATGAGTTGCAACTTTCACGGTGTGCAAAGAATGTGTCGGGGTTTTCGGCCATACCGCGAGCAACGGGCTTCTCGGGAGTGAGAGCGCGACTACGGAACTCTGCCAATGCCTTCTGATCGATGAGCGGAGCGAGGTCTTCGTTCTCCAACATCTCGATCTTCTGAATTTCGTGTGAAGTACGGAATCCATCGAAGAAGTTCAAGAAAGGTACACGGCTCTTGATAGTAGCCAAGTGAGCAACACCTGCCAAGTCCATAACCTCCTGTACTGAACCTTCGGCCAACATGGCGAAACCTGTCTGACGACAACTCATTACATCCTGGTGGTCACCGAAGATGCTGAGTGCGTGAGAGGCCAATGTACGTGCTGATACGTGGAAAACGCAGGGAAGGAACTCACCTGCAATCTTGTACATATTGGGGATCATCAAGAGAAGACCCTGAGATGCTGTATAGGTAGAAGTCAATGCACCGGCCTGAAGTGAACCGTGAACCGCACCTGCGGCACCACCTTCAGATTGCATTTCCTGTACGAGCACGGTTTCACCGAAGATGTTCTTGCGGCCCTGTGCTGCCCATTCATCCACATACTCTGCCATAGTAGATGACGGAGTGATGGGGTAGATGGCTGCCACTTCGCTGAACATATACGAGATATGAGCTGCGGCTTGGTTACCATCGCATGTGATAAACTTTTTTTCTTTAGCCATAAAATCTAAATATAAAATTGATTAGTAATTGTTTTTTTTATCCTTATTTCGCATCCGTTTTTCTTCCCTACGAGGAAAATATTTTTCTCAGGTGAGGGGAAAAATCGCGGGTGCTTTTTCATTGTTCTCTATTATGTCTTTCTTCGGGGGAGATGGTGAAATGTTAGGTTCTCCCCTTCCCTGCCCTTATTAGTAAAGGAATCCGAATAGCCACAGGGGAATCTGGTTTCCACGTCCAATCTCGGCCTTGTGCAGGACGTTGTATACGTGGGGAGGGCTCTTCACCTTGTATCCGCTCTGACAGATGCGGAACGAGAGGTTTCCGTCCACAAGGAAGGATGTGCCCTTTTCGCCCTTGTTCAGTTTGTGGTCCTTCCACAAGTTGTTGAGGAAGAAGGTTTCCAACACGTGTTGCTCCTCCACTTTCACAGGATAGATGCTGTACATCAGGCTGGTGTTGTGCATCATCACTCGTGCAGGCTTCTTGGGGAACTCGTCGCCATCGGCATACACCATGTTGATGAGTCGTGCATCGGCCAAGTACTTGATGTAGTTCATCACCGTGGCGCGCGAGGTCTGTATGTCGGTGGCCAATTGGCTCACATTGGGCGCTACAGGGCCTGCTACGGCCAACAGGTAGAGGAGTTTCTTTATCTTGGAGAGGTATTTCAACTCTATCTGCTTGAGCAGAAGGATGTCCACCTCTATCATCATATTCATGGTCTTGAGCAGATTCTCCGAGAAGTTGCACTTCTCAAGGAAGAATGGGTAGAAGCCATGGTGCAGATAGTCCTGAAAATGGTCGAGCGGGCGCACCTTCGAGAGGATGCTCTTGACGATGTGCTCGTGATTGTGGATGATGTCGTCGAGCGAATAGGCGGGGAAGTTGTTTCCTGTCTGCAGATTGAGGAATTCACGGAAGGAGAATCCGCGAAGATTATAGGACTTCACAATGCCGTTCAACTCGGGGTTTTCCTCCTTCAATCGCATGACGGACGAACCAGTGAAGACAATCTTCAGGCTTGGGTATCTATCGTAGCAAAGGCGCAACTCGCGACTCCAGTCGGGGTGCTTAAACACTTGGTCAATCAGCAACACTCGACCTCCACGTCTCAGGAACTCGCCTGCAAAGTCGGCAATACCACGACCTTGGAAGTAGAAGTTATTCAGATTGATATACAAGCACGAACGATCGCAACCGAAGCGCTCCTTGGCATATTGCAACAAGAAGGTTGTCTTGCCCACGCCACGCGTGCCCTTGATGCCTATCAAGCGGGCATTCCAATCTATCTCGTCCATCAAATCGCGACGGACAAGGGAGGTACCGATGTGCTCTATCAAGTAATTGTGTGTGCGATAAAAGACTTCCATTTCTCAGTGCATTGACCTTATAGTACTCTAAAATTGGGTGCAAAGATAACAATTATTCCACAAATTGCAAAGTAGAGATAGCAAAATATTAAACTTTTTTTTATCTTTGCCCCATCTTAGCGGAAAAATAATCCCCGCAAGGTACATTTTCGATGACTAACACCTACATTTTCAACCCCGATAACGACCTGGCCTTGGCCAATGGAGACGCCAACTATCTGCCTCCACGATCGGCACGTCAGATGGCCACTGACCTTGCCTTCCTGGCCACTTGGTGGGCAAACAATGGAGACTCCATCCTCATCCCCCACAGCGACGTACTTTACTATTGGAGTAAAACTTCAGACAAATCACTTTTCAGCACTGATATAAAGTGGATTACTGAGAAAGAAGAAATACCTCACCAACCACTGAAACCATGGGGATGGAATCCCTCGTTGGTGAAGCAAATGAGCAAGCGAGGACTCCCCAGTGAGTACCTGCCAACGGAGGAGGATATGCACACATTGCGCACCCTCTCGAGCAGGCAGATGGCCGTGGAAGTGTTGCGAGAAATCAGACACCAACTTTCGGACAATCACCCTCTGATAGGAACCTCTGCCCTGTGTACCAGTGAGGAAGAAATTGCCCACGAAGTAACCGCCCACACAAGCACCATACTGAAAGCCCCATGGTCGAGTAGCGGAAAAGGCCTACGACGCGGACAAGGGCTATACGAGCCACCCTTGAGCGGATGGTGCGCACGCACACTCGCCCAGCAAGGTGCCGTAGTGGTAGAGCCTATGTACGACAAGGTGAAGGACTTTGCCATGGAGTTCTACTCCTCGGGCGACGGACTCTCCCTCACGTTCGTGGGGTACTCCTCCTTTGTCACAGACGCCAACGGAGCCTACGAGGGCAACCTCTTGATGAGCGACGAGGAGGTGGAGGCCGACCTCTCCGCCTACATTCCTCGCGAAACGCTACACACCACCTGTGCCCAACTACAACACCTCCTCGCCAAGCACATAGGCGCCGATTACCAAGGATACGTGGGAGTAGACATGATGATTTGCCTCGTCCACACAGAGGACGCAAAGGAGAGATACGCCCTTCACCCGTGTGTCGAAATCAACCTGCGCATGAACATGGGAGTGGTTGCACACATCCTTTACCAACGCCACGTAACACACGGACACAGAGGACGATACATGGTCGAATACTTTTCCACAACTGAAGAATTGAAGCAAGCGCATTGCCAACGAACAGAGGCTCATCCCCTCTCCCTTTCACCCGACGGACGCATCGATAAAGGCTATTTTCCCCTCACTCCAATAGGTAAAGAAACACAGTATTGTGCGTGGATGTTGGTAGAATAATGCGAAATATAGATGAAGAATTTTCATATCTCACCAATTATGAGTACCTTTGCGCCCGATTTTTAAAATTATACGTATAAAACAAAATATGAAAGCGTTTGTATTTCCCGGACAGGGAGCCCAATTCGTAGGAATGGGTAAAGACCTCTACGAGAATTCACCCCTCGCAAAAGAATTGTTTGAAAAAGCAAATGATATCCTCGGATATCGCATCACTGATATCATGTTCAATGGCACTGACGAAGACCTTCGTCAGACAAAGGTAACCCAACCTGCCGTATTCCTCCACTCCGTAATCTCAGCACTTTGTATGGGAGATGACTTCAAGCCCGAGATGACCGCAGGTCACTCCTTGGGTGAGTTCAGCGCCCTGGTAGCCGCTGGTGTACTTTCGTTCGAAGACGGACTAAAGCTGGTATATGCCCGCGCTATGGCCATGCAAAAGGCTTGCGAAGCACAACCCTCCACCATGGCGGCCGTGTTAGGCTTGACCGATGACAAGGTAGAGGAGATTTGCGACGACGTGACACGCAAGGGAGAAGTGGTGGTAGCAGCTAACTACAATTGCCCTGGACAAATCGTCATCTCAGGTACAGTAGAAGGCATCAACAAGGCTTGCGAACTGATGAAGGAAGCAGGAGCCAAGCGCGCACTTCCCCTGAACGTGAGCGGCGCCTTCCACTCACCACTGATGAAGCCTGCCCAAATGGAGTTGGAAGCAGCCATCCAAGCCACCAAGTTCAATGCACCCAAGTGCCCCGTTTACCAAAATGTGGACGCCCTCCCTCACACTACTGCAGAGGAGATAAAGGCTAACCTTGTGGCTCAACTCACCGCCTCAGTACGTTGGACACAGTCGGTGACCAACATGATAACCGATGGCGCCACCGAATTCATCGAATGTGGCCCCGGTGCAGTACTCCAAGGACTCATCAAGAAGATTGACAAGACTGCTAATGCCCACGGCATTGCGTAAATTAACTAATTAAACGAACAGACCCTCCCCCCTGCCTCTCCGCAAGGGAGGGGAGTAAAATGTGCTGCTAAGCTATCTACTCCCCTCCCTTGTGGAGGGGTAAGGGGGAGGGTCTCCTACTATTATGAACAACAAATTCGTTATATACCAAGTATTTACCCGACTTTTCGGAAACAACAATACACGCCTTGTTCACAATGGCGACAAGGCAACCAACGGATGCGGACGCATGGCCGACTTCACCACCAAGGCTTTGGAGGAAATCAAGGCCCTGGGCGCCACACACATCTGGTACACAGGCGTCATCGAACACGCCACCCAAACCGACTACAGTAGTCAAGGCATTCATCCCGACCACCCTGCCGTGGTGAAGGGAAAAGCAGGTTCGCCCTATGCCATCAAGGACTACTACGACATTGACCCCGACCTTGCCACCCGAGTACCCGAACGCATGAAAGAGTTCGAGAACCTGGTGAAGCGCACTCACAAGGCTGGATTGAAGGTGATTATGGACTTCGTGCCCAACCACGTAGCACGTCAGTACGGATCGGATGCAAAACCTCAGGGAGTAAAGGACTTGGGCGAGGGCGACAATCAGGATTGGGCATTCTCTCCCCAAAACAATTTCTACTACATCCCTGGCACTAAATTGGAAGGGCACATCGACCTTCAACAGGGTGCAGACGAACCCTACGTAGAGTTTCCTGCCAAGGCTACGGGCAACGACCGTTTCGATGCGTGGCCAGGCGTGAACGACTGGTACGAGACAGTAAAACTCAACTATGGTATCGACTACACAGGCGGTGGACAATGGCATTTCGACCCTGTGCCCAATACGTGGGAAAAGATGCGCGACATACTCCTTTTTTGGGCGACCAAGGGCATAGACGGATTCCGTTGCGACATGGCCGAAATGGTACCTTGCGCCTTCTGGGGATGGGTTATCCCACAAGTGAAGGAGCAATACCCCCACCTCATCTTCATTGCCGAGGTGTACAATCCTGGCGAGTACCGCAACTACATTTGGAATGGAAAGTTTGACTATCTTTATGATAAGGTAGGACTCTACGACACCTTGAAGGACGTTACTTGCCACGGACAATCGGCCTCCGCCATCAGTGGATGTTGGCAAAGTCTCGAGGGTATTCAGACAAACATGCTGAACTTCCTCGAAAATCACGATGAGCAACGCATTGCCTCCGACTTCTTTGCCGGAAGTGCCGTGAAGGCTCGCCCAGCCATGATCGTAAGCGCGTGCATGAATGTCAACCCTGTGATGATATACTTCGGACAAGAATTTGGCGAACGCGGCATGGATGAAGAGGGATTCAGCGGACGCGATGGACGCACCACCATCTTCGACTATTGGACGGTCGACACCATACGCCGTTGGCGAAACGGAGGAAAGTTCGACGGAAAACTCCTCACCACCGAGGAGAAGGAGTTGCAACACTTCTACGCCCGCGTGCTCAACCTCTGTACCTCGGAGAAAGCCTTGGCAGAGGGAACCTTCTACGACCTGATGTATGCCAACTACGACAACGAGGGCTTCAACTCGCATCGCCAATACGCTTTTCTTCGCAAGGCAAAGAAGGAACTCATCCTCGTGGTGGTCAACTTCGACGAGTCACCCGCCGAGATTGGCATCCAGCTTCCCGCTCACGCCTTCGACTTCCTCGAAGTGGCAGAAAAGGACTCCGTCAAGGCCACCGACCTCCTCACGGGCAACAGGGAGGAAATTGCCCTTACATCTACCCGACAGGTACGCACTCAGGTAGCAGGCTTCAGTGGAAAGATACTGAAGGTAAAACTCTGATAAAAGGCGTTTATATATATATGATGTACAAAAAACCGTTTTTTACAACATACTGGCCCTCACACGACTGAGCGTCTCGGGGGTCATCTGTAAAAACGATGCAATATAGATGAGGGGGGCACGCTTGATGATTTCAGGGTGCCTCTCCATCAATATACGATAGCGGTCACGAGCCGTCTCAAAACGTATGTTGTCGGCCTTGTATTGCGAGGCGAGCAACGAATACTCCAACATTTTGTGATAGAGGAGTTCTATCTCGCGCGATTGTTCGCCCAGGCGATAGATGTCCTCCTTGCTGATTCTCCATATCACAGAGGGCTCTATGGCCTCAGCCATCAACTTAGTAGGCACCTGGCGCAAGTAACTCTCCAGGCACACCACAATGTTCCCCTCGTAGGAGATGTGTTCCGTAAGGTCTCGATTGTTTTTAAAGTAGAATTGGCGCACCATTCCCTTCTCCACATAGTGGATATACTTGGCTATGTCTCCCTCCTTGACAAAGAGTTCACCTTTAGCCAACCTCATTGGCTCCATCACTTGTGCCAATGCCTTTGTCCCTTCAGCCGATAGTGGACAATACTTCTGCGCAAATTCCTTTGCTACTTCATACTTTCGTCTCATGATACCTATAATTTGTTTCCCTTGTAGTGCGAGAGATAGCTAATCCCCCCTCACCAATGCGGGGAAAAGGTTAATATTGGTTGTGTGTATTTTCTTTTTTAGTAATCCCCACCCCTCCCCACCATGAACGGAGGGAAGGGAGAGGAGTCAGGTTTCATGTGTATTTTTCGTGTAGGGCAAGGGGGTTGACGATGCTCACTTTACCCTATTTCTTTTCTTTTAATCCAGCTTCAGCACTGCCAGGAAAGCCTTCTGCGGCACCTCCACATTACCAATCTGCTTCATGCGTTTCTTACCCTTCTTCTGCTTTTCGAGCAACTTACGCTTACGGCTCACGTCACCACCATAACACTTGGCGGTCACGTCCTTACGTACCTGCTTGATGGTCTCGCGGGCAATGATTTTGGCACCAATAGCAGCCTGTATGGCAATGTCGAACTGCTGACGCGGGATGAGTTCCTTCAACTTTTCGCACATACGACGTCCGAAGTTTTCAGCATTGTCGAAGTGTGTCAGTGTCGATAGTGCATCCACTGGCTCACCATTGAGCAGGATGTCCAGCTTCACCAGTTTCGATGGGCGGAAACCGTTCATGTGATAGTCAAATGAGGCATATCCCTTCGAGATGCTCTTCAACTTATCGTAGAAGTCTATCACAATTTCACCCAAGGGGATGTCGTAGAATATCTCCACACGGTTGCCCGAGATGTACTCCTGCTTCACCAGCTCGCCACGTTTGCCCAGGCAAAGGGTCATGATGGGGCCTATGTAGTTGGTGGTGGTAATCACCGAAGCACGTATGTACGGCTCCTCAATGTGGTCAATCAGTGTGATGTCGGGCATACCCGAGGGGTTGTGCACCTCCTTGCATCCACCCTGCTTGTCAAATATCTTGTACGATACGTTAGGTACCGTAGTGATGACACTCATGTCAAATTCTCTATCGAGTCGCTCCTGGATAATCTCCATGTGCAAGAGTCCTAAGAATCCGCATCGGAAACCAAATCCCAATGCCACCGACGACTCGGGTTGGAAGGTCAGCGAAGCATCGTTCAACTGAAGTTTCTCGAGCGAAGCACGCAAGTTCTCGTAGTCCTCTGCCTCGATGGGGTACACACCCGCAAACACCATCGGTTTCACCTCCTCGAATCCCTCGATGGCCTTGTCGCACGGGCGCGCAATGTGGGTGATGGTGTCGCCCACCTTCACCTCCTTCGATGTCTTGATACCCGAGATGATGTAACCCACGTCACCCGTACGGAGTTCGTTTCGCGGCATCATGTCCATCTTCAGCACACCTATCTCGTCGGCATCGTACTCCTTGCCCGTGTTGAAGAACTTCACCTTGTCACCCTTGCGTAGCACACCGTTCGTTATCTTGAAATAGGCGATGATACCGCGAAAAGAGTTGAACACCGAGTCAAAGATGAGCGCCTGCAGGGGAGCCTCCTCGTCGCCTGTCGGGTGTGGCACACGCTCCACGATGGCCTGCAATATCTCCTCCACACCCATGCCGGTCTTTCCCGATGCACGGATAATCTCCTCGCGCTTGCATCCCAACAGCTCCACTATCTCGTCCTCCACCTCATCGGGCATGGCACTGTCCATGTCGCACTTGTTCATCACGGGGATAATCTCGAGATCGTGCTCCAGCGCCATGTACAGGTTACTTATCGTCTGAGCCTGCACACCCTGCGAAGCATCCACAATGAGCAATGCACCCTCGCACGCTGCAATCGAGCGCGACACCTCGTACGAGAAGTCCACGTGTCCCGGAGTATCAATCAAGTTGAGGATATACTTCTCCCCATTGTGAGTGTACTCCATCTGTATGGCGTGACTCTTGATGGTGATACCTCGCTCCTGCTCCAAGTCCATATTGTCAAGCATCTGACCCTGAGTCACTTGGATAGTCTTTGTATATTCAAGCAATCTATCGGCCAATGTCGATTTTCCGTGGTCGATGTGTGCGATGATGCAAAAGTTTCTAATATTTTTCATTAACTGATGTCGATTTCCTATTCTATTCGATTTGCAAAGATAGTGATTTTTCTTGAAAAATGAAGGAAGAAGAGCGAAGAATCTCCTGCAATAGAAAAAAAATCAATTCTTCATCCGCAGATAACGTGATTTACTTTCTTCCTTTAGTAGCAAAAGAAAGAAAAGATAACAAAGAAGGAAACCACCCGACTACACCAAAAAGGCTACTCGTTGGCAAAAAAACCTAAGCGGGATGAAAAATTAGCAGAGAGGAGGTAAATAAACGCTGTCCATCTGCATTTTCAATGCAGATATATTGAGTATCAGCATTTATAATGCGCTTTTACAATCATATTGTTTGCAATTTTGTTAGGCGCATTGAAAATGCTTATACTCACCACCTTCGCGTAGCAAACACGAATGGACGCAGAGATTGCGAGTTGCTAAATCAAACATTTAACAACACAACTAACTCAACACTGTCTTATTGGGTAAACTAATATATCGGTAAAATTGGAAATCAACTATCTGTGATTTGTGATAACTGAGTTCACCACCTCCACATCTGCCGGTAGCCACTGGAGGGAGTTCAGTTCGTCTTTAGCAAGCCATTTAGCCGAGGCATGTTCGTTCAGTTGCACCCTGCCTTGAGCAATGTGGCAAAGGGCGCAATGCATTGTCAGGTGAAAGTTTGGGTAATCATACTCCACGGTGCAGAGCCATTTGTCGGGCATAATCATCACACTCAGCTCCTCCCATATTTCCCTCACCAGCGCCGTTGTGTGCGATTCACCTGGCTCAATTTTTCCACCAGGAAACTCCCACCACCCCTCATATTCACCATATCCACGTTGCGTGGCAAGCACGTGTCCCTCTTCATCCTGTATGATGGCAGCTACTACGTTGATGGTTTTCATTCTTGTTCTTCCATCTTTTTCATGAGTTCCTCTTTCGATATAGTGAACACATGGTTCATCACACCTACAGATACGGTATTCTCACCCGCTTTTCCTACACTGAAGAGGAAATAATTATCCACTTCCATAGTGTTCTTGACAATCATTTTTCCAAGTCCTATTGCCATGGACGAAAGTGTCAGATTTAATGCATTTTCAGTCATCTCCTCTCCCATTTCCTCTTCCATCATATCGGTCATCACCTCCATAAGGGCATCTGTGTGAGCCTCTTTATCGGGACAAGTCACCACGCAAGTAGCGCTGAGAATAACTAAAATCAGTAGGATGCTAAAGAATGTTTTCATAAGTGTATATTTTTAATCGTAAATTCGATGTTTACCTAATTTATCTTCAATATTTGAGATGTGTTGTTGAGTTTCATTTGTAGATTCTCCTCGTTCAACAGCGCACTTTAACAATCGAATAATTTCCCATTTATCCGTAAATGGTGCTTCAGGATTTTTATCTAATATATCAGTTAACACATCCTTCAAACGATGTGGTTTTATAACGAAGGTATTATTAGGAATGTAATTCAACTCTTTTAATTCACACTCACCATAAAATACTATGATTGAATAGATTGGAATGTTATTTGATAACTTCAATTCCTTTTGCAAAGACCGAATGTGAGAAGAATTTTGCCTGATGGGATTATAAAAACGATATTTATCCCTTCCATAAGCCATTACTTGTGTCCATTGTTCGTGTCCACCATTGCCAAATATCCACCCACTATAATCCTTAACCTCAAAAACAAGAATGCCTACTTTTGTTGGCACAACAATATCAACTTGCGAGAATTCACCATTACCTTTATCAATGAGTAAATCATGAAATATATTGTTAGCAGGAATGCCATTATTTAACAATCTGAAGACAAGGTCTCTTTCGGATTTTGTGCCTCTATCGAGAGGTGTGACACTTCTGATAAGATTACATCTATGCTCATATTCCAACCTAATTCGTTCTAATTCGCGTTTCTGCTCATAGTTTCGTTTGATGGCTCTAATAATATAGAACAATACGATGAGAAGAACTGGCAATAATATGTAGTATATTTGAGAGTCAGTCATGATGCTTTTATTTATAATATTTCCTCCGTCCATCTGCATTTGTAATGCAGATGTATCGAGTATCAGCATTTATAATGCGCTTTTACAATCATATTGTTTGCAATTTTGTTAGGCGCATTGAAAATGCTTATACTCACCACCTTCGCGTTGCAAACACGAATGGACGCAGTTGCCATATCGCCCTTCACATATCCACCTTCGGTGAGCAGATAGTACTCTATATCTTGTTCAAATTTCTTTTCGCTTGTATCCATTTTACAACCATCCATCCAGTTTGCTTTCAACTTCTCTTATATCACGCTATATGTCGTCAGCATCGTACCAATAGCCTTCACGGAAACTATTAAAATGCTTTTTTAAGTCATCAAAGGCATCTTTTGCACTCATATATTCTTCAGAATTATTCATGTTGTCATAATTGAAATTTCTCAATTCATTGTATTCGTCAACCAAGCCATTGTACTGGTTAACCAAGTCATTATACTTGCGATTGAGCATACCGTAACTATCGTTGAGCTCATTGTATCTATTCTCCCAATATTCGGCATTAGATTCCATTGATTCGTACTTGCTTTTTGAAACACAAGATACAAAGCATAGCGCAATTGCACAAACGAATAAAAAATTCTTCATAGTCGTAATTTATAGGCGAATTCAACTTACAAATGCAATCGAATTCTAATTTGTTAATATTAAATTAAATTTCTCATTTGGCGTGAGGTAACCAAGTCTCTTTCTGGGTCTGTTGTTCAGTTTATTCTCCGTCCATCTGCATTTGCAATGCAGATGTATCGAGTATCAGCATTTATAATGCGCCTTATAACCTCCCTCAAAAATACTCTCCCGCTATTTCCTCGACAAGTGCCATGTCAGCCTCCACAATATCCCCATCTTCGCGGATGAGTGAGCAGAGGGGGTAGAAACGATCGGGGTCTTCGGCATCGGATTCGTTCAAGATGATGGGCTCCAAATCGGCTCCTACATACACGCCATCGCTGGCATAGATGGTGCAATCGTTTGCCTCGAGGTATTGCTCCACCACATCGTACACCTTTTGTGCAAATGCTCTTAAATCTTGTATCTTATCGTTTTCCATATGGTAGTATATATTTTAGACTCTGCAAATATACGGAAAATAATTGTCCGTACAAAAGGGTTTGCTGAAATTATGAAAACATGGAGGATTTGTTTTAGCGCGTTGCAAATGCTTATACTCACTACCTTCGCATTGCAAACGCGAATGGACGCAGGTTTTGAGTGGAATAATTAGTAGGAGGAAAAGACAATGTGTTAAGTGTTGTGTTTGTTAAATGTTTAGTTTTCGTTTTGCATATACGCAAAGGCCTATGGGCATCCTATGG
>JAFZDY010000021.1 GCA_017560945.1 Bacteroidaceae bacterium | reverse complement strand
TTTTTTCTCCTTGCTCCTTCTTTGAACCTTTCTAAGGGCAGGCAGACCCTGCCCCTACGAGAAATTGAACCTTGAACCTTAAATTTTAAATTTATTAATCTGCGTTATCTGCGCAATCTGCGGATGGAAAATTGAACCTTGAATTTTGAATCTCTTACCTATGGAAAAGAAAGAAATTTGGAAAATAGTGATACAGACCATCATCACGGTACTCACGGCCATTGGCACGAGCCTTGGGATGTTGAGTTGTATGTAAGAGGTGCTTTGCGCTGTAGATTGTGGTGTAAATGAAAAAGGGGTTGGACGTGAATCCAACCCCTTTTCTACAATATGTCAATCGTCTGAATTAGTCTTTCTTAGGACGACGGTCGCCACGCTCGGGACGTTCGCGGCGTGCGGGACGCTCTACGTAGTCAGCGGGCTTCTCCAGCAATACGCGGCGAGAGAGTTTGAACTTGCCAGTCTTGGGATCGATGTCGAGGAGTTTCACTTCAATCTCGTCACCTTCCTTGATTCCAGCTTCCTCTACTGTCTCGAGACGCTTCCAATCGATTTCAGAGATGTGGAGCAAACCGTCCTTACCGGGCAAGAACTCTACGAAGCAACCGTAGGGCATTACGCTACGTACCTTACCGGTGTACACTTCGCCTACCTCGGGGATAGCCACGATACCCTTAATCATATTGATGGCGCCTTCGATGCTCTGCTTGTTGGTTCCTGAAATCTCGATGCGACCTACACCGTCAATCTCTTCGATGGTGATGGTGGCACCAGTCTCTTCCTGCATACCTTGGATAATCTTACCACCAGGACCGATTACTGCACCGATGAACTCCTTCGGGATGATCATCACCTCGATGCGGGGAGCGTGGTCCTTCAATTCGGCACGAGGCTCGGCGATGCACTCGGTAATCTTGCCAAGGATGTGCTCACGGCCTTCCTTAGCCTGGAGAAGAGCCTTCTCGAGGATTTCGTATGACAAACCGTCTACCTTGATGTCCATCTGAGTAGCGGTGATACCGTCGCGTGTACCTGTTACCTTGAAGTCCATGTCGCCCAAGTGGTCCTCGTCACCGAGGATGTCGCTCAATACAGCATACTTGTCTTCACCAGCGTTCTTGATAAGACCCATAGCGATACCTGACACGGGCTTGGTCATCTTCACACCGGCATCCATCAATGCCAATGTACCAGCACATACGGTAGCCATAGAAGAAGAACCGTTTGACTCAAGAATGTCTGAAACTACGCGTACTGCATAGGGATAGTCTGCGGGAATCTGACCCTTCAACGCACGCCAAGCCAAGTGGCCGTGACCGATTTCGCGACGGCCTACACCGCGCTGGGGACGAGCCTCACCGGTTGAGAAGGGGGGGAAGTTGTAGTGAAGGAGGAAACGCTCGCGGTGCTGGTCGAGTACATCGTCCACAATCTTCTCGTCGAGCTTGGTTCCCAATGTTACACTGGTCAATGACTGAGTTTCACCACGAGTGAAGATGGCTGAACCGTGAGGACCGGGCAACGGGTTAACCTCGCACCAGATGGGGCGGATTTCAGTTGTCTTACGTCCATCGAGACGCTTACCTTCGTCGAGGATGCAACGGCGCATAGCCTCTTTCTCTACATCGTGGTAGTAACGGTCGATGAGGGCAGCCTTGGTCTCGAGTTCCTCTTCAGTGAACTGAGCCTTGAACTCCTCGCGGATAGCCTCGAATGCTTCGCCACGCTCGTGCTTGTTGCAGTTACCGCTCTGGGCAATGGCATAAGCCTTGTCGTAGCAAGCCTCGCGTACGGCCTTGCGGAGTTCTTCGTCGTTCTCCTCGTGGCAATATTCGCGCTTGGTCACGGTGCCACACTCTTCCATCAACTCCATCTGCACCTTGCAGTGGTCCTTGATAGCAGCGTGAGCCACCTTCATAGCTTCGAGCAAGTCCTGCTCAGAAACTTCTTTCATTTCACCTTCCACCATCATGATGTTCTCGTAGGTAGCAGCTACCATCAAGTCCATGTCAGCCTCTTCGAGTTGTGAGAAAGTGGGGTTGATAACGAATTCACCGTTGATACGAGCTACGCGCACCTCAGAGATAGGACCTCCGAAGGGGATGTCGCTCACGGCAAGGGCAGCAGAAGCAGCCAATCCGGCCAATGCGTCGGGCATATCCACGCCGTCGGCAGAGAACAATACGATGTTTACATATACCTCTGCATGATAATTATCGGGGAATAGAGGACGAAGAGCGCGGTCAACCAAACGGCAAGTGAGGATTTCATAATCCGAAGCCTTACCTTCGCGCTTGGTGAATCCACCAGGGAAACGGCCAAAAGCCGCATACTTCTCTTTATACTCTACCTGTAAAGGCATAAAATCTGTACCGGGAACTGCATCCTTTGCGGCACAAACAGTAGCTAACAACACGGTGTTACCCATGCGAAGCATTACCGAACCGTCGGCCTGTTTTGCCAACTTTCCCGTCTCAAGTGTGATGGTTCTTCCATCAGGCAACTTGACCTCTTTTGTAATAACGTTCATCTAAAATAAAATTATAATTTTGTACTCTCTTTCCAAAAATCGTGCAAAGATACGGTTTTCGTCTTGATAATGAGCAAGAAAAAGTGAGAAAAGTGTTTAATATTCTCTTTTTTTATAATTTTAATACGAAAAATGCGGTATTTAGGGGCGAAGAGTTGTACCTTTGCAACATAAAATTTAAAAAAAAGATATGAAGAAAAATATAATTGTTGCATCTACTTCGCTCGTGTTGGCTCTGGCTGCCTGCGAAGAGAGTGGAGAACATTTCCAGATAAAAGGTGAGATTGGTGGTGCTGCCGACAAGGTGCTCTACTTTGAGGCATCGGCACTTGATGGTATCAAGGTGCTCGATTCGCTGAAGTTGGACAAACAGGGTAGTTTTGCCTTCACAGGTAAGCGCCCCGACGGACCTGAGTTCTACCGCCTGCGTGTGGGTGGTCAGGTGATAAACCTGGGTATAGACTCTACCGAGGTGGTGACTGTGAAGGGCGAAATGCCATCGTTGACCGCAAATTATGTGGTGGAAGGTTCGGAAGAGAGTGTGAAGATAAAGGAACTCTCTGCCAAGCAGGCAGATTTGCAGGAGCAGATACGCCGATTGGCTGCCAGTCAGATGCCCATCGGTGACTACCGTGAAAGGGTGAATCGTATGGTGGAGGAGTATAAACAACAGATATGCTTTGATTACATATACAGTAATCCCCGCTCGGGATATGCCTACTATGCTCTGTTTCAACGCATAAACGGAACATTGTTGTTCGACCCCGAAAGTTCGCGCGAGGATGTGCGTGCCTTTGGTGCCGTAGCCACCTCGTGGGATATGTATTACCCCCACTCGTTGCGTACTGTCAATTTGCACAATATCGCCATGCGTGGTATGAAGAATACACGTAAGCCATCGGCGACTCCCTTCCCCGAAGAACTGATTCGTGAAGTGACTCTGCTCGACCTGGCTTTGCCTGATTTGCGTGGTGCAACCCGTCGCCTTACTGACTTGAAGGGTAAGGTGGTGTTGCTCGACTTTACCATCTATCAGAATCAGGCCTCTCCCGCCCGCAATATCGCTCTGCGTGAGTTGTACGACAAGTATGCTTCGCAGGGATTTGAGATTTATCAGGTTTCCTACGATGTTGATGAACATTTCTGGAAGACTTCGGCCGACAATCTGCCCTGGATATGTGTGCGCGATGCAGAGGGAGGCTCTGCGGTGACCTATCGCGTGGATGGATTGCCCACCTATTTCCTTATCGATCGTGCCAACGGACTTTACAAGCGCAATATCGACATTGAGGATACCAAACAGTTGGAATCGGAGATAAAGAAACTGTTGCGTGGATGATGTGACCCGTCGTTGACGATTGGAAATGTCCCTCTCACGATGAGGTGGAGAAAATACAAGCCTTGTTCGCAGAAAATGCGGATGAGGCTTGTTCTTTTTTGGTTATGGGATAGTTTCTCTCTCTCTTTGTTCGATAAGTTGACAAAATGCTTCCTTTTTGTAATTAAAAAATAGATTTTTGTGCTAAAAAGATTTTTTCTTGATTTAATTTTTATGATTTTTGTCTTGTATATATGGTTTTTTGCCTATCTTTGTCACCCCTAAACGAATGTATAGGGTTTTAAACGATGAAAAACTAACTTATAATAATTAAAGTACAAGAGAACGTATGGAGGACAGTACACAAATCGTGGGCGGTAAGATAAAGTCGCTGCGCGAAAACCGAGAAATTAGTGTGGTAGAACTGGCTGAGCGTACAGGACTTTCTGTGGATCAGATTGAACGCATTGAAAACAATATAGATATTCCCTCGTTGGCACCGTTGATTAAGATTGCCCGTGCACTGGGTGTGCGCTTGGGTACATTCTTGGACGACCAGGATGAGATAGGTGCCGTGGTGTGCCGCAAACAGGAGGCTACAGATGCGACCATCAGTTTTTCGAATAATGCTGCAGATGCTCGTACGCACATGCATTACCATTCGCTTTCGAAGTCGAAAGCCGATCGTCATATGGAACCGTTTATCATTGATATAGACGCGGTAGGTGAGGCTGATTATGAACTCTCGTCACACGAAGGTGAGGAGTTTGTATATGTAATGGAGGGTGCCATCGAGGTGTGTCATGGTAAGAAGAAATATGTGATAGAGGCAGGTGATACCATCTATTACGACTCCATCGTGCCCCATCATTTGCATGGCTATCAGGGACAGGCTGCCAAGATATTGGCCGTGGTATATACTCCGATTTGATGGATGAGTTGACAAGTTTACGAGTTTACAAGAAGAAAAAGATGATGGAACTTTCAAACAGGACGCTTGGCGATTGGCTGGAGCATTGGGCCAAGACGACTCCTGACAAAGAATATATAGTATATAGTGACCGCAACCTTCGCTTTACGTGGGGCAAGTTCAATGAACGTGTGGATCACATGGCCAAGGGATTGCTCTCCATTGGTGTAGAGCGCGGTACGCATGTGGGCATTTGGGCGGGTAATGTTCCCGATTGGCTCACTTTCCTGTATGCCTGTGCCAAGATAGGTGCGGTGGCGGTGACTGTGAATACCAACTATAAACAAGCGGAGTTGGAGTACTTGTGTCAGAACTCTGATATGCATACTCTGTGTATTGTGAATGGTGATCGTGGAAGCGATGATTATGTGAACATGGTGTACACTATGTTGCCCGAATTGAAGACCTGTCAGCGAGGATACTTGAAGAGTAAGCGTTTTCCTCAGATGAAGAACGTGGTTTACATTGGACAGGAGAAGTATCGAGGTATGTACAATACTGCCGAGATTCTGCTCTTGGGTAGCAATGTGGACGATGATTCGTTGATTGAAGCCAAGAAGAAGGTGAGTTGCCACGATGTGGTGAATATGCAATATACCTCAGGTACAACAGGTTTCCCCAAGGGAGTGATGTTGACCCACTATAATATCGCCAACAACGGATTCCTAACTGGTGAACATATGAAGTTTACCCAAGATGACAAGTTGTGCGTGTGTGTGCCGCTCTTCCACTGCTTTGGTGTGGTGCTGGCTACCATGAATTGCCTTACCCACGGATGTACGCAGGTGATGGTGGAGAGGTTTGACCCGCTGGTGGTGTTGGCTTCAATCCATAAGGAGCGTTGTACATCGTTGTATGGTGTGCCTACCATGTTCATTGCTGAATTGAATCATCCGATGTTTGAGATGTTTGATATGTCGAGCCTTCGCGTGGGCATCATGGCCGGCTCCCTTTGTCCCATTGAACTGATGCGAAAGGTGGAGGAGAAGATGTTCATGAAGGTGACGAGTGTATACGGTTTGACCGAGGCTTCGCCAGGTATGACGCATACGCGCATCGATGACCCATTCGAGGTACGTTGTACTACTGTAGGGCGCGACTACGAGTTTACCGAAGTGAAGGTGATTGATCCTGAGACGGGTGAAGAGTGTCCTGTAGGTGTGCAAGGTGAAATGTGTAACCGTGGATACAATACCATGAAGGGTTACTATAAGAATCCTGAGGCAACGGCTGAGGTGATTGATGAAAACGGATTCTTGCACTCGGGCGACCTGGGTGTGATGGACGAGAATGGTAACTATCGCATTACTGGACGCATCAAGGATATGATTATCCGTGGAGGTGAAAACATCTACCCGCGCGAAATCGAGGAGTTCCTTTATAAGATGGAGGGAATCAAGGATGTGCAGGTGGCAGGTATTCCGTCGAAACGATATGGTGAGGCGGTGGGCGCCTTCATAATTCTGCACGAAGGTGTGGAGATGAACGAGTTCGATGTGCGCGAATTTTGTGAAGGTAAGATTGCCCGATATAAGATTCCCAAGTACATCTTCTTCGTGAAGGAGTTCCCCATGACGGGAAGCGGTAAGATTCAGAAGTTTAAGTTGAAAGATATAGGTTTGGAGCTTTGTAAACAACAAGGCATTGAGATTGTTTAATACAAGGAAGATGGGGCGCATCTGTTTGAGGGTGCGCCCTCCTCTTTTTTAAAAAGATTAGGCGACTTTTGTAATATCGAAAAAGCAAATATCCCATAAATCGATAAACTTTGAGGTGAGTGAGGGCGTAAAGTGATAAATTAACTAACTTTATGATTTGTTTTTTTCGATGATATGAAAGATATTGACTAACTTTGCCTGCAGAAATTTGAGGAAAATTATTTTTAAACTCTAAATAAATAGAAACGATTATGAAATTTTTAACGAACGAAAAACTTACTATCGTGGGTGCCGGTGGTGCTATCGGTTCTAATATGGCTCAAACTGCGTTGATGTTGGGCCTTACACCTAATATTTGTCTTTACGACATTTATGGTCCCGGTGTGAATGGTGTAGCTGAGGAAATGTGTCACTGCGCTTTCGAAGGTGCTAACATTACATGGACAACCGATCCAGAAGAGGCTTTCACAGATGCTAAGTATATCATCTCATCAGGTGGTGCTCCTCGTAAGGAGGGTATGACTCGTGAGGATTTGCTCAAGGGTAACTGCCAGATTGCAGCAGAGTTTGGTGATAACATCAAGAAGTATTGTCCTGATGTGAAACACGTGGTGGTAATCTTTAACCCTGCCGATGTGACAGCACTTACTGCTTTGATTCGTTCGGGTTTGAAACCTAATCAGTTGACTTCTTTGGCGGCTCTCGATTCTACTCGTTTGCAGGAAGCTATAGCTAAGGCTATTAATGTGCCTCAATATAAGGTTGAGAATGCTCGTACTTATGGTGGACATGGTGAAGCTATGGCTGTGTTCGCTTCTAAGATTACAGTAGATGGCAAGTCTTTGTCTGAGTACGAAATTTCTGATGAGCAGTGGGCTGAGATCAAGCACAACACTATTCAGGGAGGTTCTAATATTATCAAGCTCCGTGGACGTAGCTCATTCCAGAGCCCTGCATATCAATCAGTAAAAATGATTGAGGCGGCTATGGGTGGCGCAGAATTCCACTGGCCTGCAGGTTGCTATGTAAACAACGAGAAGTACAAGAATGTATTGATGGCTATGCCTACAGTGATAGATGCTACAGGTGTTCACTTTAGTGAAGTGACTGGTACAGATGCGGAAATTGCTGCATTGGATGCGTCATATGCTCACTTGCAGGTGATGCGCGATGAGATTATCTCATTGGGTATCATCCCCGCAGTAGAAGAGTGGTCAACATTGAATCCTAACTTGTAATTCAAATATAAGTGACTTAAAAAAGAGACCTGCCGTTTTTCGGTAGGCCTCTTTTTTTGTGTCTTACCGTGGGGATTTTCGGATTACCATATTTCCCCTCTCACGCGTACATTTTATATATATAAGGCGAGCAGATTGGACGTTAAATCATCTTTTTTCGATAAAAAGTAAGAATTAACGCCTGAAAGTTTTGTCGTTCAAGAAAGTATGTGTAATTTTGCGCCCTGATTTTGTGAAAATTACCGTTTTAACTAATAATTAATTAAAAAACAAAATGATTGTAGTACCTGTAAAAGAAGGCGAAAACATTGAGAGAGCGCTGAAAAAGTTCAAGAGAAAGTTTGAGAAGACCGGTGTTGTAAAAGAGTTGAGAGCTCGTCAGCAGTTTGACAAACCGTCTGTAAAGAACCGTCTCAAGAGAGAGCGTGCTGTGTATGTTCAGAAGCTCCATCAAGTAGAAGATTGATTAAAAGTTAGCAAATAATCCAGCAATTCTTTGGATTATTGAATTCTTTTGCGTATTTTCGTCGCTGAATAATTAAGGCGACACTTATGTTGATAGAATCTTTCCTTGATTATCTGAGCCTCGAGCGCAACTACTCTGAACGAACGATAGAAAATTATCGGGTAGATTTGGAGCAGTTTCGAGATTTCTTCCGCGAAGAAGACTGTACGTTGGAGTGGGAGGTCATCGATGTTGATATCGTTCGCCGATGGATTGTCTATTTGATGGAAACAGGTCGCAAGGCCTCTTCGGTGAATCGAAAGTTGAGCGCATTGCGGTCTTTTTATAAATTCCTGTTGCGTAGGGATGTCGTGAAGATAAATCCGATGTCCAAGGTGCAGGGTCCCAAGATGGGGAAGCCTCTGCCGTACTTTGTGAAGGAGGCTGACATGAACCGCTTGTTGGACGAAGTGGACTTTGGTGAAGGCTTTGAAGCCTGCCGGGATAAGATGATAATCGAGACCTTTTATACTACAGGCGTTCGCTTGTCGGAACTTGTAGGGATTGATGATCGCGATGTGGATTTCACCGCTAATCGATTGAAGGTGACAGGGAAGAGAAACAAGCAGCGGTATATACCGTTTGGTGAAGAGTTACGTCGGTCGTTGCTTGAGTATATGGATATAAGGAACAACCAGTTTTGCCTCCGGTTGACTGATGCTCTTTTTATAAATAGCAGAGGAGGACGGATAAGCAAGGCAACGGTTTCTGAATTGGTTAAGAGAAGTCTTTCAAAAGTGGTAAGCATGAATAAGCGAAGCCCTCATGTGCTTCGGCATTCGTTCGCAACCTCGATGCTCAACAATCATGCTGAGTTGAATGTTGTAAAGGAACTGTTGGGACATGCAAGTTTGGCGGCAACGCAGATTTATACCCATACTACGTTTGAAGAATTAAAAGAAGTTTATAAACTCGCTCATCCAAGAGCATAAACCAAAAGGAGGTACGTATGGACATTAGAATTCAATCTATCCATTTCGATGCAACTGAAAAGTTGCAAGCGTTTGTTCAAAAGAAAGTGGGCAAACTCGAAAAGTATTGCGACGAAATAAGAAAGGTAGAGGTGTCATTGAAAGTCGTGAAGCCTGAGACTGCTAATAATAAGGAAGCAGGTATCCGCGTGTTCGTTCCGAATGGAGATTTTTACGTTGGAAAGGTGTGCGACACATTTGAAGAATCAATAGACGAAGGGGTGGATGCCCTTGAAAAACAATTGTTGAAATATAAAGAAAAACAAGGCAACAAATAAAAAAGTTGCAAAAAGTTTGTGTATTTCAAAATAAACATCTAAATTTGCAGCCGTTTTCGCACCGAGCCTAGTGCAAGGCTGCAAATTTTTAGAATTGCCTCTTTAGCTCAGTTGGCCAGAGCACGTGATTTGTAATCTCGGGGTCGTTGGTTCGAATCCGACAAGAGGCTCTCCTGAAAAGGAAACGTTGGGCAAATACCAGAGTGGCCAAATGGGGCAGACTGTAAATCTGCTGGCTTACGCCTTCGGTGGTTCGAATCCATCTTTGCCCACTAAAATTGCGGAAGTAGCTCAGTTGATAGAGCATTAGCCTTCCAAGCTGAGGGTC
>JAFZDY010000020.1 GCA_017560945.1 Bacteroidaceae bacterium | reverse complement strand
TTCCATGTTTGTATTAGCAGAACAGTGCATTGAAGCGATACCCTTCAAAGGATTCAAGTAGTTCATGATAGAGAACATACCCTTCTTCATTTCACCACCATACCAAGTGTTGAGGATCACCTGCTCGTTAGTCTTGAGGTTGAACACAGTTGCTGTCTCAGAGTTCAAGCCCAACTCCTGATAGTTGTCAACCTTAGCCTTAGAAGCGTTGTAGCATACGAAATCGGGTTCGCCATAAGCTTCCAACTCTTCAGCAGTAGGACGGATGAACATGTTGGTCACGAAGTGAGCCTGCCATGCAACTTCCATGATGAAACGTACTTTCAAACGAGTTGCAGGATTTGCACCGCAGAAAGTATCAACTACGAACAAACGCTTGCCGCTCAACTGCTTGATAGCCTTAGCCTTCAAGTCGTTCCATGCTTCTTCAGAGCAGGGCTTGTTGTCGTTCTTATATTCCTCAGAAGTCCACCATACAGTGTCCTTGCTGGCTTCGTTCATTACAAAGAACTTGTCCTTGGGTGAACGGCCGGTGTAAACACCAGTCATTACGTTTACAGTACCGAGTTCAGTAACCTGACCCTTTTCAAAGCCTTCGAGTTCGGGCTTTGTTTCTTCAGCGAACAAAACATCGTAAGAGGGGTTGTGCAATACCTCAACCGCGTCAACGATGCCATACTTGCTTAAATCTAAATTTGCCATTGTTAAAAAATGATTTAAAAAAAGTTATTATTCTTATTGTCTATTTCTACTTGTTATTTTGCCTGTTCAAGGAACGTTGCGAAAAAGCCCTTGTTAAGCGCGTACAAAATTACCAAAATATTTCAGGAATAAAAAACTTATCAATAAAAGATTTCTTTATTAACAAACTTTTAAGATTTATAAGGTAAATCTGCTATTCCGAGTTTGCAAAAATGATGTATGAAAGTTGGTTTTCACTTAATTATCGTGGCGCGGATGATGCGTATGTCCTCCTCCGGTCGATCGTTCTCATCTGTGGGTACCATCTGTATTTGGTTTATGATTTTCATTCCGTCTACTACATGCCCAAAAACTGTATATTGACCGTCGAGATGAGGGGCTCCTCCATAGTCTTGGTACACTTGGCGTACTTTATCGGTGTATCGGTATGCTCCTTCTGTGACGGCATGTACCCTTGCTTCTATAGGTTTCAAGTCTTGTGGCATATATGGACGGCCTGTGACAATGAAAAATTGTGAACCACTGGAGGCCATTTCTGGATTTATGTCATCCGGTTCGCGTGCCATGGATAGTGCTCCACGGCGATGAAACAAGGTTGGGAAACGTATCTCGGCAGGTATGGTGTATGCAGGTTTTCCACCTCCAAGTAACTCGCCAGATTTGGCATGACGGGAGTTGGGATCACCCATCTGTACCATAAATCCTAAGATGGTTCGATGTATCAGTAGGCTATCATAAAATCCCTCGTCTACCAATTTTATGAAGTTGTCACGATGCAGAGGTGTTTCATTGTATAATGCTACACGGAAGTCGCCTGCGGATGTCTCGAATAGGACTTCTATTTCCTTCTCACGTTTACCCCAAGCCTGGGATTGTCCAAGCAATGTAAGGATTAGAAGTATGGATAATACTTTTTTCATACGCTCCTTAATTTATATGGTTACTTATTCTATCTTTTAAAATATATTCTCTCATTATTTGCCATTTCCCTTTTGGGAAGAGGAAGCTTCTCTAATTAATGTAACTATTATTATGTCGCTACGAGCGCCTGCGCGGATGTTCTTGCGGGAAGTTCCTAATCCGTTGCTGGTAATGACGGGGATTCCTTGGTTGTTATAGTTTAATCCACTGAGAAAACGGCGACCATATTTTGAACCGGTTTCGGGGACTATCCATCCGAACAGAGTTACCTGTCCGCCATGAGTGTGTCCTGCCAAAACCAAGTCGGTGTGGATGATATCTACATCCTCGGTATAGTCGGGTGTATGGGTAATCATTACTACATAATTATCGTCGTTGAGCGCAATGGTTGGTGGTATATTATAGTGCTTTAAATCGAATCCATTGGCGACACCTGCTAAGATAATATTCTGCCCACCGCGTGTGATGGTGTCAGTCTCATGCTCAAGCAGACGTATGCCATTGTCCTGCATGGCGCGGCGTATCTCGTCGGTACAACGCTCGTAGTCGTTATTGCCTAATACGGCATAGACTCCATGGGGTGGTTTAATTTCCCCAATTGTGGAAAATAATGTTTCGACGTATTGACAACCCTCTTGATAGTCACCGCCCAATAGGAGGACATCGGGTTGCTCGTCTAATAGGGCTCTTACAGTGTGTTGGAGGTGACGATACTTATATTTACTCTTTAAATGAAAATCGCTTGCGAAAGCAATACGGAATCCTTCGAAAGATTCAGGCACTTGTGGATTGCTGACGGTGTAACGACGGATGCGACCTACACCTGGGTATCGGGATAAGGAAGCGCACGACGAGAGGAAAAGGGTCGTCAACAGGATGAAAATATAATATGTATTCCTAGTTCTCATCATTTATGTGTCGTTAGTACGGGACAAAGATACGTAACATTCGTGAATTTATCACGCATTTATGAAGTAATCTATGAGAAGAAACGTGGTTAGGGTTGAAAGCGAGACCATGTGGGTGATACATTGTCTTCTTAAACCGTTAATTTTAATAAAGTGAATAAAGAAAAGGGAAAAAAGATTTGTCAAACTCTAAAATCTTTCCTTCCTTTGCGTATCACTAAATGATAATAAGAATAAAAGATATGGAGACATCAACAGGTAAACCCTATGTGGTGGGCATGGATATAGGTGGAACGAACACCGTGATGGGCATCGTGGACCAGCAGGGACAGATACTGGCGACCGATGCGGTGAAAACGGGACAGTACACACAGGTGGAAGAGTATGTGGAGACTGTGTGTGCCAAGTTGATTCCGATGATTGAGAAACATGGTGGGGTGGAGAACTTCCGCGGCATGGGCATCGGTGCACCGAATGCCAACTACTACCGTGGTACCATTGAACAGGCACCGAATCTGCCATGGAAAGGAATTGTCCCATTGGCA
Source organism: Bacteroidaceae bacterium (assembly GCA_017560945.1). Taxonomy (GTDB): domain Bacteria; phylum Bacteroidota; class Bacteroidia; order Bacteroidales; family Bacteroidaceae; genus Phocaeicola_A. The sequence continues at coordinate 5,746 of JAFZDY010000020.1, read as the reverse complement.
GCAATGTTTAAAGAAAAAGTGGGGCTTCCTGTGGCGATGACCAATGATGCCAATGCGGCCGCCTTGGGTGAGATGACTTATGGTGTGGCTCGAGGTATGAAGAATTTTATTATGATTACATTGGGCACCGGTGTAGGTAGTGGTATTGTTGTCAATGGTCAGTTGGTATATGGTCACGATGGCTTCGCTGGTGAGTTGGGTCACGTGTGTGTAGATCGTTCCTCGGAAGCACGCCTTTGTGGTTGTGGCCGACGAGGATGCTTAGAGACCTATTGTTCGGCTACGGGTGTGGCACGTACTACACGTGAGGCGTTGGCCATTAGTGCAGAACCAAGTTTATTGAGAGAACTTCCTATCGAGAAGATAACTTCTAAAGATGTGTACGATGCTGCTGTGAAGGGTGATAAATTAGCATTGGAGATATTCCAACGCACGGGTGAAATTTTGGGACGTGCCATAACGGATTTCATAGTATTCAGTAGTCCTGAGGCTATAGTTTTGTTTGGTGGCTTGACCAAGGCTGGTGAATATATTATGAATCCCATTCGTGAGACCGTGGATGCCCACGTCATGCCAATATTTAAGGGTAAAACGCGAATTCTTCTTTCTGAATTGAAGGAGGCTGATGCGGCCGTATTAGGTGCTAGTGCCTTAGGATGGGAGGCAAAGTGATTCTCAATGATAATAAAAGTGAAGCGGCTTGCATCAATTAGAATGCAAGCCGCTTCACTTTTATTATTTTGTTATTTTTCTTCTTCCTTCAAGGGATTCCATCCTTGTGCTTTTAATTCAAACTCTTGTCCGTCGCGGGTGATGAGGCCGCATCCCAATTCCTCTTTCGTGATGTGTCCAATGAGTTTAACCCCCTCCATTTTCGATACCTTTTCGTGGTCTGCGATGGGTACGGTGAAGAGTAGTTCGTAATCCTCACCTCCGTTCAGTGCGCAGGTGGTTACGTTCATGTTCAACTCTTCAGCCATCACTGCGGTTTGGTAATCAATGGGCAAGTGCTCCTCGTAGATGCGGCATCCTACATGGCTTTGGGTGCAGATGTGCATCAGTTCGCTGGAAAGGCCGTCGCTGATGTCTATCATGGCAGTAGGTTTCACGCCCGCTTCAGCCAATTGGTGAATGATGTCGCGACGGGCTTCAGGTTTCAATTGGCGTTCAAGCAGGTATTCTTTCCCGGCAAAGTCGGGTTGAACCTCTTTTTGTCCCTTGAATACAGACTTCTCACGCTCGAGCAGTTGCAATCCCATGTAAGCGGCACCTAAATCTCCGGTCACACAGATGAGATTTGTCTCCTTGGCTCCATTGCGATAAACGATGTCTTCTTTGTGGGCTTCGCCTATGCAGGTGATGCTGATTGCTAAACCTGTGAGGCTGGAGGTTGTGTTGCCTCCTACAATGTCTACTCCATGCTGCTCGCAAGCTAAGCGGATGCCATCATAGAGGTCTTCTATATCTTCGATACAAAAGCGTTTGCTCAAAGCCAATGATACGGTAAGTTGACGAGGTATGCCATTCATGGCATAGATGTCGCTCAAGTTTACCATTGCGGCTTTGTAACCTAAATGCTTCAATGGTACATAGGTTAAGTCGAAATGTACGCCCTCCATTAACATGTCGGTGGTAACCAATACCTCGCGGTCGGCAGGGTAGGAGAGTACGGCGCAATCATCACCCACGCCATAGTGGGTAGATTCGTTTGTGAGTTTGATGTCTTCGGTCAATCGGCGGATAAGACCAAATTCACCGAGGGTTGCTATTTCAGTTCGTTGATGTTCGTTCATTGTTGTGTTATTCTTATTTTGTTTTCACTCATTTCTTATTGTATCATTTCTCTCATGATGGTTGTCATTCGAGGTTGGGCAGCATCTGCTGCTTTTTGTACATCTTCGTGACTTACCTCGACGATTTTTCCTTCTACTCCTAAGTCTGTAATAACGGAGATTCCAAATACCTTCATTCCGCAATGATTGGCGACAATGACTTCGGGTACGGTAGACATACCTACGGCATCGGCTCCCCAACGGGCAAACATACGATACTCGGATGGTGTTTCGTAAGTAGGACCTTGGGTGCCAATGTAAACTCCTTCGCGAACGGTTATTCCTTTAGCTTCCGCAATTTCCTTTGCACGGGCAATGAGAGAGTGGTCATAGGCTTCGCTCATATCAGGGAAACGGGGACCATAACTGATGTTCTTTCCTCGTAGGGGGTGCTCAGGGAAGAAATTGATGTGGTCAGTGATGATCATCAGATCGCCGATTTCAAAAGTTGGGTTAGTACCTCCAGCGGCATTGGAAACAAAAAGAGTCTTGATCCCTAATTCGTGCATAACTCTGACTGGAAAGGTTACCTCTTTCATGGAGTATCCCTCGTAGTAGTGGAAACGTCCTTGCATGGCTATGATGTCCTTGTTTCCTAATCGTCCAAATATCAGACGGCCAGAGTGTCCTTCAACGGTAGATACAGGAAAATGAGGTATCTCTTTATATTCGATTTCGTAGGTGTCCGTCATTTCGCCCACCAATTTGCCCAATCCACTACCTAAAATGACAGCAGTTTCAGGAGTGGTGTGCATTCTTTCCTTTATGAAGGATGCTGTTTCTTGAATTTGCTCTAACATAACTTATGATGTTTTCGTTGAACGATTCTTGTTGTTCTTGTAGAAATTCTATTTTTACGGGTAGGATGTATATGGAGTTCCTTAATGTCTCATCCAAATGAGGGTTGTTGACAAGGCGGGTAGCATCCTTTTCTGTGGTGATGATAAGTTTTTTACCTTCGCCCATTTGCTCAAATTGTCTCTTCACATGAGCAATATCTTTGGCCGTGAAGGCATGATGGTCAGGATATGTTGCCGTCTCGATGTGTGAGGTGTATTGCTCCAAATCTTGTAAAAGTTGCTTGGGTGAAGCAATGCCTGTCAAGAGTAGCACTTTCTCATCTTTCTCTAATGAAGAGAGGGGACGGGTCGATGGAGATTCTCCAATAGCATGGTTAAGTGGAGTCAATTCATCATACGTAAGGGTGGAGAAATACAACTTTTGATAAGGGTATAACTCCATTTGTTTGTTGATAATGCGATAATCCATCGGCTTCATGTTGGGGGGGCACTTTGTAACGATGACGATGTTGGCGCGACTTTTTCCTCTTTCAGGTTCGCGCAAGCGCCCAGCAGGAAGAAGAACATCCTCACCTATCATGCGATGGTAATCGACAAGCAAAATGTTGATGCCTGGTTTTACATAACGGTGTTGGTAGGCATCGTCCAATAGTATTACTTCTACTTCAGGAGAAATGTGGGGCGCACAGAGTTGTTCGACGCCATTGCATCGATCGGCATCTACGGCCACATATATGTGTGGGAATTTTTGTTTCATCTGGTAGGGCTCGTCTCCTATTTCAGTCATAGGGGTTTTGGAGGTGGCTAAGACGAATCCCCTGGATTTACGTTTGTAGCCTCTGCTGAGTACAGCTACTTGGAAGTTTTTTTGTAACAACTTTATTAAATACTCAGTATGAGGGGTTTTGCCTGTGCCTCCTACGGTGATATTGCCGATACAGATGATAGGTACATCGTAACTGCGTGAGGGGAGTAGTCCCCAATCAAACAATTGGTTGCGCAGATTGACTCCCATCCCATATAGGAATGAGAAGGGGTAAAGCCACTTGTTTATTTTGATGAGGTCGCCTTCCATATGCATAAATTGTTTAGATGTTTGGATAAAATCCCATATGTGCTTGCATGGGATTGAGGTGTTGCAGGCGGTGTACGATGTTCAAGTAATCGTAGTAGTGGCCAGCTTTTCCCCTTAGTTGGCTATTGATGTAATCCTCCTTTCCACTTTGCAATAATTGAGAAAGAGGATCTTGCTTTTCTGGATAATATGAGATGGCAAACTCCTCTAATTGTGCCTTCTCCGATGCGGCTTTTATCGCTTCGTTGATACCTCCCAATTCGTCTACCAATCCGATTTCTTTCGCCATCGCGCCTGTCCATACACGGCCTTCTGCTACTTTTCTGATAGCCTCTTCGCTCATGCCTCTACCTTCAGCGCAACGTTTTACAAATAGTGCGTATCCGCGTTCTACATTCTTCTGTATGAAGGTCTTTTCGCTTTCGCTCAATGCTCTGATGGGGAAATTCATATCGCTATGTGAGTTGGTCTTGACAACGTCAAAGTCCAATCCTATTTTTTCTGTAACTAAGTCTTTCATATTGGGAATCATACCATAGATACCTATCGAACCAGTCAGTGTGGATGCTTCTGCAAAGATACTATCAGCCGCACACGAGATATAGTATCCACCTGAGGCGGCAGCACTTCCCATCGATACGATGACGGGTTTTATAGCCTTCAGTTTTACCACTTCGTGCCATATTTGTTCAGAGGCAAATGCACTTCCACCAGGGGAATTTACACGCAATACCACCGCTTTTACATTGTCGTCTTCACGCAATTGACTAAGGTCTTTGCACATCTTGTTTCCATCGATACCCTCTGTAGTGCCAAGGGATATTGGTGTTGCATTGTCCACTATTTCGCCTCCTGCATAATATACGGCAATGGTGTTCTTTGGGTGGGGTAAAGTCACTTGTTCGATGCGTATCATCTCCTTCATGCTCAATGAACGGATGTCTTTGTTTATATCGTTGTGGGTCAGTCGTTTTAAGTAAGTCACGACGTCCGCCTTGTACGTCAGTGTATCGGCTAATCCTGCTTGGATGAAATCTTCCGAAGGGCTCATCGATAGCATCTGATCGGCATATTCGTTCAGTTGTGTAATGCTGAGGCCTCTTGATGTGGCCACGTCTTCTACCATGTGTTGCCAGATGGAGAGTAGGTAGGCATTCGTCTGTTCACGAGAGGCGTCGCTCATCTTTGTATTGATGAATGGCTCTACGGCCGATTTGTAAGTACCAACCTTGAATATCTCTACCTCTACGCCAATCTTCTCCAATAATCGCTTTAAGAAAACTGGATTCTCGCTCAAACCTACCCAATCGATAACACCTTGTGGATTCAGCATTACCTTGTCGGCTACACTACATAGGTAGTACTCGTCTTGAGTATAGTTGTCTCCATAGGCGACAACGAATTTTCCACTTTCCTTGAAATCGAGCAAGGCTCGGCGCATCTCCTCGAGTATCGCAATCGGATAGTCGATGTAGTAGCCAGCTTCTATGTAAATACCACAAATGTTATCATGCTCCTTTGCTCTTTGAATCGAAGTCAGCACATCGTTCAACCCCATACTCGCATATTCTTCCCCCATTATCAAGGTCAAAGGGTCCTCGATTGCGCGTTCTTCGATAGGCTTGTTCAGTTTCAATACGAACACACTTTGCGGATTCACTTGAACGGATGGCTCGGATGAGGCCGCAATTATGCCGACTAAAGCGATGATACCCAATATTAAAAGAACTCCTCCTGCTAACAAAATGCCAGTAAAGGATGCCAATGTAAATTTTAGAAAATCTTTCATCTCAACATCATAAGTATATATTGCCGCAAAGATAGTTATATTTTTCGTCTTTCTCGCAACTCTACCACAAAAGATAAGGCAAGGTGTACTAAGAAAGTTACCCTCCCCATTCTTTTCTCCCTTCCCTTTTCTTATTTTCTCCCCCACTTTGAAATTTATTTTCCCCTTCAGGCAAAAAAAAGCGCTTGTTTTTAATTGAGATTTAGTCATCTCGCGCACGTATATATATAAATAGGTGTATCAGTGTAGT
>JAFZDY010000019.1 GCA_017560945.1 Bacteroidaceae bacterium | reverse complement strand
GTTAAATGCCATTCTATGAGATAAAGAATCTACGAAAAGAGCTGTGGTAAGCGCTTTTTGAATAGCAGTTTTATCGGCTCTTTCTCGGAGTCAAGGAAACCATCAGAGAGATATTTGTTGTAATTGGAACGACCACCCACGCAAGGGAACTCCTTTTTGGCTGCAAGGTATGGCAAGCGGGTTATAATGCCAAGTTCCATAGCGCACACGATAATAATGATAGCATCCTTGCCTTGTCTGTCTGCAATGGCATCGTGCATAACCATCTTTATTTCATTTGCGCAAGATTGATCTATAATGTAGGTTGAAAACTCCGGTTCTGCTTTATGAGGTTTTGTGCTTGTTTTTTGGGAAATATCTGTATCATTTCCAAATTCGTCTATAAGTTTATTAAGCTCCTCAACAAGTTCAGGGGAAATGTCCTCCTTCTTTATTCCCTCTTCAATCTTCATTGCTAAATTAGTTCCATGAAGGAGAAGATTTACCAGTGTAGCTGCCTTTTTAGACGACTTGGCTATATCCTCAAATGTCTTATTAGGTTGTTTAGCCATTTGTACAAATAGGTCTACTGCATCGTCTAAAGGAACCTGTTTCGGCAAAATGAGATTCCCGTCTTTGTCAAGATTCTCTTTCACTGCCGAAAGTGTAAACTGAATGTTCTTGTTCATTTTTTGCTCATCAAAAAATACATTTTCCATTATTCTTTTTCATTAAAATTTGTACTCAATTTTGCCGCGCCGCAACTCAAAGTTATAATGCTTTTTACAAACAAAATCAAATTGACATAAATTAACGCCTAAAACCTATGAAAAATTAAAATTATTTTCAAAATCATACTTTAAAATCATACTATATTTTTGATTTCCACCGCGTTTTATGGTAAATATCGGTCAGCCGATACATGCCGCCACGTTTATAATGCGAATGGTAAAATGGGATATAACTTTGTGGTGTAATTCAAAAAACAAGGATAATTAAACACTCGAAAATATGATAACAGGATTAGAATCATTAAGCAATTTGCAGACTCCATTGAATACCGTGCTTGAAAATCTTGCCGACACTATTGCCGATAAAGTTATAGCGAAGATTAAGGCAGAGGAATCCAATAAGCCGAAATATTACACACGCAAGGAATTGTGTGAGATATTGCACGTGACTAATCCGACTGTGATAGAAATGGTGAAGCGTGGAGAAATCCGAGAAAAGAAAATTGGTGGGCGCATCCTATATGATGCTGCCGAAATTGACGAGGCGGTAAAAGAGAATAAGATTTTCCGCTATAAAAGGAGAAAGATTGATAGATTCTAATGTTTTTCTATTCAAATCCTGTTAATGTCTGTTTGCCGCCCGCATCGGTAGATGGGCATTTTATTTTCCCTTATTTTGAAAATTGTGTGGTGATAAGGATAAAATGTGGTGACAATGTGGTGACATTTCATCGAAAAGGACAAAAAGAAAAATCGCTAACAGCTTGATTATTTAGCTATTAGCGATTTTCTTTGTGGTGCCACCAGGAATCGAACCGGGGACACAAGGATTTTCAGTCCTTTGCTCTACCAACTGAGCTATGGCACCAACATAGCATTTTTCAAATGCGGGTGCAAAGATACTGCTTTTTTCTGTATTTCCTAATAGTTTCGGAAAAAAACACAAAATATTTGGCATTTCTTTGGAAAGTGCGTATCTTTGCACCCGCAAAACGGCGGAAAGTAGCGCAGTTGGTAGCGCACTACGTTCGGGACGTAGGGGTCGGGCGTTCGAGTCGCCTCTTTCCGACAGATGGATGGTAATGAACTTCTTGAAAGTGCTTTTACCATCCATTTTTTTTGTATTCTATATCACCTTGTACACTCCTCCGGCAAGTGCTTTGACTACTCCCTTCATTTCTAATTCGAACAATAGCGCACTGGCTCGATTGATAGGGATGTCGGCTTCCACTACAAGTGTGTTTATTTGCAATCCATCGCGATGGGGGCGAAGAACTGATACGAGTACCTCTTCCTCAGGTGTGAGGTCGAGGAAGAGTTGTCGTTGGATGGCTTGCGGAGTTTGGCGGTTGTTAGGAGAGATGTCCCACGACATAGCCTTTACAAAGTCTTCGGCAGAGGTAATGAGCGCGGCTTTATTGTCTCGTATCAGGGCATTGCATCCTTGCGAATAAGGCTCATTTATACGGCCAGGGAAGGCAAAACAATCGCGGTGGTAATCAGTAGCCAATCCAGCGGTGATGAGTGCACCACCTTTGGAGGCACTTTCTACCACAATGGTGGCATCGGCCATACCTGCTACTATGCGATTTCGTTGTACAAAAAATGGGCGATCGGGGTTTGTCTCGCTCATGTACTCGGTGAGCAATCCGCCCTGCTCCAACATCTCTATGGCGGTATTGCGATGTACGGAGGGATAGATGCGGTCAAGCCCGTGTGCCAATACCCCTACGGTGGGGAGTTGATTGTCCAATGCGGCACGGTGGGCGGCTATGTCGATTCCGTAAGCCAATCCGCTGACGATGAGAACTTCGGGGCACAATGCCTTAAGGTCGCGGATGAAATCGTTGCAGAGTTGTCGTCCATAGTCGGTGGATTTGCGAGTACCCACCAGGCTTACGACTCGCAATGCATTCAAGTTGGCTGCTCCTTTGAAGAAGAGTACCAGCGGGGCATCGGGGCACTCACGAAGTCGAGAAGGATAACGTCGGTCACCTATGCAGATGGCTTCAATGCCATTCTTTTGAGCAAATTGCAACTCACGTTCGGCACGGCGGAAAACCTCGGCATTCTCCAGTTGTTTGATGAGTTTGCGTTGTGTGGGTTGGGTGTAGTGGATAAGTTCGTCCTTGTGGGTAAACACGTCTATGGCGTTGCCAAATACATCGTAGAGCACACGTGCACTCACGAGTCCTATTCCTGGCATTTGTTGCAAGGCCAGGCAATGGAGAACTTCCTCGGGCTTCATAGGGTTATTCATTGAATGTTAGTTTTTGATCCAATTCGTCGCATGTTCCAAGTCGGCCGTTTACCAAGCATACGGTGTCTACCACGGCCTTCATCACACACTTCATATCTGGCAGACGGAAGATGTCCTGATAGAAGACATATTTGATGCCTTCGCGTTTGAGGTAGAGTTTGGAGACAAATTCATCGCCACTTGTAAGGGGGGTCTTGAACGACATGGTGAGGCGTGCTACCACGGCATCGATACCATTGGCATGCATTTGTGCAAAACTGATGCCACGTGACGTTAAATACTCGTGGCGAGTGTGTTCAATATAGTGTTGGTAGTTGGCATTGTTGACGATGCCTTGCAGGTCGCACTCATAGTCGCGCACCTTCATTTTCAGTTCAAATGTATAATTCATTTATTCTTTTCTTTTTAATTAAATATTCGTACCCGAAGCGACAATGGAGGCATTTTTTTACGTCGCAATATTCACGCTTCAGCTGGATGAGCGCCTGTGAGTCGGCTGCATTGTCCACCTTCAATCCACACTCGCGCCAAATGCGAATGATGCGGTTGTCTTCGGCCTTCAATTCTTCCAACAAACTGACGGCTCGTTGACAAAGGGCTTCGTTGTTCATGTACCTTCCGTATGCGTATAGGAAGGGGCTGACGGTGTTGATGATGAGCAAATGTTTGGTCGTTCGGCTCAGTTGTTTGCTACGTGTGGGTGAAGCGTTGCCAAAGGTGTAGTGGGTTTGCCAATATTCCGAAGGCTCGGCCATAAGCATGTGGCTGACTTCCTCTACTGATGTTGCTTCAAGTAAACGGCTGAGTAGTCCTTCGCCTTTGAAGTAGAGGTTTGCCAATTGTGCCAAACGTATGTGGGGGAAATTGGTAGGGCGCATTCGTAGGAAGCGCCAACGCACCATATCCATAGGGCGCATCTCGAACTTGTGAGCCAAATAAGCATATTCGCGTTGCAAACGTTGGTAGTACTCGTCCGTACAATCCGAGGTATGAAGCAATCCTGCTTGTCCGAAGAAGATGGCTTCTATTTGGAAAAGGTCGTCCCTGTGCTTGTTTACCGCTCTGAGGGATATGTGTTGTGCCCACTCCTCGAAGGCTTCGCCATTGACTCCAAATCCGAAATTGCGGGCAAGGGTGATGAAGAATGCCTCTTCCCAGTTGAGCTCATGTTGTTGGCGATAGTGTTCGATGCGCTCGGCTTTGTGGGTGAGTCGTTCGGTGTGCAAGGCACTGAGGTAACTATGTACGGTCAGTCGGGGTAGAGTGGGGATGATGTCGTGACATCGTGGATATTCCTCGGTGCGCATCAACTCTTGGAAATTGTCCCTCACACGCGATGGTATCGGAAGTCTCAGTGTAGGGATGGGGCGGCCCGATGTGTCGGTTATGGGTGACTCATCCGTGCCTTCTTCCACCACGTGCAATATTACATTGTCATAAGCCCTGTCTCCCTGGTGTCCGTGTGCATACCAGTCGCTTGCCCGAGTGTGAATCTCCACATTACCCACCCACAGGGTGCCGCCAATCTTCATTTTGGCATTGAAGAAGTCGGGGCCTGCGTGAGTGTTTCGCAAGCCAGGGTCGATGACTTCCACGGGTTGTCCGTCGGTTGTTATCAGTTCTTTTAACGGAAAAAGTCGGTGTTTCCAAGTGTAATGCAGGAGATATTCCATGGTAGTTCTTTTAAAAAATCCTACAAATGTAGGAATATCCGCGATAATTGCCTAAATTTGCACCATTTAATTGACATTTTACGATGAAAATAGCATTAATTGGATATGGCAAGATGGGTAAAATGATAGAGCAGATAGCCCTGAGCCGTGGTCATGAGATAGTGAGCATTATCGATATTGACAATCAAGAAGAGTTTGAATCTGCCGCTTTCAAGAGTGCCGATGTGGCTATCGAATTCACCGCACCTACCGTGGCTTACCAAAACTATATGAAGGCCTTTGCCGCAGGTGTGAAGGTGGTGTCGGGAAGTACTGGTTGGTTGGACGAGCACTTGGATGAGATGAAGCAACTCTGCACCACAGGTGGAAAGACTCTCTTTTGGAGTAGTAACTTCAGTTTGGGTGTAGCCATCTTCTCGGCCGTGAACAAGTATTTGGCCAACATCATGAACAAGTTTCCTGAATACGAGGTTAGTATGGAGGAGACTCACCACATCCACAAGTTGGATGCCCCCAGTGGTACGGCTATCACATTGGCCGAGGGCATTATGGAGAACCTCGAGCGCAAGAGTAAATGGGTGATGGGTACATTGACTGCCCCCGATGGTACTGTGAGTGGCACTACTGAATGTTTGGCTAACGAATTTCCTATCTCGGCCATTCGTCGAGATGAAGTGCCCGGCATACATTCTGTTAGCTATGACTCCGAAGCCGATTGCATCACCATCACACACGATGCTCATAGCCGAAAGGGATTTGCACTCGGAGCCGTGTTGGCCGCTGAGTATACTGCCAATCACGAAGGATTCCTTGGGATGGACGACTTGTTCAAGTTCTAATCGTACATTTATTTGCGTCATCAATTAAGATTAGGACAATAAGCCACTGCCAATACTTGGGCAGAGTACTTCCAACCCATTGGCAGGGTACTGCCAACGCCTTGGCAGTAGTTTAAGCACAGTTAAAGAGAAAGTAATATGGAGAATAAAGAAAATACTGATAAAGATATAGAAAAGAGATTTGACCCACGTATGCAATGGGTCAAGTTCGTCATCGTCACTATACTTTACCTGCTCTTCCTCTATTGGGTAGGTAGTTGGTGGGGATTACTTGTAGTGCCCTTCATCTACGATGCCTACATTAGCAAGAAGATACCTTGGACATGGTGGAAGAAGTCGGAGAGCAAGACCTTCGTGTGGATAATGGGTTGGGTGGACGCCATCGTCTTTGCCTTGATAGCCGTATATTTCGTGAATCAGTTCTTCTTTCAGAACTACGTAATTCCTACCTCGTCTTTGGAAAAATCTTTGCTCGTAGGGGATTATTTAGCAGTGAGTAAGGTGAGTTATGGCCCTCGCATCCCACAGACCCCCCTTACCATGCCATTGACCCAACACACATTACCTATTCTCAATTGCAAGAGTTACCTCGAGTGGCCTCAGTGGGAGTATCGACGCGTGAAGGGATTGGGCGAAGTGCAACTGAACGACATTGTGGTGTTCAACTATCCCTCGGGCGATACTGTAGCATTGAATGTGCAGAATGCTGACTATTACACCATGGCCTACGGATATGGTGCGCAACTGAACCCTCAGGAGGTGGTGATGGATTCGCTCACCACCCTTGAACAACGAGCCGTATATGCGAAAAACTATGCATACGGAACTCGCTATATCAAGCAGAATCCGCAACAATTTGGCAAGGTGACCGCACGTCCTACCGATCGTCGCGAGAACTATGTGAAGCGTTGCGTAGGTTTGCCTGGTCAGACTTTGCAGATTAAGAATCGCATCATCTACCTGGATGGTGTAGCCAACAAGGAGCCCGACAATGTGCAATACAACTACTTGGTAACCACCAATGGCCCTATCCCCGTTGCACTCAGTCAAAAATTGGGAATCAGTAACGAAGATTTGATGAATCGCAACCAGCAAGGTACTATGTATTGTCTGCCTTTGACAGAAGAGGCCAAGCAGGGATTGTTGGCCAACAAGCACATCGTTCGTGACATAAAGCCCTATCCTGAAGAGGAACATGGCGACCTCTATCCCTTGAATATGTACAAGGATTGGACGTGTGACAACTACGGACCTGTCTGGATTCCTAAGAAGGGCGAAAGCATACGCCTGACATTGGAGAACTTGCCCATATACGAACGCCCCATTGCCGTGTACGAAGGCAATACGCTGGAGGTAACGTCCGATGGACGTATACGTATCAATGGTGAGGAAACTGACACCTATACCTTCAAGCAGGACTATTATTGGATGCAGGGCGACAATCGACATAACTCCGCCGACTCACGCTATTGGGGATTTGTGCCCGAGGATCACATCGTGGGTAAGCCACTCTTCATCTGGTTGTCGTTGGACAAGGATCGTAGCCTCTTCGATGGCGGTATCCGTTGGAAACGCCTCTTCAAGTGGGTAGATAATATTAAGTAACCCGTCTCACAAGTGATTAGTGAACAGGGTGATAACTTGTAATTGATAAATATGAAACGCATTCTATTAACTCTACTGATTGCCGCCAGTCTTGTATTGCTTGTGCGGACATTTGCCTTCACCTCGTGCACCATACCATCGGATGGCATGGAGAATACACTCTATCGAGGCGAACGTGTGTTGGTGAATAAGTGGAGTTATGGTCTTCGTCTACCTTTTGCGTCACTCATTGGCTATCATCGTTGGGCACCTGCGGAAGTCGAGAGGGGCGATGTGGTGCTGTTCAACAATCCTGCGCCTGCTGACCCTTCCGTGCCGATGGATAGTCGAGAGGTCTTCATCAGTCGTTGTATAGGTCAACCAGGTGATACACTGATGCTTAATCACGAGCGAGTGGCAACATCCGACGGTATCATTAGTCCCGATGACAAGTTCCTCTACTCCTATCCTGGCGAACAAGAGGAATTGATGTTGAATGCCTTACAACAGACAGGGATGGCCGACAATCCATTGCTGGGATACGACAACGGAGCATATGTGCGTAGTTTTAGTCACTACGAGCTCTATCTGTTGAAGCAGGAGTTGCATGGGCAGATTGATTTTAAGGCATTGCAAACCGATACGACTGAAGGAGTACATCCTTTTGTTATACCCGCCAAAGGTCAGTTGGTAAAGGTTTATCCTTGGAATGCAAAACTATTGTGTAACACCATCAATTTGCACGAGGGTAGACATGCGACTCTCAAGGGAAACACCCTGGTCGTGGATGGTACACCTGTCAAGGGATTCCGATTTACAAAGGATTATTGTTGGGTAGCAGCCAGCAATTCTATTCATGTTACCGACTCGCGCCTGTTTGGTTTCGTACCTGCTGACCATCTCATTGGTCGCGTTTCCCTCATTTGGTTCTCGCGTGACCCATCGCAACCTTGGAATCAAAGCTATCGTTGGGAGAGAATAGGAAACAAATTATAGACAACAGACGGACCCCATCCCGGCCTTCCCCAAGGGGAAGGAGTGAATGGAGTTGCAAGACATCTCACTCCCCTCCCTTGCGGAGGGGTAAGGGGGAGGGCCCTATAGATACTCATTTATCATGTACCACTTTTCTACCGCCTATTTGGCACCCGTTTCATATTACGTGCAGTTATATGCCGCTACAGAGGGGGCACGCATCGAACAATGGGAGCACTATGTAAAGCAGACCTATCGCAACCGTTGCATCATTGCCACCGCTCAGGGAACACAGGCTCTTACCATACCTACTGAAAGTAACGGTGGAGAGAAGTGTCTTATGCGTGATGTTCGTATCAGCGACCACGGAAATTGGCGCCACCTACATTGGAATGCTTTGGAGTCTGCCTATCGTCATAGTCCCTTCTTTGAGTATTATGCTGATGATTTTCGTCCTTTTTACGAACGAAAGTATGACTTCCTACTCGATTTCAACGAAGAATTGCGCCAATTGGTGTGTAGCCTCATTGGCTTCGAACCACGTGTAGAGATGAGTACAGAATACCTTTGCGAAGTCTCTGCGGGAGACACAGACTTGCGTAGTCTAATTCATCCTAAACGTCCTTGTACTGAAACCTTGCTCGGATACACTCCGCAACCCTATTATCAAGTATTTGCAGCCCGTCACGGATTTCTTCCTGACCTCAGCATTGTGGACTTGTTGTTCAATATGGGGCCAGAAAGCATATTGGTATTAAGAGGTTGAATATTAGATATGAGGGTTACCTCCCAAATCTTTTACCAAAAGTGTATATTTAGAGGGTAATCAATACTTTTGAGGATATTCCAAAATGAAAGGGCTGCACCATACATAGTGCAGCCCTTTACATTATCTATAAATTGTATGTAAGATACTCTTTACTTCAGCGCATCCAGGTTCTGTTGGTTCAGCAATTGCTTGCCCTCAGCGGTGTACATGTATGCAATGCGGTCGGCGTAAGCCTTCTCGATTTTGCCACGAACCATCTTCATGGTGCTGTTGATCATCTGATTCTGCTCGGTGAACGGCTCGGACAACACGGCGAAGCAGCTGGGCAACCAACGCTCGGGGAACATACCCTCGAATTCGCCACCCTTCTTGTACTTGTTCAACTCGCTTTCCAATTTTTGAAGGGCTGCCTTGCGACCTTCTTCTGTGTCGAGACCGAGTCCTTGTTCCTTTAATTTGCGAACGAGTTGGTCGCGGTTGGGGACAACCACTGCAGTGGTATAAGCTGATTGGTTGTTGTAGAGCATTACTTGATCGATGTAGCGTGATTTCTCCACAAATGCTTCTTCGATGCCTTCGGGGCTATACTTTTCACCATCACTACCGATGAGCAGACTTTTGAAACGTCCCTTCACATAGAGAAGTCCTTCTTTGGTCATATAACCGAGGTCGCCAGTGTATAGGTATCCGTCACGTACAGTTTCAGCTGTAGATTCAGGATTCTTCCAATATCCAGCCATCACGTTCTCACCCTTCACTACGATTTCACCCATTTCGCCTACGGGAAGTTCCTTACCTTCACTGTCGCAAATCTTCAAGTCGATGGGTTTCACAAGTTTACCGCTTGATCCGAAGCGATAAAGGTCGGGGCCGTTGCTTGAGATAACGGGGGTTGCCTCGCTCAATCCATAGCCTTGATACATAGGCATTCCTACACCCACATAGAACTTTTGGAGATCTTTGTCCAACAAGGCACCGCCACCGATGAAGAAACGGAGTTCGCCACCGAAACTTTCGCGTACTTTTGAGAAAAGGATCTTGTCGAACAACCATACGAGGGGTTTCAACAGATAGCGGAATCCCTTGAAGTCGAGGTTGCTCTCGCCA
Source organism: Bacteroidaceae bacterium (assembly GCA_017560945.1). Lineage (GTDB taxonomy): Bacteria > Bacteroidota > Bacteroidia > Bacteroidales > Bacteroidaceae > Phocaeicola_A. The sequence goes on along the minus strand of JAFZDY010000019.1, from coordinate 65,551 downwards.
AAGTACACCTGACGTACCTTTAGACCGAAGTTGAAGAGTTTCACTGTTGTGGGACCCTTGGCGCGGATTCCCTGTTCGATGTTCTTCTTGAAGGTCTTTGCCAAAGCGGGTACACTGAGAATGAAGTGCGGACGTACTTCCTTAATGTTGAGAGGAATGTTCTTGAGTGTTTCCAACGGAGTGCGACCTACTTGTGTAGTAGCAGCTGTAGCACCTACGGACATCATAATGTAGAATCCTACTACGTGTGCAAAGCAGTGGTCGAGGGGCAGGATGATGAGTGTACGCCAATCCTCTGTAATGTTGACCAATGTGAGCGACTGCTCCACGTTGGCTGTATAGTTACGGTGGGTAAGTACCACACCTTTGGGGTCAGCAGTAGTACCACTGGTGTAAGTGATGGTAGCATAGTCATCATTCTGGATTGATTGAGCCACACTGAGAAACTCTTCCATAGTGTGGTTCTTCAGGAACTCGTCACCCATCTTTTGTACCTCTTGTACTGAGATTTCCTTATCCTCGTACTCCTTCTGCTCGTCAAAGACGATGATTTTCTCTACAAGGGTCAATTGGTCCTTGATGGCACGTATTTTCTTCAACTGGGTGCCACTGACCATGATGAATTTCACATCACCATGTTTTAGACGGAAAAGCAGGTCGTTGCTCTCTTCCAACTTAATGCTGAGGGGTACGTTGATGGCACCGGCATAAAACATAGCCAATTCTCCAATGACCCATAGGTTTCGACCCTCGCTCAACAAAGCCATGGTATCTCCCTTTTTAACACCTAATGCCTGAAGTCCGGCACCAAGACGATATACCTGCTCCTTCACCTGGGTGTAAGTAGTAGGTTCAAACTGTTTGCCGGTCTTTTCCAACAAGAATGTGTTGTTGGGATATTTGCTAACCGACGCTTCAAACAGATCTACAAGTGTCTTTTTCATAACTTACAATTAGTTTCAAGTTTAATAGTTATTGGGCGCAAAGATACTGCAAGAAAACTGAAGCACAAAGAAAAGTGTTTATTTTCTTTTATTTTCCGAAACAAACACCCATGTGCTGCCCTTGGATAATAAGTTCATGGTCAGGTGGAACAAGGCGTGTATTGCCTGCAACTTCAATCAAGGGGACAGAGGTGATGTCTCCTCCGTTGACGGCTACCATGTGGCCAAATCTGTGTTCTGCTATCAACTCTACCGCATGGCTTCCCATACGGGTAGCAAGGATGCGGTCAAATGAACAAGGCGATCCGCCACGTTGGGTGTATCCCAGTACTGTTTCACGTGCTTCTATACCTGTCACTTCCGATATGGTCGAGGCTATGTATTCGCCTGCTCGTCCAGGATTTGGCGTAGGCAGTCCCTCTGCTACCACTACGATGGCATAGTTTTTCCCTCGTTGCATACGGTTCATGATGGCTTGGCAGATACAATTCATGTCATACGGGCGTTCGGGTATCAAGATGACATCGCCCCCAGCAGCCATGCCGCTATAGAGGGCTATCCAACCAGCTTTGTGTCCCATCACCTCGATTACCATTACACGGCGGTGGGCACTGGCAGTACTATGCAGGCGGTCAATGGCCTCTGTGGCAATGCTGACAGCCGTATGGAATCCAAAGCAGAGATCAGTACCTGCCACATCGTTGTCTATTGTTTTGGGTATACCGATGACAGGAATACCAGCACGAGCCATTTTCCCTGCAGTCTTCTGAGTACCATTTCCTCCAATGCACACCACGGCATCCAACCCCAACTTCTCAATGTTTGCTTTCAGCAATGCAGGTTTGTCTACACCGGGAATTGCTTGCTTCTTACTGTATGGCTTTTCGCGTGAAGTACCCAGGATGGTACCGCCCATGGTGAGCAGGCCAGTGAGAGATTTTTCGGTCATCACCTCAAAGTCGAGGTCTATCAGTCCTTTGAAACCACCATGAATGCCTATGACTTCCATTCCATAGTTCAGTATGGCTGTTTTGCATACACCACGTATAGTGGCATTGATGCCGGGACAGTCACCGCCCGATGTCAAAATTCCGATACGCATCCTTACTCCTCTCTGTTTTTCAAATGATTTTTTAGCATGTAATTACAGCCTTTTTTCCTACAAAAAAAACTGAAAGTACTGCTTTTGCTGAAACAATCGTTAAAATCAGCGTGTAAAGATAGGTATTTTCATAAGTTTACACTACTTTTGCGGCTAAATTTTATCTCTTTTGGGTAATAAAACTGAATAAATGAAGATAACCGGGCTGATAAGTAAGGTCATGTTGCCTCGTCAACGGGCTTTGCAAGCATACGATACGGACGCAGAATCCCTGCAAATGAAGCAACTGAAAAATTTGGTGGCTAAGGCTTGCTGTACCGAATGGGGAGTAGAGCACGACTACCATACCATCAGGACATATGAGGAGTATGCCAAGCGTGTGCCTATTCAATCCTATGATGACATCAAACCCTATGTGGAGCGTATGCGTCACGGAGCACAAAATGTGTTGTGGCCTTCACAGGTGAAGTGGTACGCCAAATCTTCGGGAACAACGAACGACAAGAGTAAGTTTATTCCCGTATCGGCTGAAGGGTTGAAACATATGCACTACATGGGACCCGTAGATTGTGTCGCTTATTATCTACAGACACGTCCTGATTCACGTTTCTTTGATGGTAAGGGAGTCATTTTAGGCGGAAGCCATGCTCCGAACTACAACCTGAAGGATAGCCTTGTGGGTGACCTTTCGGCCATCCTCATCGAGAACATGAACCCAATGGCTAACTTCCTGCGTGTGCCTGATAAGCAGACTGCATTGTTGAGTGATTTTGAGGAGAAGATGGAGCGTATTGCGCGTAGTACCATCCATAAGAATATTACCAACATTTCCGGAGTTCCTTCATGGATGATGGCTCTCATCAAGCGAGTGTTGGAGATTACTGGTGCTCAGTCATTGGACGAGGTATGGCCCAATTTAGAGGTCTTTTTCCATGGTGGAGTAAGTTTTGCACCATATCGCGAGACCTATCAGCAACTTATCCGAGGATCACGTATGCAATATCGTGAGACCTACAATGCCAGCGAAGGATTTTTCGGGGTGCAAAATGATCCTTCTGACCCTTCTATGATGCTGATGTTGGACTACGGAGTATTCTATGAGTTTATCCCCATGGAGGAGTTGGGTAAAGAGAATCCTCACATTGTTCCCCTTACCGGTATAGAATTAGGGCGTAACTATGCTGTAGTCATCAGTAATATGTGTGGCTTGTGGCGATATTTGATTGGTGATACTGTACGCTTCACGAGCAAAAATCCTTATAAGTTTGTTATCTCTGGACGAACCAAGCATTTCATCAATGCTTTTGGCGAGGAGTTGGTGGTCGAGAATGCCGAGAAAGGCCTGCAGGCCGCTTGTGCAGCTACTGGGGCACAAGTGAGCGAGTACACCGCTGCTCCAGTGTTTATGGACACTGATGCTAAATGTCGTCATCAGTGGCTCATTGAGTTTGCTATGATGCCCGATTCAATAGAGCATTTTGCTCAAGTATTGGATGAAACCTTGCAACAGGTGAATAGCGACTATGAGGCCAAACGGTACAAGGATATTACTCTCCAACTCCTTGAGGTCGTTCCTGCCCGTCCCAACCTGTTTCATGATTGGCTCAAGGCTAAGGGAAAGTTGGGTGGACAACACAAGGTGCCTCGCCTAAGTAATACCCGTGAATACATCGATGAGATGCTGACATTCAATAAGTAAGAAATAATAGTTATAGAATAGGAAAAACAGGAAATGGTTCAACAACCTACATATAATCGCTTTTTTAGCCTACTGGTGCTACTTGGCATATTGATTGCCTCATGCGCACGTATGGCTTCTCCCGATGGTGGAGCCTATGACGAGACCCCTCCCGTGATGGTGCGTAGTCATCCGGCTATTGGCGCTATCAATAGCAACGAGAAACGCATTGTGCTGGAGTTTGACGAATACATCAAACTTCAAAATGCGTCGGAAAAGGTTATCATCTCTCCCCCGCAAATCGATGTACCCGAGATTAAGACCAATGGCAAGCGTGTCATTGTGGAGTTGCAGGACTCCCTGAAACCTCACACCACATACTCCATTGACTTTGGCGATGCCATCACCGACAATAACGAAGGAAATCCCATGGGGCAGTTTGCCTTTACCTTCTCTACGGGCGATGCCATAGACTCCATGGAGGTTGCTGGTACCATCTTGGAAGCATCCAATCTGGAACCTGTCAAGGGAATGCAGGTTGGACTATATGCCGACCTCTCGGATACCGCTTTTACTACGAAGCCTCTTGAGCGTATCTCGCGCACCGATGCCTCTGGACGTTTCTCTATCAAAGGAGTAGCGCCAGGTACTTATCACATATACGGATTGAAGGATAGTGACCAGGACTACCGGTTTAGTCAAAAGAGTGAAATGATTGCATTCTTTGACACTGTTGTTGTTCCTTATAGCGAACCTGCGATTCGAAAGGATACCTTTTGGATCGATTCGCTCATCATCGATACTATCATAGATGTGCCTTATACCCGATATTTACCCGATGATTTGGTGTTGCGTGCATTCAAGGAGGAATTCTCTGCTCAATACCTGCTTAAGAGTGAACGTCCCACCCCTAATAGGTTCTCTATCTATTTTGCCGATAAGGCCGACACCTTGCCTACTCTCAGAGGATTGAACTTCGATGCGACCGATGCTTTCATTATTGAAAAGAGTCTGCATAACGATACCATTCATTACTGGGTTAAGGACTCTGCCATCATCCGATTGGACACCTTAGAGTTGACAATCGACTACCTCTATACCGATACATTGGGAAAACTTGCTCCGTGTACTGACACACTCCTTTTAGCCTCTAAGAAGACCTTGGCAGCTATACAGAAGGACAAAGAACGCGAAATGGAGGAGTTCCAAAAGGAGTTAAAGAAACGTCGTCGTCGCTTGAAGGATGGCGAGGAGCTGACCGATACACTCCCTCCCATCAAGTTCTTGAAATCCAAGTTGACAAGCATCAAAGATGTGTATGCGACCCTTACTCTTACCTTTGATGAACCGTTGGCACGTGTTGATACGCAAGCCATACACTTGCGCTTGAAGGTCGATACGTTGTGGAAGGATATACCTTATCGATTCGAGCAGATGGAGGGACAAATTCGTAAGTATCGCATACGTGCAGAGTGGCGTCCCGAGCAAGAGTACGAACTCAGCATCGACTCTACCGCCTTTACGGGTATCTATGGTCTGCATACCGACAAGATTAAGCAAACCATGAGAATGCGTTCGTTGGACGACTATGGTACATTGGCTTTTGACATGACGGGAGGTTCTTCCGCCCTTTCGTCTCATGCCTATGTGGAGTTGCTCAATGGTAGTGACAAGGCTGTGCGACGTGAGCCCATCGTAAAGGGACATGCAGAATTCTTTTTCCTCAATCCTGGAAAATATTACGCACGCATTGTGGACGATGCCAATGGCAATGGAAAATGGGATACAGGAGTCTTTGCCGACCACATCCAACCCGAGCATGTTTACTACTATCCTCATGTATTGGAGGTGCGTGCCTTGTGGGATATGCGTCAGGATTGGGATATTACAGCCCTTCCTATCGAGAAGCAGAAACCTCTTGACATCACCAAGCAGAAGCCAGAGGTGAAGAAGGAACGCCGTAGTAAAAATGCTGAGCGAGAAGAACGTAAGAGGAAAAATCAATAATATGGAAACCGCCCATCCCTCTCCTTCGTGTGGAGGGAGGCGAATCCAAATTATACAATAGCCTATGCGAAACTTGATTCATAATACAATAAGTGGACTATCTGCTCTCCTCCATGTGGGGAAGAGTAAGGTCTTGGGGATGATTCTCCTTTTGTTATTCAATGCATTGACCATCAGTGCGCAATGCCCTGCTGAGAACAATGCCTTTCAGGATGGTGAGCAATTGGATTATGAAATGTATTTCAATTGGAAGTTTGTATGGGTCAAGGCAGGTACTTCGCGATTGAAGACAGATGGCATTACGTTACCCAATGGGACAAAGGGATACCAAACTTCGCTCATTGCCACCAGTAGTCGTAGGGCCGACAACTTTTTCAAGATGCGCGACACACTCATCAGTCGGATGACCACCCAGATGGAACCACTCTATTTCCGCAAAGGGGCAGAGGAGGGAAAGCGATACACTGTGGACGAGGCATGGTTTAGTTATCCCAATGGAAAGAGTCACGCCAAGCAACATCGTCTGTTCAGAGATGGTAGTGTGAAGACTACGCAGGACACTATGGACGAGTGTATTTACGACATGCTCAGTATTCTCCAACGTGCTCGTTCGTTTGATCCTAAAGATTATAAGGTGGGGGATAAAATCCATTTCCAGATGGCTACTGGCCGTAAAGTGGAAAATCAGACACTTATCTTTCGCGGAAAGAAGAATATTAAGGCCGAGGATGGGGATGAAACCACTTACCGATGCCTTGTCCTCTCGCTGGTGGAGTATGATAAGAAGGGACGCGAACAAGAAGTTATCACCTTCTATGTGACCGATGACTTGAATCACCTTCCTGTCCGTCTCGACCTCTATCTCAACTTCGGCTCGGCCAAAGCCTTCATCAAGGACATCAAGGGCAATCGTCATCCACTGACCTCTGTGGTGAAGAAGTGATTATTTCAGACACGTATTATACGGTTTTTTTGTTCGTTGTTTACACTGATTTATCCGTGAAATCCGTGCTTGAATTTATTTTCGACAACCTTCTTCCCTATGTGTGAATGTGTCAAATGGTCATAAAATCCTACTGATTTCTTGGCTATACAAAAAAGAATATTTATTTTTGCGCAGAAAGAAATAATATTGAGCCATAATGGATAAGAGGACACTGGATATTGCCTATTTTATCTCTTTTTGCGTAGAACAATACAAGACTGAAAAGGGGTTGACAGGAGCTGAAACCCTTTCGCTCCTGAACAGCTATGGTGTACTGGAGTATTTGAATGAACATTACGAAATTCTGCATACGCAAAGTCGCCAATGGATTATGGCTGATATCGATGAATTTATCCAACTCAGAAAAGCTAAGGAGTAATGAAAGTATATCATGGAAGTTTGGAGCGGGTGGAAACTCCTGAAATCCGTCATTCTAACCGTACATTGGATTATGGTCTTGGCTTTTACGTGACTACATCGTATGAACAGGCTGAAGCATGGGTCAAGCGTAGGATGGGAGGACATAAAGTTACAAAAGGGTATGTCAATGAGTATTTCTTGGATAAGGAAAAGGTAAATGGTTTGAATGGGCTGTCTTTTAATGAACCTACGGAAGAATGGTTGGATTTTGTGATGGCTAACCGTACAGATAGAAACTTTATTCATTTTTATGACGTGGTTTATGGCCCTGTGGCCAATGACCGTGTGTATGCGGCATTTGCTCTTTATGAGGGAGGAGTGCTTGACAAGCAAACTTTGATTAAAGAACTAAAGACGTACAAACTTGTTGACCAATTCTTATTTCATACTCCGAAGTCCTTACGAGCATTAACTTTCATACAAGCAAAGGAGGTAGTTTTATGAATCTGAATGTGACACAGCAGAATCTTTATCTTTTTCTTCCGTCTAAAATCAGTTGGATGGCCGATATGTTGGTTGCTGACGAAGGTATTGGCGTCGTAGAAGCCATAAGTAAAATATACCAATCTGAAACATATCAGAAACTGGAAGTTGAAGAGACAAAGATGTGGCATTTGGGACCTGTAGCTCTTTATCAAGAACTAAAAAATTGAGGTAGTATAGTTTTGAAAAGTGGTTACCAGATGTGTCAAATGGTCATAAAATCCTACTGATTTCTTGGCTATTCCCTAAAAAGGTCGTAATTTTGCCGCTCGGTATGAACCCCTATACCTGCTTTAATGGAAGAATAACTAAAAAACGAAACGATACAATGAACTTTGTAGAAGAACTTAGATGGCGCGGCATGTTGCACACCATGATGCCGGGCACTGAAGAATTGCTCTCGAAAGAGATGGTAACGGCCTACTTGGGTATCGACCCCACGGCCGATTCGTTGCACATCGGACACTTGTGCGGTGTGATGATGTTGCGTCACTTGCAACGTTGCGGACACAAACCTTTGGCACTCATTGGAGGAGCCACAGGTATGATTGGCGACCCCTCGGGTAAGTCACAAGAGCGCAATCTCCTCGATGAGGCTACCTTGAGCCACAATGTTGCATGCATCAAGAAGCAATTGGAGAAATTCCTCGATTTCAATAGCGATGCGGAAAACAAGGCCGAATTGGTGAACAACTATGATTGGATGAAGGACTTCACTTTCCTCGATTTTGCTCGCGACATCGGTAAGCACATTACCGTCAACTACATGATGGCCAAGGATAGTGTGCAGAAACGACTCAATGGTGAGGCTCGCGACGGACTTTCTTTCACTGAGTTTACTTACCAACTCTTGCAGGGATACGACTTCCTCTACTTGAATACTCACAAGAATTGTAAGTTGCAGGTGGGTGGTAGTGACCAGTGGGGAAACATCACAACAGGTACTGAACTTATCCGTCGTACCACAGGTGGTGAGGCTTATGCACTCACTTGCCCCTTGATCACTAAGGCTGATGGTGGTAAATTTGGTAAGACTGAGAGCGGAAACATCTGGCTCGACCCTGCCTATACTTCACCTTACAAGTTCTACCAGTTCTGGTTGAACGTGAGTGACGAGGATGCGGCCCGCTACATCAAGATTTTCACCTCCATCGAAAAGGACGAGATTGATGCCCTCATTGCTGAGCACACCGAGGCTCCTCACTTGCGTCTGTTGCAGAAACGATTGGCCAAGGAAGTTACCATCATGGTACACTCTGAGGAGGATTATAATGCAGCGGTGGAGGCTTCAGGCATCCTCTTTGGAAATGCTACGAGCGAAGCTCTTCATAAGTTAGACGAAGCTACTTTGTTGGCTGTGTTTGAAGGCGTTCCCCAGTTCGAGATTGACAAGAATCTGCTCGTCGAGGGTGTGAAGGCCGTTGACCTCTTCGTTGAAAATGCGGCTGTATTCCCCTCAAAGGGTGAAATGCGCAAGTTGGTGCAGGGCGGCGGTGTATCGTTGAACAAGGAGAAACTTGCGGCTTTCGATCAGGATATCACTACGGCCGACTTGTTGAACGAGAAATATCTGCTCGTACAACGCGGTAAGAAAAATTACTACTTGGTAATTGCCAAATAATAGCAATCAGTTTAGGCACGGATTGTGCGGATGAGGTGAGTTTTTACACCTGATTAGGGGCTAAAATTCATTAAAACCACACAATCTGTGCCTAATTTCGCATTTTCTTCTCCATTTTTTTGGAGAATTCGCAAGAGAGTACTATCTTTGCACCGCTTTTTAACAGAAGGCACATAATGATTGGACTATGGTGTAATGGTAACACAACAGGTTTTGGTTCTGTTTTTCCAGGTTCGAATCCTGGTAGTCCAACCTAAAAATCCAAGAGGGGCTGTGTTTTAAACACGGCCCTTTTTCTTTTCTCCTATTTTTCTCAAAGTTCTCTCCTTTTTTCTTTGCTATGTCAGAAATATGTTGTTACTTTGCACGAAATTCTGAAAGTATGGACACTAAACAACTCGTCGGCAAATCCGACAGACATATTATAGTATAAAAAAGTGAATGCATTGCTCCCTTCCCTTGGGAAGAGCGATGCATTTTCTTTATATGCGAGGTGTCAAAAACTGGAAGACAGGGAAAAACTTTTTGCCCTACCTGAGAAAAATATTTTCCCTGTGGGAGAAAAAAAACGGCAAAAAGAATGAAATGAAAGTGCGAATACAAAGGTAAAAGAACAAAATATAAAAATAGTAACAAAACAATGGAGAAAAAGAAGCTGAAGAAAGTGCTCGTGCTCGGCTCGGGCGCACTGAAGATTGGTCAAGCCGGAGAGTTTGACTACAGCGGTTCGCAGGCGTTGAAGGCCTTGCGCGAAGAGGGTATCAGTTCGGTATTGGTGAACCCCAATGTGGCCACCATTCAGACATCTGAGGGTATTGCCGACCAGGTGTATTTCTTGCCTGTGACACCTTACTTTGTGGAAGAAATCATCAAGAAGGAACGCCCCGACGGCATTCTGCTCGCCTTTGGTGGACAGACTGCATTGAACTGTGGTACAGACCTCTACACTCGTGGTATCCTTGAAAAGTACGGCGTACAGGTATTGGGTACATCGGTTGACGCCATCATGTACACCGAGGACCGCGACCTCTTCGTGAAGAAACTCGACGAGATAGAGATGAAGACTCCCGTCAGCCAGGCTGTGGAGACAATGGAGGATGCCATTGCCGCCGCTGAGCGTATCGGCTTCCCCGTGATGGTTCGTTCGGCTTATGCATTGGGCGGACTTGGTAGCGGTATCTGTCAGAATAAGGAGGAGTTCGTGAAGTTGGCCGAAAGCTCGTTCACCTTCAGCAAGCAGATTCTTGTAGAAGAGTCGTTGAAGGGATGGAAGGAAATCGAGTTCGAGGTTATCCGCGACGCGAACGACCACTGCTTCACCGTGGCAAGCATGGAGAACTTCGACCCTCTGGGTATCCACACTGGTGAATCTATCGTGGTGGCTCCCACTTGCTCACTCAGTGACGAGCAGGTGACTATGCTTAAGGAACTCTCTGTGAAGGCTATCCGTCACCTCGGCATCGTGGGTGAGTGTAACATCCAGTATGCGTTCAATGGCTTTACCAACGACTATCGTGTCATCGAGGTAAATGCTCGCCTCAGTCGTTCATCGGCTCTTGCTTCTAAGGCCACTGGTTATCCCCTTGCCTTTGTAGCTGCTAAGATTGCCCTTGGTTATACTCTCGACCAGATTGGTGAGATGGGAACTCCCAACTCTGCATACGTAGCTCCTGAACTCGACTACTACATCTGTAAGATTCCTCGTTGGGACTTGACCAAGTTTGCTGGTGTGTCTCGCGAAATCGGCTCAAGCATGAAGTCTGTGGGCGAAATCATGTCTATCGGTCGTTCGTTCGAAGAAATCATCCAGAAGGGTCTTCGCATGATTGGACAGGGAATGCACGGATTCGTAGGTAATGAACACACCAAGTTCGAAAACCTTGATCATGAGTTGTCTAATCCTACTGACCTCCGCGTATTTGCCCTTGCACAAGCATTGGAGGAGGGTTACACCATCGAACGCCTCTATGAGTTGACCAAGATCTCTCCCTGGTTCCTCGAAAGATTGAAGAATATCGTGGATTACAAGAATGTACTCTGCGGTTACAATACATTAGCCGAAGTGCCTGCTGACGTGCTCCGTCAAGCCAAGGTGCTCGGTTTCTCTGACTTCCAGATTGCCCGCTTCGTAGTGAAGCCTACTGGTGGTATGGAGAAGGAGTTGCTCGCTGTTCGTTCACGTCGTAAGGAATTGGGTATTCTTCCCGCCGTGAAGCGCATCAACACCGTGGCAAGCGAACACCCCGACTTGACCAACTACCTCTACATGACCTATGCCGTGGAGGGTTACGATGTGAACTACTACAAGACCGATAAATCAGTAGTTGTCCTCGGCTCAGGAGCCTACCGCATTGGTTCATCCGTAGAGTTTGACTGGTGTTCGGTGAACGCCGTGCAGACCGCTCGTAAGTTGGGTTACAAGTCTATCATGATCAACTACAACCCCGAGACCGTATCAACCGACTACGACATGTGTGATCGCCTCTATTTCGACGAACTCTCATTTGAGCGCGTGCTTGATGTGATTGATCTCGAACAACCTGGTGGTGTCATTGTCTCTGTAGGTGGACAGATTCCTAACAACTTGGCTATGAAACTCCATCGCCAGTCAGTGCCCATCTTGGGTACTTCACCCTTGAGCATCGACCGCGCCGAGAATCGTAACAAGTTCTCTGCTATGCTCGACCAGTTGGGCATCGACCAACCCGCTTGGCAGGAGTTGACCAGCCTTGAGGATGTGAAGCAGTTTGTGGACAAGGTTGGTTACCCCGTCCTCGTGCGTCCTTCATACGTACTCTCAGGTGCAGCTATGAACGTGTGCTACAACGATGACGAGTTGAAGGAGTTCCTCCAGATGGCCTCTGAGGTGTCTAAGGAGTTTCCCGTAGTAGTAAGCCAGTTCCTCGAGAATACCAAGGAAATCGAGTTCGACGCCGTAGCACAGAATGGCGAGGTGGTAGAGTATGCCATCAGCGAGCACATCGAGTTTGCCGGAGTACACTCAGGTGATGCAACTCTCGTTTTCCCTGCTCAGAAGATTTATTTCGCTACGGCTCGTCGCATCAAGCAGATCAGCCGTCAGATTGCCAAGGAGTTGAACATCTCAGGTCCTTTCAATATCCAGTTCTTGGCCCGCAATAACGAAGTGAAGGTTATCGAGTGTAACCTCCGTGCTTCACGTTCGTTCCCCTTCGTATCCAAGATTCTTAAGCGCAATTTCATTGAGACTGCTACCCGCATCATGTTGGATGCTCCCTATACTCGTCCCGATAAGAGTGCTTTCGATATTGACTGGATTGGTATTAAGGCTTCTCAATTCTCGTTCTCACGTCTTCACAAGGCAGACCCCGTGTTGGGCGTAGATATGTCCTCTACAGGTGAAGTAGGATGTGTAGGTGATGATTTCAGCGAAGCACTCCTCAGTGCTATGATTTCTACTGGCTTCAAGATTCCTCGCAAGGAAAAAGGTGTAATGCTCTCAAGCGGAGCCATGAAGTCAAAGGTAGATTTGTTGGATGCGAGCCGTATGTTGGCCGCTAAGGGCTACAACATTTATGCTACTGCAGGTACTGCTACATTCCTCAATGCTCACGGAGTAAACACTACTCCTGTATATTGGCCCGATGAAAAGGCTGATGCTGAGAACAATGTGATGAAGATGATTAGTGATCATAAGTTTGACCTTATCGTCAACATTCCGAAGAATCATACTAAGCGTGAGTTGACCAACGGTTACAAGATTCGTCGTGGTGCTATCGACCATAACATCCCCTTGATTACCAATGCTCGTTTGGCAGGTGCTTTCATCGAAGCCTTCTGCGAAAAGGGTGAGGAAAACATCCAGATCAAGAGCTGGCAGGAGTATAAGTAAGAGTCTATTCTATTGACAAGTGACGATGGAATAGTTTGTTTCATCGTTCCTTGTACAAGAGATAAGAATAGAGTAGGGAAGGCTGTGTGCACACAGCCTTCCCTATTTGTATTTCTATCATGTGGCTTCTCATTGGGTGAGAAAGGCAGATTTGTTATGTTGTATATACGTCCCCACAGGTAGCGTATTTTCGCCTATTTTCCGTTAAATAAACTTATAATCAAAGGGAATAGTGGGGTTGTTTGTCATTTCTTCCCTAAATTTGCACGATTTATATCGTTCGTAGAGCGGAAAATAAGTAAAATAACAAAATAACATTTTGATTTAATGAAACAGTACAAGACCATAAACAACGTGATGGGGTGGGTAACATTTGCCATCGCTGCCGTTGTTTATTGCATGACAATTGAGCCGACAGCCAGTTTCTGGGACTGTCCTGAGTTTATTACCACTGGATATAAATTGGAAGTAGGACATCCGCCCGGTGCGCCTTTCTTTATGTTGACTGCTAACATTTTCTCTCAATTTGTGAGTGATCCCAGCCAAGTGGCTTACATGGTCAACATCATGTCTGCGTTGTTGAGTGCGGGATGTATCCTGTTCCTCTTTTGGAGTATCACTCACTTGACTAAAAAACTTGTGTGCCCCGAAGGTACCGATATGACTACCGGCAAGATGGTGACCATCATCGGTTCGGGTTTGGTAGGTGCTTTGGCTTACACCTTCAGTGATACTTTTTGGTACAGTGCTGTAGAGGGTGAGGTATATGCTTATTCATCCCTGTTTACTGCTGTGGTTTTTTGGCTCATTCTTAAGTGGGAAGATAATGCAGATAAGCCACATAGTGATCGTTGGTTGGTACTGATTGCTTATTTGACAGGCCTTTCAGTGGGTGTTCACTTGCTGAACTTGCTCTGTATCCCTGCCATCGTATTGACTTACTATTACAAACGTAATCCGAAGGCTAACCTGAAGGGCTCGTTGTGGGCATTGGTGGTATCTGGTATTCTGGTTGCCATTGTGCTCTATGGAATTGTGCCGGGCATCGTGAAGGTAGGTGGATGGTTTGAACTCCTATTTGTTAACACCTTGGGAATGTCGTTCAATTCTGGTCTGTTTGTGTACATCATCCTGTTGGCTGGTGCGCTCATTTGGGGTATTGTAGAGACTGTACGCAACCAGAATCGTACACGTATGAATGTAGCATTCCTCCTGTCTGTAGCTCTGTTGGGTATTCCCTTCTACGGACATGGATTTACCAGTATCCTCATCGGATTGGGTGTGTTGGTTATACTGGCCTTCTGCTTGAAATTGAAAAAGGATGGAGTATTCCGTGTATCGGTGCGTGCGCTCAATACTGTACTTCTCTGTCTTACCATGATAGTAGTAGGTTACTCTTCGTATGCCGTTATCGTCATCCGTTCGATGGCCAATACTCCGATGGACCAGAACTCCCCCGAGGATATTTTTACACTTGGCTCTTATCTCGGACGTGAGCAGTATGGTGACCGTCCCTTGTTCTATGGACAGGCCTACTCTTCGGAGATGGCCTAGAAGGTGGTGGGAAACCAATGTCATGTGGTAACCGAAGACGGTGCACCTGTATATCAACGTAAGGAGAAAAAGAATCCTAACGAACCTGACCGTTACGAACTGGTACGTTACAAACCCATTTACAAGTATGCACAGAATATGTTCTTCCCCCGTATGTACAGCGCTGAGCATGCTAATTATCAAGGACGTGGTATCAACCTCTATGACCAATGGGCAGGCGGTATCAAGGGACGTTTGGTGCCCTTTGACAAGTGTGGCGAACAGGTAATGGTGAAGATGCCTACTCAGTGGGAGAACCTGAAGTTCTTCTTCAACTACCAGATCAATTTTATGTATTGGCGTTACTTTATGTGGAACTTTGCCGGACGTCAGAATGACATCCAAAACAGTGGTGGTGAAAAGGAAAATGGTAACTGGATTACTGGAATCTCGTTCATTGATAATTTGCTGTTGGGATGTGATGTGAGCAAACTTCCCAGCGACTTGAAGAACAATAAGGGACACAATGTCTTCTATTGTTTGCCTTTGTTGTTAGGTCTTATAGGACTTTTCTGGCAAGCTTACCGTGGCGAACAGGGTATCAAGCAGTTCTGGGTAGTGTTCTTCCTCTTCTTCATGACAGGTCTTGCCATTGTACTCTACCTGAACCAGACGCCAGCTCAACCGCGTGAGCGTGACTATGCTTATGCAGGTTCGTTCTATGCCTTTGCCATCTGGATTGGTATGGGCGTAGCAGGATTGGTGGAACTCCTCCGCAAGAAGATGGGTGAGACACCTGCTGCCATCTTGGCTGCTGTCCTTTGCTTGGGTGTGCCCCTCCAGATGGTTAGCCAGACATGGGATGATCACGACCGTAGCGGACGTTATACTTGTCGCGATTTCGGACAGAATTACCTCAACTCATTGTCTGTAGGAACTGATCCTATCATCTTTACCAATGGTGACAATGATACATTCCCCTTGTGGTACAACCAGGAGACTGAGGGTGTGCGTACCGATGTGCGCGTGTGCAACCTCAGTTATCTGCAGACTGACTGGTACATCGATCAGATGCGCCGTCCAGCCTACGATTCACCTTCGTTACCCATCAATTGGAAGCGCTACGACTATGTGGAGGGAGTGAACGATATCATTTATATACGACCTCAGCAAGAAGAAAGTGTACGTGCCCTTTACAGAGATTATCCTGATCAGGTTACGAAGGAGTTGGGTGAGAATCCGTTTGAGGTGAAGAACGTGTTGAAGTATTGGGTATGTTCGCCCAACCCTGAAATGCGTATTATTCCTACTGACACGTTGGAAATCACCGTAGACAAGGAGGCTGTGCTCCGCTCTGATATGATGATACCTGACACTGCTGCTATTCCCGATAAGATGTACATTTCACTGAAGGGTCGTAAGTATTTGACAAAGTCTGACCTAATGATGTTGGAATTGCTCGCTAATACCAATTGGGAACGACCTGTTTATATAGCCATCAGTGTGGGTACACAAAATCAGTTGGGCCTTGGAAACCACTTTATTCAGGAAGGACTGGCTCACCGATTCACTCCGTTCAACTGGGAGAAATTGGGACGTGTGCTCAAGAGTGATGTAGGACAAGGTTTTGCCATTGATAGCGAGAAGATGTATGATAACTTGATGAACAAGTTCAAGTTTGGTGGCATTGATAATCCCGATATTTATTTGGATGAAACAGTATTGCGTATGTGTTATTCTCATCGCCGTATGTTCTCTCAATTGGCAAAGCAACTGTTGTTAGAAGGTAAGAACGAAAAGGCATTGGCCGTGCTCGATCGTGTTCAAGAGGCTATTCCTGGTATTACTGTGCCTTACGAATATGCTTCGGGAGCAATGGATATCGCTACCGCCTATGTAGAGTTGGGCCAATTGCAGAAAGCACTTCCCATTCTGACTGCTATGGGAGATCGTGCAGGAGAGTATCTTGATTGGTACTTGAGTGCATCCGATAGAGAATTGCGTGCTAACGTGAACAATTGTCAGTGGGAATTGATGATCCTGAACGAGGTGGCAGAACTTTTGGGTAATAATCCCCATAGTGATAAATACCAAGCTATGTTGGACGAGAAGTTCTCGCTCCTACGTATGCGTTTGGGAAGATGATATTAGTTGATAAGTTAACAAGTTGATAAGTATTTGAGGATTCATTTGGTATTCTGCCTTGTCAACTTGTTGACTTGTTCCTTTTCGACTTAAAGAACAATATGTTTATAGAACAAGTGCCTATGTTGTTCCGTATGCTTTATCCGCATGCGGAGTGGCGTGGGAATACAAAGGAAAAGGTCGTATATCTGACGTTCGATGATGGTCCCATTCCTGGGGTGACCCCTTGGGTGTTAGACTTGTTGGACAAGTATGGTATAAAGGCCACCTTTTTCCTTGTGGGTGACAATGTGCGTAAGCATCCTGAGGAATTTCGTATGATATTGGAACGTGGACATCGTGTGGGTAACCATACATTCAACCACGTCAAGGGTACCAGTTACATGGCTCCCGCTTATATTGCTAACGTAGAAAAGGCCAATGAACTTATTCAGAGTGACCTTTTTCGTCCTCCTCACGGATGGTTGGGCTATCGCCCGTATCATGCCTTGCGGCGTCGTTACCGCATCATCATGTGGGACCTTGTGACTCGAGATTATAGCAAGCATCTCAATGGTGAACAGGTTTTTGGCAAACTGAAACACTATGTACGCAACGGTTCTATCATTACTTTTCACGATTCATTAAAATCTGAAAAGAACCTCAAATACGCACTTCCACGTAGTATAGAATGGTTGTTGGAGCAGGGCTATCGCTTTGAAACATTATGAGTGACGAGTGTGCAGTAATCTTTAATTCTTAGTTTTGGATGCCCCTTTCCTCTTCTCTTTTGAAAATGTATGCCTCCCGTTTGGGCTTTGCGGCTTGTGGAGTGGCTCCTGCTGCCCCAGTTGAGGAGATTGTAGCAGAGAATTTCCGTAAGTGGATTGCTGAAGGGAAACAGGCGGAAATGGGTTATTTGAGCAATCATGTGGAGAAGCGGCTCGACCCCACTTTATTGCTAGAAGGAGCACAAAGTGTGGTATCTGTTGCACTCAATTACTATCCTGCTGAGATGTTGGATAGCGAGCACCAATATGAATTTTCGTGGTATGCATACGGGCAGGATTATCATGATGTAATGAAATCCCGTCTAACGGCTTTGGCAGAGGCTCTATTAGCCGATGTCGAGGGTGAGGTATACTACCGTATCTTTTGCGATACAGCGCCCGTACTCGAACGCTATTGGGCTTGGCGGTGTGGTTTGGGTTGGATAGGTAAGAATACCCAACTCATTATCCCTCGTGCCGGTTCAACTTTCTTCTTGGGGGAAATTATCATTGATCGTCCATTTACGGCTTATGACGAGCCTATACCAAGTCGTTGTGGAACGTGTACTCGTTGTCTCGATGCTTGTCCTACGCAGGCTCTGCAACATCCCTATGAACTGGATGCTTGTCGTTGTCTGTCCTACCTTACGATAGAATATAGGGGAGAAATGTTGCCTGCTGAGGCTGCTCGTGCCATGGGTAATTGCATATACGGATGTGACCGTTGTCAACAAGCTTGCCCATGGATGCGTTTTGCTCGACCGACTGAGGTGGAAGAGTTTCGTCCTAAGACGGATTTTTTCCAATTGAATAGAGAGTCACTTTCTTCCCTTTCTGTGGAAGATTACCGTAAAATTTTCCGTGGTTCAGCCATTAAACGCGCTAAGTATGAAGGATTGATGCGCAATGTTCGTGCGGCTGAACCACGGAAATAATATATGGGATTGTATTTTATTTTACAATCACTTTTTTGTTGCCAATAATATAGATGCCTTTAGGAAGGCCGTTGGTAGCCTGATGGATATCGACGGATTGGCGAATGCGTTGACCGGTAAGTGACCACACATCCACTGTCTGAGGAATATCCACCTGAACGAAGTCGATGGATGATGACTCTTCTCGTGAATAGTCACTATTATTAGTCAGGTACATATCACTCACCTTAATGGATTGGCTTCCTGTACCCCAAAATGAGACGATGCGTATGTTCTTGGTGTCAAGTGGTTGTCCTTTCTTGTCGCTGTCACTGGTGTATTTAGCCACCTGCAAATTGATCACAATTTGTTTTTTCGATCCAAAGTCGGCAGTACTATAACATGGTGACCAAATGCTACCCTCGGTGAAAATGTTCAAATGAGAACCACTGCTTGTTTCGGCGAGTTTGATGACGAGGTATTTATAGCCCGACATATCGGCACCTCCTTGATATTCCCATCCCATTTGTCCCCATTGTCCGGGTTTGAAGGTATGAGTGTTTTCATTGTATGTTCCTTGTGCAAAAAGACTGGTACTGATGTATTCTGCACCGAAGGGGAAGAAAGTGGAGCGGACAGTAAAGTTGACCGTTAGTGTATGACCCAATGGGTCGGTGTAGGTGCCCTTTACATTGGCTATACCCTCTTTCAGACCCCTCACCTGTCCATTCTTGATGGTTATCACATCGCCACTGATTTCATATATGGCTTCGGCTGCAACGTTAGCTGTATGCCCGTCGCGATAGGTAACTGTCAAGGGCAGGTTGCTTGCGTTGCCCACCATCACTTCCAACTCAGTCTTGGATATAGTCATAGACTCAGCCGAGAGCATCTCTTCGTTGAAACCTTCGAAATCGGCAGGATAGAAACTCTCCTCTTCGAAAGCAGTTTCAGTAGAGAACCAATCAAAGTCTGCATATCCTCTTTCTTCATTTTCCTTGCTTGCATAGCAGAAGATACCGAAACGTGCACCCACAAAGATAGAGAGGTTATAGCCCAACTTGGTTTGTCCTCCGAGCGGAGTGTAGGTTTGGTTGTCAAACGAGTAGTAGAACTGTGTTTGGCTGGTGCCGTAGGTGACAGAGGCTCTCAGATAAACGATGTCTCCTTCGATGGTTGCACCATTGACGGCTGAGGGTGTAAAACCGCTGTTTGTAGCCAGTTGGTCTTGCCACCATACAAGTTGCTTTTTGCCATTTTTCATCTCTACGGCTATTGCGGCATAGGGGTCTTGCAGGATGCAGATTCCTGCACGCTCTCCCTCTTGCAGATTGCTTACATCAATGCGTACAGTGCCAATCGAAGGCTGTGACTCCTTGTTATGGTAAGCAAATATACGTTGGGTCAACATATTACGTGCCTGGGTCAACTTGTCTGCTGTGCCCGAAGTCTTCATGCGTAACCATCCTGGTCGTTCGAAAAGACTCCATGCACCACCATCGGGATTGTGATTCCATTCCCACTGCATTCCGATAGGATAGGAGCGGAAATTGTCGTTCGTCGGCAGGGCAGCAATGGGGAAACTTGAGCCTACGGAAGGTTTGGTATACGAGGTGTAGGGTACTCCCTTGTTACCTACAATAGGCCATCCATCTTCCCAACTGACGGGTTGTAGGTTAGGCATACGTCCCAGGCATCCTAAGTCCTCTTGCATGATGGTCCACCATTCGCCTGTGGGAGTGTCGAATAAGGCGCCTTGATGTACTGTGTTTGGTTTGCCATTGATAGTCTTCTCAACGAGTAACTTCTCCTCGTATGGGCCGAAGATGTTCTTCGAACGGAAGATGGTCTGTCCCGATGGCCATCCGCCATAGGTAGCATAAATGTAATAATAGTCTCCTATCTTGTAGAG
Source organism: Bacteroidaceae bacterium (assembly GCA_017560945.1). GTDB lineage: Bacteria > Bacteroidota > Bacteroidia > Bacteroidales > Bacteroidaceae > Phocaeicola_A. The sequence continues at coordinate 45,187 of JAFZDY010000019.1, read as the reverse complement.
GTGACATCCTTCCAGTCCACTCTTGTCACTGATGACTCTCTCTTCTCGAACGAAGTTGAAGTCCTTGTCGAGTTCGCACATCTGAATGTTCTCAATGCCACAGGCTACATACACTTTCCCATTGTCGAAGAGCATACCAGGGTCGTAGTAACTGCGCGGAAGTGCACGTTTTTCCCATTGTCCTTCGGGATTGGTGGCAGTTAGCAGGAATCCTCCGGCATCGTTACCATTGATGAGGACATAGAACTTACCTTCGTGATACTTCATAGAGCAAGCCCACATACCCTTGGCATAGGCATTTTGGCCATTTTGCAGGTTATAATTGTCGGTAGTGGCAAGTTGCTCCAAGGGGCGTGCGCAATACTCCCAGTTAACCAAATCCTTTGACTTCAGGATAGTAGCACCAGGGAAGTGGTGCATGGTGGTGGTAATCATATAGAAGGTGTCGCCCACGCGGATGACATCAGGGTCGGGGAAATCGGCAAAGACTATGGGGTTTTGATATTTACCTGTACCTAAATCACTCACTGAGTATGTAGTGAAATCAGCCCGTGGCCAATCCTTGGTATAATACTCTGCATACCAGTCCATACATGCCTTTCCGCAAGCCTCTTCCAGTCCATTGAATGCAGGTACCACTTTCTTCTCGTTAAGCAAAATGTCGATATCGAAAAGGCACGCTGTACCCGAGAGTGTCATAGATATGTTGCCATAGTGGTCAAGCATAGCTTTGTAGGCTGCTCCCCACTTCGATGTAGAACCTGTGGCCCATGTTCCGTAGTTGGGTTGTACCCAATCGCCGTGTTCGTTATAATGACCTTCGGCATTTGGATTCACGGGACTCCAGTCCACCTCTGTAATGATGATGGGATTTGTATCTACCACCGGTACCTGTTTGTGGAAGTTAGTAATCTTGTCCTGAGGATTGGGGGTTTCATCGCTACTTCCGTACCAACCACAGTAGTCATGTACGGCATAGCCAATATTATATCCCTCGATGGGGTAAGAGGTATAACTTGTATAGTTAGCTTGCCATCCTGTGCCAGGAACCCAGATGATACCGGTAAACCCATTTTCACGTATCTTGTCCACGATAGGTTGGAAATAGTCGTGCAATGCCTTGGGGTCATCCACCCCTTGTGCATTTTTCAGTGATACGGGCTCGTTGGCCAACTCTATACTGATCTGTCCGGCATATTTCTTGATGTTGGAATCCTTTGTGACTATGTCCCATACTGTCAACAGATATTGTTGATAGTAGTCGCCCACCTGCAACGAACCTGGGCACACTCCCGGTGGACGTACCACCACGTACAATCCGTGGTCCATAGCTTTTTGCATCAGTGGCCAATAGAGCGAAGTCAAGAAACTCTTCAATCTGTTAGGATTGAACTTTTTTATATCGGCTTCACCGCTCGCGTCACTGGCTTGTCCCACCGATCCCTCGTATACGTAACTATCACTGGGGTCGTTGGTCCATGCAGGGTCTAAGTGAAGGCGAAACACATTACATTTGGCCTCCTCCATTCCTGCGAATAGTTTCTCGAAGTAATTCTTGCACTTGGTAGCACCGGCACTGTTATAGTTTGTGTTAGTCCCGTCCCATGGACTTCCCCAGCGCCATCCATTGAAATACATATTGGGAGTGTCCATCACGCCATGTAGTACCACGTGGTTTCCGTGTTGGTCGACAAGCCACTTCCCCTCAACGTGGAGGGTAGGAAGCGGTTTTACACCCTGCGCCCATGATAAGGCCGTCAAAAGGCACATTGCCATGCAAATGTACAATCGTTTCATTCTCATTGTGAATTTATAGGATTAAAATATTTTTCTACTTTCTACGTCGGAGGTATTTAAGTCTATATTTTATAGCGACAAAGGTACGGATTATATCCGAAATAATCCCATCCATAATGGAATATTTTCATTCTTGGAGTGACAACTATTACTTCTCCGCTCCAATATCGTTCGTTCCAATTATAACATCCCCCATATCTTTAGTCACCTCAATCGTATCATTAGGCATGAAGATTACTATTCTTTCGTGTGTAAGAATACTATTCTTTTTATCGAAGGAATAGCATTCTTCCATACAATGAACAAAAAAGTAACAACTACATTTTCAATATCCGCCAAAAAGTCCTACCTTTGCGCCGCAAAACAAATTTGTTGCCTTTGTAGTTCAATGGATAGAACGGCCCTCTCCTAAAGGGCAGATTCGAGTTCGATTCTCGACGGAGGTACCACAGAATTAAATGAATTCCGCCCGAAAGCAACAATCATAAGTGTGCCTTCGGGCGGAATTTTATAGAGGTATTTTAATTTCCTATTTCACTTTCCTTACAGTGATTTTGGCAATTCGCATTATTCTTGTGGCTGTCTTTCCGCTATTTTTTGCGGTAACTTGAGATTCTATCCTTATCGCATTCTTGCCGAACTCTGTAGGAGTGATGGTATATGTGTAAGTCATACACTTTTGGGAATCAGTCGTTAATTCTTTTTCTATTCTGCTACTCTTCCTGAAGGAATTTCCTCCAAACAGATGTTCAATTCGGATGATATTGGGGAGACGTGAAGACTCTTCCACCTCAGTATCTGGTGCCATAATGATTTCCAACTCATACTCCTGATTGGCTAACATCAGTTGGTCAACGGCATAAGTGACGCGAGGATTTGTGCTAGCAGATATCGGTGCAAATGTATAATAAGTGTTGTCTGGTACATTGAACTCGGGTGCACATACGATGGTATCAGGTCCTACACATCTATTAGTATATACCTCTTCTGTCAAAAGTCCAACTGTACCATACATGACGCACTCCATGTTGTCAAATGATGCCAAGAAATCATCACCGATTTCATCCAATAGGTAGATGACTCCATCGCGGCAATCATGCTTTTGAGTACATTTTGTTGCCAATTCTCTTGCTTTTTCCTTGGTTGTGAAACGAATCCATTGCTCATCCAATAATTGGTTGCGGATAATGGTGTCATTTAATTCGAAATAAAGGGAATATTTCTCAAGAAATTTCTGCCAAGCCTCTTCTGAAGGGTACACGAACATCTTTTCAGTCAAGAATACATCAGGCATACTTGTCACATACCATCGCATTGTCGGTTTTTCAGTGGTGAAACTTTGTTCGGTGCTATAATAGGTTTCTCCTTTGTAAGTGACGTATGAACGATAGTAATAGGTTGTGTTGAAGTCCAAGCCTTTTATAGCGAACAATCCCCGTCCGTCTGGAGTAATGAAAGTTCCATTATTCAAAGTTATACCAGGCGTGATGGAATAGAGGATACCAAAGTTTTCGATATTGCCACTGGGAATGTTTCCATATTCATGCAAACCTCCATTGTCAATGGTGAATTCAGCGTAGGGATATGTTCCTGATTCCACATCATTTGTGACATCTACCTTTACGTTGGTATATTCATTGTCGTTTACTTGAGCCTTTCCTGTGAAGTGTATGTTGGATGCCACGGGAACCTCTATTTTTGTGCCGTCCTTTTTATGGACAACAAACACTTTTTGTGCAAAAGTCTGCATAGTGAATGCCATACAGATGATGGCTATCATATATCTATTCATAGTTATCTCCTTATTATATTTACTTACATTGTTACAAATCACTCTCCATTTCACCCTCGGGTACATTGTACACACTCTTGGGTACCAGTTCGATGTAATCGAGCATGAATTCGTTATTGTATCCAGTTAAACTCTTTTGTGTAGATTGTATGCGTAACGTGTGTTCTACGGAACTATTCATATATGTTTGGCACAGTACGCGTCGGGGAGTATTCGCCAGAGTTTCAAACTGATATCTACCAAAACCATAATAGACTCCTGCAGGGCCACGGTAGAATCCATTTTCTTTCAATAATTTTTGTTCAGCAGCTTTTTCTTCTATAGTCAAATCATAATAGTCTTTTTCGTGAAAAGAAGAACCTAACAAAGACTCATCATCCAAACTGATACGAAAATCTATCGGTTCACCCTGTTTCTCTCCATCGAGGTATATTTGAGCCACACCACGAGTATCTGTTACATAATATCCCAATCGTATCTGCCACTCTCCAGAGAAGGGTACTGGTGGAAGTTTAATTTCTATATCATAATCTCCAAATGCAATCATGTCATCTCCTTGGTGTACGCAATTACTTATGCATGAGCGTCTATAGACAACTTCTCCATGATGATTTACTTTCAATCCGTCCAATGAACCATTGGGGAAGTAATAGTTCTTGCCATACTTGAATTCTTCATCGGCTTGAGTTTCATGCCTCAAAGGATTCCCATTTAGTCGGATTCCCAATGACGTCAATTCGGGGAAAATGGTAGATACGTCCATGCGGATGAGCATATTCTGTACCTTTTCGCGCACGTCTTGAGTGAAAGCGACCAAGTCGTCTGCATAAAAGTAGCGTCCGTTTGCGACTTCGGTCTCGTGTTGTGATTCCGACACTTCGGAGCCTCTTATCTGGTATTTGTCATCCCATCGGCGGTTGAGGTAATAGTTGTTCAATGTGCTATTTCCCCCAACCCATTTCTCTACGGTTAGTATTTCGCATTTCATCAAAGTGTTAGGCAACAGAGTCTGATACCAATCGATGGGATTCATTTTTTCTTCCCTTATACCGATAGTTCCTATTTCTCCTTCTATATTGAATCTTCGTCCCGTCAAGTGGTCGAGGCTAAGGATGTCGCGGGTCAGGATGTGATAGGCTACAAAGCGGTATAGTGGATTTTTGGGGTGAGTCACATCGTCGTCGTACAAACCGGCATCCGCGGGATAGGTGCTGTCATATATTCGCTTGGCCAAGGCTTTCAATTCTTCCAAATCAGTCACACCATATTTATTCCTCAAAACCTCGTCTGTTTCCACAAACAGGGTAAATGCACTCATTTTATATGGGGATGCTATAGCTGATTCATAGCTATAATCAAATTTATAATGGTATCGTGGGTACTGGCTGGCTTCATAGTTGTAGTCAACGTCCAATGTGAGTCGTTTATCAATCCCTGTGGCTTTCAGTGCCGAGGTGAAGAGGGTGATATTCTCGTCCTTCTCCATTTTGTCTGTTAGTGATACGGCGTCTTCTATTGTGATGCGGTCAATCTCTTCCAAAGGATAGCATAGTTCTCCAGCAGGACTGTTTATGTGCAGATACTCCTGTGCGCTGATGCCCATTGCGCATCCCATCCACGCCATTGTGGTCAGTATTATATTTCTTGTTTTCATCGTTTCACTACTTTAAATGATTGTTTGTTGCTTACCTGTATGATGTATATGCCCTTTTCTAATGAACCAATGTGTACTATTGTCTCCTCTGCATTGGCGGAAATACGATTCTGTATCATTCGTCCGTCTATTGTATAGAGGCTGATACGGTCATTCGCGTCCGTTCCGCTGATTCTCACGTTTTCTCCATCAACATAGGTTATTTTCAGCACTTTTTGTGGAGTAATATTCTCTTCGATTGCTGTACGGTCAAACTCCTTGAAATAGAATTGCTTCACATCGGCATGGTTATAAGTCGCCGACAGGTTGTTGTCACCTGTAGTTACGATGACGTCCGTCTTTCCCATCTTGATTGTGGGTTTTTGTTTTAGGATATAGTTCACACTGGAACCATTGTTCAACTCTACGACCAAAGTAGTGTACTCCCCTTGGCTCCTTGCTGCCAAGGTACATAGTACCGCCAGCAAGACTGATAGTAAAAGTTTCTTTTTCATAAGAGTAGGTATTAAATAATAGTATTCTATTGCGTACAAAGGTAAATATATTTTTGGTAAATGAAGAACTAAGATGAAATATTTTTAGAAAAACAATGTCACAAGGCTTGATTAGTCCTTTTTGTCATTTAAGGTGCTGAAACCTGTAGGTTGAAGGATGGTTATTGGGATAATCTCCTTTGCCGATTCGTTCATTTGATTATAACTATTCTATCGCGTTATTTTAACTTAAAATTTGTAGTGTAGTGCGGCACTACACTTAAGTACAATGCCGCATTATACATTTGTGTAATGCCGCACTACACTTTACTTTTTATTCAATTGGCTCGTGAACGTATAGGTATACCTAATCGGTCAAATAGGTAAGCGACAATGGATAAATCGCTTTGTTAACATTCGAGGAGTAATACTTTTTAGGTATTAGTGGCGTGATTTTGACTAATTATAGGTATTGTTCATGCTGGTAAATAGTAATAATTTTGCACCCGATTTGAAAAGAAAGTGTAACGTTGTGGTTAATACATACATTATGGTTAAAAAATACATACTTTTATTTTTGATTTTATCTTTCAATTTGTGCATTCATGCACAGGAGGAATTGCGTGTCAATTGGGGCATCAGTGTGGTAAGTGAAGGACAATGGAATGCCAGTAATGGAAAAGCTGGTTGGATGAATATGCTTCAAGGTGATTTTGGAGTGGAACTATGGAAAGGGTCCTTGTTTGACATCTCGACATTAAGTACTTATGGAGTGGGAAATCCTGTGTGTGACGATCGTCAAGGATTGTCGAATATCGATGCTGATAATCGTGCTTTCCGCCTGTTTCATGCAGGATTGAGTCAAATGTTCCTAAATAATCGTCTTTTCGTTTTTATGGGTCTTAAGGCAGCGGATGAAGATTATTTCAATACTGATATGACGGGGCTCTTCACAGGTTCTTCGTATGGTGGAAATCCTATTTGTACAGAAGTACATGGCATTTCAGTTTATCCCGAAGCTGCTTTGGCATTTCACGTGGCCTACGAACAGGGTGGTTGGACGCTTCGCGAATCGCTTTACAATGGTGCTCCCTCTGATCGTTTGGATGAACAGTTCCGTTTTCGCCCAGGTCGCGATGGTGTGTTCAATATCGGTAGTGTTATGTATAGCGAGGAGAAGGAAGAAGGATTCTTGCCTTCTACATACACTTTTGGCTATGCCTTCAGTTCTAAACAAGTCGGTGGAAAGGAGCAATTCGGCTTATGGGGCGGTGTGGAACAACCACTGTGCCGTCTGGGTGAGGTTGGGTTGAACCTGATAGCGCAAGGTGGAGTGCCTGTCGTGAATGATGCTGCTTGTAAAGGGTACTGGGCGGGAGCCTTGTTGGCCGAGAATGTGACGGAGTGGGGAGCACAGGTCGGATTGTCTGTCAATAGATGCTATTGGGTCGATGGTCGCGAAACTGACGTGGAGTTGACTCTCGCTTGTCCACTCGGGGCAGGCTTCAGTGTGCAGCCTGCCTTTCATGTCATCCGTACTGATGGAGAAACCAATTGCGTGGGGCTATTGCGCCTGTATTACGAAATAGGCGACTGACATGTATCCCTATACACTACCTCTTTTGTGTTAATACTCTTTACGCAAAACCTACTTTACCAGGCAATTTTGCCTATATTGTCGGGGAGTTTGACCGAAGTGTTGTTTGAAGTAGTTGTAGAATGTGGTGGAGTTGCTGAAGCCGCATCGAATGCGCACGTCATCGATGTTCATGTCGGTATCTCGTAATAGTTTGGCCGCATGCTCCATGTGTGCTTTGCGCAATAATTCTATGGGTGAAATGCCTGTCACTTGCTTGACCTTTGTGTAGAATTGTGTGCGTTTCAGGTTGACACAGGCGGCAAAGGCCTCTACCGTGAAGTCGGCGTCCTCGATGTGTTCGGCCAATAAATTGTCCAAAAGTTCCTTGAATCGTTGGTCTTTGGCGGTGAGTGCAGGTAGCGCAGGTGTTTCATCTTGTGCTACTACTACTACTACTTCTTCTTCTTGTGTAGTGATATCTGCATTTGTGGAGATGGGGGTGCTGGTCTCTTCTTTGCTCGCCATAGCCATATTGGGGCGAACCATACGGTACATGATTAGATAAAGAACCAATCCCATCACACCAAATAGTGCCAATATGGCTAACATTGCCGGCCATTGTGTCCACCACGGCTCACATATTACGATGGTGTGTGTCTCTTCGCTTCCCCAATGTTGACCATCGAGGCTTGCCTTTACGTGGAAGGTGTAAAGACCTGGTTGCAGGTTCTTGTAGGTGGCTTTGTGATTGTAGGTGCTCACTTGCCATGTGCTATCGTGCCCAGCTAAATAGTATTGGTAGGTGGTTTCATCCGTCCGTGCATAATCCAAACAAGAGAAGTGCCACTCTACATTGTTGTGTGTATAGGGTAATGTCATTTTGTTGGCACTGATGAGGCTATTTTCTCCATCAATGGTAATGTAGGTAATGTGCGGACGTGGGGTTGTCTGTCGGGTGGTTAGACTATCTGTCTCTTCGGTGTGGATATTTGGTATGAGGCAGGTAAGTCCTGATAGGTGTGTTCCTATCCATAGGCAACCTGTGTGGTCGGCCAGCAAGGCGTCGATGTGATTGTCGCGGATAAAGTCGTTCGCATCTCCCTTTCGGTAGTGGGTGACTTTACCTGTCGTAAGGTCGCGGAGGTATAGCCCATTTCCATGGATTGCAAATGCCTCTGTGTGAGTGTTCCACACGATGTGCAATGGTAGCCTTGAGGCCTCTTGGTCTGTAGTTCCTACTTGCTTCAATTGCCACGATTGGATGGTATTGTCATTTCCAAATCGGAGGAATTTTCCTTTGTCTTCATACACATACAGATGTTCATCGTCATGGGAAAATATGCGTCCTTCTTTCAGTTGTACATTGGATGGGGTTGTGAAGGTTTCGTTCAAGATGTGATAAACCAGAGTTCTTTCGGAGGTAAAGATAAGTAGTTGTTCACCCCATGCGGCGATGTCCGTACATTGCTTGATGTGGTACTTCTCAGGGATTGAGGTGCGACGTGCGATGCGTCGTGAATGGTTGTAGATGATGATTTCGTTGGGTGTGAGTGCCACACAAAGGTTGAGGTAGGTGGTAATGTGTTTTACATCCTCTGATGAGGGGAGTTTCTCTTCAAATCCATTGAGATATAGCCCCCGTTTGGTCAAAAGCCAGTCGTTTCCTTCCTCGTCGGTGCGGATGGCGACGACCTCGTGCGGGAAATATGTTGTTTCGAATTCTTCTTTGTTCAATCGGATGCGGTTGCATCGAGCCCCATGGCCGTATTGCCACGTATAGAGTTTGCCTTTGTGATGATACTTGAATAGAGAGTCTCCCTTTTCGTGTGTGTGTGAGATGAATTGGTTGTTCTCGAACAATATGCATCCAGCCAATCCTTTAGGACCAAATATCCACAAGCAGTTGTTTTTCTTGTCAGTTTCGAGTCCTCTGATGGGTAGGTCGTGCAGGGGGTGTTTGGGTGAATCCCAATTGAAGATTTCGTGACCATCAACTCGGTTTAGTCCCTTATCAGTCCCCACCCAGATGTATCCGTGATGGTCTTGCTCCAATGCGGTCACGTGATTGCTACTTAGTCCTGTCTGTTTGTTCAGATGCCAAATGTGTGCCTCTTCGGCTTTCACTTGCGAACAAAGTATGCAGGTAAGTAGTGTGATTATTGCGAATAGTCTTTTCATCCCCCTTTTTCTAAACTTTTGCCGCAAAGATAGTGGTTTTTGACTAAATTACGAACATTTTATACCTAAAAATGAACGAAAATGGTATAGATAGGGTTTCATAATGAAAATGCTGACTGGGGAGGTAAGTGGACGAAATGAATGTTTTTGGAGGCTTTGTGATAAAAAATAGGCGGAATTATTTTTTTCTTCCCCAACCTTGCATTATCTTCGCCACACGAAAATAATATATTATGGAAATAAAGCAGTATATTCAGGAAAATGAGGCACGGATGTTGGATGAATTGTTCAGTCTTATCCGAATACCAAGCATCAGTGCATTGCCTCAACATGTGGACGATATGAAGCGTTGTGCCCAAAGGTGGTGCGACTTGTTATTGGCCGCTGGAGTTCAGAAGGCCCAAATCATGCCTTCAGATGGCCATCCATTGGTGTATGCTGAGTATATCGTCAATCCCGATGCGCCCACTGTACTCGTGTATGCTCACTACGATGTGATGCCTGTGGAGCCATTGGAACTGTGGAAAAGCAATCCCTTTGAACCCGAGGTGAGAGATGGCCGCATTTGGGCACGTGGCGCTGACGATGACAAGGGACAAGGATTTATACAGGTAAAAGCCTTTGAATACCTGGTGAAGCAGGGGGCGATGAAGCACAATGTGAAGTTCATCTTCGAAGGTGAGGAGGAGATAGGCTCACCCAGCCTTGGTGCATTCCTCGAAAAACATCGTGAGTTGCTGAAGGCTGACATCATATTGGTGTCCGATACATCCATGCTGGGTGCAGAGTTGCCATCGCTCACCACAGGTCTTAGAGGATTGGCTTATTGGGAAGTGGAGGTGACTGGCCCTAATCGCGACTTGCACTCAGGACATTTTGGAGGAGCAGTGGCCAATCCCATTAACACCCTTTGCAAGATTTTGGCTCAAGTGGTGGATGAAAACGGACGCATCATGGTGCCCCACTTCTATGACGATGTGCTTCCTGTGCCTGATGCCGAACGCGATATGATAGCACACATCCCCTTTGACGAAGAGGCTTACAAGGCCGCCATCGGTGTGGACGAGTTGCAAGGCGAGGTAGGGTATAGCACCCTCGAACGCAATAGTTGTCGCCCAGCCTTTGACATTTGCGGCATTTGGGGAGGATATACGGGCGAAGGAAGTAAAACGGTGCTTCCCTCCAAAGCATACGCCAAGATAAGTTGTCGCCTGGTGGCTAATCAGGATCATGAGAAAATCAGCCATCTGATGGCCGACTATCTGGAAAGTGTGGCTCCCAAGTCGGTAAAAATAAAAGTCACCCCCATGCATGGTGGACAGGGATATGTTTGCCCCATCGATTTGCCAGCTTATCAAGCCGCAGAGAAGGGATTTGCCAAGGCCTTTGGTAAACAACCCTTGGCCGTACGTCGAGGAGGTAGCATCCCTATCATTGCTGATTTTGAGCGCATCCTTGGTATAAAGACCATCCTTATGGGATTTGGCCTTGAGAGTGATGCTATTCATTCACCCAACGAGAACTTCCGCCTCGACATTTTCCGAAAAGGAATAGAGGCAGTAGTAGAGTTTTACAAGAATTTGGAATAATCAAGACATGGAGAAACCTCAGACAATAGGTGTAGTCATCTCTACATACAACAATCCTGCCTGGTTGGAAAAGACCTTGTGGGGATATCTGTATCAGACACGTCCAGCCGACGAAATAGTGATAGCCGACGATGGCTCACGCGACGATACACGTCAATTGATAGATAGTTTTCGTGATCGTCTGCCCATCAAGCATGTGTGGCACGAGGATAAAGGTTTTGAAAAGTCGCGCATTTTGAATAAAGCATTGTTGGCGGCTGAGAGTGAGTATCTTATCTTTACCGACCAGGATTGTGTGCCCCGACGTGACTTCATTGCCACACACGAGGCTTATGCCCAAAAGGGTTATTTCCTCTCGGGAGGTTACTTCAAACTCCCGATGAGCATCAGCCAGGCGCTCACACAAGAGGATGTTGAGTCGGAGCGTGCCTTTGACCTCGCTTGGCTCAAAAGTCAAGGGTTGGAGGTTAACTTCAAGTGCTCTAAATTGGTGAAGAGCAAGGTGTTTACACGTATGATGAACCACATCACCCCTCGTGGCACCACTTGGAATGGATGCAATGCCTCGGGGTGGAGAGCCGACATGATGCGTATCAATGGCTACAACGAGGAGATGCACTATGGTGGACAAGACCGTGAGTTTGGCGAACGCCTCTTCAACTTAGGCATCAAGTCAAAGCAGATATGCTATTCGGCAATAGTGTTACACCTCGATCATAAGCGTCCCTACAAGACCAAAGAATCCATGGACAAGAACAAGGCCATTCGTCGTGAAACCCGCAAGACGGGAATCATAGAAACTCCGAACGGCATAAAGCAAAGACATGGAGCAATCGAGTCGTGAATAAAGGAAAGAATGAAGGGATGGGGGAATCGGTTTTCCGATTTCCCCTCCTTTTTTTCTGCTATTGCACAAAAAGTTTATCCAACAAAACGTGTAATCCAATGATTATTATTACATTTGCACAGAATTTCTGTAATTGACTCGGATTTTCTCCCCCGTTGGGAAAAATTTCTTCCTCCGTAGGAGAAAAATATTTTTCCCGTAGGGCAAAAAATGCAAAGACAAATAAGTAAAAAACATACATACGAAAATGGAATTAGCAAGTAAGTACAATCCCGCAGATGTGGAGGGAAAATGGTACCAGTATTGGCTGGACAACAAACTCTTCAGTTCGAAACCCGATGGACGTAAGCCGTACACCGTCGTTATCCCACCGCCCAACGTAACGGGTGTGCTCCACATGGGACATATGCTCAACAATACTATTCAGGACATCCTCGTGCGTCGCGCTCGCATGAAGGGATACAACGCATGTTGGGTGCCGGGTACTGACCATGCCTCTATTGCTACTGAGGCGAAGGTGGTAAACCGCTTGGCTCAGCAGGGCATCAAGAAGACTGACCTTACACGCGACGAGTTCTTGAAGCACGCATGGGAGTGGACCGACGAACACGGAGGCATCATCCTGAAGCAATTGCGCAAGTTGGGCGCATCGTGTGACTGGGATCGCACGGCTTTCACTATGGACGATGCTCGTAGCGAGAGTGTGATTAAGGTATTCGTTGACCTTTACAATAAGGGTCTCATCTACCGTGGTGTTCGCATGGTAAACTGGGACCCCAAGGCATTGACTGCTCTCAGTGACGAGGAGGTAATCTATAAGGAAGAGAACAGCAAACTCTACTACTTGCGCTACAAGGTAGAGGGTGATGCTGAGGGACGTTACGCCATCGTGGCTACTACCCGTCCCGAAACCATCATGGGTGACACGGCCATGTGTATCAACCCCAATGACCCAAAGAACGAGTGGTTGAAGGGTAAAAAGGTGATTGTACCTTTGGTAAATCGCGTTATCCCCGTCATCGAGGACGATTATGTGGATATCGAATTCGGTACTGGTTGCTTGAAGGTGACTCCAGCTCACGACGTGAACGACTATATGTTGGGCGAGAAGTACAATCTTCCCTCTATCGACATCTTCAATGACAATGGTACACTGAGCGAGGCCGCTGGTATGTACGTCGGCATGGATCGTTTCGATGTGCGCAAGCAGATTGAAAAGGATTTGGCCGAGGCCGATTTGTTGGAAAAGGTGGAGGCTTATACCAATAAGGTAGGTTGCTCAGAGCGTACCAATGTACCCATTGAACCGAAACTCTCAATGCAGTGGTTCCTCAAGATGCAACACTTTGCAGATATGGCGTTGCCTCCCGTGATGAACGACGAGTTGAAATTCTATCCTGCAAAATACAAGAATACCTATCGTAACTGGTTGGAAAACATCAAGGATTGGTGTATCAGTCGTCAACTTTGGTGGGGTCATCGCATCCCTGCTTACTATTTGCCCGAAGGTGGTTATGTAGTGGCTGAGAATGCCGAAAAGGCTCTTGAGTTGGCAAAGGAAAAGACTGGTAATGCAAACTTGACCTCTGCTGACCTCCGTCAGGATGACGATTGCCTCGACACATGGTTCTCATCATGGCTTTGGCCCATCTCATTGTTCGATGGTATCAACAATCCGGGTAACGAGGAAATTAATTATTACTATCCCACCAGTGACTTGGTAACAGGTCCGGATATCATCTTCTTCTGGGTGGCTCGTATGATTATGGCAGGATACGAATACTTGGGCGATATGCCGTTCAAGAATGTATACTTCACAGGTATCGTACGCGATAAGTTGGGTCGCAAGATGTCTAAGTCATTGGGTAACAGTCCCGATCCGCTCGAACTTATCGAACGCTTCGGTGCGGATGGTGTGCGCATGGGTATGATGCTTTCGGCTCCTGCAGGAAACGACATCCTGTTTGATGACACATTGTGTGAACAAGGCCGTAACTTTAATAATAAGATATGGAATGCCTTCCGTCTCGTGAAGGGATGGCAGGTTGCCGATATTGAACAACCCGAGTATGCTGCTTTGGCTACTCAGTGGTTCGAATCTATGTTGGCTAAGACTGCTGCTGAGGTGGATGACCTCTTTGGAAAATATCGCTTGAGCGAGGCTTTGATGGCCGTTTACAAACTCTTCTGGGATGAGTTCTCAAGTTGGTACCTCGAGATGGTGAAACCTGCTTATGTCAATGGTGAACCGCAACCTATTGACCGTGTGACTTATGAAAAGACACTTGGCTTCTTTGATAGTCTGTTGAAGTTGCTTCACCCCTTCATGCCCTTCATCACCGAAGAACTTTGGCAACACCTCTACGATCGTAAGGAGGGAGAGAGCCTTATGGTGCAGGAGTTGAACATTCCTACTACTTGTGATGAGGCTATCATCAAGAACTTTGAAGCCGTGAAGGAGGTGATTGGTGGCATTCGCACCATCCGTTTGCAGAAGAATATTGCACAAAAGGAGACTCTGTCTCTGCAGGTGGTAGGTGAGAATCCCGTAGCTACTTTCAATTCAGTAATCGCTAAACTTTGTAATCTCACAAATGTTGATTCTGTAGAAAACAAAGCAGAAGGATCTGCTTCATTCATGGTAGGTACCACCGAATATGCAGTGCCTCTTGGTAACTTGATCAATGTAGAGGAAGAGTTGAAGAAACTCGAAGCCGACTTGGCTTACAATGAAGGATTCCTCCAAAGTGTAATGAAGAAACTCAGCAACGAAAAGTTTGTAAGCAAGGCTCCTGCCGCCGTTATTGAAATGGAGCGCAAGAAGCAAGCCGATGCAGAGAGCAAGATTGCCGCACTGAAGGAGAGCATTGCAGCGTTAAAGAAGTAAAAGTTGTAACTTGATATAATTTAGGCGCGGATTACGTAGATTTCACTAGTGTAAAAGTGAATCGCATAGTCCGCGCCTTTTTTTATTTATTCATACATAGGATTGTCTCCTTCTTGATTTTGAATGAGTATAAGTAAGAGATGAGTAAAGTGTATATTAATTGATTTATATATAAACTATCGATAGATGGTTTCTCCATTGTTTTACTCTATGCTACGCTTCCTTTGTGAATCAACTCGATAGGAAAGATTCTGTCCCACTTCTTTCAGTTTAGAGTTTAGGGACCGTTGACTTGAAAATGTGAAAAACAAACCGTAAAAATTTCCGCCATATTCATTCCGATATCCTTGAGGAAATGGGGAATGTTTCAAAAGTTTGCCCAGATGGAGTGATTTTTCAGAATTTATATATACTTTTGCAATGCCAGTCTGGGAAATTGCTTGGTTTTATCGCAACACTAAGTTAAGTGATTTTCTTGATAGGGTATATCACCTGAGCAATAAAATGATGTCTGGGTGCTTACGAAAAATATCACATAAAGTGTTGCGGAACTAAAAACAATTAAAAATGAAAAAACTGTTTCTAATGTCTTTGGTCATGGTATTGGGCCTTTCTGCATGCGTCCAGAATAGCAAACCCAAGCCTAAAGTAGGTGACAAAAAGTTTTACGATGTAATTTATACGATGGATGATACTATCAAAAAGTTGTCTTTGGTAGTGGAGATAATGGAAGTGACTGATTCTACAGTAACCTCCTCTCAGACTTATACTTATCTGGATTCTGGAGAGATAATTTCAAATTTGTATACATCCAAAATTGAAGGTGAATATACAGAACTTCCCCTGAAGAGTCTTTTTGCTAAGCATCTTGCATCGTTTGGAGATAATCTTGAGATTGTAGAAGGTTCCAATACGATAAAATACCTTAACGACATGAGTGAAAGTACTACGTTAGAACCAGCAAGACTGGTGTTGAAGGCTGTTTCTGACACCACTGAAGTTATGATTGAACTTGCCGTAAAAGACAGAAACGTTTATGGTTCAGAAAAGATAACAATACCAGTAGGTACATTTGACTGTGTGAAGTTCTCTGAAACTCACATTGCGGAAATTGGTGATAACGAGATTTTCACAAAGATTACTTGTTGGTACGATAAGGATAGCAACCTTCTCAGACAGACCGACAGTTCAAAGGACGGTAAGGTATATTACGAAGTTATACTTACCAAAATGGAATAAACGCACAAAAGTGCCGTACTTCGATGCCCAATCTCAGTTGGGTAGTCAGCTTAATTCTAAAGTCTAAAAGGAGTTCTGTACCTGTGGGTGCAGGACTTTTTTTAGATGTGTATCTCTCTATCCTAAAAAACGGCTTATTGAATAGTTGCAGAATAAGAGTTTTGTTGTTTTATTTAAAAAAAATACAACATTTTGAATAGTAAAAAGTGGAAGTCGTCCCCCCTCTATTTTGTGATTGTATGAGGGAATATTCTCTAATTCTTCTTCTGTTTTGAGAAAAATTAGAAATACATGATTTGTAAGTTGTTGATATTTAATGGAATAAAAATACGGGAGTAATCCAAAAAAATCTCTTAAGCGTTACTGAAAAATCTCTTAAGCGATAGTTACATAAGTCTTAAGCGTTACCAAATTATCTCTTAAGCGTTATTTCGTTACGCTTAAGCGTTATTTGGCGACGCTTATGTGTGGGGTGTCTAACTTGAAAAATGGGAAATAAATAGGACAAAAAGACTATTCTTCCCTTTTAAATTGAATATGTTGGATTCCCCTCTGTTAGGTTGAAAGGTAACATCAATGCTTCTTTGCATACTCCTCGGCAAATTCGCGGGAGACTGAGTTGTGATAACTCATGCACACGTGCGAGGAGAAATCAGTGCCGCAACGGATAATATCGTCCCAATCGCGTTCGGTAAGGGTGGGTAGGTCATCGCGACGGATGCGGTAGCGCAAAAGACCGAAGAGGATGCCTGCATTGAAATTGTCGCCCGCACCGATCGTACTTACAGGGTTAAGTGGAGTCACACTATAGTCCTTCTTAATCGTTTGAGTACGTAAGTTGACACCTCGTCCACCACGTGTACAGATGAAATTGGGGCAATAGAAAGATATTTTTTGTCGGTAGATGTCATCGGCCTCGCTCAGGTTGTACATATTGCGGAAGTCTTCATCCGAACCGCGTACAATGTCCGAGTATTCAAAGTTCTCAATGAGGGTGGGGGTAAGTTTCATCATCTCCCCGATGTGAGTACTACGGAAGTTTACGTCATAGTAGATGATGGCTCCTTGGCGACGGGCATAGTCGAGGAATTCGCTCACTTTGGCACGTAAAACGGGGTTGAGGGCGAAATAGGATCCGAAAACGACAAGGTCGTCTTTTTCTATCTTTGGGAAATCCACTTCCAGGCGACAGGCGGGGTAATCCTTGTAGAATTGGTATTGAGCATCGCTTTGTTCGTTGAGGAAGGCCAATGAGATGGCCGACTTTCCCTCTGGATAAACCTGCATATACTCGGTGCTCACACCATTTTCGCGCATGAAGTCGAGAATGATTTCTCCTACACGGTCGTTTCCTGTTTCACTGATGAAGGTTACAGGTATCCCTGCACGACCTAAGGAGATGAGGCAATTGAATGCCGATCCTCCTGGTACTCCGGCCGTGGGTTGTCCGTTTTGAAAGATGATGTCGTAGATGGTTTCGCCTATTCCTATTACTTTACGCATAGTGTTATGTCTGTTTTTGGCGCGGATGATACGGATAACACGTCCATTCCTTCTTACAACCTTATTGGGCATATCGAATGGGAAGGATTTCTAAGTTCCGTGGAGTTTCCATGAATAAAAGGAAACAATCCGTGCTTGAGTGTTGTATTATTTACTTAATTCTCTTGACCGTTTTCCCAAATATCCGCCATGGTGGCGTTTGCTATACTCCTCGATGGTAAGGCCTATACGTTTGGTGGTTTCCACTACCAGGATGTCGCCTATGACGGTCATAACCGTGGTGCTGGTCGTAGGAGCCATCCCTAAGGCGCACACTTCATCGGGGTGTCCAGTGCAGAGGCAGATGTCCGCTTCTTGAGCCAGGGGGCTTTCACTATTGCCAGTGATGACGATGAACTTCAAGTTGGGGTTCAATCTAAGGCTTAGTTGGGTTAACTCAACTATCTCGCGTGTCTTTCCTGAATTACTGATGAGTAACAACAGGTCATTTTCTTGAATGATTCCCAAGTCACCGTGTTGCGCTTCACTGGGATGTAGGAAGACCGATGGAGTTCCTGTCGAGCAGAATGTAGTGGCCATGTTCATGGCTATCTGGCCGGCTTTACCCATACCGCTGGTGATAAGTTTGCCTTTTTTGTGATGCACTTGTTCCACTATGAGCTCTACGGCTTGTTCATAGGCATCGGTCACGGGGATGTTCATCACCGCTTCTGCCTCTTTGCGGAGTAGTGCATGGATACTTGTTTTCATATAGTCAAGGTTGTACAAATGTTTCTATTATACTTTCTTTTACTCTGCCAAGGTGTAGGCAGGATATTGCCTGGTCGTTGGCAGGGTACTGCCAAAGCCTTGGCAGAGGGTTTTCAGTACGTTGGGCAAACGTCGTTGCACCTTTACTTTATCTGAGCAACTCCTTTAGTTCGTCCAGCGAGGTGGCTACACTCAGGAATTGGTGAAGTGGACGTCGGATGAAGCCCTGTGCCTCCATTTGTTGAAGCATGGTCAGCATACTGTCCCAAAATCCGTCGATGTTGTAGAGGACTACTCGTTTTGAGTGATATCCGATGGTGGCGCCGGCCACTACGTGAAATATTTCGTCCAATGTGCCCACACCTCCGGGTAAGGCTACCAGGATGTCGCTCTCCTGTAATATAACGTCCTTACGGTCACTCAAGTTCACGGTGTGGAAGGTTACGTCCAACAGGTCACTTACTCGTCCCTTTTCCTCCAATTTCGTGGGTACCACCCCCACCACCTTTCCGCCGTGCTCTTTCACGGTGTGTGCAATACACTCCATCAGTCCCATGTCGGCTCCACCATAGACAAGTGTCTTGCCTTCAGTGGCCATCCATGCTCCCAGTTCACGTGTGCACTCAAAGTAGCGAGGTGATATCTGCTCGCAAGCCGAGCAGAAAATTCCTATTTTATCCATAGTCTTTGTGAATATTCAGTTGCAAAGATACATTCTATCTTCGCTATTTTAGCAACAAAATGAAGAAAAATGGCTTAAACCCATAAAAAAGTACTAATTTTGCAATCAATATGACAAAAACTAATGGCTAAATCTAAGATATGCTGAACACCCATACTCTTTCCAACGGATTGCGCATTGTGCACACCCCATCACCTACGGGGGTGACCTATTGTGGTTATGCAATCAAGGCGGGTACTCGTCACGAGTTGCCCCATCAACAAGGTATGGCTCATCTGGTGGAGCACATGATATTCAAGGGGACTACCCACCGTCGGGCGTGGCACATCATCAATCGTATGGAGCACGTGGGGGGCGACTTGAATGCCTATACCAACAAGGAGGAGATGGTGGTGTACGCGGCTTTCTTGAAGGAGCATACCGAGCGAGCCATCGAACTACTCACCGACATAGTTTTTCACAGTACTTTTCCTCAACACGAGATGGATAAGGAGGTGGAGGTGGTAGTGGACGAAATCCTTAGTTACGAGGATACTCCACAAGAACTTATTTACGACGATTTCGAAGAACTTATTTTCCCCAATCACCCATTGGGACGTAATATCTTAGGAAAGCCCGAACAACTCCGCACCTATCGTACATCTGATGCGTTGGCCTTCACTGGTCAGCACTATCGTCCGGATAATATGATATTGTTTGTAAAAGGGGACACAGACTTTCAACGCATTGTCCGTTGGGCGGAGAAATACGCAGGAAGCATTCCCTCTGCATCTCTTGATATCGATATTCCTAATGCATTGAATATCCCTTTACCCGACTATCAGGCACGTACGTTGGAGTTGAAAAAAGACACTCATCAGGCTCATGTCCTTTTGGGAGGTCGTGCTTACGATGCCAATGATGAACGTCGTACGGTCCTTTATCTGCTCAACAATATGTTGGGAGGACCTGGTATGAATAGTCGCTTGAATATCTCCCTTCGCGAGAAACGAGGCCTTGTATATACCGTAGAGAGCAATCTTACCAGTTACACCGATACTGGTGCATGGTGTATTTACTTCGGTTGCGATCACGAGGATGTGAATCATTGTCTCGACCTTGTACATAAGGAACTGGAAATCTTTCGTGAACAACCACTGACCGAGGCAAAGTTGTCCGCGGCCAAGAAGCAACTTATTGGACAAATAGGTGTTGCATGTGATAATTTTGAAAATCGTGCATTAGACATGGCCAAGTCATTCTTGCATTACAATCGTTGTGAGTCGGCTGATAAACTCTTTGCTCGTATTCAATCTATTACAACTGATCAACTTGTCGAGGTTGCCAATGATGTGTTTGCTTCCGATAGAATCTCTACCTTGGTGTATCGTTAAGCCTTCTTTTTATACGCCATTCTCTTTGGGAAAGGACAATTGTGACGTTATTTTTACTCTCACTTTGCGCATAATACAACATTGCCATCCGAAAAAAGTGTGTTTAATATCGTTTACTAAACGATTTTTTTATTATTTTTGCCACAATTTTGAAACAAAAGCGTAATAAATAATTTTAAAAGAGAAATCATTATGGAATATGGATTCTATGATTTTGCGAAACTATTAGGCTCGTTGGCTTTGTTCCTTTACGGAATGAAGATAATGAGTGAGGCTTTGCAAAAGTTTGCCGGAGACCGTTTGCGTAGCATTCTTACGGCGATGACTACCAATCGAGTGACAGGTGTACTTACAGGTATGTTGATAACCATGCTTATCCAATCATCATCTGCTACTACAGTGATGGTGGTAAGTTTTGTAAATGCAGGATTGCTTACACTTGCTCAATCTATCGGTGTTATCATGGGTGCCAACATTGGTACTACGGTGACGGCTTGGATTATCTCTATTCTTGGTTTCAAGGTAAGTTTGGCCGACTATGCATTGCCCCTGTTGGCTATAGGCGCCATCCCCGTGCTCTTTGCACAAAAGAGTAGCAAGAAATCCATCGGTGAATTCATTTTCGGATTCTCATTCCTTTTCATGGGACTTTCTATGTTGCAAAGCAACGCGCCCGACTTGAAGCACAATCCCGAAATGCTGGCCTTCTTGCAGAACTATACGGATATGGGATTCTTCTCTGTTATCCTGTTTGTTCTCATTGGAACGGTACTTACTATGATAGTACAGGCCTCGGCAGCCACGATGGCTATTACCCTGATTATGTGTGCCAACGGATGGATCTCATTCGAACTGGGTGCCGCGTTGGTATTGGGTGAGAATATTGGTACTACGATTACCGCAAACTTGGCAGCTATTACTGGTAATACGCAGGCACGCCGTGCCGCTATGGCGCACTTGATGTTCAATGTGTTTGGTGTTATTTGGGTATTGATTTTGTTCAATCCTGTAACTAGTGGCATCACTTGGTTTGTACACAATGTGTTGGGTAGTACAGAAACTGAAGTGGCTGTACCCTTGATGTTGTCGGCTTTCCATACTACGTTTAACGTGTGCAACGTAGTTATCCTTATTTGGTTTGTGAAGTTTATCGAGCGAACCGTATGTTTCATTATTCCGTCTAAAAAGGACGATGAGGAAGAGTTCCGCTTGCGTTTCATTTCAGGAGGTATGCTTTCTACTGCTGAACTTTCTATCTTGCAGGCTCGCAAGGAAATCAATCTGTTTGCACAACGTACACGTAAGATGTTTGGAATGGTACGTTCTTTGATGACTGAAAAGAATGACAATGAGTTTAACAAAATCTTTAGTCGCATCGAGAAGTACGAGAGCATTAGTGACAACATGGAGGTGGAAATTGCTAACTACTTGAATGAAGTGTCAGAAGGTCGCTTGAGTTCGGAAAGTAAATTGCAAATACGCTCTATGCTTCGTGAGGTGACCGAGATTGAAAGTATCGGTGATAGTTGCTACAATTTGGCACGAACTTTCAATCGCAAGCACAATGGAAAGGAAGACTTTACATCCAAGCAGTATGAACGTATTGGACAGATGATGGGACTCACAGATCAAGCACTTGAGCAAATGATTCGTCTGTTGGAGAATCCTACTCATACGGATGTAAACCAAAGTTTCAATATTGAGAATGAAATCAATAATTATCGCAATCAGTTGAAGAATCAGAATCTCCTTGACGTGAACAACAAGGAATATGGCTATCAAATGGGTGTTCACTACATGGATATCATTGGCGAATGTGAAAAATTGGGCGACTATGTGGTGAACGTAGTAGAGGCTCAAACTGATGTGCGCGAGAAGAAACAGTAATTCATTTACTCCTCCTATATAATTTTAGGCACTGATTACACACGATACGCACGGTGTTTATATGCAAATATAATCCGTGAAGTTCGTGTAATCAGTGCCTAATTTGTAGGGGTAAAGCAATACTTGTTGCATCGAACCGATACCGCTCGTTTCCTATGCCATATTCATTTATGATAGTTCCCTTATATCGAACTTACTTATAAGGTTAAAGGAGAACACATTCATGTAATAGAGCCTCTCTTTTGAAACTAAAAAGGTAAAGAGTGAAGCACCCAATGTCTTCTACTATAGGTCTCTTCACTCTTTATGAAGCTCCTTAATTCAATTCCTCGAAAGAGTCTTTGCCAACTCCACACACGGGGCATATCCAATCTTCGGGGATATCTTCAAAAGGCGTGCCAGGTTCAATACCACTTTCAGGGTCACCTACTTTGGGGTCATATACCCAATCACAAACTGTACAAATGTACTTTTTCATATTGTCTTGTTTTTAGAGGTTATCTGTTATATATATAAAACAAAAGGAAGCGAATGTTTGTTCAGTCGCTTCCTTCTATTAAATATTTATTGCCTCTCTTATTTTACGGCAATCTTCTTGATTTCAACTTTTCCATCCTCGTAATAAGCCTTAGCGATGATAACGCCTTGTCCGTTGAGGCTGATACGATCACCCAATGTGCTTCCAAGTAATGTTCCTTGTGCACTGTAGAGTTCAACCTTTTCTGCCAAGGGAGCAATCACTTCATCACCCAATACGATGATAGTGCGCTGATCTTGATATTGGTTGGCAATGTGATCAGGTTCGCTATTAGGTTCGCCATTGAGAACTACGATACTTGGAACCATCAATGCACCGATAGCATCTGCGATAGAGTACCATCCACCGATAGTCTTTCCGTCACTTGATACTGAAAGGATTGTTTGGGGAAGAGTTCCGTTGTAGCCTCCATAGTAAAGGTTCAGATAATCTGAGAGTGTTCCGTTAAAGGACTTATCAGCTGTACGATACAAGGCTGCACCCATATAACTGCTGAAACCATACAAAGAACCGTCATCCAAGACTACAGTAGCAGCACCCCATCCTTCTACTTCTTCCAAATCTCCGGTTTCTGTGTCATAAACAAAGGCTTGAAGACCATAACCAGAACCTGTGGGATCCCAATAACCAGGAACATATTTTCCATTAGGACTTACGCATACCGAAACTCCGTCGTAGAAATACTGTGTCTCTTCTGACCAAATGTCAATATCCTCTTTACCATAAATACGAATCAATTCACCATTAACCATAACACCAGGTGAACGGCTTCCTGTCGGATGATCTGCCACAACAGAAATCACAGTTCCATCTTGTGAAGAACCATAGCGTGACCAAATACCTTGTTGCAAAGCATCACCTGTAGGTAATTTACCTTTGCGCTCCAATTTGTATGTTCCGTCAACTTTTCTAGTCCACACTGCAGGACGAAGCAGTGATACTGTTCTCTTTTCAATCCATTCGCCAGAATAGTCATCATAGAAATTGCGCTCAAAAGTGGGGCTTGATATATATCCTGTAATGACCGCACCATCACCGGAAATAAAGCATGCTTCACCATTAACGGTAGCATCCTTACCTTGTGTAGAAACGAATGTATTTTCCATAGGAAGTTTTGTCCATACACCATCTTTCCAAATACCGGGATGCATATAACCTAATCCACCATGGCCGTCAGTATCTTCGTAGAATGCACCAACAACAGTACCATCGTTTGATACGCCAGATGCCAAAGATACACCTTCATATGAACCTTCGATTAATTGGAATTCTCCAGTGGTTTTATTCCAAATGAATGACCAGTTTGTGTATTCAGTACCGAAGCCGACAGCCCATTCTCCATTAAGTGATACGCCTTGTACGTATGCGCCATAGAGAGAGTCTGCAATAGCTCCTTGGGGTTGGAAAACCTCCACGCGAGGGGTTTGTGCAAAAGTTGTACCAAAGGCTATACAGCCAAGAATTGTAAGTAGTTTTTTCTTCATGTTTTAGAAATGTTATTTAGTTAATACTCTTTTTTATACTTTTTTTGATGACGCAAATATATAACAATTACTTTCTTTATATTCGATGTATACAGAAAAATTAATATATTTTAGTCATATTATTTCAAAACGGCAGCCAATCTGTTAAGGAATTCTTTAGCCTCTTCCATGCTGAGACAGAGAGGAGGTAACAGGCGTACTACATTTGTTCCGCTTACACCAGTGAATACATGCTGCTCTTTCAATAGACGCAGCCGTAGTTCCTTGATGGGTTGTTCAAACTCCATACCAATCATTAAACCTTCTCCACGAACATCTTTTATTTGGGGCAATTTCTTGAGTTCGGTCATCAAGTATTCACCTACACGGGCTGCATTGTTAACCAAGTCCTCCTGTTCCATTACATCCATTACGGCAAGGGCTGCAGCACATGCCAAGTGATTACCACCGAATGTAGTACCCAATTGACCATAGATGGCTTTGAATTTGGGACTGATAAGTACACCACCCATAGGGAATCCGTTGGCAATGCCCTTGGCGACTGTTATCATATCAGGTTTTACACCCAGATGTTGGTGGGCAAAGAATTTTCCACTACGGCCATATCCACACTGTATCTCGTCGCAGATGAGTACAGTATCTGTACGGTCACATGCCTCGCGCAATCCTTTCAAGAATTCGGCAGTAGCCATACGAATACCTCCTACACCTTGAATGCACTCGACGATTACAGCACATACGTCACCTTTTTCAATCTCTGTCACCCACGCGTCCAAATCGTTCAGTGGAAGGTAAGTGGCGTGTCCACAAGCGTTGATGGGAGCGATGATGTTAGGGTTGGCTGTAACCTCTACTGCTAATGAAGTTCTGCCATGGAATGCCTTTTGAGCCGAAAGTACTCTGGTACGTCCGTTATGGAATGAGGCCAGTTTAAGTGCATTTTCATTGGCTTCGGCTCCACTATTTATGAGAAACAGATTATAGTCTTCATAACCAGAAATCCGTCCCATTCGTTCGGCTACTTGTTGTTGTATTTTGTTAATTACTGAATTGCTGTAGAAACCGAGTGTAGCCACTTGGTTGCTAATCATTTCCACATAGTGAGGGTGAGCATGTCCAATACTGATAACTGCATGTCCACCATAAAGATCGAGGTATTCTTGCCCCTGTTCATCCCACACGTGGCATCCTTTTCCTTTGACAATGTTTATGTCAAAAAGGGGGTAAACGTCAAAGAGATTCATATTTCTTTATTGTTTGTTTATGTCTGTTTTCCGTTCACTGTTCTATTCACTTAGAAAGCACTCGGTTTAAGATTCAAACCTGTTTTTTCATCCAATCCAAAGAGGAGGTTCATATTCTGTACTGCCTGTCCGCTGGCACCTTTGAGGAGATTGTCTATGCATGAGATGATAAGCAACTTATCCTCGTGCTTCTCTATGTGGATGAGGCACTTGTTGGTATTAACTACCTGCTTCAAATCCAAATTCTTTTCAGTAAGGTGCACAAAGGGTGCATCTGCATAAAATTCCTGATACATTTGGTAAAGAGCATCAGCATTCACCTTGCAATGAAGCACTAATGTAGCAAAGATACCACGAGCAAAATCACCACGATAGGGGATGAAATCGATGTCGCTATTGAAACTTCCCTGTAATTGGTGAAGGCTTTGCTTGATTTCGGGTACATGCTGGTGACTGAAGGGCTTGTATATGCTCAAGTTGTTGTTACGCCAACTGAAATGGCTGGTTGCTCCTGGTTTTACTCCTGCACCCGTGCTTCCTGTAATGGCATTTACCATCACATTTTCGTGTATCAGTTGATTCTTTGCCAATGGTAGCAATGCCAGTTGAATGCACGTAGCAAAACATCCAGGATTGGCAATGTGGCGTGCGGCTTTTATGCGCTCTTTGTTCAACTCAGGAAGGCCATATACAAAGTCGTGTTCGTTCGTCTCTATGCGATAATCCATTGATAGGTCCACTACCTTCAAGTTTTCGGGTAATGTATGACTTTCCATGAACTTCTTGGTGTCGCCGTGTGCAGTGCAGAAGAAAAGTACATCTATCTGATCCAACGGCAATTGGTCGGTGAATACGATGTCAGTTTCACCTATCAATCCTTCATGTACATCTACAATGGGGTTTCCTGCATTGCTTGTACTGTTTACAAAAGTTATTTCTACTTCGGGGTGGTGGATGAGCAGACGGAGCAATTCGCCTGCTGTATATCCTGCACCTCCGATAATTCCTGCTTTTATCATCGTCTTAAGTCGTATCTATTAGGTTCTTCAGGGATAATGAGAGTCAATATGAAATACAAAAGTAATCCTGGGAAGCCCGCAGAGAAGAGGGATAGTAACAAGTATCCGATGCGTACCATAGTGACGTCTACACCAAAGTAGTTGGCAATACCGGCACATATTCCGGCCAACATTCGCCCTGTGCGGGGGCGTGTCAGTTTCTTAGGTTCTTCCATAATTTTTTTTGTGTATTAGATATTTTCTTTTTCCTCGTTGTGGTTTGCATAATAGGCGCGCAATGCGGTTGATGTCACCTTGATGAATCCCTTGGCATCTTCGGCTGTCCATCCCTTCTGCATTTCACCATATTCGCCCAACTTGTTTTTCACCAAGTCGTCTTTTGACTCTACACCAACGGTGTTGAAGCCGAGAGGACGGAGTTCCAATATGGCAGTACCGTTTACATTGCGTTGGCTTTCAGTAAGCATAGCCTCGATATCGCGCATCACTGGCTCTAAGTATTGGCTTTCGTGTAAGAACATGCCATACCAGTTGGCCACTTGATCTTTCCAGTATTGTTGCCACTTACTCAATGTGTATTTCTCGAGGAAGCGGTGTGCACCGATGATGAGCATGGGGGCAGCAGCTTCGAATCCTACACGTCCCTTAATGCCGATGATGGTGTCACCTACGTGCATATCGCGACCGATGCCATATGCTGCACCTATCTCTTCTACCTTTTGGATAGCCTTGATGGGGTCGTCGAAGCGTTCATCGTTTACTGCTTTCAGTTCTCCCTTTTCAAAAGTAAGGCGGAGTTGTTCACTTCCCTCCTTGGTACAGTGCTTCAAGTATGCAGTTTCGGGCAATCCCTGTGCTGAGTCAAGGATTTCACCACCGCAGATAGAGGTTCCCCAAATACCTACGTTGTATGAATACTTCAGTTTAGTGAAGTCGGCCGCAAAACCATTCTTGTTCAAGTAGTCAATTTCCTCCTGACGGCTCAGTGCCATGTCGCGTGTAAGGGTAATGATTTCCACACCAGGAGCCATTACCAGGAAGGTCATGTCGAAACGAATCTGGTCGTTGCCCGCACCTGTTGAGCCATGTGCAATGGCATCTGCTCCTATCTCGTTAGCGTAGCGTGCAATGGCCAATGCTTGGAAAATGCGCTCTGAACTTACCGAGATGGGGTAAGTACCATTGCGAAGTACGTTTCCGTAAACCATGTATTTCAGGCTCTTGTCGTAATACTCACGAGTTACGTCCAATGTCACGTATTTTACCGCACCCAACTTGTAGGCGTTCTCTTCGTTCGTCTTCAATTGTTCAGGGCTGAATCCTCCTGTGTTTGCACAAGCAGCATATACTTCGTAACCCTTTTCCTTAGCCAGATACATTACTGTGTACGAGGTGTCAAGGCCTCCACTGAATGCAACTACTACTTTCTTCTTTGCTTCCATAATATTATATAGTTTTTTATTTTTAATCTTAAATGTTTGTATCACCGTGTTTCTCTGGGTCATACAGCATGGCTGTGCAGATGCAATAGCGTCGTCCTGTGCGCTCTAATACATCGTGGTTGCAACATCCTTCGCATCCACGCCAAAATGCTTCGTCGTCGGTGAGTTCTGCAAATGGTACGGGGACATATCCCAGTTCGGTATTGATTTTCATTACTGCACCACCACTTGTCAAACCGAATAGTTTGGCATTTGGCCAACGCAGGCGGCTCAGTGTGAAGGCGGCCTGTTTGATGCGCTTGGCCAATCCTTGTCCGCGGAACTTCTCTACGACGATAAGTCCCGAGTTGGCAACATACTGCTTGTTGCCCCAGCTTTCGATGTAGCAGAATCCGGCAAACTCGTCGCCACAAAGGGCTATGATGGCCTTTCCTTCCTTCATTTTTTGTGCCACGTACTCGTGCGTACGTTTGGCAATACCTGTGCCGCGCACTTTGGCAGCAGCGGTTATAGTTTCAAGGATGGTGTCCACGTATACTTCGTGCGAAGCATCGGCCACCATCACATCTACGATGGGCTGATTTTCCATATTTTTGTTTTCTTCTATGCTCATATTTGATTATGGATAATGTGGTGCAGAGCATGGCGCACCTGGTCGTGGGTAACTCCTTCTCGAATTACCAGCATGATGGTGTCGTCACCTGCGATGGTTCCTACGATTTCGGGTAGTTCATGATTGTCAATGTCGTATGCTAAACTGCTTGCATATCCCGGGCGTGTGCGGATGACGGCAATGTTGTGCGAGAAGTTTATTGATACGAATCCCGTATATTTCATCATCTCGTACGCAGGGCTACCACTCTCTGGCAATCGGCGATACACTGTACTGTTGGGCAATACATACACATATTTTCCTGTCATGCTCGATGCCTTGGCCACTTTCAATTGTTTCAAGTCACGCGAGAGGGTTGCTTGAGTCACCCCGAGGCCTTCTCCTTTCAGCAAGTCCAGCAGTTCTTCTTGGCTACAGATTTCCCGGCTCGAAATCAACATCTTGATGGTGTCAAGTCGGTTGGTTTTTTTCTTCATCTTGTTCGTTTTTTCCAAATGAGCCGCAAAAGTACGAAGAAAAATTCGAATAATATACAAAAAAAGCCATTATTTTTATGGGTTTATGCAAAAATAGGCTTAAATCGGGTCTTAAATTGTATAAATATACATTTTGAGGGGCAATTTGTTCGTATGACTTGTGTATAAATGCACTTTAGGTATAATTTATTGTGTGTTTTTGTATATTTATACAGAGTTGTTGCAATCTCCTGCGCCCGAGTTTTCATCCTATTTCTTTATCTCTATGCTAAGTATAGTGCTAAACATCCCTTATCCATGGGCTATGGTCACCTCATCCCTGGCCTTTGGGTACGATTAGTGTATGAGGGATGTTCGCACGGCCATTGATGTGTGTTCACACGGCCTATGAATGGAGATTGTATGGCCTGTTGATGATTGTTGGGCAGAATGCGTTGCATAGAAACCACGATGGGGCGGGTGTCACATTAGGTAGGGATAGGTGGAAATTTAGTTATCAATCGTTAATATTCCTCTTTTTCAAGTTTGTTATATTGTAAGGAAATTGTATATTTGCGCTTTATTTTAGAAACAATTATGAACATACATCACTTCAAATGCATCGCGTGGCTGACCGTGTCCCTGCTCCTCTCTTGTTGTGGCAAGGGGAAGAGCGGATTGTCTGCACAAAACAATGACACAAAAGTACAAAGCGTGGATGTCCCCACGTTCAATGCGGACAGTGCCTATGCCTATGTAGGTAGTCAGGTCGAGTTCGGCCCTCGTGTTCCCAATAGTGAAGCACACCGTGCGTGTGGCGACTACCTGGTGAATAAGTTAAAGGATTTTGGCGCACTCGTGTACGAGCAGTGCGATGTAGTGGAAGCGTTCGACGGTACTCCGTTGAATATGCGCAACATCATCGGAGCCTATCGACCCGAAAGTCGCAAACGAGTACTGTTGTGTGCGCACTGGGATTGCCGTCCATGGTCAGATAACGACCCCGATGAGAGGAATTTCTTTACCCCCGTGGATGGAGCCAATGATGGTGCCAGTGGAGTGGGAGTGTTGTTGGAGGTGGCTCGTCAAATCCAGCAGAAACAACCTGCCATAGGAGTGGACATCATCTTCTTTGATACTGAGGATTATGGAGTCCCGATGTTTCTGGATGGAGTCAGTAGCGAGGATAGTTGGTGCTTAGGTTCGCAGTACTGGGCACGTACACCTCATGTCCCTGATTACAATGCCCGTTTTGGAATCCTTTTGGATATGGTAGGCGGAGAGGGTGCTACGTTCTACAAGGAGGGATTGTCGGAGGACTATGCCTCGGCCATCAACGAGAAGGTATGGAACAAGGCGCATGAGATGGGCTATGCTAACTATTTCCCTAAGCAACGTGGAGGATACGTTACCGATGACCACTTGTATATCAACTACTTTGCACGCATCCCGTGCATCGACATCATCCCCATGATGAGGGATAGCAAACTCTCCACCTTTGGCGACACATGGCACACTGTGAACGACAATATGGATCACATCGATCGTAACACATTGAAGGTCGTTGGTCAAATAGTGTTGGAAGTGATTTATAACGAAAAGTGAAACCCCTTAAATTAAATGAGAAATAAGACAAATGAAAACGATTAACCAATTACAGGACGAGGTCATCGAAGAGTTCAGCGAACTGGACGACTGGATGGACCGTTACCAACTACTCATCGACTTGGGCAATGAACAGGCTCCGTTGGATGAACAATACAAGACCGAGCAAAACCTGATTGAAGGTTGCCAAAGCCGAGTGTGGTTACAGGCCGACTATACCGATGGCCTTGTACATTTTCAAGCAGAGAGCGATGCGCTCATTGTGAAAGGCATCATCAGTCTGCTCATTCAAGTGGTGAGCGGACATACTCCCGACGAAATATTGGAGAGCGACCTCTATTTCATCGAACGCATAGGTTTGAAGGAACACCTTTCGCCCACCCGTAGCAACGGACTATTGGCTATGGTGAAGCAGATGCGTATGTATGCATTGGCATTCAAGGCAAGGGGATAAACCTGTTTTGTTCAAGATGTTTGCGACGTCTCAAAGTGAGAGGTAATACTTCGCTTTGCGCGTTTGAACACAATAATTCACTAAGTAATAAAATCAAGTCAGATGAAAACACTGTTGACTACGTTGGCATTGGCCGCAGGACTTACTGCTGTAGCACAAACTACCGACACACACGAATTGGTGATTCAGACAAAAAAAGTGGGTGCTCAGATACAGCCCACTATGTATGGCCTCTTTTTCGAGGATATAAACTATGCTGCCGATGGTGGACTCTATGCCGAGTTGGTGAAGAACCGCTCGTTCGAGTTTCCCAACAACCATCTTCAAGGTTGGAAAGTTGCCGGTAAGGTAGAAGTGAAGACCGATGGTCCCTTTGACCGCAATCCTCACTATGTACGCCTCAATGGTTCGGGTCACGGACACAAGCACACTGTTATCGAGAACGAAGGATTCTTTGGAATTGGTGTCAAGCAGGGCGAAAAGTACCGCTTCAGTGTGTGGGCACGTACCACCAAGGCTGGTGGGTCGGCCAAGATATATGCCGAAATTGCCAACACCAGGTCAATGGGAGAAAACCAGGGACTGGCTGGTACTGAGATAATAATAGACTCCCCCGAGTGGAAGCAGTACGAGGTGGTACTAACTCCCAGTGCTACTGAGGAAAAGGCTGTGTTGCGTCTCTTCCTTCGTGGACAGAATGGTGTCGATGTAGAACATGTGTCGCTCTTCCCTGTAGATACCTGGAATGGACATAAGAATGGTCTTCGCAAAGACCTTGTTCAGGCACTTGCCGATGTGAAACCTGGTGTGTTCCGCTTCCCTGGCGGATGCATTGTCGAGGGTACCGACCTCGATACCCGATATAATTGGAAAAACTCCGTAGGCCCTGTGGAGAACCGTCCGCTCAACGAGAACCGTTGGCAATACACCTTTACCCACCGTTTCTTCCCCGACTATTATCAAAGTTATGGACTCGGATTCTATGAGTATTTCCTGATGAGCGAGGAGATTGGTGCCGAGCCGTTGCCCGTGCTCAGTGTGGGACTTGCTTGTCAGTATCAGAACGATGACATCCATGCTCACGTCCCCGTTGATGAACTGGACTCCTATGTACAGGATGCCCTCGACCTCATTGAGTTTGCCAATGGCGCTACTGATACCAAGTGGGGAAAACTACGTGCCGACATGGGACACCCCGAACCTTTCAACATGAAGTTCCTGGGCATTGGTAACGAGCAGTGGTCAAGTCTCTTCACCGAACGATTGGAAGTATTCGTAAAGGCTATACGTGAAAAGTATCCCGAAATCAACATCATAGGCTCATCGGGTCCCAATTCCGAGGGACGCGATTTCGATTACCTGTGGCCCGAAATGAAGCGTTTGGAGGTAGACCTTGTAGACGAGCATTTCTATCGTCCTGAAAGTTGGTTCCTTGCAGCAGGCAATCGGTATGACAACTACGATCGTAAGGGACCTAAGGTGTTTGCCGGAGAGTATGCGTGCCACGGAGCCAATGGCAAGAAGTGGAATCACTTCAATGCGGCCCTTTTGGAGGCTGCCTTCATGACCAATCTCGAGCGCAATGCCGACATTGTACACATGGCCACCTACGCACCCCTCTTTGCTCATGTCGAGGGATGGCAATGGCGTCCTGATATGATATGGTTCGACAACCTTCGCTCCGTAAAGACCTGCAGTTACTATGTACAGCAACTCTACTCCCATAACAAGGGTACGAATGTGCTTCCATTGACTATGGACGGACAAACGGTAAGTGGACAGGAGGGTCAGGATGGCCTTTTTGCGAGTGCTGTGTGGGACAATGAAACCAACACCTATATAGTAAAGGTCATCAATGTGGGCGAGCAGTCACAGCCCCTAACTCTCAATTTTGCCGGTTTGAAGAAGAATGTCATTCTCACCGATGGTAAGGTCATCACCTTCCATGCCGATGACCTTCTGAAGGACAATACCGTGGAGGCTCCCAATACCATTGTACCCGTGGAGAGCAGCCTTGCCATCGATGGCAACGTACTCAATACTCGCATAGGAGCCAAGACATTTTGTGTTTACAAGTTCGTGAAGAGCAGCAAGTGACTATGAAAGTGGAATTTTAACCAAACACACACATATATGATGAAAAAAATTCTTTCCCCCTTATTCCTTCTTTTGAGCCTTCATGTGGCTCAGGCCGAGGATGTAAAAATCTACAGCCCCGATAGCCTTTTGCAAGTGACCGTCAGTGAGAATGGCGGAGCACCTGTGTATTCAGTATCTTACAATGGTAAACTGATGTTGGAAGACTCTCCACTGGGTCTCAAGACCAACGTAGCCGACTTTACAAGAGGACTCACCTTGAAGGCCGAACCTGCGACTTCGATTGAAGATTGCTATTCATTGCCCAACATCAAGACCAGTCATGTACACTACCTGGCCAACGAAGTAAAGTTGACCCTTTCTGCTGATCGTGGTCGTTCCATCGGAGTAGAGTTTCGTGTGAGCAACAATGATGTAGCCTTCCGCTATACCCTTCCCGTGTGGGGCGAAACTCGTTCTTGTGTAGTGCTGGATGAAATGACAGGATTCAACTTTCCCAGCCACACTACCACTTTCATCACTCCGCAGAGCGATGCCATGATTGGATGGAAACGTACCAAGCCCAGTTATGAAGAGGGTTACAAAGCCGATGCACCATTGACTGCCCGTTCTCAGTATGGTCACGGTTACACCTTCCCCGCCTTGTTCCATATAGGCGACGATGGCTGGGTGCTTGTCAGCGAGACAGGTGTGGATAGTCGCTATTGTGGTTCACGCTTGGGCGATGCTTCGGCCGAGGGAATCTTCAAGATCGAGTATCCTATGCCCGAGGAGAACAATGGCAATGGTACCGTGGCTCCTGGTATTGCTTTGCCCGGTAGTACTCCCTGGCGTACCCTTACAGTGGGCGAAACCCTGAAGCCTATCGTCGAGACCACCATTCCTTGGGACTTGGTAGAACCCCTCTACGAGTCAGAGCACGAATATAAGTACGGACGTGGTACCTGGAGTTGGATTATGTGGCAGGATGGCAGTATCAACTACGACGACCAGGTGCGCTACATCGACCTGGCCTCAGCCATGGGATACGAGTATGTGCTTATCGATAACTGGTGGGATACCAACATCGGACGCACCCGCATGGCCGACCTTGTGAAATATGCTCAGAGCAAGAATGTAGACGTCTTCCTGTGGTATAGTTCAAGTGGCTATTGGAACGATATCGAACAAGGACCTGTACACTACATGGACAATCCCATTCACCGCAAGCGCGAGATGAAGTGGATGCAAAGTCTCGGTGTGAAGGGTATCAAGGTTGACTTCTTTGGAGGTGACAAGCAGGAGTGTATTCGCTTGTACGAAGCCATCCTTAGCGATGCCGATGATCACGGATTGATGTGTATTTTCCACGGTTGTACCCTGCCGCGCGGATGGGAACGTATGTACCCCAACTATGTAGGTAGCGAGGCTGTGTTGGCCAGCGAAAACCTCATCTTCAGCCAGGGTGCGTGCAACAACGAGGCATTCAGTGCCACTCTTCATCCCTTCATCCGCAATACGGTGGGATGTATGGAGTTTGGTGGTGTGTTCCTGAACAAGCGTAACAATCGTACCAACGATGGTGGAACCACACGTCGCACTACTGATGTGTTCCAATTGGCGACAGGTGTACTTTTCCAGAATCCTATTCAAAACTTTGCGTTGGCGCCCAATAACTTGACCGATGCCCCTGCCGTATGCCTCGACTTCATGAAGCAGATTCCCACCACATGGGACGAAACTCGTTATATCGATGGTTATCCTGGCAAGTATTGTGTATTGGCTCGTCGCCACGGCGATACATGGTACGTGGCTGGTATCAATGCCGGTAGCGAACCATTGAAACTGAAGTTGGACTTGCCTATGTTTGAGGCAAAGCAGGAGGTTATCCTCTATGACGATAATGCCAAGACTCTCGAACCACAGGCAAAGGGTGTGAAGTTGGACAAGAACCGTCAACTCACCGTCACCATTGCCCCCCAAGGTGGTATCATTGTACAGAATTGATAAGGCATACACTTCTCATCCGTAGATGAGAAATTTGTAGTAGCAGTTTTATTGGACAACAACATGTCGCGATAAAAGAAAAAGAGTCAGGAAGCACCTCACGGCGGTTCCTGACTCTTGTGCATTTTCTGCACGTAACTAAACTAAAACTCAAAAAAGTATTGACGAGTCAACGTTATCCGCGAATAACGTATCATTCAGTCAACCTGTATTATCAAACTGCATTTTTATCAAAATTCTCAAATTTAGCAAAACTCATTGATAATCAGTCAAAATTAGTACTCTTTTCAATTTCGCTTAAAAGATACTCCAGTACCACCACTATGGTACTGCAGTACCACCGCATTGGTACTACAGTACTTCTTATGTAGTACTGCAGTATCTCTTAAGTGGGATTCTGGTACTTATTAAGAGTATTCTGACAACTCTTAAGTATGCAACGAATTCAAGGTTCAAAATTCAAAGTTATTCGAGCAAAGCTCTCATTAAGCTACGCAAGTCAAGGTTCAAAGAGCTACTACCTACGAGTGATTAGTGGGCCATGCGGGGCGAGGTATTTTTCATCCACAGATGACGCAGATTTTTCGCTATTGCTCAACAACTCGTCTTTCTTTTCATAGCCTGTAGGGGCACCCCTTGTGGGTGCCCAATCAATAGACCTATTTTCAGGGCAACCACAAGGGATTGCCCCTACATTAACCATTCCGCATGGCTCGTCACTTGTCACTCGTAGCTCGTCACTCGTAACTATTTTATCTCATCTGCAGGGCGAGCCTTTGCCGTTTTCCATACGCGCCAACCGACACAGAGGGCTACGAGCAGGGCAACCATGAGGAAGATGCCTACGTATATCCACCACGAGATTTCTGTTTGTACTACGTATTGCTCCAACCATGGCTTCATGCAGGCATAGCCCATGGGGAAGGCAACTATAGCTGCTATACCTTGCAGGGTCATATATTCACTGAAGAACATATCGAGAATGTCTTTCGTGGTCGCACCATATACCTTTCGGATGGCAATCTCTTTTCTCCTCTGTTCACAGGTGAGCATAATCATTGACCATACACCGAAGAGGGCGATGAGGATGCAGACAATGGTGATAGTGTTGAGCAAATTTTGGAGGTTATTTTCTGACGTCAGCATTCTATCATACTCTTCCTCTACATTTTCGAGAGGTACATGTGCATTACGCCATTCCTCTATTATACACTTTTCCGAGACTTTTTTACGCACTTGTGACCATGTTCCTTCGTGATAAGTAAAGACGGTGAAGAAAGCGGTAGATGAAAGCCCCTTTTCTTTTTCTGTCATCGGTACTTCAGGAAACAGAACGTAGGGTTGTTTCGGCATAGTGGGGGATTCATTCAGAAAGTCCTTTACCACTCCTACGACCTCTCTTCCCCAAATATATTTATTCAATGCGTCTGTCCATCCTAAAGTCTTTGCTAACGTCTCGTTGATGATTACACCGCTCCACATGTCACCCTCGTTCATCCATCGGCCTTCCAGAAGACGTAATCCATAGAAATCGCAAAACTCTTCTGATACATCCATAGTTCTGATAATCAATTCTTCGTCCAATTCGGGGCATTCCTCTACCGACATTATTTGCTTGCTTGTTTGACGAAGAGGATACAACGGTTGTCGAGGCGCAATAATCTCTTTAACCTCAGGAAGTCCAGCCAAGAATTCACGTAGGGCTGCAGCCTCTTCAAAGTTGTAACTAATCATCATTGCCTGGTTCTCTCGTTCAAAGCCAAGGTCTCCTTTCCGCAAGGTGTGTATCTGTTTCTGTAACACTAAAGTACAGAAGATACACAACATGGCAATGAAAAGTTGTACCCCTGTGCTGATGCGGCGGAAGAGATTGTATCTTGACAAGCCTCCGACTCCAGTAATGCTGTTTTGTAATGATTTTCGGCGGAAATAAATGATGAAGGGCAACGATGCGAGTAACGATACCACTATCACTATTGACATATACAAGAAAGTTTCGCTATAGATGAAGCTTATCATATCATTTGGTATATCTGCCAACCAACAAAAGAATGTCGAAAGTGCATCAATGCACATAAAGGCGAGAAACATGGC
Organism: Bacteroidaceae bacterium; assembly: GCA_017560945.1. Lineage (GTDB taxonomy): Bacteria > Bacteroidota > Bacteroidia > Bacteroidales > Bacteroidaceae > Phocaeicola_A. Next base: position 7,926 of record JAFZDY010000019.1, on the reverse strand, counting down.
GAAAAGAAGTAGTAATCCGTATTCGATAAGGAACTGCATCGTCAAGTCACGACCCGAAGCACCATAGACCGTACGCAAGGCAATCTCGCGTTTGCGAATGAAGAGGCGGTTAATGAACATGGTCAGGTAGTTAAGCATGGCACATAGGATGAGCATTCCGCCAGCTATGGCAAATAGATAGACATGGTTTACACGGATATGAGCATTATTCTTGTAACTCGCCGTCGCATGGCGGGCTTCTGTAATGGGTACAATGTTATAATCGTCGCGCGAGAATGCGATTCTTGCGTGCTCCTTCCCATGGTTATCATAGGTGAATAATTTCGTAGTGTCTATGCGCTCGTTTAATGAAACCAGATCAGTGTGTTCCGAAAGTTTCATGAATGTACGGGTGGAAAGAAAAGTGTGAAACCTATCGGGCATACAACTCAAGACGTGAAATGGGAAACTGGTGTGTGAGCCCCATCCCTTGAACACGGCCGTCACTATGCGTCCAGGAGCATCCTTGTCGAATTCTTCGTCTTTCAATTCCTTTCCCAATGGCGATTCTTCGCCCCACATCATGTGGGCAAACTCTTCGCTGACCGCGACTTCGCGTGTATCATGTAGGAAACTTTGTGATCCTTCGAGAAATTGGATATCAAATATATCCAGAAAAGATGTATCATGTAACTTATACTCTATCGGATATGTAATAGAACCTCCATTGGTGCGATAACCCCTCCTATCTAATTGAACTACACTCACCTGTTCCACCTCGGGAAACTGGGCAAGACTCTCTTCTTTGATATTTTCACTATACACCTCTTGATAAAACATGAGAATATGTATCCTATCCGCATCCTTATGAAACGCGTCATACGTCGTTTCATACTTTATCCACATGCTTGCCAGTGCAAAGCAGGCAAAGCCGATGGCCAAGCTGACGATGCTGACCACGGATTGCAAGCGGTACTTTTCCAATTGTTGCCATGCGAGGCTTAGGTAGTGTCTAATCATTGTGTTCAAGATTCAATATTTAACGTTCAATGTTTAATATTCAAAAAGTGTACTACTTCCCCCCTCCATAGAGGGAGGGGCAGGGGGTGGGTCTTACTTTATCTCATCCGCCGGATGGGCCTTGGCCGTCTTCCACACGCGCCAACCGACACAGAGGGCCACAAGCAGGGCTACGGCCATGAAGATGCCGACGTATATCCACCACGGGATGGAGGTCTGCACCACATACTGCTCCAACCACGGTTTCATGCAGGCATAGCCCACAGGGAAGGCTACGAGAGCCGCCACTCCTTGCAGCGCCATGTATTCAAGGAAGAACATATCGAGGATGTCTTTCGTAGTAGCACCGAATACTTTACGTACGGCAATCTCCTTGCGCCGTTGTTCACAGGTGAGCATAATCATCGACCATACACCGAAGAGGGCGATGAGGATGCAGACGCCAGTAATGATATTAAGGAGTTTTTGCAAATTTAATTCTGATTCCAGATATGTATCAAACTCTTCTTCTGCATCCTCGAAATAAAAATCGCCTCCCTCGTAACGCTTGACATATTCTTCATATTTATTCTTGAGAGTCTTCCAATCTTCGCCTTGGTATTTGAATATTAACATGGTACCAGGATTGTACGATTGATTCCAACTCACCTCTTTGCAAATGAATGTCGGATGAGGAGGGGTAAGAGGTCCCATGTTGCAAAAGTCTTTGACAACACCCACCACATGTAAAATTACGTCCGATGAAAATTCTATCTGCTGACCTATCGGGTCGTCCCAGTTGAATTTCTTAACAGTAGTTTCATTGACGACAACGGCCATTGGGTCATCTTCTTCACCGAGGAAGCGTCCTTTCAACAATTTCAGTCCGTAGAATTCGGGCAATGCATACTCCTTGTCTATAAAGTATTGCAAACTGACAGTCTCCTTTAATATCTTATCGCGATTCGGTCCGTAAGCTCCACCAACAGCAATCATCTCTCCTCTGGAATTAGGGAAAAGAGAGTTTTTTCTACGAATCAGTTCCACCACCTCAGGTTGTTGGCGGAGGTAGCTGGCAAAGGATTCTATTTCATCTTCCGTCAAGTCGTAGGTTTGAATAAGCCCGATATTGTTACGCTCAAATCCGAAATCATTGTAGCGCAGGGCATGAATCTGTTTTTGGAATACCACGGTGCAGAAGATAAACAGGATGCTGATGCACATCTGCAGGCATACGCTCAACTTACGGAAATTGGAGTAGCTGAACAGCCCCACTTTGCTTTGTATGGAGTTGTGCAACGCCTGGCGGCGGAAGAAACTGATGACAGGCAGTGAAATGAGTAGCGACACACCGCCCACCAACAGCAAGTAAACAAATCCTTCGCGATAAACATACTCCGTTCCTTCGGGCAATTCTGCCATTTGGCGGAATGGCTCCAACACGGCATCAATTATAAATATCCCACCTACAAAGGCAATGAACAATACCAATCCATATTCGATGACAAATTGCATGGTCAAATCTCGTTTCATTGCACCAAACACCGTACGCAAGGCTATCTCGCGCTGGCGGATAAAAAGACGGTTGACAAACATAGTCAGATAGTTAAGCAAACCACACAGAATCAGCAAACTACTTGCCAAAGCAAACAGGTAAATGTAGTTCAGCTTTACGTTCATGTGACCTTGGTATACTGTGTAACGGAGTTGGTCGAGAGGCAACAACTTAAACTTCCCCTTTGCAGAGAACTGTTTGCGATCACCAAAAAAATCCAGCGTATCCAATCTTGCATTGATGTCATCCACATCAGCATGAGGTGAAAGCCGGAGAATGTGAGCAAAACTTGGAGAAAAAGGTATGTTGTAACCTTTGAAAGGATTATAATTCTTATGAGAGGTATTGTTACGCAACAGGTCGAAGTGAAGACTACTATGTTCGTCCCAACCGTCAACCACCGCCGTCACCGTATAAGGGACTATACTTTCCTCAGTTCCTCCATCCAAAGTAAACTCTTGTCCTAAAGGATTTTGGTCAGGCCATAACCTTTCTGCAGTGAAGCGATTGATGGCAACTTCCTGGTCGTTGTGTAGGAATCCGTCAGTACCAGCCAATATGCAGATATTGAACATCTCGAGGAAAGAACTGTCACAAGTGGTGTATTCTATCTCAGCAAGGAACGTACCGTTTTGACGCATGTCCCATTGGTATCCTGTCAAAAAAGGTGTAACGGCCTCCACCTCGTGACAGTATTTCACAACACTGTCGCAATAAGCACTTTCCAACTGCCAATCTGTAGTTTGAGAGCCCCTTTCCCTTATTAAGCAGTACATCCTGTCCGCATCCTTATGAAACGCATCATACGTCGTCTCATACTTTATCCACATGCTGGCCAGTGCGAAACAGGCAAAGCCGATGGCCAAGCTGACGATGCTGACCAATGATTGCAAGCGGTATTTGGTGAGTTGTTGCCAGGCAAGTTCTAAATAATGTCGTATCATATAATTAAGGTTCCCTCTAACTCCCCCAAAGGGAGAGGATTCAGGGATTTGTTTGTTGATTTACTATTTGGTTATTTACGATTTACTATTTATTTACGATTTTATTGACTGGTCTATTCCAGTTCCCTCTCCTTCGGGGAGGGTTAGGGAGGACCTCCTTATTCCTGTCGCTCCAGTTCCCGGGCATAAAGGTTATCCAAATGAATCTGCAGAGCCGGATAAACCAACATTTCGCGAAGTATATCTATCTGTTTCTTCAGTTCTTCCTTGCTACCATGAAAATGCTGTATGTCCAATTTCATTTTCCGCAACACAGAGAGCAAGCCCCACAAAGAGGGACTATCCTCCCCCGTTATCAACATGTCATTAGCCAGTTGTTGCCGGTTGTCGTTTTCTAAAGTAACGTGAGTTTGTCCATTTAACAACACGGGAGCATACTCATACCTGTTCAATACGACAGCCGTGTTTATGCCATACGTCAGCGAAGTGGGATCGTTATAAGGCAACTCCCTGAAGAATGTCCAATTTGCCATATCGGAAATCTCCTCCATCTTTCGGGATACGAGGATGCTGTCCTCTTCCGCCACCTTCGTGTGGGCCGCATATCGGGTATCCATGATACACTCCAATATCCATTGGGCATAATACATCTTGTTCCATACGCGTGCCAAATGATATTCCCACGAGTTGAAGCCATTCCGCCATGCCACATAGTCAACCACCCGTTCGTTGGCCTTTGACATTCCCATCAATTTCTCCTGCATCTCTCCAAATGACAGACTGTCCCTGTCCTCCTCATACATCCTGCGGTCATAATTCTTCAAATAGTCATCTCCACACTTCAGCAACCTTTCACATTGGAGAATCTCTGCATCGGATGCAGCCAGGTCAACTGTCAGGTCCTTGCGGACATTGACGACCGTAGTACGTCCTGGCACAGCATAGAAATGGATGGGGATAAACACGTTCGGCAATTCAATCGAGAAATAGAGTCTGGTTGGATAAGCCAACGGCAATTGGGTTTCAAATGTCCCATCCTCCTGAATGACAACGGCTTTAGACATTTCGTCTTTCGTCAGTTCGTTACGCAGAGAAATTCCCATGGCCTTGAATCCCATATTAGGAGTATAGCCATCAATCCGCCCACGCACATGGGCAATGTCCATACGGATGAAGTCATCTGTCTTAACGTCAACTGTGTCCTCAAGCTTGGGCAGCCGAATGGGTTTCCCTGCATCGTGTATTCCCAAAATCCGAAAATGTGCTGATAGCATTCCCTCTATCAGGTCAAAGAATCGGGTCTTCTCAGGCAGAGGCTCGAACACCAGTTTGAAATCATTCGTCTCTTCTGCCGTTTTTTGAAAAACTCCCCCATGGGGAATACTTTCACTCCGCACGATGCGGTATTTCCTTCCTTCGTCATCCAGAAGATGAGTTTCGGGGGTAAAATGAATCTGGTCCGTTGTATCGTGCTTATGGAAACTGACAATGGTAGCCGTGTCGGTCAGCATCACATGGGTGATTGTGGCTGCATGGCCCACGTTGCTGTGAATACACTGTACATCTTTGAACTGCTTCTTGAAGGCCAGTGCCGGACTGCCTGCCACGAGCAGCATCGCTGTCAGTGAAAATGTGCGCAGAGCGCATCCCGCCCACATCGCGACGGATTGTTTATTCTGTTTCATCGCTATACTTTTATAGAATCAACCTTTACAAAATCTAATTATTTCCCTTCATCAATTTGACCAATTGTTCCAACCTGTTGAGGTTGCGTGGGTCAGCATCCACGTCAAGGATGTTCCCCTCTTCATCGATGAGCTTATAGGTAGGGAATGAACTCACTTTCAAAAAATGCTCCACCGCACTCTGCTGTTCGTCCGGCAGGTTGTAGTGCACCACATTGTCACCTGTCACGTTGTACTCCTTGATGACGTTTTTCCATGACTCGTCACTCGACCTGTTGGCCAAATAGAGGAATACCATGTCGTAGGGGGCCAACCGTTCATACTCTTCCTGCGAATGTGAAAGAGCCGCTTTGCATGGGCCGCACCAGGTTCCCCAAATGTCGAGCAGAATAATCTTTCCCTTGTAAGGTTCAATCAGTTTGCGCAAGATTTTCTCACCGTCGCTCATCTCCTTGACAGCATCGGCCGATTTGAGACTGGCCGATTTTGAGATGTCGCGTTTTTGGATAGCCAGATACTTGTCGTTCAAGTCGAGCACCGCCTTTCGGGCAAAGGGAAGGGTAATTTCATCTTCTACCAGCTTCATCATCTTGTCGGAAAGCGGCTTGCACAGGTGGTCAATTACTCCATAGAGTTGGCGGGCTATATGGATGTCGCGCAAAGTTTTGTCACATCCCACTGAATCTATGGCCTTGACGGACTGGAGTACATATCTGAACTGAATTTCGTCATTGATGACATCATCGTATCGGGCAAATGTAGCTTTTGCCATTTTCACGATTTCACTATTGTTGAAAGCATCGGTCAACGCCTGCCGGTCCTTTTCCGATGCGTCACTGATGTCTTTCTCACGTTGTGCAATCAACACGGGGTATTGTTTCAAGCAATCCTTCTCCTTTTCTGTCAAGGACACTTCTCCGGCTTCGTCGAAGCACAACAACATTTCCACTATATTTATCCCCATGGAACGAGGCCCCATAACCAATTGGTTCAAATAGTCGGTCATGAATGTGGCAAAGTCTCTGTACTGTGTGTAAGGCTGCAATCTTTTCTGCCAGAATTCCTTGCCCACGTACTCCATATAGGCTTGCGGAAGTTCCATGTTAGGCGTATTGAAACGGGCCTGCATCATGCCGGTAGCCTGCAAGGTCTGATAGTACCCCTCCACATAGTCAATGTACCGTTGCGAAAGGTTGGGATGCAGTATCAACAGGAGTTGCAACATCCCCATCTGTTTTGCACGTATCCTGTCGGCCTCCTTCCACGCTTTCATGGCATCGGCTTTTCCGTGTTCTTCGAAGGTCATCAGCTGATCCCATGAATGGGGATGGGCAATGAGTTCGTTCTGCAGACGCACATTCTTGCCCATGAAGAGTTTTTGATCCGTCGAGAAGTCATACAGGAAGAAATAGGTCTCGCCAGGCTCCAACACTGTGCTGAGGTTTGTTCTGCCCCAATCGAGGAAAACTTCCGTAGAATTGACCAATGGCAGAGTGATGCTGAACCGTCCGAGCGAATCCATCTTGGCATAAGCATTCTCACTTTCGCCACTGATGAAGATGTTGTCGTAGCTTATTTCAAATTCACGCTGCTTCCGCTTCTTTTCAGGCATATCTTTCAACCATCCCACGAAAGTGACGGTTTCACCCATGCAATAACCATTGTCCTTGATGCCCCGACGCGTATCTTTTTGTGGATAGTCAGGCAATGCAGCAGAGGTAATCGGACTACAAGCAACCGGTTCCAAACCGGCTATCTCGATGGAACGGACACCTTTCTTCATCTCGCCCACCTCGATGGGAATGGTTACGGTTCCGTCGCTCACCACCAGTCGGTAAGTGTCTTCCTCTTCCGTCTGACTGACAATCTCCCAAAACTTGTCTGCATAGATGACACATTCAGGAGTGAAACCGATGAACCAATCACCCGTAGCCTCGTCGCGCCAATAGGTGTCATCAATCCCCTTAGGATGGCTAAAATAGGGAAAGAGAACAAAAAGGACAAAGCAAGTGAGTCCTACGGCCAGGCCGACGAGGCCCAGCAGTATCAGCAGGCGGTACTTTTTCAGTTGGCCCAAGGCCATATTCAAATTGTGTAGCAGCATGTCTGTTCTTTTATTTTATGGTAAATAATTTTACGGTGTCAAATGTATACAAATCAGTCTGTCCGACAAAGGAATGTATGCGAAAACCGTCTGATAATAACCTTTATAAATAGTAGGTGACAATATTTAACGAAGAGTGCTTTTTTTAGTCCCCTTCTCCTTCGGGAAGGGTTAGGGAGGGGTTCCCCTCACCCTTTGCAAATCTCATCCGCTGGGTGAGCCGTCGCCGTCTTCCACACGCGCCAACCGACGCAGAGGGCTACAAGCAGGGCTACGGCCATAAAGATGCCGACATAAATCCACCACGGAATGGAGGTCTGTACCACGTATTGCTCCAGCCACGGTTTCATGCAGGCATAGCCCACGGGAAAGGCTACCAGAGCCGCCACTCCTTGTAGGGCCATATATTCGACGATGAACATGTCAAGAATGTCCTTTGTGGTGGCACCGAACACTTTGCGCACGGCAATCTCCTTGCGGCGCTGTTCACACGTGAGCATAATCATTGACCACACACCAAAGAGGGCGATGAGGATGCAAATGGTGGTGGTGATGGAGAGGAGCTTTTTCAGATTGTTTTCCGATTTCAGCATTTTCTCGCACTCTTCCATGCACGAATAGATGACGATGGTCGGAATATATCCACTTCCTTCCTGACGG
>JAFZDY010000018.1 GCA_017560945.1 Bacteroidaceae bacterium | reverse complement strand
TCGCCTGCTTGCCCATCACCACTGCTTCGGGGTAAAACAGTCCATTCACTTTCTTCTTTCTAATCTTGTAAAATGCCATACTTCTTTTCTCCTTTCTTTTAAAAGATGTTTACACAATCATTATCGTTGGGACCGACCTTGAAAAGAACTCCTATACACTGATTATCAAACCCTGGTACCTTGGTCATCAAACCTCTGTACTTTGGTCAGTCGCCATCACACTCTCGCTTGTTCATCGTGGTTACAGACGTCATCACCTCGATTTCACGTCACAAAGATACGACATCTTCGCGGGGGGTAAGTATGCTTCGTTACCCTTCTTCACATAGCTGCGCAAATGCACGCAATTGTTCATAAATAAATGATGAAAAACTTGTACATCCACTTGATTTTTAGTATCTTTGTGAAAGTAAAAAGTTTGTTTTAGATTGACATGAAAAGCATAAATTCAGAGAATGCGGACTTTCGTATCCGCTCGTATGGCAAGAGTGAGCTTGCCCAGTTGTATTTGCCCGACATCACTCCCTGTGCTGCTCGGCGAACTTTCAATTCATGGATAGTCCTTTCCCCCGGCCTTAGTGACCGCCTCAAAGCCTACGGATTTACCCCAAGCAGCCATTACTACACCCCCATGCAAGTGCGCCTGATAGTAGATGCACTGGGGGAACCGTGAGAAAAATAGTGTCAAAACTTCCTAATTTGCTATTAAGTCACACATACTCTTTGTAGCTTTGACAAACAGAATGTGTAAGGAATCTAATTTAAGGTAAAAATTTTAAGGTATGCAATTATTGAATTATCGGCTGTACAACGAGATTACAAAAGGCTTGAACTATACACGAGCCATAGCTTTCAGCATATTAGTCAAGCAACACGACCTTGTTTCATCAACCATTAAGGGGTGCACGATAAATAAACTGCACGAAATGACGGGACTTCATGCCAATACCATCAAGAAACACCTCTTGAAATTGGCAGAAATAAGATTGATTGATGAACTCCCCAACGGAAGCATTGTCTTCAGAAGCTTATCAAACAAGCATGAAAATCGCAATATGCCCACTATAGATTTCGACAATTTCAAGACGCTGACTGAAATCCAATATGCTGTTTACACCGTAGCTATTATGGAAAGATTGAAGCGAATGAAATATACCGAAGAAAAATGCAATACGCGTTTCAATCCCACGAAGGACGATGATTTTGTGGCTGCACGCAAGTACTGCCGCGAACATAATATCACTAAACCGTTTCAAAATAATGGACTTTCTTTCGATGGCATAGCTAAAGAACTAAATATTTCAAGCGGAACGGCAGAGGCAGTCATCAAGTTTGCCGTCAAGCACAACTTCCTCGAGAAACACAACAGACAAATACAAGTACCCATCTGGCATTTGGGAAAAATAGTTTCTAATAAATCAGCATTCCTTGAAACAGTGGGTGCTCACTTTTGCACAAAAAACAATGTCTATAAGGTGCTTGCAAACACATATACCATCGTTGACCCCAAACTTCACAAGTATGAAGTAGATGTAACCGAGAACAAAGTAGAACTTCCCAAATGGCAGACTGCTGAAAACCTATTTCATAAAAACGAGTTGGAAAACCAAGATGAGAAGAAAAAGTCCGCTAAAAAAAGCGAAACTAAGTGTACAAAAGCAGAAAAAAAACAATATCACACTTGTTCAACCGTCGAAATTTTGGACGAAAATATAAATAATGAGAGTTTTTATGATATTTTTAATCCTTTATCTCTTGTTTCTCTTCCTCCAGTCCCCTCGACCAAGAAGCACATTATAGACATGGTAATATTAGTTCATAAAAAGTGAAGACAAAAGTTAAAGACGAAAAACTGTTAAAAGCAATGCTTAAGCAAATTCAAGCAAATACTACAAAGTTTACGCAACGCATAACAAACGTATAACACTGTTGTAGCATTACTTGTAGTATTACTTGAGTATTACTTGTAGTATTACTTGAGTATTACTCATGCATTGCTATAAGCATGCTTGTAGCATTTGGTAAGCATTTGCTTTGTCATTGCATTGCTATCGCATTACGACATATTTGCGATAAAAGATGGGGCTCTTGTCAAAAATCCTTTGTAGTTCCAAAAACTTTACCTACCTTTGTAGCGCGCTTACCTGCATAAGGTACAGCACAAGACATTTTGATTGCTCATTTCTCTACCGAATCACCACCTCGAAAAAGAAAGCGAGCTATTGATTGAACAAATCCAATACGCATTGGGGTTTGCGCTTTAAGCGTAGGCTTATCCATAGTGTATTGGTGGTTTGTGGTGAACCAGGTAGAGATATGGCGAACGTCTACGCTTTTTCCTTTTCTATAAAGTTTTAGTGTATTTCTTCGCCAAATGTTGAGAGTGGCAATAATGCATAAAACTTTAAATATCAATCAAAATGAAAACTAACAGATTATTTTATTGGCCTTTGATGCTGGTAGTGTTTGTATCAGGCTTGGTGTTTACAGGGTGTAGTGAAGAGAATGAAGAACCTGCATCAATAACTCCTTCAAGTGTATCTTTATATGTTGGAGACAAAGCCTATTTGACCTATATTGGAGGAAAGTGTACATGGACGTCTGAAACCCCCTTTATCGCAAGTGTTACCAATGAAGGAAAAGTTACTGGAAATAAAGTCGGTAGCACAATAATAAAAGCAAATGAGTTAAGTTGTAAAGTCACAGTTAAAGGTAGATATAACACATATAAAGAACCATGTGTAAAGTGGGGTTCTTCAATAGATTATGTAGACTTTTTTATGGATGGATATTTACTTGAGAAAAATTATAGTGACAGAGATGGATTAATATACATAGGGTCAGGAAAAGTAAAGCATTATATCTACTTGTTCGATAATGATAAGTTGCAATCAAGTACAGTTATGATAAGTACGGACTATTCAGAAGAAGTTGCAGGTTTCTTATCAGAAAGATATGCTATTATTTCTTATGACATAGACAATTATTCATTTACTTTTGTAGACCACAAAAAAGAGAAATGTATATTTGTAAAAATTTATAATCTATCATACCTACAAATAACGTATACAGACTATCCTAAATCCAGAGGGGACGTAATCACTAAATCAAACATAAATATAATTGAAAACGAAGGTAGTCAACTTGATAAATCTATTATCTTTAAACAATTTTCCGAATCTCTTGAACAATAATATTGAATACAATATTTAAAAACAATAATCAAAATGAAAACTAACAGATTATTTTATTGGCCTTTGATGCTGGTGGTATTAGTGTCGGGCTTGGTGTTTACAGGGTGTAGTGAGGATGAAGATGAAATCTCACTTACAAAATCTGATGTTGTAGGCTTTTGGGAAGTATATGAGGCTACAGAAAATGGTGAGACTATAGAAATCCCCTCAGGCTACATCACTATCAATCTGAAAGGTGACAATAGCTACAGAGTGAAGTTCTTTAGCAACACTTATATTGGTGAGTATGTAATCAAAGGAAATAAGGTTGTTGGTACAACATTAGACCCTATTACCGAATATTTTGTATTCAAGTCTCTTATTGGGAATGTTGCCACGATTGATTATTCAAACTCAACAGGTGATAAGTATATATTTAAAGCCAAAAGAAAATCGTCCGCTTCAAGTGAAATCCCTTCAGACGAGCCAAAAGAAGAGGTTGAACTAAAGCTTGACTACACCTTTACCGAAAGTGGAAGTATGACACGTGCAACGGGTAGTGAGGTATATACAACTTTCTATGAGAAGTATATCAAAACTAAAGTTCTGACTCCAAAGACTTATTCATTGAGGTTTACAAATACTAAAACTAAAGCTTATGCAGAGTTTAATGGATACTGGGATACAGAAGATGGTATTCGTCTTGTAGAAGGGGAATATGTTGTTACTGGAACCTCACGTCCTAAAAATGCGTCCGTTAATGTCGCTGACAGTGTGCATATTGAATTTCAAGACACTGTAAATATTATAAAAGACATGAGAATGTTAACAATAAAAGCTCGTTATGGCTCATTTCTTCTACTTTTTGATTCAGAAAATATAGATAAAGTATCTTATAATGCTACAGGATATAAATCACATCAGTTACCCAAAACAGATGAAAATATATTTTATCTGTTTGTAGAATCAAATTATGATTCATCAACAAATTTTGGAATTGCTCATAAATCAGGTTTATTCTCTTACATATATACATCAAAAATTCCCTTTGAAAAAGGTAAATACTACTATTTCAACGATATGACAAACTCTTTTGATATCCCTGCTATGGAATCAGGTAATTAAAAGTTGAATTTATACAATCCCTCCCCCTCGCCTACTCCCTACAAGAGTTAAGGCGGGGGTTTTTTTTCTTCCCCCTCTTTCCTCAATAAAACATAAAAACAATAAAAAATTATAACAGTTGAAAGGGGGAATGAAACTTTGGTGTATATTTGCAGAGAGATGCGATGAATAGGTGTCGTCTTTCTCCTCACCGTTTAATTAGAATGTATAAATAAGGTATAACGTATGTTATTTTTGATATGTACAATCATTTGGATTGTGCTCGATACGTTGGGGTATATGACGGGGCATAGGAAATGAAGTGTATGTTAAACCACTGTTTTAGTGTGGTGACTTAACTATTTTCGTCTAAGATAAGGGTTATACGTGGTATTTTTCTTAATTTTGCACGCGAATTAAATGGTGTTGACCCAAAATGTAAAGTTTGGGAAAAGAGATATTGTGAAAGAAAGCATGATTAGTTTGTGGCAAATATTTTTAGTCTTTGCAAAGATTGGGGCATTCACGATTGGTGGAGGCATACCGATGATTGCGGCTATAAAGAGTGAGTTGGTGGAGAGGAAATGGTTGAATGACGAGGACTTCATTGACATCATTACTCTTGCACAGACGGCTCCTGGATTGTTTGCAGTAAACATCTCTATACTCACTGGACATAGGCTTCGCGGAACGAAGGGAAGTGTGGTGGCTACTATAGCGAGTTGTTTGCCTCCATTCCTCATCATATTGCTGGTGGCTATGTTCTTCACTACTTTCAAGGAGAACGAGTATGTCATAAGGGCTTTCAAGGGTATTCGACCTGTGGTGGTTGCCCTCATAGGTGTGCCTATGATAACGATGGTGAAGGCTACGAAGATGAAGTGGTGGTCGTGGATAATCATGATTTCGTCCATCATACTTGTTTGTGTGTTGAAGGTGTCACCTATTTACATATTGATATGTGTCATTGTGATGGCTGCTTTCATCAGTTGGTATCGCAATAGGGATTTGCAGGGCAACGGGGACACTCGTGCAGGTGGAAAGGAGGAGGTGAAAAGATGATATATCTGGAGCTTTTCCTTACGTTTTTCCTCATCGGAATGTTTACTATCGGTGGTGGCTATGCTATGCTTTCGCTCATTCAGAACGAGGTGGTGACGGTGCATGAGTGGATAACGGATACTACGTTTACGGACATTGTGGCCATTTCGCAAATGACTCCTGGCCCTATTGGCATCAACTCTGCGACTTACGTTGGATACGAGGTGCTGGCTCATGCTGGTGCATCGGAATGGATGTGTGTACTGGGCTCGTTTACAGCTACATTTGCCGTAGTACTACCCTCGTTTATGATAGTACTCATGCTATGCAAGGTGTACGAGAAGTGGAAGGAGCACTATATGTTCAAGGCCATAATGTCGGGCTTGAAACCTGCTACGCTGGGTCTGATAGGTACGGCTGCACTGACCCTTGCTACTCCTGAAAATTTCATCGATTGGAAGAGTTTTGTCATCTGCATCGTAGCATTCCTGGCACTCTATTTCAAGAAAGTGGGTCCCTTTGCCATCATTGGTATAGGTGCATTGGTGGGTTTGCTTGTATACTAATGATATGTAAAGAGAAAAAAGCACCACCCATTTCTTAATAAATGCTAATAAAAGAAACCCATTTGACACACCCAACAAGAATAAGTCGTAAATTTGGCAAATATTATAAACTGAAATCCAATATTTATAACAGATAATTTAAAACCATGACCAAGAAAATTCTTCTCTTAGGCTCTGGCGAACTTGGTAAGGAGTTCGTAATAGCCGCTCAACGCAAAGGACAACACGTAGTTGCTTGCGATTCTTATCCCTGTGCACCTGCTATGCAAGTGGCTGACGAATACGAGGTATTTGACATGCTCGACGGAGATGCATTGATGGCTGCTGTGGAAAAGCATAAACCCGACCTGATTGTTCCCGAGATTGAAGCTATACGTACTGAGCGCCTCTACGATTGCGAAAAGATGGGTATTCAAGTTGTACCCAGTGCACGTGCGGTAAACTTTACCATGAACCGTAAAGCCATTCGCGACCTTGCGGCAAAAGAACTCGGACTGAAGACCGCTAAGTACTTCTATGCCAAGAGTTACGAGGAATTGGTAGAAGCGAGCAAAGAGATTGGTTTCCCCTGCGTAGTGAAACCCTTGATGTCTTCATCAGGTAAAGGTCAGTCGTTGGTAAAGAGTGCCGATGACTTGCTTCATGCTTGGGAATATGGTTGCGAAGGTAGCCGTGGTGATATCAAGGAGATGATTATCGAGGAATTCATCAACTTCGATAGCGAAATCACCCTGCTTACCGTTACTCAGAAGAATGGTCCTACCCTCTTCTGCCCTCCCATCGGACACATCCAAAAGGGTGGCGACTATCAGGAAAGTTTCCAACCCGCACCCATTAGCGACGAACATTTGAAAGCTGCTCAAGAGATGGCTGCAAAGGTTACTGAAGCATTGACTGGTGCAGGTATCTGGGGCGTTGAGTTCTTCCTTAGCAACAAGGATGGTGTATACTTCAGCGAACTTTCTCCTCGTCCACACGATACAGGTATGGTTACTCTTGCAGGTACTCAGAACCTCAGCGAGTTTGAACTCCATTGCCGTGCCGTGCTTGGTTTGCCTATCCCTGGCATTACACTCGAAAGAATGGGAGCCAGTGCCGTAATTCCCTCACCCATTGCCAGTCAGGAACGTCCTAACTATCGTGGTGAAGAAGAGGTATGTGCGATGGAAAACACCTACTTGCGCATCTTTGGCAAGCCTACCACTCGCGTAAAGCGTCGTATGGGTGTAACCCTTTGCTATGCTCCGCTTGGTAGCGACCTCGATGCCCTTCGCGACAAGTGTAAGGCTGCTGCAGCTAAGGTAGAGGTGTATTAAATCTCGCCCAACCCCGATTGACATAGATAGAGAAGAGACACTCAATCACATACAATATTCCCCCGCCACTCCAAAATAACACCGAGTATGGCGGGGGAATTGTTTATAGGTAGGTATATAGTACTTATGCTGCTTGATTCATCGTATCATTAACTTCGGCTCACCTGTTTCACACCTTTTATGGTGCGGAGTTTCTTGATGAGGAGTTCGAGTTTCGAAGTATCGTCAACCATTACGGTTAGAGTGCCTGAAAAGAGTCCGTCGTAAGAGTCGATGGAGATGTTGCGCAGCATGAGGTGTTGCTCTTTGGAGATGATGGAGGTGATGTTGTTGACAATACCAATGTCATCGTTACCCACAACACGGAGGCGTATCTCGTATTGCGACCCTGCATTCTTGCCTGCCCAACGTGCCTTGACGATGCGATATCCGAAGCGTTCGCGCAATTGGGTGGCATTGGGACAATCGCATCGGTGTACCTTAATGCCTCCACCTGAAGTGACAAAACCAAACACTTCATCCCCATAAATAGGGTTGCAACACTTGGCTAAGGTGAAGTCTATACCTTTCAATCCACGGTCAATTACGAGCACATCGCTATTGAAGTGAGTACGGCTTTGCAACTCTTCATCGGGACGCAGGTTGAAGGTGTCGGCACTTTTTGCGGGGCCTTCCTCAGCTGCTCGTTGCAAGGGGTCTGTCTCATACTTAAGCTGAGCCACATAGCGTTCAACCACATCATTGATATCAAGTTTCTCTTCTGCAATGGCTTGATAGAAGGGGTTTACTTCCTTGAATCCCATCTTTTTGATGAGGTGCATCATCACGGGTTCATCGTAGTCAAACTTGCGATTCTTCAGTTTACGTTCAAAAGTCTCTTTTCCAAACTCAGCTTGTCGGCTACTGATTTCCTTCAATGCTTGGCGTATCTTAGTCTTGGCACGCGAAGTGGTAGCAATGTCCAACCAACCTGTTTTGGGTGATTGGGAGTTACTTGTGAGAATTTCTACTGTGTCGCCCGAGTTGAGTTTCTGACGGATGGTGACATTCTTTCCATTGATGCGTCCACCTACACACTTACTACCTACATTGGTGTGGATGTGGAAGGCAAAGTCGAGCAGAGTAGCCCCCTTTGCCAGTTTGAAGAGGTCTCCTTTGGGGGTGAACACATATACTTCATCCTCATACAAGTCCATCTTGAACTGGTCCATCATCTTCAAGTCGTCGCCATCAGAGTGTTCAAGTGCTTCACGAATAGAAGTAAGCCATTCATCCAATCCGCTTTCACCTTTTACTCCCTTGTAACGCCAATGGGCAGCCAATCCGCGTTCGGCAATGGCATCCATGCGCTCGGTACGTATCTGCACCTCTACCCATGTGTTGTTAGGGCCAAGCACGGTGATGTGAAGGCTTTCGTATCCGTTGCTTTTGGGTACGCTCAACCAATCACGCAATCGTTTAGGATTGGGCTGGTACATGTCAGTGACGATGCTATACACTTGCCAGCACTCCATCTTTTCACGTTCAACGGCAGAGTCCAGTATTACGCGTATTGCGAAAAGGTCGTATATCCCTTCAAAGGTAGTCTTTTGTTTCTTCATCTTTTGATAGATGGAGTGTATGCTCTTTGTTCTACCCTTAATATGAAAATTTAGTCCGGCTTCGCGAAGTTTTTCTTCAATTGGGCCGATAAACGATGCAATGTATCTATCGCGAGCATCCTTGGTGGCATTCAGTTTTTCGCGAATGTGGTAATACATCTCCTTTTCGGTGTATTTTAAAGAGAGATCTTCAAGTTCTGATTTCAGTTTATAAAGTCCCAACTTGTGTGCGAGTGGAGCATAGAGGTAAGCGGCTTCGTTGGCTACACGCAATCGGCCTTCCTCATCTTCAACATCGCGTATTTGACGCATCAGGTTTACTCTGTCGGCTATCATGATGAGTACCACACGCATATCTTCAGCAAAGGAAAGCAGCAGATTGCGGAAGTTCTCAGTTTCAATGGCAGGACTTTTCTCGTATAATTGGTTGATGCGTACTAGACCATTGATGATGGTTGCAACATCATCACCAAACAAATTCTTTACCTCACCCATTGGCAACACACTGCGCTGTACACAACCATGCAGCATGATGGCCAACACTGAAGCCCTACGCATACCCATCTCATCCATTACAATGAGCGAAGTCTGCATATCCTTAATAATAGGATGAAGGCCAAAGTTGTCACGTGGCAATGCATCACTCTCAATGGCATTCTTCAGATGTTGTTTCAGTAACCGAGTATCATTTGCCTGTAAACTTTCGCCTAAACCTCTTAAAAGTGTGCGATATAGTGACACCAATGTCGTCCTTTCGGACAAGGTAAAATAGTTGTTTTCTTTCATGATATTCGAAATTTTGTGTCAAAGTTACATTTTTTCTTCGATTTATAGTCCATTGTATTGGAAGTTTTTGTAATTTTGAACGCAAATTTAGAAATAAAGGCATAAATCAATTAAACTGACAAGGTATTATGTTGACAGCACAAGACAGAGAACAATTGGCTAAAAAGGGTATTTCGGAAGCACAGATAACCGACCAATTAGCCAGCTTTGAGAAAGGATTCCCATACTTGCAACTGGAGGCAGCTGCAGCTATAGGTAAGGGCATTATGGCTCCCAACCCTGCACAATACTTGAATGCATGGGACGAGTATAGAAAAGGTGATGCATGCATCGTAAAGTTTGTACCTGCATCGGGTGCAGCAAGTCGTATGTTCAAGAACCTCTTTGAATTCCTCGGTGGTGAGGCTAACGTACCCACTACAGACTTTGAGAAAAAGTTCTTTGACAATATCACCAAATTTGCTTTTTACGAAGACCTCGATGCTGCTTGTGTAAAGACTAATGGCAAAGGCATCAGTGCATTGATTGAAGCAGGTGAATACAAGGCCGTTGTAGCTGCCCTACTTGAAGGCGCAGGACTTAACTATGGTCAACTTCCCAAGGGTTTACTCAAGTTCCACAACTATGCTGATGGAGCTCGTACTCCACTCGAAGAACACCTTGTAGAAGGGGCATTGTACGCATCTGCCAATACAGGTCAGGTGAATGTACACTTTACAGTTTCTCCTGAACATCGTGCATTGTTTGAAGCCCTTGTAGCTGAAAAAGCCGAAAAGTATGCACAAAAGTATGATATAGAGTATAACATTAGTTTTTCAGAGCAGAAATCTTCTACTGACACTGTAGCAGCTGATATGGAGAATAAGCCTTTCCGTAATTCCGATGGCTCACTCCTTTTCCGTCCAGGTGGACATGGTGCACTCATTGAAAACCTCAATGACCTGGATGCAGATGTCATCTTTATCAAGAACATTGATAACGTAGTACCCGACCGTTTGAAGGAAGAGACTGTTATTTACAAGAACCTGCTTGCTGGTGTACTTGTAACCTTACAGAAACAAGCATTTGAATACATACAATTGTTGGATAGTGGACAGTATACTCAGGAACAGATTGAAGAAATCATCCGTTTCGTACAACAACAACTTCTTTGTCGCAAAGCAGATATCAAGGACTTGGAAGATGCAGAACTTGTACTCTACCTTAAAAATAAACTCAACAGACCTATGCGTGTGTGCGGTATGGTTAGAAATGTGGGTGAACCTGGTGGAGGTCCTTTCCTTGCATATAACCAAGATGGTACAGTGAGCCTTCAGATTCTTGAAAGTTCACAGATTGATATGAACGATGCCGAAAAGAAAGCCATGTTCGAACAAGGTACCCACTTCAATCCCGTTGACCTTGTGTGTGCTGTTAAGAACTACAAAGGTGAAAAGTTTGACCTTACGAAGTATGTCGACAAAGCCGCAGGCTTCATTAGTTACAAGAGTAAGAGCGGTCGCGAACTGAAAGCACTTGAACTTCCTGGACTTTGGAATGGTGCAATGAGCGATTGGAACACTATCTTTGTGGAAGTTGGGCTCGGTACGTTCAATCCCGTTAAAACTGTGAACGACCTACTCCGCGAACAACATCAGTAATAGATTGTATATTGAAAATGTTGTATTATCTATTGAACGAATATTGAAAGAGTAAAGACGCTATGATGCGACTTAACTCAATCGATAAAATTAAAGATTAACAAAAAGAGACTTCGCTGTGATTGTGGAGTCTCTTTTTTATACACGATATATTAAATTTTATTCCCTTATTTAATAAATTACACTTTGTAACCGGAAAAATCAGTGTATTTTATCTAAAAATTGCACTACTCTCCTACCTTTATTTCCATGATGTAGTCGGTCATGTAATAGCCATGGCCTATGTGGAAGTCGCCTTCATTGACCTTGTACATTCCCATACGTTGGTAAAACTGAAGGGCTGAGGTGTTGTATCGATTGACATTCAGTTGCATGGTGCATGGCGAGGGATGAACAGAGTGTACATAGTCAATAGCGAATTGGAATACCTGTTTGCCATACCCTTTTCCTTGACATGTGGGAAGAAGGTAAATCTTTTGCAAATGGTAATGGTCGGTATCCTCAGTTTGTACTGATAGGTAGCCTATGGGAGTACCCTCTTCCTCGGGGATGAAGAATGCATGACCTGTTGACATCTGTGTACGCAGGCTCTCTTCGCTATACATCCACTCCATCATATAGTCAATCTGCTCAGGAGAGAGTATGTGACGATAGGTATGAGGGAATATTTCTGTAGCAAGTGCCCTGATGAGGGGGATGTCAGTTATGGTGGCTTGGCGAATGGTTAACTTAGTCATAATATGAAGTATGTAATGATGATTGAACTATTGTATTTTCCTCTACGTTAATGGTACAAAATTACAAAAGAATACAGAATGTGCCATAGTAAATGCTCTTTTTATCAGTTTCGTTCTAAAATAAGTTATTTTTTTCATACAAACTTGCTTCATTGTGGCTTGAAAAATGTATCTTTGTGGCATTATTGTCGTAAGAAACGTAAAATAAGGTTTAAGAAATATGAAAAGACTTACATTTGTGGTGTGCCTGATGTTGTTGGGTTTTGCCACACTTTTTGCAAAGGGAGAGGCTGAAATCACGTTTGAAAAGACGTCGCACAACTTTGGTACTTTTTCCGAAGAGAACCCTGTGGTGACTTGTGTCTTCAAGTTCAAGAATACGGGTGACGTTCCCTTGGTTATCCATCAGGCAGTGGCTTCGTGTGGATGTACTGTTCCTGAATTTACGAAGGAACCTATCAAACCAGGTGAGTCGGGAGAATTGAAGGTTACATACAATGGTGCAGGACGTTTTCCTGGACAATTCCGCAAGACTGTAACTGTACATAGCAATGCCGAAAATGACTTGGTTCGCCTTTACATACGAGGTGAGATGACTGAAAAGGATATTGACCTTCAGGAGGCTCTCGAAAAGGCTTCGGAGGAAGCAAAAAAGTTGGAAGAGGGCGTAAAGGTCGAGGAAAAAGAGTAAGAGAAAGACAGAGAAACATCATTTATTCACTTTAAATAACTATTATGCATTATGGAAACAAAAGGTAGTAAAGCGTATCTTTTTAGTATCGTAGCCGTAGCCGTTATTGGTGGTTTGTTATTCGGATATGATACTGCTGTGATTTCAGGTGCCGAGAAGGGGCTTCAAGCCTTCTTTATGGGTGCCGATTTTGAGTACACTGATGCCCTTCATGGTATCACTTCATCAAGCGCCTTGATTGGTTGCATCATTGGTAGTGCACTTTCAGGTTGGTTTGCTTCTAACTTGGGTCGTAAGAAATCTCTTTTCTGGGCAGGTACATTCTTCTTCTTGTCTGCACTGGGTTCTTATTATCCTGAATTCTTGTTCTTTGAGTATGGACAGCCTTCTTATAGTCTGCTCCTTATGTTCAATTTCTACCGTGTACTTGGTGGTGTTGGTGTAGGTTTGGCTTCAGCCATTTGCCCCATGTATATTGCCGAGGTGGCTCCCAGCAACATTCGTGGTACACTCGTATCATGGAACCAGTTTGCCATCATCTTCGGTCAGTTGGTAGTTTACTTCGTTAATTTGGTCATCTTGGGCGACCACATTGCTCCTGTTATTCAAAAGAGTGCTGAAGGTATCAATGCTATCACTAACGGTGCATTGCTCCTCGGTGATGGAAACTGGAGTATCACAACTGGTTGGCGTTTGATGTTTGGTAGTGAAGCAATCCCTGCAGGTTTGTTCACACTCCTTATCTTGTGTGTACCTGAGACTCCTCGTTATTTGGCTATGACTGGTAAGGATGACAAGGCTTTGCACATCCTCGAGCGTATCAATGGTACTACTCGTGCTAAGTCAATCCTTGCTGACATCAAGGCTACTTCTCAGGAAAAGACTGAGCGCCTCTTCACTTATGGTTGGTTGGTAATCTTCATTGGTGTGATGTTGAGCGTATTCCAGCAGGCTGTAGGTATCAATGCTGTGTTGTACTTTGCTCCTCGTATTTTCGAAACAATGGGTATGGGTAACCCCATGGTACAGACTGTATTGATGGGTATTGTAAACATCTTGTTCACCCTTCTTGCTATCTTCACTGTTGAGAAGTGGGGACGTAAGCCTTTGCTCATCTATGGTTCTATAGGTATGGCTATTGGTGCATTTGGTGTAGCACTTTGCAATGTAATATCTGGTTTGCCCGCTATCCTGGCTGTAATCAGCATCATGGTTTACAGTGCATCATTTATGTTTAGCTGGGGTCCCATCTGCTGGGTATTGATTTCTGAAATCTTCCCCAATACTATTCGTGGTGCTGCTGTTGCTATTGCCGTAGCATTCCAGTGGATTTTCAACTTCATCGTTTCTTCAACATTCTTGCCTATGTACAACATGCGCCTTGGCGACATGGGTGAAAACTTTGGTCATATGTTTGCTTACGCACTCTATGGTATCATCTGTGTAGCAGCTGCTATCTTCGTATGGAAGCTTGTTCCTGAGACTAAGGGTAAGACTTTGGAAGACATGACTAACTTGTGGAAGAATCGCAAGTAATTCTCAATTGCACTTAAATAAAATAAGTACATAAAAAATCAGGTGAGTAACATTATAGTTTGCTCACCTGATTCTGTTTTTAATAGGTTGAATATAAAAAACGAAAGGAGTTCTCTACATCCTTTCGCTCTCCTACTCTACTTCTTAGTATTGCTCTTTCTCGTTGGGGAAGTCGCCACTCTTTACATCTTCAATATATCGGCCAATGGCACTTGTCATAACTTCATGCAAGTCGGCATACAGACGGAGGAAACGAGGACGAAAACCTTGAGTCATACCCAACATATCGGTAACCACCAATACCTGTCCATCTACGTCATTTCCTGCACCGATACCTATTACAGGTATGGTGAGTTCGCTTGCTACACGAGCGGCAAGGTCAGCAGGAATCTTCTCAAGTACCAATCCAAAGCATCCTGCCTCTTCCAAGAGGTGTGCATCGCGAATGAGTTTTTCAGCTTCGCTATCTTCCTTGGCACGTACGGCATAAGTACCATATTTGTTGATGGATTGTGGCATCAATCCCAAGTGTCCCATAACGGGTATACCTGCTGAAATGATGCGCTTTACGGTAGGTATGATTTCTTCTCCACCTTCCATTTTCAATGCATCGGCATGGCTCTCCTTCATTATGCGGATGGCTGAAGAGAGTCCTTCCAACTCATTTCCCTGATATGAGCCAAAGGGCATATCCACTATTACCAATGCACGCTTTACGCCACGCACTACTGATTTGCCGTGATATATCATTTGGTCAAGGGTAATGGGGAGTGTGGTAGTGTTACCTGCCATCACGTTTGAGGCAGAGTCGCCTACAAGTATTACATCAATGCCTGCACCATCCACAATTTGAGCAGTAGTGTAGTCATACGAGGTAAGCATAGAGATTTTTTCGCCACGCTTCTTCATCTCTATCAATCGGTGAGTTGTCACCTTGCGATTGTCATCGGAAATATATCCTGCCATGTTGTTAATTCTAAATTATGAATTGTTTATTTCTTATTTTATTTCTTTGCTTAGTCTATGTCTGCATCATTGAAGTCTGTCCACACCTCATCAGCAAGTGGGGCTATGCGTTCAGCTGGCAATGTGGTAGCAAGTGCTATTACCCTCATACAAGCATTACGAGCGGCTTGTAGACCATGTAGCGAGTCTTCGTACACCACACATTCGTCGGGAGTACATCCCAATAAGTTGGCCGCGGTAAGGAAGCAATCGGGGTCGGGCTTCGAACGGGTAAACATGTCGGACGTCAGTATGAGGTCGAACATCTCCTTCACCTCGGGACAAGCACGATAGACGTGAGCCATCTTCTTGTCATTCGAACTAGTGACAATGGCCGTCTTGATACCTTTTTCACGCAAACGCAAGACATACTCCTTGGCTCCGCTGATGTAGGCGAACTTCATTGTTTGCTCAAACTCATTCAGTTCCTCTGTTATCAGTTTCTGCACCTCAGGCATATTGGAAAAGTATCCATCAAATATCTGACCGAGTGTCTGACCTTTGATGACGCGTTCGAAGTTTGGTATTTCAGGGTGATACCTCTCCCCTTGCCTTCCCCAAAAGATGCTGTACTGAGGTTCAGTGTCGACCAACGTTCCATCGAAGTCAAACAAAGCCGCTTTGCATACAGGTTTGTCCATACGAATTGATGCCTATTTATTATTCGCCTGCAAAGTTCTATATAAAGTTTGAATTAACCGTTAATTAACTAAAAAAAAATGCTCTCAATCCTAAATTTCCGCCCCTCATTGAGTATATTTGTATAGTTAAACGTGAGGAGAATGCCATTTTGCAAACTCCACTCGTCGCATGAGCCTCGTTCAAACTATGAATGAATCGCATTCAGTGGCCGAGTGTATCACATGCACATGTATAGAGAAAAAGGGAATTATACATCAACCAAAACAATAACCATCGTGTCCTCATTACTTGTCTATAAAGCATCGGCTGGGTCTGGAAAGACATTTACCTTGGCCGTAGAGTACATCAAGTTACTGATACAAAATCCTGTGGCTTATCGCAACATACTTGCCGTGACTTTTACCAACAAAGCCACTGGTGAGATGAAGGAACGCATACTGAGTCAACTATACGGCATTGCTACTGGCGACAAGGACTCGAAAGCCTATCTGCAAAAGATATGCGACGAGTTGCAAATGTCATCCGAAGCGGTGAAGGAGCGTGCTGCTGATGCACTCACCAAACTGATACATGACTACAGTCGTTTTCAAGTAACCACCATCGACTCGTTCTTCCAAATGGTAATGCGCAACCTTGCGCGAGAACTTGGCCTTGGTGCAAGTATGAACATCGAATTGGACACGACCACGGTGCTTGACAAGGCCGTAGATACACTCATCGAGCAACTCGACATCCATTCACCTGTATTCACCCACCTGCTCACCTACATCAATGAACTGATAAAGGAAGACAAAACGTGGAAAGTGATTGACTCCATTAAGGAGTTTGGACGAGACATCTTCCGTGAGGAGTTTATGGAGAAACGCATCAAACTACACGAGAAGTTGAAGAACAAAGATTTCATCTCTACCTACAAAAAAGTTCTCCTCAGTGAGAGAAAAAAATCGGAAGCGTCTATTAAAAATATAGCCGATACATTCTTCCAACAATTGGAGGTGCGAGGCATTGACTACTCGGTATTCAAGGGTGGTGCAAAGGGTATAGGCAGTTACTTCAAGAAATTGAGCGAAGGTGAATACTCCAACAAAGTACGCAATACGACGGTTGAGAAATGTCTGCTCGACATCAACGAGTGGCGTGCAAAGAATTGTCACGATGTACTGAAAGACGATGCCTTCCTCGAGGAGATGAAAACCCTACTCAACAAGGCTGAGGATACAAGAATGAAGTCTATCCACATCATAAACTCATGCAACCTGTCGCTCGAACACATCAACAAGGTAAGCCTTTTGGCCGCCATCGACGAGGAAGTACACGAGTTGAACAAGCGAAAGAACCAATTCCTGCTGGCCGAGACAAACATACTCCTTAGCGAACTCATTCAAGACGGTGACTCCTCCTTTGTATTCGAGAAGATAGGAGCCAACATACGTCATGTGATGATAGATGAGTTTCAAGACACCTCGCGATTGCAATGGAAGAACTTTCATATGCTCCTCATCGAAGGACTCTCGCAAGGTGCTGATAGCCTGATTGTAGGAGATGTGAAGCAGGCCATATATCGTTGGCGTAGCGGCGATTGGGGAATATTGAATAACTTGAAAGGTAAGCTCAATGCCTTCGACATTGAAGAAAAAAGTCTTACGACCAATCGACGAAGCGAAGAGGAAATTATCCGATTCAATAATGACTTCTTCACCTCGGCAATCGAAGTACTGAACGTTCGTCATCGAGAAGACCAAAAGGAGGATTGCACACCCTTACTGAATGCTTACAAAGATGTGTGTCAGGAGTTTCCAGAAGGTAAACCCAATGGAAAAGGGTATGTAAAAGTATGTTTCCCTGCACAAACGGATGAACTCACCTACGAAGAGGCTACACTACAAACCCTTGCCGAGGAGGTAAGCACCCTGTTGCAGAGTGGAATACGATCAAAGGACATAGCCATACTTGTGCGAAAGAATCGCTTTATACCCTTGATAGCCGACTACTTCAAACTCGCATTGCCAGGAGTAAATGTAGTTTCCAATGAAGCCTATCGCATGGATGCTTCAACTGCTCTACACACATTAGTACAAGCCGTACGTGTATTGTCACATCCCGAAGACACCATTGCACGTGCTCACCTTGCCACACTTTGTCACAAGGGCAACGAACCTTTCCAATGGGATAAGCTACAAGCAGACAACCTCAATGACTTCCTTCCCCAATCCTTTGTGGAAGAGATGGATACACTTCGTCGTATGCCACTTTACGAGTTATTGGAAACATTGGTAATGCTCTTTGGCTTGCACCATCAAGCAGGAGAGGAAGCCTACCTTCTCCCCTTCTTCGATGCAGTGACTGAGTACTTGAAGAATCATACGGCTGACTACGATAGTTTCCTTCGTCATTGGGATGAGAGGTTGTCAAGCAAGACTATACCATCGGGCAATGTCGAGGGTATTCGTATGTTCTCCATCCACAACTCTAAGGGTTTGGAGTTTCACACTGTACTTGTACCCTTCTGCAATTGGCAGATGGAGAATGAGCGACCAGGTCAGACCGTTTGGTGTAAACCCCTTGCTGAACCTTATGACCAAATGGAACTTCTCCCCATCAGGTATGGCAATGAGATGAACCTCTCTGCTTATCACGAACCCTACCTGAAGGAGCGACTCGAATTATGGGTTGATAACCTCAACATACTGTACGTTGCCTTCACACGCGCTACGGCTAACCTCATTGTGATGGGACGAAAAAAGGAAAAGAGTTTTGGTGTCTCCACCTTGATGCAAGAGACTCTTAGAAAGATTCTCCCTGGATACGATGCTGAAACTCCTTTTGAACGAGGTAACATGTGCTTACCACAAGAGAAAACTGAGAAGGAATCTACTAACCTCATGGTGCAACAACCTGAGAATATGAGTGTAAAGTTCGAAAGTTACAATCGTCCCTTGGAGTTTCGCCAAAGCAATCGTTCGGCAGACTTTATCCGAGGTGAGGAGAACGAACTCGATGAGCAAGAACTCTATCTGCGCCAAGGTCGTCTGCTGCATCACATCTTCTCAGCCATACGTACGGCCAATGATGTAGAACCACTGATGAAACGAATGGAGATGGATGGACTATTCGGTAGCCGAATGAGTATGACAGACGTGAAACGCATTGTCGAACGGGCATTGAATCATCCGCAAGGTGCCGAATGGTTTACACCCGAATGGCGATTGTTCAACGAACAGGCCATCATCTTCCGTCAAGGTGAAGAGACTCATCTGCGTCGCCCCGACCGTGTAATGCTTTCACCCGATGGCACTCAGATGGTAGTAGTAGACTTCAAGTTTGGTACTCCGCGCGAGTCGTACACCACCCAAGTAAAGGAGTATATGCAACTACTCCATCGCATGGGATACACCCAAGTAAGAGGTTACCTTTGGTACGTCTATAAAGGGGAAATTACCGAAGTGTGTTAGGTATTGACTTTCAATAACATATAGATGTATTCAAAAAACCATTTTCTACTTGGGAAAGTAGCCTTTGCTACTTGGGCAAGTAGCCGTGACTACTTGGGCAAGTAGCGAGAAGTACTTAGGCAAGTAGAAACAAGCACTTCACCAAGTGACAAAAAGAGAAAGAAAAAACATAGAAAACTATCACAATATATATTCGTATGACGAACACTCCCTTCTTGAAAGCAGTAGCCGAAGACCTATATAATAAGGTAGGACAAGACCTTTCGCGCACAGCCGTGGTGTTTCCCAACAAACGAGCAGGTCTCTTCTTCAACCAATGGTTAGCTGCATGCACCGACAAACCTGTATGGACACCCACATACATGACCATCAGTGAACTCTTTCGTCAGTTGACACCTCTGCAAGTGGCCGACCCCATTCGTCTTGTGTGCACACTCTACACCATCTTTTGTGAAGAGACTGACAACGACAAGGAGACACTCGACAACTTCTACTTTTGGGGGGAAATGCTCATTGCCGACTTCGATGACCTTGACAAGAATCGTGTGGATGCCGACAGACTCTTTCAGAATCTGCAAGAGTTGCGTACGATGATGGATGATTATAGTTACCTTACTCCTGAGCAAGAGGAGGCGCTACAACTCTTCTTCCACAACTTCTCCATCGACAAGAAGACCGAGTTGAAGGAACGATTCCTCAACCTTTGGAATGTGCTCGGACGCATATATCATCGCTTTCGCGAGGCGTTACAAGCAGAAGGATTGGCATACGAAGGACAACTCTATCGTACAGCAGTAGAGGGAGATACAGACTTCGACTCTCTTCCTTATGACCGTTACGTATTCGTAGGTTTCAATGTCCTCAATCAGGTGGAGCATCGTCTATTCTCTACCCTTCAATCTAAAGGTAAGGCACTCTTCTATTGGGATTTCGATACAAAATATGTGGAAAATCCATTGCACGAAGCAGGAGAATTTATACGTCGCAATCTGCGCGATTTTCCCAATGCATTGAGTGATATTAGCCTTTTCACCAACTTCTCCACTCCCAAACAGGTGGAGTACATATCTGCTTCTACAGAGAATGCTCAAGCCCGCTATGTTCCCCAGTGGCTCGAACAAAATCTTACCAAAAAGGAAAACGAAACAGCCATAGTACTTTGCAACGAAGGACTCCTTCAAAGTGTACTCCATGCACTTCCTGAAGACAAGGTGAAGGCTCTCAACATAACCATGGGATATCCACTGAGTGGCACACCCATACACAGTCTTTTGACCTTACTTACAGAGTTATATACCGAGGGATACGACGCTCATTCGTCACGTTATCTCTATCGATATGTGTCAGCCGTATTGAAACATCCTTATGTACGTATCCTTTCAGACAAAGCAGAAGCACTCGAACGAACTCTCACAGAGCGAAACCGATTCTATCCACTCCCATCCGAGTTACAAGCCGATGATGCACTACTTCGTCTCTTCCCCTCAGAAGGTGCGAACGACAAAACTTCATTACTCAATTGTCTGTTAGATGCTATAAGCCAATCAACCAAACTTTTTCAATCTACTGATGCAGAGCAAACGCCTGATGCACAACTCAATCAAGAAGCCATCTTCAAGTGTTACACCTTGGTCAATCGTCTCAAGAACCTTGTGGACGAAGACATACTCACCGTTTCACTACCCATACTTGCCAGGTTGCTGAAAAATCTACTTGTTTCTCAATCCATTCCCTTTCACGGAGAACCTGCCAATGGTTTACAGATAATGGGTGTATTGGAAACTCGTAATCTCGATTTCAGTCACCTGCTCATGCTCAGTGTCAATGAAGGACAACTCCCTAAGAAAGAGGGCGATTCATCATTCATTCCCTATAACCTTAGGAAGGCCTTTGGTATGACAACCATCGAGCACAAGAATGCTGTCTATTCATACTATTTCTACCGACTCATCCAACGGGCCGAACGAGTGACAATGCTCTATAATAACTCATCCGAAGGACTCAACCGTGGCGAGATGTCACGTTTTATGCTTCAATATCTTGTGGAGAAAAACCAAGCGAATACTATAAAAAAGTATACCCTTCAACCCAACCAAAGCATACGTCAACAATCAAGTATTGAGGTGAAAGGAAGTCTCGAAATAGCTACTCGCTTACGCAAACGTTTTGGAGGTGAAGGCAAAGGATTTCTTTCACCTTCAGCCATCAATGTGTATCTTGATTGTCCCCTAAAGTTTTACCTTCGCTATGCTTGTCAGTTGCGTGAAACAGACGAAGTTTCAACTGAAATAGATTCTTCTGTCTTTGGAAATATTTTCCATCGTACCAGTGAAATTATATACACTGAAATATTGGGTAAACATACCAATGGAAAGATTGAAAAATCAGAAATTGAAGACCTGTTGAAAGACGAATTGACACTACGCGAAATAGTTAACAGGACTTTCAAAGAAGTATTCTTTCAAATTCCCCTTTCACAAAAAGCCGAATATGACGGACTTCAATTACTCAACAAGGAGGTTATCACCGCCTACATCAAGCAACTTCTTAGACGTGACGTCAACTATGCACCATTTCGTTTTGTTGCTGCAGAATACACCATTAAGCAGCCTATTGAAGTGAATGCGATGGACGGAACACCTACATTTACCATTAGCCTGGGAGGAAACATCGACCGATGGGATGAAAAAAATGGTGTACAGCGTATAATAGATTACAAGACAAGTAGTTCCATTCAAGAAGCAAAGAATATGGATGATTTGTTTGATGTCACCCTTGAACATCGTCCCTATCATATATTTCAAACCTTCCTATATGCTTCACTTTTAGGAGATAAATATCCAGACTTTACCATTACACCTGCTCTTTTCTACATACAAAAAGCCGCATCAGAAGAGTACTCCCCCACTGTAAGATTTGCTAAAAATCCCGTTGAGAACTTTAGTTTATTGAAGAATGAGTACATGAGCCACCTGACACAATTACTCCGTCAAATGTTCTCGTCCCACACAAACTTCACACAAACGTGTCAAAGTTCTCATTGCAATTTCTGTGAATTTGCAAAGATGTGTGGTAAGTAAGATGATTAACAAATCTACGACTTTAAACAAAAATCAAAGAAACACTTGAAAAAGTTTGCTCATTTCAAACAAAAGTAGTACTTTTGCACCGCAATTAAGGATGGTTTAGTAGCTCAGCTGGATAGAGCAACGCCCTTCTAAGGCGTGGGTCGGGGGTTCGAATCCCTCCTAAATCACCGAAGATGTGAGGATTAATTAAAAGGGGATGAACATAGATTGTATGAGTCTTTGTTTTTCCTTTTTTTTTATAAATCCAATTCTATTTTTTGATTTACAAACATAAAAATAAACTAAGAATATTATGTTGGCATTGATTATTTGGATTGTTGGTCTTGTATTGACCATTAAAGCATGCTTAGAGATTTGGAAATTGCCCGTAGATGGAGTAAAGAAGTTGTTGGTAATCATTGGCTTGCTCTTGACAAGTTGGGTAGGATTGATTATTTATTACTTTTTTGCGAAAGACAAATTGACTGGTTGGTTGAAGTGATTTCATATAAAAAGTAAAAGTAAAAAAAGGGATGCCTTAGATGTAAAAATACGAAGGTGTCCTTTTTGTATTTTATAATGGTACTTTATTAAACAACAATTCAAAATTAATGAAATTGATTGTGAAAATCAATATGTCATCCATACTTGCTACGCTCTTCATAATGTGTTTCACATTGTGTGCGAATGCGCAAGATTTTATAATTACTGGACAGGTTACAGATAAAGAGTTTAACGAGCCTCTTATAGGAGTCAATATAAAACAGACTAATGCAAATGCCTTTGCTATCACTGATATGGATGGTAACTATAGCATAAGTGTAATAGGTGATGAGGCAGTATTGGAGTTTACTTACATTGGTATGAGGTCTCTTCAACTTCGTGTAAAAAAAGGAGTGGACAACGTATTGAATGTAGTGATGGAAAATGAAACCTCGGATATTGATGAGGTGGTTGTGGTAGGATATGGTACTCGTAAAAAAGGTACAATTACAGGTTCTGTATCTGTTGTTAAGAGTGATGCTTTTGAGAACGCTCCTGTAGCAAGCTTTGACCATGCCTTACAAGGTAAGGCGACAGGTTTGACAGTATTACAAAACTCTGGTGAACCGAATGCTCCTGCCAGTTTCCAAATACGTGGTATCAACTCTATCAATGCTGACACTGAACCTCTTTTTGTTTTGGATGGAAGTCCAATCTCTGCATCAGATTTTGCTTCTATCAATCCTAATGACATAGAAAATATTTCAATATTGAAGGATGCGTCGTCTACTTCTATTTATGGAGCGCGTGCTGCTAATGGAGTAGTGGTCATTACAACGAAACGAGGAAGGGCGGGTGACAAGGCAAATGTGACATTCAGAGCACAATTTGGTTTCTCAAATTTGGCATATGGAAAGTGGAATCAGATGACTACTTCTGAAAGGCTTGATTTTGAAGAGGAAATAGGTATAAGAATTCCTGGTAAATATGACCGTGAAGCATTGGAAAGGATTAATATCAATTGGAAAGACATTGTATTTGACAATAATGCTCCAACTGAATCCTATGAAATAAGCATAAGCGGAGGAGAAAAATCTGTTAACTATTACTTCTCTACTGGATATTTTGCACAAAAAGGTACTGCAGTAGGTTCTGATTTCAAGCGTTATACACTTCGTGCTAACATGGAAGCTAATGCTACTGAATGGTTAAAAATTGGTACCAATACGTCGTTGACCTACTCTCAATCGGAGGAAACCGAATATGGTGATTATAGTTTGTTGGCTCCTATCTCAGCTTCTAAATTTATGATGCCTTATTGGTCTCCGTATAAGGAAGATGGAAGTCTTACAAGTACAAACGATGGCTCGTGGATAGGTTCGTATGGAAATCCTATGGAGTATTTGGCCGCTAATCCGCTTCATAGAAACAAAATTCATATACTTTCTTCCACATATTTTGAACTCAATCCTATGAAAGATTTGAGACTTCGTACCATGATAGGAATAGATGCTTCTGACACTAGAAGTAATACAACTTCCCTACCCTCTTATCCTTCTAACTATGGTAGCGGTTCCGTAGGAAAAGGTTATACTCAACTTTTTAACCTCACATGGACAAATACGGCAAACTATTCATTTGCTCTGCAGAAGATTCATAACTTTAATCTACTCTTAGGACATGAAGTAACTCGCAATGGAGCTGACTCTTTCTCTGTAAGTACACGTGGACAATCAAATGACAAGTTACTCACCCTCAGTACTGGTACTACTGCTACAGATTGGAGTGACAACTTTTCTGCATCGACTTACGTATCATTGTTTGCTCGTGCAGAGTACAATTTAAAACGTAACTATTTCTTGGATCTCTCTCTACGTCGAGATGCTTCGTCAAAGTTTGGAAAAAACAATAGATGGGCAAATTTCTGGTCTGCAGGTTTCTTATGGGATGCTAAACTTGAGAATTTCTTGATTGATGTGTCATGGTTAGATTTAGCACAGATGAGTACGAGTTATGGTACTTCTGGTAACTCTAGTATCCCCAATTATGACCACATGCCACTATTTGCTGCTGGACCTGAATATGCAGGTATGACAGGTATTGCTCCATACACACGCGGAAATAGTGAACTGACTTGGGAAAAACTTAACACATTTAATCTTGCATTAAAATTAGGATTTATAGGTAGAATTGAATGGAATACTGAGTTCTACCATAAAAGAACTACTGATATGTTGATGGAAGTTCCCATTACCTTAGGAAATGGAACAGGTATGGAATGGGATAACATTGGTGCAATGGTAAATAAAGGTGTGGAAACGAGTATAAATATACATGTTCTTCAGCGAAAGGACTTTAATTGGTACGTCGATGCTGTAGCATCGTATAATCACAATGAAATCACAGAACTTTATAACGGATTGGATGAATATGAAATCCCTGGTGCTAACATTTTGCTTAAGGTTGGACATTCTTATGGTGAACATTATTTGGTACGTTATGCAGGTGTAAATCCAATCAATGGTGATTCATGGTGGTATACTAAAGATGGCAAAATTACCAACGTGTATAATGAGGAAGATAAAGTCCTATTAGGTAAATCATCGGTATCCCCTTGGCAAGGAGGATTTGGTACTAATTTGTCATGGAAGGGATTGTCTATAAATGCTCAATTCAGTTGGGTGCTGAACAGATGGATGGTCAACAACGACCGCTATTTCGATGAAAGTAATGGTATGTATAGTTCTGCTTTCAATCAGTCAAGGGAGTTACTCAATCGATGGAAAAATCCAGGTGATATAACCTCTGTACCTCGTTATGGAGTGACACCTCAGATAGATGAGCATCTTTTGGAAGATGCCTCATTCTTGAGATTGAAGAATTTGACAATCGGATATAATTTGCCTTCAAACATTTTAAAACAGACAAAGTGTATCAGTATGGCGCGCATTTTTGCTCAAGGGCAAAACTTGTTGACTTTTACTAACTTCTCTGGTATGGATCCCGAGTCAAGTCAAAATGTATATCAAGCTGCTTATCCTATGTCTCGACAATTTACATTTGGACTTGAAGTAAATTTCTAACTTAAAATAGAAAAATATTTGTGTAATAGAAAGATATAATATGAAATTGTTTAATATAATTCTTCTCTTTTTTACATTGTTGATGTGTAGTTCGTGTGAGGATTTTCTGACCGAAATACCTGAAACTGCTGTACCCGAACAAGAAGCAATGACCAACTTAGATGCCGCGGAAGAGGTACTTGTTGGTATATATAGTTGCCTAAAAAATACATCTTTGTATAGTGGTGCTTTGATACAAGCAACAGAAATTCAAAGTGACTTACTATATGCAGCTATAGGTTATACTAATCAATTTGGAAGCTTCTATAGATGGGAGACAAATGCCAATGATGATGTGTTACTCAATGTATATGCGGGTTTATATCAAATCATAGCCAGGTGTAACTTCTTTATGGATCATGCAGAAGAAGTTCGTGCAACATTAAGAAATGAGAATGAACGAAAGACTATGGATAAATTTGAGGGTGATGTACGTTTCTTGCGTGCCCTCGCCTATTCCGATTTGATTCGTACATTTTGTGAACCTTACGACTCTCTTACGGCTAGTGACAAATTAGGAGTACCTATCTATTTGCATTATCGTGAAGGAAATGGTAGTTCGGTGAAAAAGCCTCGTGCAACTCTAAAAGATTCATATGCACAGGTTTTGACCGATTTGCGCAAAGCAGACTCATTGGTAACACGAGTGGGTAGTGATGCTGTATATATAACTGAAGGAGCAGTAGATGCGTTGTTAGCACGTGTCTACTTGTATATGAATGATTGGGAGAAAGCCATCGAAGCATCGACCAATGTCATCGAGGCTAAATCTGGTTCGTACACCGTATATAGTTTAGCCGACGTGAACAACTATGTATCTACTTCAAGTGGAGTAATGAACGAATACAAAGCCATGTGGACATACGATACGGCAGATGAGATTATATGGAAAATATATTTCACTACCACCGATCGTGGAGGTGCATTAGGTTCTCTATTTATGGGTATCACTGGTGGAATGTATAATCCAAGTTACCTCCCTGCCAAGTGGTTGATTGATGCTTATGATGGATATGACCTTAGATATACCACATTCTTCTCTCTTGTAAATACTATGCAGGGATTTGACACTGAAGTAATCGTTAAGTATCCTGGTAATCCTGAGATTGATGGTTCGGCTGGTACTTATTATACCAATATGCCAAAGGTGTTACGATTGAGTGAAATGTATCTGATTAGAGCTGAAGCTTATGCTATGTTGGGTGAAACGAATAAGGCAAACAAAGATTTGACAACCCTGCGTAAGGCACGAATACAAGGATATGGTACATCCACTCATCCTCAAGGAATTTTGTTAGATGCTATTAAGGAAGAACGTGCTAAAGAGTTGTTCCTCGAAGGCTTTCGATTGGCAGATTTGAAAAGATGGGGAAAAGGATTCAAGCGTCAACCACAAACAGGTACCATTACAGGTGAAAACTACTCATCGTTAAAGGTCGAAGGTAATGATAAACGATATACATGGCTCATACCTCAACACGAAGTGACGGCTTCGGGAGGATTGATTATCCAAAATGAACGATAAGAATTTAGATAGAAATAGAAAATGAAATACATAAGTAAGTTCTTTATATTTGCATTATGGTTGATGACTGTAGTTGCATGTGATAATGATAAAATCTATTTCACAGGTCCCAATTATGTCATGTTTGCTGATTCATTATTGGATATGCCTGTTACAGAAAATGAAGAATTATTATTTGAGGTAGTTATAGGTGCAACTCACACAAGTAACGTGGATAGAAGCTATATTGTTGATGTAGATCTGAAGCGTACTAATGCCATTGAAGGATATCACTTCGATATAATTTCGCGCAACGTAACTATAAAGGCTGGTGAACGCACAACAAAAGTTTTGTTAAAGGGATACTATCATCACATGAACGTAGAAGATAGTCTTGCCGTTACCCTTTGTTTCTTGGGAAATGAAGATGAATTTACAGAGTTGTACAATGATTGGACAAATGTGAGATTGCACAAGTGTATGCCTTTCAATATAGATGATTATACGGGCAATATGCGTATGACTTGTACCTTCCCCTTTAGTACAAGTTCGGTTACAACTTTCTTGGTAACTACTGAAAAGAAGAACGATAGTACATTGATTGTGAAATCTCCCTTTGATGATTCACACAATTTGACCTTAAAATTTCATACGGCAAAAGACGATCCGTTTGATACCACCATTGATATGACAGAACAAATAGCCTTTACCGATTCATACTACGGAGAAGTTGCTATGAGTACCATTGAAGGTGTTGATAGTTATTACTTGCCATCTGAAAGAGCATTTGTGTTGATACTAAATGTATTCATACCTAAAATAGGTTCGTTTGGAAATTATTATTATATATTCGAATGGGTGACGCCTGAACAGGCTGAAGCTGAAAAGAATGGAATAAGCAATCCTTATTAATTGTATACCAGTAAAGTTAGAACATTATGAAACAGAAAATCATATCTACCCTATTCGTTGCTTTGGTATGTGGTTATACCACTTTAAATATCACTTCGTGTACGGATGACAATCCCCCCATAGAAAATAGTAATGGTACAACAATCTTTGAGGTTGCACCTATTACCTTTGAAGGTATTGCAGAAGGACAAGAGGCTCAGATACATTTTATTGCAGGAGCACCTTGGACGGCAACTTTTACCAGTTCCAATAATTGGCTTTCGGCTTCACCGACACAAGGAAAAGCAGGAGAGGCAACTATTCATATTACACCTTATAGTGACAATAAGAGTAGTTCAACGCGAAGTGCTGAATTAATGGTACTTGTGGATGGAGAGGATGTGCCTTTCACCGTGAGAATCACTCAACTATCAGCTGCAGAAAGTGATTTGAAAATTTCTGGCGATATTGAAAATGGAGTAATGTCATTAAAAGCAGATAATACAGGTGCAAAATTTATAGGTACATTACAGATAACCTCTTCAAGTAAATGGAACATATCCACGGATAACACTAATAATTGGCTCTCATTTTCAAAAGATAAAGAGCCACAAGATGGTAAAGAAACGATTGTAAACCTCACTGTAACTGCCGATTATCAAAACTTTACTCAATCGAACATGTGTGGGGATTTCAAGTTACAAGTCCCTGGTACTTCACCCATCAATTTGCAAGTGAAGGCAGAAGCATATTGTCACGTTTATGATACCGATACAAAGTCTGAAGATGAGGTAGAAAGACTCTCTTACGAAATGACCGATACTTTGCAAACAGGTACTTATCAAATGACTTTCTACGTTGAATCCAACATCGTGTGGGAGTTGAAGAACTTACCTGAATGGATGGAGTTGGCAAGTGAAAATACAGAAACAACAAACCGCAGAGACGATGGTACTTTGCAAACTCACCAAGGTATTGGATTGATGGTGAAAGATGAATACCTCTCTGCTGAAAGTAGAAAAGATGTGATTCATTTGACTGATGTACGTGGTGAGGTATTGAAAAACATAGAGGTATCGTTTGATGGTATCAAGGGAAACTTCTTACAACATGATTTTGCTTTTCCTTCTTATGACCCACTAGGAAATGATTTCTCATTCGAAGCCAAGGCAAGTTATATCGATGCTGAAAACAAGAATGATTATTGGAAAAAGATGGAACTCTCGTTTAACGTAAAAACTTCCATCAACTACACTTTTATAGAAGATGCTCCCTATCATCTCATTATGTGTAATGCTAAAAACGGAAGAGTTTTGAAGGAAGAGGTTCGTTGGGCTTCACTTCGTATGGGTGATGCATTCAATCAAACAGAGTCTAATGGTATTTTCACCAAGGAAATATACCTAAAAGCGAATGACAGAGGTGATGAGGATGATCAAAAAGGATTGACCAATCCTGCATCTGTGCGCGAAGCATTCATTTTCATTGTCCCCAAAAGTGTTTCATTTGAAGATCTTTTCAATGCGGGTGATGCAACATTAAAGGAGGAGTATGCAGAATCTTTCTCACACATTATGCAGAAGCAAGACCATGAAATCGTTTACGAGTTCGCGCTCGAAGGATTGGAGAACGGAGGCACTATATATCTCCCTTCAGAAGGTGGTACTCTGGAGTTTAATGTACTTAAGGTGACATCTGAACAACTGACTCCTGACCTCGTCCGACTTTGGTATAATCAATCAATAGGAGAATGGGAGGAAAAGGAAGCAAGTTCTGCTCAATTGAGTGCTATTACCATTGAATATTTGCGTTCAGAGGAAACTGGTGAATTGAAGTCGCTCATTTTGAATGTGGCTCCGAATATGTTGACACCTACTCGCGGATTCAGGTTTAATATCAATGTCTTCCGCGGTGATGGATATAGCGAAACCAAAATATTTACGTTCGACATCATGTTGAAAGAAAACTGATAACATCCTATTATAATGAAAGATATGGTTCAACAAAATAGTTCTATTGTACAGAAGTATGTGAACATCCTTATGAAATGCTTGATGGGGATAATCCTTGCATTTGTGTCGGTGTTCACTATGAATAGTTGTTCAGAAGATGAGGATGCCCATACAGATGGTCAATATGGTTACATACAATTGAAATTGTACAAGCAAGCGAGCCGAGCACTTATGGAGGGAAGTGTCCTTAATCGTCTTGAGGAAGCACGCAAGATTGAACTTTCACTTGTTCATAAGGGAAAGAACATCAAACAATCGCTGAACTTATCCTCTACTGGTGTAGGTGGAAGCGAATTTATGCTCACGTCTGAAAATTTAAAACTTCTAACGGGGGAATATAAAATTGTAGGTTATGTAATTTATGGCGAATATAAAAAGGGTACAATGGCCGAAATTCTCCAGGTGGGTACACCCGACGAAGGAGACACATTTACCATCGCACCCAACCATATAACTGTACATCCTCTCTATATTGAAAGTGTTGCCTATGGTACTTATTGCGCAACTATGGAAAAGGTATTGCCTGAAATTTCAAGAGCCACATCGTATACCTATACCGACCTTTTTAACTACGAAAATATTGATAGTATCAAGTTTGTATTCTCTCGCAACATTGATGGCATCAACTATCGCGAAGAGCATAAAGTAAAGGCTTGGAGGGCAAAGAACGAACGATTTTTCCACACCGATACCATTACGTTGCAAACTGGTGAATATACGCTTGTACGCTATGAACTTAGTGACAAGAGTCGGAAATTTATGTATGCGGCAGATACTAACCTCACTTTCCAAATCAACCATTTCGAACACACTTCAGAGGTTGTACCTGTGGAAATACCCGAGAGCGAAGCTTTGCATGACTATATTGCGCTACGTCAGATATGGGAAGCAATGGATGGAAAGAACTGGAGTTTCAATGGTGACTCAGAAGAAATGGGTGCCAATTGGATATTCGAGTTTGAGGATGGTACTCCACGCCCTATCGATGCTTGGGGAAATCAACCAGGCGTAGAGTTGAACTCCAAAGGACGAGTCATTTCGCTAAATTTAGGTTCTTTCAATCCATTAGGTGTAGTACCATCTGCTATTGGTCAACTTACTGAATTGCAAATTCTCTACTTAGGAACTCACGATGAGGAGTTTGTTGGTGATGTGAATGATGGTCTTGGAAAATTACGTTATTCACCCTATGCCTTAATGAAAAGTGGTGTTGATATTCGTGAAAATCGTTTGGATATCGCTCGTGAAAGGATTTCTATGAGACGAAAAGCCGACAATGGATCCTATTACCATTCCCCTCTCAAGTTTGGTAAAGAGAAGAAGGAAAACTACAAATACCTCACCACTTATGCACAACTTGCAGGAGAACCTGCCAATCGCATTACGGGTATTGATGAAGCTATAGGAAAACTCGAAAACTTGGAAATGCTCTTCATTGCCAATGCTCAGATTGAAAAACTTCCGAAGAGTATTGCCCAATTGAGTAATCTTACCGATTTAGAATTGTTCAATCTTCCTTTGTGTGAGTTGGATGGCACTATTTTCGAAGGATTGTCCGACTTGGTATCTGTCAACATATCAGGTTTGTATAAGATGTCACCCGATGATATATTAGCTACTCTTGAGCAGATGTGTCTCAATTGTCCGAAAGTACAACTCTTGTACTTGAACGAAAACAAGTTGACTACCCTTCCCGAAAACCTCTATCGTATGAGCGACCTTCGCTTACTCGATGCGGCTTTCAATAAAATAACAAGTGTGCCCTCCATCCAACCAATCTCTCCTATACAACTTATCCTTGACTTCAATAAGATAAGTGAATTTCCTGTTGACTTTTGTGGTGTAGAGGACATGGAGTTGTTTACCTGTGTTGCTAATAATCTTCAACAATTTCCCGCTTTCCTTACCAATATGGAAGGTGGTTATGCAATTGAAGAGATTGACCTCACTACCAACAAGATGCATGGATTCCAAGAAGGGTTTAAAGGTATTAGAGTGGAGAAGTTGACCATGTCGATGAACGAGTTGGGTAAACGCGAAGGTGATACTAAGGTAGGCGAATTCCCTCGTGAGTTTGCTGATACAAAGTCGGAAATCAACTATTTGGCAATTGCCAACAACCACATTGATACGATTCATAATGCGGCGTTGAAGAACTTTCACTCTCTGCAAGCACTTGATTGTGCAGGAAATAATTTGAAGACACTTCCAAGCGGATTCAATACTGTGAATTTGCCTAACTTGTCGGGAGTTGAGTTCAGTTACAATGAGTTTAGAGAGTTTCCTGAAAATGTATTAAACGTAGCATCTATGTCTCAATTGCTCCTTCGTAGTCAGGGCTATTATCGCGATGAAGCTGAAACCAAGTGGGTACGATCTATGACACAATGGCCTGCTTACCTTCACGAACACCCAGGATTGATTATTGTAGATTTCTCGGGTAATGATTTCCGCTCTGTGACGACTTTCCCTTCAAACCTCAATTCATTGGATGTGAGCAATAATCCCAACATTAAGATGACTGTACCTCAAAGTGTGGTATATCTTATTCAAAATGGATTGTTCAGCTTTACATACGACGAGGAACAGGACATTCAAGTGGCTAATTAAAAAGAAAATATCTATTCAAAATCAGTTGAATATAATAATATGATGAAGACATACACATCTATATCTTTTGGTAAGTTCATGCAACGCATAAGCGTGGCTCTTCTCTGTACGTTGGTGTGCTTTACCTCGTGCAACGAGGACGAAACCATACCCTCCACACAGATAGCCCTTAGTCACGAAGTGCTCGACTTCGATGCTCATGGAGGCATTAGTAGCATTTCGTTAACTGCATTTGATGAATGGACGGTGATGAGCGATCGTGAATGGTGCCTTGTCTCTCCTGCGAATGGAAATGGTTCTACCACGTGCGAAATTCGAGTAGATACAAGTTATCTTTACGATTCTCGTGAAGCTCATCTCACTTTCCGATGTGGAAAGTATAGTCGTCAACTTGTCATTGAACAACTTGGTTATGAGAAAGTCATCAAGTTGGACAAGGAAGTTATTGAAGTGGCCGACTTTACCGATTACGAGGAGATGTTTGAAAACATTCGCGTAACCTCCAACATCCCTTATGATGTAGAAGTTGAATATATGGATGCCTCACATACAGGTTGGTTAAAGGTTACTAAGAAAGATGAAAAGAGCGGCTCTGTCCCTCGCTCTTCCGTTGTACGAGTGGATTATGACCTCTATGCCGAAAGCGACGTTGATCGTGTTGCAACATTGGTATTCAAGCAAAAGAATGTAAACGAAGGAGAGACTCCCATCGAGAGTCGTCTCACTTTCCGTCAAAAGAAGGCACAAGAGATTATTCCTTCACGTGAGGGAGACTCCTTAGCTGTACTTGCCATTGCACGTATTATGCGTTGTGCTATGAATATTGACACCAGCACTCCTATGATCCATTGGAATAATGTGGAGACAGAAGAGGTTGAGTATATCAATGAGAAAGGCGAACTTGTGGACGAATTGCGAGTTGTTGGCTTACGATTCTCAATGTTCGACACCGACAAGTCTATACCTTATCAAATTCGTAAACTCGATCAACTTCGTACCCTTTCCCTTTCAGGAAATACCGATGCGGCAGGTAAAAACATTGTGTTAGAGGACGATATCACCTATCTTCCCCACCTTCAATCGTTGAGTCTTCTTGGATATGGTATCTGTAAATTGCCTTCACGAATGAAGGAGATGACCCAATTGGAGGAACTCGAGTTGAGTGGAAACAATTTCACCTCCCTCCCTATCGACATCATTACTGAACTTGATAAGCATAATCTCCTATACATTAACTTCGCTAACAATCGTGTGAGAGATGTATTTGGAAAATTGAATGAGTACTCTTCTGTCAAAGACACTTTAGGCTTGCATGGCTCTTTGCCCGAAGCCCTCTTTACACTTAAGAACGTGGTGTACATTGGCTTGTCTTACAACTATTTTGAGGGAGCAATCCCTGATATGGGATACGATGCAAGCAAGTATGAAACTGAGGAGGAAAAAGTGGCCAATAATCCTGTAATGCCTCAGTTGGAGAATCTTGCCATCAACCTCAATTTCCTCACTGGCAACATCCCCGACTGGATTCTTTATCACAAGAATCTCAAGTGTTGGGATCCCTATACACTCGTTTTCAATCAATACGAAAATGGGAAAGACTCCTTTGGAAAACGAGTAGGATTTGATAATACTCCTTCCTACATCAAACGTCCTTGTCCACTATGGGGCAATGTAGAAGACGATGAATAATTTTTTTCTCCGTTAGGGAAATATTTTTTTAAGACACACAAAAAAAATCTGATATGAAAAAGGTAAAATCAATCCTTTGGCTTATGGCAATACTTTTGCCTTGCCTATCTTTCTTCTCCTCGTGCGATAGTGATGACCACCCCCCTGTTCATGGTACGCATGGGAAAATCAGTTTTCAGTTCATTCTTTCCAAGACCTACGATTTCTCCCTACGTAAGCCCTACACTCTTAATGACCTTTCCGAGATTGGTAGCGTCATTGTCACCATTGAGAAGGACGGAGTTTCACAGACACTCCCAAGTTTGCCCGTATCAGGCAACGAAGAGGTGGTGAGTACCCCGTTTGTCGAACTCGAAGCAGGTATGTACAAACTCCTCTCCTATCGTGCGTTCGACAAGAATGCCACTTTGATAGATGTACTCGAGATTACACTCGAACGCGACAATGAGTTTGAAATAGTGGCCGGCGAGAAAAGAGTGTTCGAACTCCCTACAAAAGTCAAGCATGTAATCTCTACCGACAATTATTATAATTCACTCTATGCTCTTTGTCTCGAAGTATTGGGTGAGGACAAAACCAAGTGGCCTAAGTCATGGGATTTTGATGAAGGCATCATCGATGACACATGGGCGGGTCTTGAGTTCGAGATTGACGACTATGGTGACCCTACCTCTATCAATGGCCTTGTCATCGATGGCAATCCTCAATATGACTATAATAAGGAAGGCGAGTGGACAAACCTTGCACTCACTGAGTTCAAGCACATGAAGAAACTCCCTGCCGCTATTGCCAACCTCTCTTCGTTGGTCAATCTTACTATACGCAATTGCGATTTAGAGGAACTTCCTGCCGAGATAGGTAGTATGAACATTGTTACCCTTCACATCGAAAATACCAATCTTGCTCATTTCCCTGAGGAAGTAGCTGATATGAAGCACCTTATCAATGTATATCTCCTGAACAACAAGTTTACCGAGTTTCCCGAGGTGCTCACTCAGGTGAAAGACATCTATCACTTCAACATGGTAAACGAGCAGATTTCGTACATCCCTGCTTCCATCCGTAATTGGAAGGAACTGAGCAATCTCATCATCATAGGGTCACAAATCAGTGAAATACCCGATGTCTTCAACGATATCTACAAGATGTCTATCCTTGATTTCTCAAATAACAAGCAACTGGGTACACTCCCCTCTTCACTCCTTGATACGCAAGTGCCCTATGAAGGTGGAGGTTACACACGCAAAAGCATCCGAGGCATTTACCTCGATGGATGTTCATTTACCTCTATTCCTACAGAAATCCAACGTGCAGACATCCGCGAACTCTCTATGCGAGACAACCTTATCACCCATGTGACTAAGGAAGAAATTGAGCGAATGACCGACCTTAATACCCTTATCCTCGACCGCAATCCTCTTGATGGATTTCCTCGTGTGGAGAGTAGTACCTTGGGTTTTCTTAGCCTTATTGGATGTGGTTTTACCAAAGAGGATGTGGACATTAGTGGTTTGACTTCCCTTTCACCTCATTACTTCTTCCTCACTCAAGAGGAGTACGACAAGACTTTTGGTGAATAAACAATGAATAATATATAACAAAACAAATAAAACATAAAACCAATGAAAAAGACAAATTACATTCTTACAATGCTCTTTGCCGTCCTGTTTTACGTAACAGGTGCACAACGAGCCAATGCTGCCGACCTCACCATTTGGGACGGAAATGATTTGCCCGTCACTTTGAAAGCAGGTGCATCCATGACCTTCAGTTACACCGCTACCGAGCAAGGTTATCTTTACATCTATGCCCCTACGGCAAGCACCAGTTTAGGACTTACCATCAGTGGTGGTTTGTATAAAGATGATGCTTACGTGTCGAAGGCTGCGTTCGACATTGCCGAACCCTATGACAATGGTGCAGGCGTGTTTGCTACCATTCACACCTCTGTCGGAGACGAAATCCGCTTCACCATCAAAGCCGCTACATCCAAGGGTTCAAATGCCATCAAGGAGACATCGTTCACTCTCCAAAGCAAGACCTATGCTGATTCGTATGGTGGAGATTCTAAGAATACCGCTATCGAAATACCTTTCGATACCACTGTAGACTTGCCTATTTATGAGAATCTTACCCCCGATTACCTCAAGGGATTCAGCCACACCACCTTCATTCGTTTCACTGCCTCTGTCGATGGTTTGGCCAGCCTTGTTACCAGCGAATACCTCATTTATTATATTGAC
Organism: Bacteroidaceae bacterium; assembly: GCA_017560945.1. Lineage (GTDB taxonomy): Bacteria > Bacteroidota > Bacteroidia > Bacteroidales > Bacteroidaceae > Phocaeicola_A. Next base: position 37,444 of record JAFZDY010000018.1, on the reverse strand, counting down.
GAGGATGAATACGGATATTCACCCATGAAGTATGCCGTACAAGCCGAGATGACCGACGACCATGAGTTCCCCATCGAACGTTACCACAACTACATTGTGATGATCCCCAACATACGTCCTACATCTGTTACACTCAAACTCACGGCTGATACTCCTGGTCAGTTGGCTACCTATCCTATCGACATTGAATCTTTCCCCACCACCCTTTCACTTTCCAAGGGTAACAATTGGTATCGTATGAATGTCAAGGAGATGGATGCCGCTTCATATATTATGGATGTTGCCACCAATGCTGGTTGGACAGGAAACATCAGTTATTGGAATGATGCCAACAACATCAACGATTGGCTTTGCACCGATACTATCAACGGCTCTGCTGACCTCACCATCGCAAAGAATATTCACCTTACCCGATTGGGCACCTCTGACTACTTCTACCTTAATGTATATTCTGAGGCAGATGTAGCCAATGCTCTTACGCTCACCCTTCGCCAACCGAAGAACGAAGGTGAAGACTTTACTACTGCTAAGTCTGTACAGGTAGGTGATAACACCTTCTCAAGTACTCAGTATGAGAACTGGTTCACCTTCACCGCCACACGTGATGTTCAGTTGGAAATCACTGCTGATACTCTCCTTTCCTATATCTGTTACGATGGAAACGAGGCTAACATGATGAACGAGTTTAACCTCTATCGTGTGTACGAAGGAGAAACTCTCTACATCTGTGTAAAAACTCCCGATACCAATACTCATACACTTACCATCAAGGAGTACGAACTCGTTGTAGGTGACTATTGCGACCTTCCTATCGATTTCCTTTTGGGTAATGACATTGTCATCGAGGATCGTGGGGAACAGATTATGAACTATCGTCGTTTCATTGCTGAGGAGAGTGGATCGGCCATCTTCGAAACTACTTGCTCTCTGTGGGTTGAGAATGCATGGAGTGTAGTCTTCCGTTCCGATTGCGATGGTAAGGCACTCGACTTCAAGCGTAGCGAATATGAGGATGAGAACACAGGCGACTTAGGTCTTTCCTATGAACTCTCTATTACTAAGGGACAGACCTACATCATCGAGATTACCTCATTTACCAACGATGGTAACGAAGCCATCCTTCATACGACCTTCAAGGGTGCTACCGATGGTACCAACTACGAAACTGCTCTCCCCATTCCTGCACTCAATGAACAGGTTACCATCCCCAACACACCTAACCTCACCCGTTGGTTCAGTTATGTAGCTGACCAAACAGGTTTCTACACCATCAAGTCAAAGATTGGCCAGGGTTCTACTATGCGTACTATGGTGGGCGAAAACGTCAACAATATGGTTAACTCCATCACCGACGATAGTTACGAGGAAGCTTATATGGCTGGTTATAAACTCAGCAAGATTTATGTAGAGGAAGGTACACGCTTCTATGTATGCATACAGATTAGTTCAAATCCTGGTACCACTGCAGGAACCAATCGTTACCTCAGTGTAAGTTTTGCCGAAGCACGTCCGGGTGAATACTTCGGTAGTCCCATAGAGGCCGAGGTGGACGAGATATATTATCTGCCCAATACCGCCGATGCTTACGATACATGGTACACCTTTATCATCCCTGCAACAGTCGAGTGCATCTTCACCGTGGGTAGCGACATTACACCTGCTTATGGAAGCCTCCATTTCTATGCCGATGAACATACAGCTATCAACGCCAGTGATGAAACCTATGCGATGGAAAGCCTCAAGGATGCCAATGACCAACTTTGTGGCAAGCGTTATACCTTTGCTCCGGCCGATACGGTGCGCGTCATTTACATCAAGGCTGAGTATCAGCAAAATCTCCATTGGTGGAACGTCGCACTCAATATCGAAACAAGCATCAACGAAACTCAGGTTCAATCTCTTGCTACCATTGCCACTAACCACGCCGATGGAACCTTTGCCATCACTACCCCTGTTGGATGCAGTGTAGTAGTTTCAAGCATCAATGGACAGAGTCTCTACCAAGCACACACCACTGAGAGTCAAACCATCGTTACACCTGCCTTGGCAAAGGGTATTTACCTCATCACCATCACCCAAGGTTCAGTTACCAATACTTTCAAGGTAATCATGTAAACACAAACACTTTTAAACATATTTTTCAAGAGAGGGGTTCACCAGTCAAGGTGAGCTCCTCTTTTTTGTACAATTTGAGTACCTTCTGGTATCTTAGTATACTTTGCCATTTATCTTAAGATACTTTGCATTTTATCCTATGATACTTGACGATTCAAGTTAGAATCATCTGATAGCCTCGTACTGAGTTTGACTTATTTTCAAGCCTAAAATAGAGGTAAACCAAACTATAGAGCTTTGATGACCAAACTATAGAGTTTTGATAGACAAAGTATATAGGTTTGGTTGTCTTCGTTTAAAGGGCTGTTTGAGGATGTTTTTTCAACCGCTTCGTTCCTTTGCGTTAACGCAAGTGTATTGAGTATAGAGCATTTGCAATGCTCCAAATTTACTCTATAAGAGAATTCTTGTTTGCATTATAGATGCTTATCAGATAATTCCTTAAAACATCAAACCCCGCAACCTTATACGATGATAGGTTGCGGGGCTTGTTCAATATAAGTCAGTAATTGCGCGTTTTACCGGACAGCAATAAAAAAATAAATCAGAGATTGAAAACCAATTTAGATGCTTTATCGATTTTTATCGGACAGCTATAATTCTAAATGAACTATAAATACAAAAAAGAGTGAAGAACTATAAATTCTTCACTCTTCATTATTTTACTTATTTTTATTTCAATCCAAACAAGTAGGACAATCCACCATCTACACCACTAAATCCCATGAAGGCCATAGCAAGAAGTCCTGCTGTGACAAGGGCTATAGCCATACCTTTCATACCCTTGGGTACAGGCATTAAACTCAACTGTTCGCGAATACCTGCAAAAATGATAAGCGCTAAAGCAAAACCGATTGCGGTAGAGAAGGCATATACAACACCTGTGAGGAGGTCATAATCCTTTTGAATCACCAAAATAGCGACACCAAGGATACAGCAGTTAGTGGTAATAAGGGGAAGGAATACTCCCAAAGCTTGGTAGAGTGCGGGAGAAACTTTCTTGAGAACTATTTCCACCATTTGTACAAGAGCAGCAATCACAAGAATGAATGTGATGGTCTGAAGATAACCAAGACCATTGGCATCGAGCACATACTTCTGTATAAGGTAGGTAACAATGGTTGCAATGGTGAGTACAAAGGCGACGGCTGCTCCCATACCTGCAGCGGTCTCTACTTTCTTTGATACCCCAAGGAACGGACAAATGCCAAGAAACTGGGAAAATACCACATTGTTTACAAATATGGCAGTGATAAATATCAATAAATATTCCATATGTAATTCAATTTTAATTATTTCTCAATTTATTCACAATAGCAATGAGGTAACCCAATACGATGAAGGCTCCGGGTGCAAGAACGAATACAAGCATTCCGTATTCCTCAGGCATAATGGTGAGACCAAATATTTTACCTGTTCCCAAGATTTCGCGTACAGCACCCAAAAGGGTGAGTGCAATGGTGAAACCAAGTCCCATACCAATACCATCAAAGATGGAGGCAACAGGGCCATTCTTAGCTGCAAAAGCCTCTGCACGTCCAAGGATGATACAATTCACCACAATTAAGGGAATGAACAATCCGAGGGTTGCATAGATGTCTGGTAAATAGGCTTGCATGAGCATCTGCAAGAGGGTTACGAACGAGGCAATGACTACAATGAATGAGGGAATACGCACCATGTCGGGGATAAGGTTCTTGATGAGAGAGATTACCAAGTTTGAACAAATAAGTACAAACATGGTGGCAAGTCCCATACTCATACCATTAAGAGCCGACGAAGTAGTTCCCAATGTAGGACACATACCGAGAAGAAGTACAAAAGTGGGGTTTTCCTTGATGATACCGTTCATCAAAACTTTAATGTTATTCATATTACTTATACTCCTTTCCTTTATTAGTTATTACCATTTACTTGTTGGGTAGCACCAGAGTTTGCATCTACAGCTTCTCCTACATAGGCTTTGTATGCATCATTCACTGCTCCGAGGAAAGCACGTGAAGTAATGGTGGATGCAGTGATAGCATCTACTTCACCTCCGTCCTTACTAACGGTCAGATTGTTTTTTGCTGGTTGCTTGCCAATAATATCACCCTTTGCTCCTTTTTGAAACCACTCGCCAGCCTTTGCTCCAAGTCCAGGAGTTTCTGCATGTTCGAGTACACTATAGCCAAGAATCGTTCCTTCAGCATCGAATCCTACAAGAACCTTGATAGATCCACCGAAAGCACTATTGTTGATGGCTTGTACGGCTGTACCTTTGTCAGTCTTGTACACAATAGCAAGTCCTCCATCGATAGTGTCAATTTGTTGCACAGTAGCCTCATTGGCTTGAAGCACACTTTTGATGCCATCGGCTAATGCCTTTTCCTTAATCTCACGGATGGGACCTTCAGTCACACCATTAACATAAGCCAGCAATCCACCGGCAATGACAGATATTACGGTCAATACAACCGTCATATTCAGTAATGAAGATTCTAACTTTTTCATTTCTTTACTACCTCCCCAAATCTTTTAGGTTTGCAATAGGTGTTGATAAGCGGAGTGAATGCGTTCATCAACAAAATGGCGAACGACATACCTTCAGGATAAGCACCAAAGAGACGAATCACGACGGTAAGGAAGCCAATAGCTACACCATACACAATCATTCCCTTGTGACTCATAGGTGAAGTAACATAGTCTGTAGCCATAAAGATGGCACCCAACATGATTCCTCCTGTGAAAATGTGAGCCACAGGAGATGCGTAAACAATGGGATCAACTAAATGCATGATGCCTGTAAATACAAATACTGTAGCAAGAATTGATACAGGTATATGCCAAGTAATGATTTTCTTCCAAAGCATGTAGCCAAGCCCCAACAAGAGAGCAAGTGCACTAACTTCACCTACACAACCAAAATCAGCACCAATAAACATCTCCCATGATGAGGGAAGTTGGCTGAGGGATGATGCATCTCCCTTAACGGCAGCTTTCATAAGAGCAAGGGGAGTTGCAGCAGTTTCAGCATCGAGATAAAGTCCGTGCTGACCTTGAATAGGCCAACTTGTCATCTGCACGGGGAAAGAGATAAGAAGGAATACACGACCTACCAAGGCAGGATTGAATGGATTGCAACCAAGACCTCCAAATGTCAATTTACCAATACCGATAGCTACGAGAGCACCAATAACGATAATCCATACAGGAAGATTAGAGGGAAGATTGAATGCCAAGAGGATACCTGTCAAGATGGCCGAACCATCAGTAATGGTAGAACTCTCTTGCTTAAGAATGAATTTTGTGATGGCCCACTCAAAGAAAATGCAGGCGCACACAGATGTAAGTGTCACTACCAATGCTCCTACTCCATAGGCATAAAATGACCACAAAAGGGCAGGTACAAGGGCGAGAACAACACCGTACATATTGCGCTCCACAGTGTCATTGCTATGCACGTGGGGCGACATGGATACGATTAATCTATTTGCCATATACTATATTTTTAAGGAGTTAATGGAGTAAAAGGGAGACATCGCTTCATTTTAGAAGAGATAGCCGATAGTGCTATTTATTTTGAACATTGAATTCTATAATCTAAGTCCTTACGATTAGCTTCTATCTACTTACTTATCTCCATCTATCTCCATGATTAATGTTTTACTTCGCACTACGCGCACGGACAATACCCATGACGGTAGATTTTCCTAAACGAATCATGTCAAGCAAAGGACGATTACTTGGGCAGGTAAACTGGCAAGAACCACACTCGATGCAAGAAACAATATCTTCCTTTTCAGCGCGCTCCCACTCATCGAATGATGTAAGTGTGGAGAGCAAGAAGGGTTCCAATCCCATGGGGCATGCGTTTACACACTTGGCGCAACGGATGCAAGGACGTGCTTCGCCACGACGGGCCTCCTTATAGTTCATAATGAGAACTCCTGAAGAACCTTTGCAAATAGGCACTTCGGTATTTACCAAAGCTTTACCCATCATAGGACCTCCACCAATGACTTTACCTGTATCTGCAGGAAGACCACCGGCAGCATCAATAAGTTTGCTAATGGGTGTACCCATACGAGTAAGGAAGTTAGAGGGCTTCTCCACACTTTTACCTGTCACAGTTACGATGCGCTCGAACAAGGGCTTGTTCTTCATCACTGCTTCGTACACGGCAAAGGCAGTACCTACGTTTTGCACTACGGCTCCAACACTAATAGGAATAGCGGGAGGAGCAGGTACTTGGCGACCAATGACGGCATCAATCAATTGTTTTTCACCACCTTGAGGATATTTCACCTTCAAAGGAATAATCTCAATACCAGGATAAGATGTCGCCTTCTCCTGCATCAACTTGATGGCATCAGGCTTATTGTTTTCAATACCAATGTAGCCCTTCTCAACCTTAGCTGCCTTCATAAGGAGTGACACACCTACGAGGATTTCCTCAGGTTTCTCCAACATCAGGCGATGGTCAGCAGTGAGGTAAGGTTCACACTCTACGGCGTTGATAATGACACACTCAGCTTTACTTCCAGGAGGAGGACAAAGTTTTACGTGTGTGGGGAAACAGGCTCCACCCATACCTACCACACCTGCATTCTTAATCTTTTCGACTATCTCCTCGGGCTTCAAGTCACACTCTTTCACAAGTGCTTCGCTACGGTCTATAGACTCTTCCCACTCATCACCATCTACATCGATAAAGATGGCAGGTTTGCGATAACCGCTTGCATCGATGATGCTATCAATCTTGGCAACCTTTCCTGATACACCTGAGAAGATGGAGGCTGAGACGAAACCACCAGCATCGGCAATCTTCGTACCCACCTTCACCACATCGCCCTTGGCTACACAAGCCACGGCAGGTGCACCAATGTGCTGAGAAAGAGGATATACAGCTTGTTTGGGCAAACCTAACACCTCAATGGCACTGGAGGCAGACAACTTGTTTTCGGCGGGATGTACACCACCAATTCTAAATGTCTTCACGATTATAATATTTTTAGTTTTTTATCTTTATAAAATTATTCCGCTTTCTGAGTCTCGCTCGCAGGAGTCTCAGGTGTTTCTACCTTCGGCTTACGAGGGGGAAAGTTCACGGACACTATGGCATTCTTAGGACATACAGTTTCGCACTTGCGACAGAGACGACACTTTGTTGGGTCAATGTATGCGATATTGTTGGCCACTGTTATGGCTTCAAATGAACACTCTTTCACACATTTTCCACAAGCGATACAACTCACTTTGCAAGCCTTCATAGCAACGGGTCCTTTGTCCTTGTTCACACAACTTACGTACACGCGACGGTTGTTCTTTCCCTTTGGACGGATTTCGATGATGACACGTGGACAAGCCTTGGCACAAGCACCACAAGCCGTACACTTAGCTTCATCTACTTCGGGAAGACCAGTTTCGGGGTTCATGTGGATAGCATCGAACTTACATGATGCTACACAATCGCCACATCCAAGGCATCCGAAAGCACAAGCCGTCTCACCTGCACAAGTAGCATGAGCCACTTTGCACGAACGAGCACCATCATACTTCACAATGCGCGGACGATTTTCACAACTACCGTTGCATCTAACTACCGCTACCTTGGGTTCAGATGCTTCGGCTTGCAAACCGAGGATGGCCGCAATCTTGTCCATTGTCTCTTGTCCACCGACTGGACACATTTTTCCCTCAAGAGAACCTGCCTTCACACATGCTTCAGCAAATCCTGCACAACCAGGAAAACCACATCCTCCGCAATTTGCTTGAGGTAAGACTTCTGCTACCTGAGCGTTTCGCGGATCTTCATACACAGCAAATTTCTTGGAAGCCACATACAAGATGATGGCAGCTATCAAGCCAACGGCTCCAAGTGAAATCACTGCTACAAGAATTAAGTCCATAAAAGTTAATTGTTAGTTATTTATTTAATTATTGATTTATTTTCTATCTCCAAAGGTCTCCCTCACTAAGCCTCACTATTTACAACTCGCTATGGTGAAGACAAACTTGCGACTCATTCGATGGCGACACATATATAATATAAGGTAGTACACCATCAACGCTCCCATGGCAACAAGTGCCGACAGAGGTTCATTTCCATCAGTTAAGAGAATGCAAGTATAGAGCACCATCACCAATACGACAAAAGGAACACCGAACGCCCATAGGACGGCCCGCATTCCCATCGAGGTAGTACCAAAGACCTTTACCGACTGACCTACGCGGTAAGAGGTAGCATCCTTGGTGTATACATCTATCATCTTCTCTTTGCTTTCCGAGGAGTTGCAAAACTTATGCGCAGCACAAGTGGCACAAGCCGACGTCTGCACAATAATTACACGCACGTGACTCCCCTCAATGCTTTCCACAGTACCCAGATGTTGAATGATGTCACTCATTTTGTAAGGTCAATATTACAATTATGGTGCAAATATAAGAGTTTTTTTAGAGAATAGCGAAGGAAAAATACAAGTTTTTTCTTTACACACTTTCTTTTCATATTTTATCATATTATAAAACACTTTAAAAGGTGCATAAATTCTGCTATTAGAGGGGATTATTTTTTCTCTCGTTAAGAAAAACTTTTTTTCAGGTAGGGAAGCATTAGTTAATTTATTTAGTGAAATGTTTTTTTGTGAATTCGCAATATATTCGTACATTTGCAAATTCAATGAAATTTTATAGTTTTGTAATATAATGAAAAGAGAGAGAATTATATTTTTAGATTATCTGCGAGTTTTTGCTTGTTTCCTTGTAATGATGGTTCATGCAAGTGAAGCATTTTATGGAGTTGAAGAGATTCCTATACTTTCTGAATCACATAAACTTTGGATTGCAATATGGGATGGTATGAGCCGTATATCAGTACCATTATTTGTAATTACCTCTGCATATTTGCTCGCTCCTATGAACGAGAATCAGTCTTGGAGTGATTTCTTCAAGCATAGATTTCTTCGCATCATTCCTCCCATGGTCGTATTTATGGTTATTTATGCTTTACAATCGGTATGGCAAGAGGGTTGGACATGGAGAGAAGCCTTCATTGCATTATGCAAGTTGCCTCTCAATTTCCCAATGAACGCTTTTCATCTATGGTTTATGTATCCACTTATCGGCCTTTATCTACTCATTCCTATCCTTTCTCCATGGTTAAGGATTGCTACGGCCAAACAAGAGCGTATGTTCCTGTATCTATGGATATTGACCACATGTATGCCATTCATAAATAAATTTTATGGCGATGTATTTGGACAATGTTGGTGGAATCAATACTATATGCTTTATGACTTCAGTGGATATCCAGGTTACTTAGTTTTAGGACATTATATTCGTCACCATATTGATTGGAGTAATGTTAAACGCCGTACAATAGGCTTCATATGCTTGATAGGAGGAACATTGTTTACTATATTGAGCTTCTATATTCAAGCTAAACCTGGTACTCCTCAATTATTGACAGATTTAGAGATTGCATGGTGCTTCTGCATCATCAATTGTGTAATAGCAACATTTGGTGCATTCCTCTTATTTACAACTATTACGAAAGAGGGAAAGGCTTATGGTTTGGTAATGAGTGTTTCCATCAATAGTTATGGAATGTTTCTGATGCATATGTTATGGATGCCATTTTGGGTATCCATAGTACAACCACAAACATCTGTAGGTGTGGCAATACCTCTTATTAGTATACTGACCTTTGTTAGTTGTTACATCACGACAAAACTAATCTCATATATCCCTGGGAGTAAATGGGTAATAGGTTGATTTAAATATCCAAAAAAACAATAAAAAAATAAATTAAATTACATAGAAAATGGAAAAACATGAAGAACAATTCACAGGATTGCCAGAAAACGCATTTCGTGAACTGAAGGATGGTGAACAATACGATCCTATCCTCTCGTCTAAAAAGAGTTACCCCGAGGTGAACCTATGGTCAGTCTTATGGGGAATTGGTATGGCTGTACTCTTCTCTGCAGCAGCCGCTTACTTGGGATTGAAAGTTGGACAAGTATTCGAAGCAGCCATCCCCATCGCCATCATTGCAGTAGGTGTATCAGGTGCTGCCAAGCGCAAGAATGCATTGGGTGAAAATGTCATTATTCAGAGTATTGGAGCTTGCTCAGGAGTGATTGTTGCAGGTGCAATCTTTACCTTACCTGCACTTTATATCCTCCAAGCCAAGTATCCCGAGATGACGGTGAACTTCTTCCAAGTATTCATCAGTTCATTGTTGGGTGGTGTGTTGGGTATTCTTTTCCTCATCCCCTTCCGCAAGTATTTTGTGAAAGATATGCATGGAAAGTATCCTTTCCCCGAAGCTACTGCCACCACTCAGGTACTTATCTCTGGTGAAAAGAGTGAAGGACAAGCAAAGCCTTTGTTGATTGCAGGACTTGTGGGAGGTCTTTATGACTTCATCGTTGCCACCTTTGGTTGGTGGAATGAGAACTTCACTACACGCATCTGTGCATGGGGAGAGGCTATTGCTGAAAAGGCTAAACTTGTATTCAAAATCAATACGGGTGCTGCTGTACTCGGATTAGGTTACATCGTAGGATTGAAGTATGCGGCTATCATATGTTTCGGATCTTTGGCCGTATGGTGGATTATCATTCCTGGTATGTCACTCATTTGGGGCGATGTGGTACTCAATCAATGGAATCCCGAAATTACTCAAACCGTTGGCGAAATGTCACCTGAACAGATCTTTACATCTTATGCCAAGAGCATAGGTATTGGTGGTATTGCCATGGCTGGTATCATAGGTATCATTCGTTCATGGGGAATCATCAAGAGTGCTGTAGGCCTTGCCGCTAAAGAGATGAAAGGAAAAGGCGGAGATACCTCTGCTCAACCTCGCACTCAACGCGACTTATCGATGAAGATTATTGCCTTCGGTAGCATCATTACCCTCATGTTGGTATTCCTTTTCTTCTACTTCGATATAATGAAAGGCAATGTGCTTCATGCTGTTGTAGGTATTATACTTGTGGCCGTCATTGCTTTCCTATTCACAACAGTAGCGGCCAATGCTATTGCTATTGTAGGAAGCAATCCTGTATCAGGAATGACGTTGATGACACTTATTCTTGCCTCAGTCATCATGGTAGCCGTAGGACTTGAAGGTACAACAGGTATGGTGGCTGCACTCATCATGGGAGGTGTAGTATGTACTGCACTTTCAATGGCTGGAGGATTCATTACCGACCTCAAAATCGGTTATTGGATAGGTAGTACACCTCAAAAGCAAGAAGGATGGAAATTCCTTGGCACACTTGTCTCTGCCGCAACCGTAGGTGGTGTCATCATGATTCTTAACCAGACATACGGATTTACCAGTGGACAATTGGCTGCTCCTCAAGCCAACGCGATGGCTGCCGTCATCGAACCTTTAATGAGCGGTGTGGGTGCACCTTGGTTACTCTATGGCATCGGCGCTCTTCTTGCTATTATACTTACTTTGTGTGGTGTCCCAGCTTTGGCATTTGCATTAGGTATGTTCATCCCTCTTGAATTGAATACTCCATTACTCGTGGGTGGAGCCATTAATTGGTATGTGACTACTCGTAGCAAGGATGCAACATTGAATAATGCACGCGGTGAAAAGGGAACTTTGCTTGCTTCAGGTTTCATTGCTGGTGGTGCGTTGATGGGAGTTGTCAGTGCAGCCATGCGATTTGGAGGAATCGACCTGATGAACACCGAATGGGTTTCAAATTCATGGAGTGAAGTGGTTGCTCTTGTAGCTTATGCTGCCCTAATCATCTATTTCATTAAGGCAACAATGAAGAAATAAGGTGGTAATGTGGTGTAAAATAGCAAATAAATATCACAAAAACTTTGTCAATCGAAAATAAAGCAGTAATTTTGCGCCCGCTAATACGGGTTATTGGCACATTCAAATCATTTAATTAACAAATAAAACAAAAAAAGAATGGCAACAAAAATCAGATTGCAGCGTCACGGTCGTAAGAGCTACGCCTTTTATTCAATTGTGATTGCTGATTCAAGAGCACCACGTGATGGTAAGTTTACTGAAAAGATTGGTACTTACAACCCCAACACCAATCCTGCCACAGTAGATTTGAATTTCGAGCGCGCCCTCTATTGGGTAAATTGTGGAGCACAGCCCACTGATACTGCTCGCAACATCCTCTCTCGCGAAGGTGTGTACATGATGAAGCACCTCCAGGGTGGTGTAAAGAAAGGTGCATTTGACGAAGCCGCAGCACAGGCTAAGTTCGAAGCATGGAAGAAGGACAAGCAGAATGGTCTTGCACAGCTTGTAGCTAAGAATGAAGAAGCTGCTAAGGCTGAAGCTAAGGCACGTTTGGAAGCTGAAAAGAAAGTAAACGAGGAGATTGCTAAGAAGGTGGCTGAAAAGAAAGCTGCTGAAGCTGCTGCTAAGGCAGAGGCTGAAGCTGCTAACTCAGAAGAAGCAACCGAAGAGGCTCCTGCTACTGAAGAAGCTCCCGCAGAAGCATAATCGCTTCAATATTAACTATCGATTTATCTCAAACAAACAGAAAAAGCCCATCCGCATTGCGGAAGGGCTTTTTTCTTGTTCGTCCAGCATGGGTATATTCTAATGGGTGTAAGTCCCTAATGCGCCCTAATGACGGGAAGCATCTAGCCAAACGCAAGGGTGTCCATCGCGAGGTGGAATCTGAAGGAAGCCGGCGGCAAAGGTCTGGCTTGACGAACAGAAACCGCATACAAGGCCTACATGTAGGGTGAGGTTGCAAGACAGACTAAAGCCCGATAGTCATTCGGAATTATTAATCGATAAATAACTTTGATATATAAGGGCTTATTAAAAAAGCACATTGAAAAATTGGGATAAAAAATATTCAACACTAATAACTTTTGGTTAAGACCAGAATCTATATTTTAATAATTATTTTTACACCAATGAGATATTATTGCTTCTATTTTAATTATTTATATTGATAACAAATTATGATAAATTTATAATTAATCTATTATATTAACTAATCCCTATGGAAGATATCCCTTGTATAAACTTTGTCAACTACATCTCTTAAACAGGAATCGAAACGATTTGCAATTATAGCTTGTGACTGTAACTTAAATAATTTTAAATCATTTACAATCTTGCTACCAAAAAACGTGGAACCATCTTCCAAAGTAGGTTCATAAATGATAATAGCGGCACCTTTAGCTTTGATACGCTTCATAACACCTTGTATTGAACTTTGGCGGAAGTTGTCGCTATTGCTTTTCATGGTTAGACGATATACTCCAATGACGCATAATTTTTCTTCCTCTTTATTGTAATCACCTCTGGTATAATAGTCATAATAACCTGCTTTATTCAACACTCGATCGGCAATAAAATCCTTTCGGGTACGATTACTCTCTACTATAGCAGTCATCATATTTTGTGGTACATCTTGATAATTAGCCAATAGTTGTTTGGTATCTTTGGGTAAGCAATAGCCTCCATAGCCGAAACTAGGATTATTGTAATGCTGACCAATACGTGGATCTAAAGAAACACCATTAATGATATCTTGAGTGTTGAGCCCCTTCATTTCGGCATATGTATCCAATTCATTAAAATAGCTAACACGTAGAGCTAGATAGGTGTTTGCAAAAAGCTTAACAGCTTCAGCTTCTGTCAATCCCATATAAAGAGTGTCAATATTATTTTTAATCGCTCCTTGTTGTAGTATAGAGGCAAAGATATTTGCAAATTCGGCCAATTCAAAAGCATTGTCAGATAATGTTGTTGACGGAGTACCTACAATTATACGACTGGGATATAGATTATCATAAAGGGCTTTGCTTTCGCGTAAGAATTCAGGTGAAAATAACAAGCGTAGCTTACTTCCGTATTTCTTATATAGATTTTCGCAATATCCAACTGGTATAGTACTTTTTATAACAATCACAGCCTTATCATTAACATTTAGAACTAAATCTATTACATTTTCGATATGATGGGTGTCAAAAAAATTACTTATGGGATCATAGTTTGTAGGAGCTGCTATAACAACAAAATCTGCATCTTTGTATGCTGATTTTGAGTCGAGAGTTGCAGTAAGATTTAGTCGTTTTTCTTTTAAATATTGTTCGATAAAATCATCTTGAATTGGAGATATTCTATTATTTATTTTATCTACTTTATCTGCGATAACATCAACTGCTATTACTTCATGATTTTGGCTAAGTAATGTGGCAATACTTAAACCAACATATCCAGTACCAGCTACAGCTATTTTATATTTTTTCATTTTTTTATATTTTAAATTTTGTTACCCAATTCATAAATACCAGGACTATAAACTGCTCCCTTAATCTCAATACGATTTTCAAAACGGTCTAACATAGTTCCCACGGTAAGTGCATCTCCATCATTAAGAACAAATGAAGAAAACTCAGGTTCATTGATAGTAAACACCTTATATTCGCGTCCATTTTGGCGGATAAGGCGCAAGTTGCTCTTGTATGCATCACTTGAAAAACCACCTGCGTAATCGATAAGTTGTCCAATAGTCTCACCCTCTTTCAATTCATAAAACATTGGTCGTTTAACACTTCCTGAGATATCTACCAATGTATTATATGTGGGAACAATCACTATATCACCCTCTTCCAAAGTGATATCTTCGAAAGATTTACCCTTAAGGATAAACTCATAGATATCCAATGTAACAATCTTCTTTCCTTTACGCATAAGATGTATCTCACGTAAAGAACCAAGATTGCTCACTCCACCAGCGCGATACAAGGCATGATAAATATTAGAGAAAGAAGAAAGATAATAAGTACCAGGTACTGCTACTTCACCCATCATATTAACCTGTATTGTACGAATGTTACCCAATGAAAGTTTAACTTCAGAAGCAGCATTTTCTCCATATACAGAATAGATTTGTCCTAAACGACGACGCATATAGGCATCTGCCTCTTTGACGGTCATACCATTCAGATTTATCAAACCAATATCTTGAATATTAATGGAACCTTCAGGTGAGATTGTTTGACGATGAGTAGCTTGGTTTGTTCCCCAAATTTCAATAATTACCTCATCACCAGGACCTAATTTATAGTTCTCTGGTGTAGGAAGATTCATACTAGGTGCAAAAGTTAAATTGCGATTGGTAAATATGTTACGTCCAAATACCAGACGTGCAGCTGCTTGAGTAGAGAGATTTTCAGGATTAGCTAATTCTGTTGAAACATAATCCAAACTTCCTGCCTCTACTTCTGCCAAACCATCATTTGAACGTCTTTCACGCTCTTGTACACCTATGGTTCGAGAAGCCTCAGTTCTTCCAGATTGTTCTTTTTCAAGACGTTCTTTCAAACGCTCAGCTTGAGCACGAGTTACTCCACGAGCCGCAAGTTCCTTAATCATCTCATTTTGAGATTTTCCACTTGCCATACCATTTTTGATATATTCAATCACAGCATCATCAGACATCTGTGCAATAGTTGGCAAAGTAATAACCAACAAAAAAAACGCACTAGAGATGAATTTAATAATCCGTCTCATCTTTATCTACTTCTTTGTACGTACTATAACATCTAGTATAGATAATATTATTATAAGTATCTGTCAACCAAGCCTTCGAGTTTCTCTTTGTCTTTGAAATATTTGTATGTACCCACTTTAATTTCATTGCATGCTGGTTCGTCACATACAATGATACCATGGGGATGCATTTGCAGTGCACTTACCGTCCACATGTGATTGATGTTTTCCTCAATGGCGTGTTTGAGAGCACGAGCCTTATTGTGTCCACATGAAATAAGAAGTACTTCAGTAGCAGCCATTACGGTGCCAACTCCTACAGTGAGTGCTTGCTTGGGAACTTGATTCACATCACCATCGAAGAAACGACTATTGGCTATGATAGTGTCTGTAGTAAGGGTTTTAATACGAGTCTTTGACGAAAGTGACGAACCTGGCTCATTGAAAGCGATATGACCATCGGGTCCTACACCACCCAAGAAAAGGTCTACTCCACCAGCTGCTTGAATCTGACGTTCATACTTTTCACACTCGGCCACCAAATCAGGTGCATTACCATCGAGAATGTGTACATTCTGTGGGTCAATATCGATGTGATTGAAAAAATTGTTCCACATAAAAGAGTGATAACTCTCGGGATGGTCTTCGGGTAAACCTACATACTCATCCATATTGAAAGTAATAACGTGCTTAAACGAAACTTTGCCTTCCTTGTTCAAGCGAATAAGTTCCTTGTACATTCCCAAAGGAGAAGAGCCTGTGGGACATCCCAATACAAAAGGATTTGCTGCCGTAGGATTCTTCTGATTAATCTTTTCAACTACATAATTGGCTGCCCAACGTGACACCATTGCATAGTCATCCAAAATAACGACTCTCATAGTATATTTTTATCTTATATCCTTTAAATATATCAATTCTAATCTCACAAATGTATTCACTGTTACATTAAATTAGCTGATATCCAGTAATTTTACATAAATTTGCATAGTTCTATGTAGAGAACCATGCAAATACGTGGCAAATTTACAAAAATCTTTTCTAATGAGTAAAAGAAATTGCAAAATATTACACCATTTTATACATTCTTCAATACATCCAACAGATGTATCCACCAACGTTCAACGGAGGGAATGTGCATACGTTCGTCAGGAGAATGTACTCCACGCAATGTGGGACCAAAAGATATCATATCGAGAGAAGGATATTTTTCAAGGAAAAGTCCGCACTCAAGTCCTGCATGAATGGCTTTCACCTTTGGCTCAATACCAAACAAATGCTTGTATGAGTCGATAGCAACCGCCAAGAGAGGTGATTGTGGATTTGGCTTCCATCCTGGATATCCATCACCCACATCTACCTTAGCACCAGCCAATTCAAAGGTAGCTTGTACAGTTTCTGCCATATCCTTGCGTGAGGAAAGAGTACTACTTCTTTGGCTACTTCCAATCAGAATCTCATTCTCACCTACCATCTTGATAGAAGCAAGATTACTTGAAGTTTCTACCAATCCTGGCATATCTTGACTCATCATAAATACTCCATTGGCTACGGCATGAATGGATTGCAATAGGCATAAAGTTGTGTTCTTGTCTATAGCAGTAGTGATGGGATCAGCACTTTGGAGTACAAATCTCATATTCTTCTCTGTTACACTATACTCTGCTTCTACTTCAGCGGCAAAGATATTTAGGTCGATACGAATATCTTCCTTATGTTTAGAAGGAATAGCACATACAGCACGTGCTTCACGGGGGATGGCATTATGTAAATTTCCACCACTTATTTCGCAAAGGTAGAGATCGTATTTCTTGAATGCCTGCAAAAGAAAACGATTAAGAATCTTATTGGCATTGGCAAATCCTTTGTTGATGTCATCACCACTATGTCCACCTGTAAGACCATTTAACTCTACAGAAAAGTAAAAACATCCTTCAGGTACTGATACTGGTTGATAGGTGAAAGTCGCATTAGTACGACATCCGCCTGCACAACCGATAAAGATTTCTCCCTCATCCTCACTATCAAGATTGAGCAATACATCTCCATTCATGAATCCACTCTGCAAGGCAAATGCTCCGGTAAGACCTGTCTCTTCATCTACAGTAAAGAGGCATTCGATAGGACCATGCTGAATAGAGTCGGAAGCCAGTATGGCCAATGCAGCAGCCATACCAATACCATTGTCTGCACCAAGGGTAGTGCCCTTTGCACGCAACCATTCACCATCGATAAATGTCTCTATTGGATCATTGTCGAAATCGTGTTCAACATCTTTATTCTTTTCACACACCATATCGATGTGGGATTGGAGCACTACCGTCTTTCTATTTTCCATACCAAGTGTGGCAGGCTTCTTTATAAGGACGTTTCCTGCTTCATCCACAAGGGTATCTAACTGATGACTTTCACCGAATTGGCGAAGGTATGCTATGATTTTCTCTTCCTTCTTTGACGGACGTGGTACTTGACATATCTCATCAAAATACTTGAAGACTTCTACGGGTTTCAGATTTTTCATTTCCATATATATCCTAAGGTTTTAGTTAAAATTCATCATTCTTTTTCTCCATTATCAATTAAAGGAGTATATTTGCACCCGCAAAAATAAGAATAATGATTGAAACTCTCGCTATAACAGTGTTAATTGTTGCTATTTGCCTTGCATTATTAGCAATAAATATCATTTTGAAGAAGAATGGACGCTTTCCAAACACACATGTTAGCGGAAGCAAGGCCATGAGGAAGCGTGGTATAGGGTGTGTTCAATCGCAAGATCGTGAAGCCCGAGCACCCAAACGTATTCAAGTAAAGGAAAGGATAAAGTAAGTGACAAGGCTTACCTTAAAATGAAAACTAAAAATAATATATACACAAAATGAATAAGAAAACTATTTTGAAGGGATGTGCAGCATTGGCACTCGGCCTCATGATGGCACAATGTGATGGAAACAAGCAAGCAACCACTACTCAGGTAACACCTGCTACGAGCGAAGGTGGCTCAGGAGTAAAAATTGCTTTCGTAGAGATTGAAAGATTGATTTTGAACTATCAGTTCTGCCTCGACATCAATCAGGAGATGGTAAAAAAAGAAGAAAATGTTCGAGCAACATTGAATGAAAAGAGCAAGAAATTGGAAGCAGAACAACAAGATTTCCAATACAAATACGAAAACAATGCCTTCACAAGAGCACGTGCTGAGGAAGAGTATAACCGATTGATGAAAAAGGCACAAGAGTTGGACGAATTGTCAGCAAAATTATCTGAAGAGTTGGCTATCGAAAATCAACAGAAGAACCAACAATTGCGCGACTCTATCAACAATTTCTTGAGCATCTATAATGCTGAAAAGCAATTCGATTTCATCATCAGCAATGCTGGTTTTGACAATCTTCTCTATGGTAATCCTGCATACGATATCACAGACGAAATCGTTGAAGGATTAAACAAAAGATACACGAAGAAATAATCTTTATATATAAAGAATTTCATAAAGACGTCACACCATCATGTGACGTCTTTTTTTATCTCTCCTCGTTACTTTCTTTCCGAACATTCACCCCTCTCCTATTGTTCTCACACTAAGAATAGGTATTACTTAAATAATATATGTATGGAAAAGTTTGAAGATTTGATAAATTCAGAGACACCAGTTTTGATTGATTTTTACGCCACATGGTGCGCTCCATGCAGAAATATGCATTCCGTGTTGGAGGAATTGAAAAAGGAGAAAGGTGAAAAATTGCGTATTGCCAAAATAGATGTAGATAGACACGAAAGCCTTGCAGCTGAGCAACACATACAATCCATCCCCACACTCATGCTTTACAAACATGGGAATTTAATTTGGCGACAGAGTGGATTCACCCCTTTAGTACAGCTAAAAGAGGTACTTGAAAAATACTTATAGATTGTAAGTATATATATTGAGCTAAATTTTATCTTAATCTCTACAAATTAATAGAAATATATTCTTAGCATAAATGGTATATCATTTTGTATCCATAGGTTTATCTTTTATTTAAAAAAAACATATACTTTGATACAGTAAAAAACAAAGGGATGGAATATATGAATACTCCATCCCTTTAGATTTACAATCAATCTCTATTTGTTATTTGAAATAGCGGTTATAGAGACCTTCGAATCCCTTGCCATGACGAGCTTCGTCCTTAGACATCTCGTGAACAGTATCGTGGATAGCATCGAGGTTAAGTTCCTTTGCACGCTTAGCAATGCGATACTTGTCGGCACATGCACCTGACTCTGCGTTCATGCGCTTCTCCAAGTTAGTTTTAGTGTCCCATACACAATCGCCCAAGAGTTCAGCAAACTTAGATGCGTGTTCTGCCTCCTCCCATGCATAGCGCTTGAATGCCTCTGCAATTTCGGGATATCCCTCACGGTCAGCCTGACGACTCATAGCCAAGTACATACCTACTTCAGTGCATTCACCCATGAAATGAGCATTGAGGTCCTTAATCATTTCATCGTCACAACCTTTAGCAACACCAATTACATGCTCTTGCACAAACTCGATTTTACCTTCTTCTAACTGATTGAACTTATCGGCACTAACCTTACACAATGGGCACTTTTCAGGAGCTGAATCACCTTCATGAACATAACCACATACTGAGCAAATAAACTTTTTCATAATCTTCTATTTTTAAATTGTTAATTAATAATTTTATTTCTATTTTTTTTATAATTAGTCTTAAACTAAACTTTCTTTTTCTGAACACTCTTTGCAAATTCCTTTGTAATAATGATGAATTTCTTCTACTGCATGACCTTCAATCTGGAGTTCGCGAGCTTCGCGTTTTTTCCCTGAAAAAGGGAGGTCAAACACTCGTCCACATTTGCGACAAAAGAAATGTGAATGCAACGATGTATCTCCATCAAAGTGGACATTCTTATCGTTAATAGTCAGCATTAGAGCTGCTTGCTGATCAACAAATAATTTCAACGTGTTATATACTGTAGTTTTTGAAAGTGTAGGCATGGAGTCACACAGTGCCATGTACACCTCGTCTGCTGTGGGGTGAGTCCGATGAGTCATCAAGTACTCCATGATGGCTATTCGTTGTACTGAAGGTTTGATACCATACTCTACTAATCTCTCTACTGTATTCATAATTTAAACATTTGCACATTTGTAATGATTACAATATTGTTTACGCTGCAAATATACAACCGTTTTTTATATCTGCAAACATTTACTCTATTATTTTACATATTTTAAGAATTATTTTTTCCTATACATTATATATTATTGAGAATATTTCGTAATTTCGCCAAATAAAAGAATGAATTAGATATATCTTGTCTATATGAACTACGGTTTCGTAAAAGTTGCATCAGCCATTCCTAAGGTAAAAGTGGCAGATTGCTTAAATAATAGTAAGGAGATAAATAATCTGATAAACAAAGCCGACGAAGCAAATGTTGAATTGGTAGTTTTCCCAGAATTATGTATAACAGGCAGTACTTGTGGAGACCTGTTCAAGCAACGTACTCTATTGAATAGTGCACAAAAGGCATTGATGGAAATAATGGATAATACTCGTAATAAAGATATTATTGCCATTGTGGGATTTCCATATGAGTACAAAAATATGATTTTCAACATGGCTGCGATTATTCATAATGGTCATATTGAAAACCTTGTACCTAAGACAAATCTAACTCCACTTGAACGAAATTGGTTTATGGGAGGTGAATGTCTTGGAAATGATTTTTATAGCACCAATAGTTATTCCTCAATCAAGTTTGCCCATATTCAAAAACCTTCGATTTGGGCGTCGCGCAATTTCAAGTTTGCCATAGAGTTTCAGGATGAGTTTACCAATCTACTTCCACAAAGCAATTTGAAAAGCCTTTTTAGTGCAGACATAATTGTTTGTATGGGTGCCAATGTGGAGTACATTGGACGACATAACTTTATCAAGGAAATGATGAACGTACACTCAAAGCGTTGTACATGTGGATATATCTATGCTTCAAGCGGATACGGTGAATCTACCACCGATGCTGTGTACGGTGGAAGCGCAATGATTTACGAAAATGGCGAGCTCTTGAAGGAGAATGAGCTCTTCCAAATGGACTCACAACTCATTATCACCGAGATAGATGTTGAAAAATTACGTAATCGTAAGTTAAAGAATCCTTACTTCCTGAGAAATGATTTCAATACACTCACGCAAGAGTTTGAAGAACACGAGGTAAAAGGATTGGAGTGCGAAAATAAGAAGAAAAACAAGAAATCACGATTTACCCTTACTCGAAGCATCTGCCCTACTCCCTTTGTGCCACAAGGTCGAGAGTTGGACGAGCGTTGCAACGAAGTCTTTAACATTCAAGTAGCAGGCCTTTGCAAACGAATTGAACACACCTATAGCCGCACAGCCATCATAGGTATCAGCGGAGGATTGGATAGCACATTGGCCTTACTCGTATGTGTGAAAGCATTTGATAGATTAGGACGTTCAAGAAAGGATATTGTAGGCGTGACTATGCCAGGATTTGGTACTACAGGTCGTACCTATAATAATGCTCTCCAACTGATGCATTCACTCGGTGTTACCATACGCGAAATAAGTATAAAGGAAGCTTGTATGCAACACTTCAGTGACATTGGACATGATATAAACAATCACGATGTGACGTATGAAAATAGCCAAGCACGCGAACGTACACAGATACTTATGGATGTGGCAAACCAATTAAATGGCATGGTGATAGGAACAGGCGACTTGAGCGAATTGGCGCTCGGATGGGCTACATACAATGGCGACCATATGTCGATGTATGGAGTCAACGCCAGTGTACCTAAGACACTGATTCAAAGCCTTGTGCTTTGGATTGCCGATAATCATGTAGATGAATCTTCGGCTACAACCTTGCGCGACATTGTAGATACTCCCATAAGCCCTGAGTTGATACCTGCCGACGAACAAGGTAATATCAAACAGAAGACCGAGGATCTCGTAGGACCCTACGAGTTGCACGATTTCTTCCTATATCACCTTATGCGAAATGGCTTCTCGCCACGCAAGATTTTCTATCTCGCACAACACGCATTTGAGGGGAAGTACAACGACGAGGTTATCAAGAAATGGCTTACCACCTTCTGTCGCAGATTCTTTAACCAACAATTCAAGCGCTCATGCTTGCCCGATGGACCCAAAGTAGGTAGCGTCTCTCTATCCCCCAGAGGTGATTGGCACATGCCCAGTGATGCTTGTTCAACTGAATGGTTAAGCGAGTGCGATAAAATTTAGTGTTTAGGATTAATAATTAAAGATGAAAAAATTTCTCCCCTGTAGGAAAAAATATTTTTCCCAACGGAAGAAAAAAACGAATAAAGTAAAGAATGAAAAAAGCACTATTTATAGATAGAGATGGCACTATTATCAAAGAACCATCTGACGAGCAGATTGATTCATTTGAGAAACTCGAATTCGTACCTAAGGTAATAAAGAACTTGGGATTCATCCGTCAGACACTCGATTTCGAGTTCGTGATGGTGAGCAATCAGGATGGATTGGGTACAAGCTCCTTTCCAGAAGAGACCTTTTGGCCTGCTCACAACTTGATGATGCGCACTTTAGAAGGCGAAGGAGTATATTTCGACAAAGTACTCATTGACAGAAGTTTTCCGGCCGACAATGCTCCTACACGCAAACCGCGTACAGGCCTTTTAACTGAGTATATGGATGGCTCATATGACCTTTCAGCTTGTTACGTCATTGGTGACCGAGTGACAGATGTTGAGTTGGCCAAGAATATAGGTTGCCATGCCATATATTTACAACCCGACACCACCCTTTTGTCTGACGAGTTGCTTCCCTATTGTGCCATAGCCACCACCGATTGGGATAAGGTTACCGAATTCTTATTTGCAGGTGAACGTACAGCAGAGGTAAGAAGAACTACCAAGGAGACCGATATTTACGTCCAACTCGATCTCGATGGAAATGGTACTTGCCACATCCATACAGGACTTGGATTCTTTGACCATATGTTGGAGCAAATAGGTAAGCACGGAAGTATAAACCTCAACATACAAGTAGAGGGCGACCTCCACGTTGATGAACACCATACTATCGAAGACACCGCTATAGCATTAGGCGAATGCATCTACAAGGCATTGGGAAACAAGCGCGGCATCGAGCGCTATGGCTACACTCTCCCCATGGACGATTGCCTATGTCAAGTGGCTCTAGATTTTGGTGGACGTGCTTGGTTGGTATGGGATGCAGAGTTTAAACGTGAAAGAATTGGTGAAATGCCTACAGAGATGTTTCTCCACTTCTTCAAGTCATTCAGCGATGCGGCTCGTATGAACCTGAATATTAAGGCTGAAGGAACCAATGAGCATCATAAAATTGAAGGTATTTTCAAAGCACTTGCACGTGCGTTGAAGATGGCTATTCATCGTGATATCTATCACTACGAATTACCTTCCACAAAAGGTTCGTTGTAAGAACATTTCTAAATGATTGGTTACTGGCAAGTAGTTAATGTTGAGTAGTGACAAGTGGTCAATGAAAAATTGAAAGTAGTTAGATATACTCTCCTTGATTATTAACGTAATGAAGGAGAGTATTCTTTTTATATGAAGATAACTGGAAGTAGTAAGGGTAATATTGATGCCAAATCGCAATGGTTAAATGTACATTCCTATTCCCCTTTGCGAGTCAATAAATGCTCCTCCCACCACTCTATTGCCAATATAGAACACGGCAGATTGTCCTGGAGTAACAGACGATGCTTCTTCTAAAAAACTTACGAGCAAACGGCCATCCTCCAAGGGTTTTATCTGACATGATATTGGCTTGCTTCTGTATCGAATGCGCACGGTCAACATAGGATTATCCCACACCTCTGTCTCATTTATCCACACTGGGCATTCGGTTATCATGTGAGTAGCTTTCAACTCCTCCGCATCACCAAGCATCACAGTGTTTTTCTTTGGATTTAATTTAATGACGTATGCAGGCTTACCTAATGCTATTTCAAGTCCCTTGCGCTGACCAATAGTATAATAAGGATATCCACGATGGGTACCTAATGTATGTCCTTCTGTATCTACAAATTTTCCTTTACCTATCTTATCATCAATGTCGGGCACATACAGACGTAGAAAGTCTCTGTAATCACCTTCAACAAAGCACACCTCCATGCTTTCCCCTTCGGATGACTTAGCACCGAAGCCCTTATCTTTCAGATATTGTCTGACTTCAGTTTTAGTATACGAGCCAAGTGGGAAAATACAACGTTTCAACACCTCCTCACCCACACGCCACAGGAAGTAACTCTGATCTTTACGTTCATCATTTCCTATAACTATATGTGTGTGTCCATCCACCACCTCTAATTGAGAGTAATGTCCTGTAGCAATGTAGTGACAATCAAGTTTGTCTGCCCACTCTTTCAACACGCGAAACTTAAATAGTGGGTTACACATAACACACGGGTTAGGCGTACGTCCCTGCATATATTCATCGATGAAGTTTTGCACTATAACCCGTCTGAACTCCTCTCGTTCATCTGCCACATAGTGTTCAAATCCAAGTCGTGTAGCCAATGCACGAGCCTCCAATATGTAATCTGGCTCCGTCTGCTCTGGGGTAGAAAATGACGAAGGATTGTCCCACGTACGCATGGTCACACCTATGGGTTTATACCCTTGTTCTATCAACATTAGGCAAGCCGCGGTGCTATCCACACCACCGCTCATACCCACCAATACACGTCTATTTCCTATTATTTCGCTCATCATCTCACATTTTGATTATGCAAATGTAGGAATAAAAATGAAAAATCACGTATCTTTGCAAGGTAAAATCGAATTATAATAAGAAAAAACAATGTCACAAGAAACTGCACCAACCACTTTAGGCACCGAGAGCATTAGAAAATTGCTCATGCAATATGCTGGCCCTGCCATCATAGCCATGACGGCTTCGTCGCTCTACAACATGGTGGATAGCATTTTTATCGGTCAAGGAGTAGGCGCCTTGGCCATTTCTGGTTTGGCCATCACATTCCCCGTAATGAATCTGTCTGCCGCATTTGGAGCCATGGTAGGTGTAGGTGCCTCCACCCTACTCTCTGTCAAACTTGGTCAGAAGGATTATGCTACGGCTCAAAACATTCTAGGAAACGTCATTACCCTTAATACCATCATTGGAGTAATCTTCGGGGTATTGATGTTAGCATTCATCAACCCCATACTCTACTTCTTCGGTGCGAGTGATGCCACAATCAGTTATGCACGCGACTATATGGTTATCATCCTTCTAGGTAATGTCATTACTCACATGTACCTGGGACTCAATGCGATGTTGCGTTCAGCCGGTCATCCTCAGAAGGCCATGTATGCCACCATAGGTACGGTCATCATCAACACCATCCTTGACCCCCTTTTCATTTACACATTCAACATGGGTATTCAGGGAGCAGCCGTGGCCACTGTATTGGCTCAAACACTTGCTCTGTGTTGGCAATTAAAACTCTTCTCCAACAAAAACGAGATGATTCATCTGCGCCGAGGCACATTTGCCTTAAAAAAGAAGATTGTTAGCAACTCCTTAGCCATCGGCATGGCACCATTCCTCATGAACCTCTGCTCGTGCTTCATTGTCATCCTCATCAACAAGGGGTTGCAGAAGCACGGTGGCGACCTTGCCATTGGTGCCTATGGTATTACCAATCGTGTAGTATTCTTCTTCGTCATGATAGTGATGGGCATCAACCAAGGTATGCAACCCATTGCTGGATACAACTATGGTGCTCGTCAGTTCGATCGCGTACATAAGGTACTTCGCCTCACCATCCTTGCAGGTACTGTAGTCACCACACTTGCTTTCCTTTCAGGTGAGTTCATACCCGAACTTTTAGCCCGTGCCTTTACTTCCGACGAAGAACTTATCCACCAATCAGCCAGTGGTATGCGTATAATGGTAGCTATGTTCCCCATAGTCGGATTCCAGATGGTTACTACAAACTTCTTCCAAAGTATAGGAAAAGCCAAGATGAGCATCTTCCTTTCGCTAACACGCCAATTGATATTCCTCATCCCTATGCTCTACATCTTCCCCTTCTTCTACGGACAGAAGGGTGTGTGGTTAGCAATGCCCATCTCCGATTTACTCTCCTCTCTCGTTGCAGGCTTCATGTTAATCCGACAGTTCCAAGAGTTCAAGAAGCATAGGTAAAAGAGACAAGTTACAAATAACGATTTATCCTCCCCAATAAATAACCATAACCCCTAAAATACAGTGATATATGGATAAGTACTTCATCAACATAGGACGTCAACTCGGTAGTGGTGGAAAACTCATTGGTCAAATGTTGGCCAAGGAACTCAATATCCCCATATACGACCGTACACTCATCGATATGGCTGCCCAGGAGAGCGGACTCTGCAAAGAGGTGTTCGAACGTAAGGACGAAGAGAAGGGCATCATTTCCCGTCTCTTCGACATTATTCCATTTATGGGCGACAACAATATGTATGGAAGTTGCCTGAGTGACGAAGCCCTGTTCAAGATTCAGAGTGATGTCATACGTCACCTCTCCGAGAAGGGGTCATGCATATTTGTAGGTAGATGTGCGGACTATATCCTTCGCGATGAGCCACATACGCTCAACATCTTCATTACAGCTAATGATGAAGACCGCATAACACGTATACGTGAACGTCACCCTCATTTCACAGAAGAGCAAGCACGTACATTCATGCAGAAGGCTGACCAAAAGCGCGCATCCTACTACAACTACTATAGTCCCGGCACATGGGGTGAAGCCAAGACATACGACCTCTGCATCAACTCCTCCCTATTAGGTCTTGAAGGTACTATGCAATTCATAAAAATGTATTTGGAAAGAATGATTATGAAATGATACCTATAAGGGAATATCCTTAGATAACCTATACCCAAAGTGCCATTGACAAACAAAGTTTCAAAGTTAGAGAAGAAGAGTAAATAAAAATATAGCCAACTTATCTCGATGAGGTAGGTTGGCTTTAGCTATTTATATTGGCTTATAATTATCTCAAACCGACAATTTCGTTGCATTTAAAAGTTGAATTTACTGTAGAGGTTGACTGTGTTTGATGCTATTTTTAGTTCTTGTTGTTAGCCTAAAATACAGGTAAACCAAACTATAGAGCTTTGATGACCAAACTATATAGGTTTGATAGACAAAGTATATAGGTTTGGTAGCTTTAGTATATATGGATGGTGATGATGGTATTTTCACTACATTTCCCCCTTGATATTTCGAGCCTAGAACTGTTCATGTATTCCGATTGAATATGCACAATTCAGAAAGGTTTCTAATCGCAAAGATGCAGTTCCATCGAAAGATTCACATTTCATAGATGGTAAACCGAATTTGACTAACACATCGGGAGAAAACCACCTTCTTCCCACACTGGATGGTACGATTGTACCCTTTACACCATACCCTTCCTGATGCAACTTGTCAATTCTATCAGCCGAAAGTTTCAAGAATTCCTCTTTCTCTATTGGGCCTTCTTTCTTGAAATGAGTACAGACGACAGGATTGGTGATATATGGTCTGACGATGGATATATCATTCTTCGTATAGGCATCAGCAAAAGCCTTAGCCACAATGAACTTGTCGCATCTTCTGTTCTCCTCTTCAAACATATCTTTCATTCGATACCGAGGTCTCCATTCCTCTTCATCCCATAACCACCCTCTCTCCATTGCCATCAGTTGTAGTATTTTCAATCTATCCTTTAATTTTTTACCACATTACCCTTTCCGTCAATTATCACATATGATAACTCATCAAGAAGTCTGGCAGAGAACAATTCTTCACCAATAGCTTGTATAGATAGATATATAGGGTCAGTCAGTATGTTTCCTTTACAATCCATCAATCCACATCGACCATTCACTGTGTACATGCAATACTTCGTTTCCTTTGTGAAATCAGCGTTTCCATACTCATCGGCTTTTTCTATCCAAAGAATATCCACCTTATCCACCACATGCCCGTTCTGTATATGGCCGGAATAGTCTATTTGCATGTTGAAACTATCCTTTACCTTCACGATGGCATAGTCCTTGCACACGATAGCATCCATGTATTCAGGAGCAACCACCCATTTGCCCGTCAGGTCAATCACGCCATATTTTCCATCCACATTCGCAATGGCACAATATCCGTACTGAAAAACAGACTTATCCCGTTTATCCTCCTTATAGAGGAAATCAAACCCAATGACCGTTTCACCTTTTAAGTTGATGAAACCCATGCGCCCTTCTTTCATCACACCAGCCAAACCTTCGGAAAACCTCTGTGCATCCTCATATTCGGCAGGAATTACAATCTCCTTTTTCTTTCTGTGATAATAGCCAAACTTGCCATCTTTCTCAAAGATACCGATAGTATCCCCTTCAAACGTCCGATGTGAATCCACTTCTATACCTGACAGTACCATCTTTTTCTCAAACGAAGATATTATCTTGTTTTCGAAGGTTTCCATGCGAGAATATCGTTGATAGTTGCTACTACTGCATTGTTCTATTAAAAACACAGTTATTGTTACTCCAAATATCATGGCGGCAGACAACTTTATTACATCATGCCAACTTAACAATGATTTCTTTTTCTTCTTTTCTTCTTCCATAATATAACTAATTATTATCCATTTATTCCTCATTAAATCGTTCTATAAACTTTGCAAATACAGAATTCTTTTCTTTCCATATATCCATAGCCTCCTCTATTGAAACGGTTTTATAATAAGGCTTTGAGGGGTCGGAAGGTTGAACAACAGGTTCACTTGTCGTCTCCTCAGAAGATGTGGCAAGCATATAGGAATATTGCAGAGGAAAATTTTTAAGTGCAATTTCATTCAGTTTGATTCGAAGTTCATCAAAGTCAAATATGTATTGTGTTTTTTCTTGCAAAACCTGATTCCACTTATCAAATTTTTTCGCCAACATGCTATTTTTCTTATGTACACACCACACAACGATGTCAATCTGTGGCACATACTGCAAACCTTTGTTTCGCATTTTTGCAAAGGTTTCGTGTGATACAGACAGGTTGTAGCCTTGAGGATTATTCAGATATTCAGCGATTGTCATATATAGCAGACGTTCACATTCCTCATCTGTCATTTCAAGTTTGTTTTTAGTGTATACATACATCTGTTCCCATGGCTTCAGACGACTTTCTTCCATCCAAAAATCCGTATCATTTGCCAACCGTAAACAAATCCTCCAATAGTCATACTGAGCCAATTCATCCGTATGGGCTTTCAGGTATTCAATCGGACCATATTCTATTACAACCCAAGCACAATGCTCCTCCTTGTATCTTTCCCATAAGTGGCAAATACACTCAGTAAACTCTTCATCCCAATGGGCAAACAGCTTTCGGTATGCCCAATCTCGGTAAGTCTTACATCCACTCTCCAACATCGCATGAAGAATTTTCTTCTGTTCATCGTACATCGAAAAAATAAACCGTTCACATAGTTCCTTAGCAGCCATGCTCACTTTTCTACTCTTTTTGTCAATGAAAAGATTCAGCAGTTCCTCTGTCGATTTATTCTCCCACCACTTTCTTGCAGAAGCATTCCGAAATTCCTTATACTTGAAGTAAGCTACTATACGGTCGTTCATGATGTATGTTATATTTAAATAGTTACGGGTGTAAAAGTAATCATTTATTTCGAGTCTCACAGATAATCCCAAAACTCTTTCGGCAGTTTCACATTGTCAAGTTTGGCACAGTCTGCAAACATTGGAGCAATGTTGTAAACACTCCATCCAGCAGTTCCGCATCCGATGCGTGTGACAAAGAAAGTAAGTTCGGGATTGTCTGTCGCGAATTGACAGAAACGGCAGACAGCGGCATATAATTCTTTCAAGCTGACTCCATCAGTTGGAATGGCATACGCTTGTCCTTGTAACCCTTCTGATTGTCCGTTGATAGCACCAAAGTAGTGCAACGCATAGGCAGATGCTCCTCCGTTATGCTCTCCGTAGATATTGCTTCCGAATACAAATATCTCATTTTCATTTAAGGATGTAATCATATCTGGTGAAATTCGTTCAGAACTGATGTCTCTTTTCTTATAATAATTTCCGCTATTTTCAGCCTTACTAAATGCCGCTATATTCATTTCATCTCCAGATATTATTTCATTGAAGCAGAATCGTGCATTTGAACGCAAGCGCGCTTCGCGTTCACGTCTCCACATAGCACCAGTTTGTTCATCGGTTTGTTCAAATTGCATGGTGTTGTTAATATTGAATTTACTGCCATAGTCAGCTGCGTCAATATTAGCACCGATGAAAGTGAATATCACGTTCTTCTCTTTCAGTTCATCTATTAATGCCTTTACAGTTTTCAAGCTATATTTATAAGACTCATTTTCATAACCATCCGTAATGATAGTGACGTATCCCATTGTTTCCTTACTATTTCCGATGATTTTTTTTAAATCTTTGAGCGTAGCTCCCAATGCATCGTAGAGAGGAGTTCCAGCATTAGGTTGATAATCTGTTTCTGTAATCTCCCTTACTCTATCAGCACTCTCTTCCTTTAATATATATCTGCTCTTCATGATGTTAAACAGATAGATAGACACACTATGTCGTTGTGTATCACGACTCTGTTCCTGCATCATCCGAATGGTCTGTATCGTCTCATTACATCCCGAGATGGTGGCTCTTGTAATACACCTCATCGAACCGCTTTCATCCAATATGATGAGGTGATAGACTGAGGTCATTCTTTTAGAATCCTTACTTTTACTTGCACCCGTTTGCGTCTTCATTTGGCGCACTTTCTTACTGAATAGATTTTTCCAAGACATATTGCTATTGATTTAAAATAATTGGTGAGCAAAGGTACAAGGAAAAACTATTCGGTACGGACTTTTGCAAGGCTTGCAATTCTCTTTTCACTCTTCCCTTTTATACTTTTCGTATAGAGCCGTATATTCTTCTGCTTCTTTCATCATACCCATCTGTTCATAAATTTCCCCTTTGGTGCAGTATGCTTCAGGCATCGGATCTTTTTCAATATCAAAATAGTGATTGATGACTTCTAATGCTTTCTCATATTCTCCTAACAGGCAATACTCTTCCGCTTGATTATTCAAAGCATCACTCCATAATAGTTCGTCATAGTCTATCAATACCTGGTTGTCTGCTACAGCCTCTTTGTATCTTCCGCATTCTCCATAAAGAATGGCACGTAGGTAATATGCTATATATGATTTGGGAAATAAGTTGATATGTTCCGTTATTCGCTGTATGGCTTCTATTTTGGATGAATTTTCTTCATTAATGTATTTCTTTAATCTGTTCAAACTTTCTTGTTCGTCAGTTTGCATTTTTTCTATTTGTGTAATTTTATCTACAGGATTACTAATTTCTATATTTGAAATCTCTTTTGGATAAGTCACAAGTTCTCTTGGCAATGAAATTTTCTTTAAACGTAAAAATGTTGTGTTACCATTCTTTTTTAACGGTGTATTTTGGGCAACAATATAATAGTTCCTTGAAATAAAATCATCTGCAACTCTTAGAAATGCTTCTTTAATGCGCGAACATTTTTCATTGATTGCATTGTCCGTTACATCCACCAATCGGCGGACACTTTCACGTTGTTTCTCTATATTTTCTCTATTAGACAACACCTTATATATAGATAACATTTCATCATAGTAGGCAGATAATACCTTGAATTCTATTCCTTCAGGATGGCGGAGATAGAAAATGTACAAAGCCTTTTGGATAGGAGTCATCTTTACCTCCTTGCCATAATCTGTAAGAATGATTCGATAATCATCTGTTATCTCTAGATGGCTTAGTGCAGGTACGGTTTGTACGCTTTTTAGTTCATTCACCAAATCATCTCCTAATGTGTGGAGCAACATTTCATAATATCCTGCTTTTTTCAAAGTCTCAATTTCTTTTTTGACATTCTCTGCAATCTCTTTCATCTTTATGGGGAAATCTGTATCTGCTATTTCATGTGAATTATTTTTTTTGCTAATTTTCAGCCAATCTTCTACACGTATCGTCTTATTAAAACCATGTGGGGCTTTTCTTTGCATGGCGATTCCACGCAAATAAGTGTGAAAGAAAAATTTTAGGCCCTCTTCATCCAAATCAAGCATCGAACAATATGTAAACTTACTTTTGTCCACATCCATGTCCCATGTGTATCCATCTCCATATTTAAATCTATGTGCAAAATGGAATATACCACCATATTCATTTCCTATCTCATTATCAAAACCAAGGGTTTTCATCAGCACCATGCTAAATTGCACGGTTGTCATATTGTTCAAGGATTCTCTGACCCTTTTCGTTTGTTCCTCTCCCAAATTCGCAAGGTGCAATATTGACGTCTCAAAGTTCCATTTGGGCACATATAAGAACTGGCATTCATAAGAATCAAATTCATTATTTATTTCTTCCCAATGTTGTAGAATAAAGTTGTTTATCTTCTCGTTATAATCGTTTTCTATATAGACAAACACTTTATGGTCGTACATATCAAACGGTAGTTCTCCATCATAAAAGAAGCTTGTCATCTTGTATCCATTCCATATTTTTGTTTCTCCTTTGTACCGGTTAATTTTATCTTGCTTTTTCCATTCTTCATGTTCCTTTCTCTCCTCTTCCATTTTCTTATCCCTTCGCCTTTTGATAAAAGGAATTTTGATGATACGCTCATGTATATCTTCATAAATGAAGAAAAACAAGAGAAACGGAAGGAATGCAACGAACTCCAAAAAGTTGATAAATTTATTACTATTCATGGATATACAATTTAATTCTTGTGACTACATAATATGGTTGATAAACTCTTGTTTTTGCATGTTTGTACAATTGTATTTATTACATCATTCATTTCAGGGACTTCCAATTTGCAATAATTATCATAATCTGCATGTAATACTATTAAATACATTTTACCAATCTTAATATCATAGTTTTTCTCTAAGATATATCGGTACAAATTTTGTTGAATACAATAATGCCAATATACTGTATCTGAAATACTATCAAGTCCGTTTATACCTTTCGTGAAATAATCATTATCTATAATAGGCTTTCCATGGTGAGTTATAATTCGATGACTTCTTTTCCAATCATATATATCATAAACATCATCATGTTTATGCAACATATCTATTGTTCCTGCGATTTTTAAATCTTCGTCGTATATAGTCCATTCTGTTTTGTGTGGTGTAATGCAATTATGCGTATTTAGAAAGCTGATAAATTGTTTACATTCTTTTTCTAAAGATATATTTTCTTCAACATTAATGTACCGACCCTTATATAAGTACGAATACTCTTTATTAAATCCCTTTCCTTGGAAATAGTTTTCTATTTGTTGATGCATGAATGTTCCTACTTCTTTAGAACGTGTGCCCTTTTCGTCCCATTCTTCCAATATTTCTCCTTGTGATATCCCCCTTTCTGTAGCCTTATATTTGGACCAATGTGCCGAATCGAAGGGACTGAAAAAATAGGAAATCAATTTGCTTACAGAAACAAACTCTTCTATTTCTTTATACCAGTAAATATGTTCTATAGGAAAGAATTGGATATATTGATCTCTATTCACCAATTTATTCTCTGAAACAGAAGAAAATGATTGCTTTTGAGAATTGTCCATAATATGTCTTGCAGCTTCCTGTTCTTCTTTGGTTTGTGTTTGCGGTTGCTGCTGTACGTTGTCAGATTTTTCACCGAAAGATTCTATTCCTAAATACGATTCACGAAAATTTTCACTCTCCATTATTTTAGCTTCAATTTCTGTCCAGCGGTTTATAGGAGATGGATTAGGGTGAGATCTGAATTTCTTGAGGAAATCCATCTTCGGATTTATTGAATACATCACACGAGCAATAAAAGCGGCACACCCTTCCATATCTGACACAACCTGTATTTCTGCAAAGCGTATGACAATCCATCCGAGATTATTCATACGTGAATCGCGGAATTCATCACCACATCCAATGTAATGAATTGGCTTACGCTCTTTTCCCGAATATGGTTCGTCTATTTCTATATCAATTCGAATGTTTGGATTGTTTTCGTCTATAATTGCTACATCAGGTTCGAATGGAAGAGTATTATTTTGTGGTAATATGCCACAATCTCCTATTACCAATAAATGATTTCCAAAGACATTATTCAAGTATTCCATAAAAGGTTTATCCATATGACCTTTTCGATGTATGGATTGATGACGATATGGAAAAATTGCTGTACCCTTACGTGGATATCTTACAATTGGATATTCTTTTTCATTTCCTAAAGTAGAAGGTGTGTAATCGGTTCTTGGAATATATTCCTCATCATCAAACAATGATTTTATTCTCTTTTTTTCTAGGTGATCAATTTCAAAAACCTGCGTGGCAGACGTGCGCGGAAGAGCCATCAAGCGCACGTCGCGATCCACCTCCTTGCCAACCCTCCTCAAGGCATCAGCCACCGTATGATAGGCCAAGTGAGGCTTGTTGTTCTCCTTGCTCAGGTGGCACAACCATATCTGTTTGAGCATAGGTGGAAAATGGTTGGCAAGAAACTCTCCAGCGGCACGATTGGAAAGGTGTCCATTAGGACCATTTATACGCATCTGCAAAAGGGGAGGATAGGGACCCTCGGCCAACATCTGTTCGTCGTAGTTGGCTTCCAGTATCAGGTAGTTGGCTTTGGCCACGTAGTACTTGACTGTGTTGGTGATGTGTCCGATGTCGGTGATGAAGCAGAAGTTTGTCTCTCCACACTCGATGCTGTATCCCACATTGTCCGTCCCGTCATGAGGCACTTCGAAGGGGGTGACACTGAAATCTCTAATACTGACAGACTCTCCCTTCTGTATGATTCTTCGATTTGCAGGAGAAACTCTCTTGGTCATACAATAGTTTTTCTGTATGCCTTTGTGGATGGTTTCGGTGGTGTAGACGGGGATGTTGCATCCTTCACTGAGGTTGCCCACAGCCCGGATGTGGTCGGCATGGTCGTGGGTAACAAAAATGCCGAGGATGCTCTCAAGGGCAATGCCGCGTTCGCATAACACTTTTTTAATAGTGCGTATGCCAATACCAGCATCGATAAGTATGCCGTATGTGGTAGTGCCGAGATAGAAACAATTACCACTATCTCCGCTTGCCAAACTCATAAAATTCAATTTAATACATGTTTTATACTCAATTGTAGAATTAATTATAGCAGGAGAACCTTTAGTTTCTTCCGTTAGAGGATTATTCTCATTTACATCTGTGTTTTCTGAGTTCTCTTTTCTGCCTATTAAATGATTCTGATGATTTTGCTGTACAACAGAAGGAATATCCTGCTGAGCATTTACATTCTCTGATAGTATAAAATCTTCTTTAAGATGTTGATTGTAGAAGTTTGATACAGAATGGGTATTAACACTCTGTTTACTTTCTTTCTTGTATAAGAGGTAATTAACTATCTTGAAAAATATTACAGACAATGACAATACACTACCTACAACAAATACTATTATGTATATAATAATACATATTAGAACTACACCAAGGAGCAAAGACTCAACACCCATCGTTTATAACAATTCATTAATATTCTTATTCGCTATTATTGGGGGTACTCATAAAAAAAAGATTATAGTACCAGCCACAAAGTTATATAAAGTATTTTAAGGAACAAAGATTAATATACTTTATTTTCTTTTGCAAGCCTTGCAAAAATATTATATAAGAAAGAAACATATTGCAGAACACAAATTCATGTACCATGAGCCATTTACTAATTACAATTATTACTGTCCGTTAAACACTCTTTTACCCCTATATTTAAGGATTTTGTCGTTTGACAAGCCCCCTTTTTAACTCTTTCATCGACTGTCCGCTAAAAAATGGGAGATATGTTTGACGTTGAAGCAATGAAACTTGGCATTATTTGTGCTTTCTTGGCCTTTTCTTGAGTTTTTAACCCGAAATTGTCTATCTATATGTCCAACATGTCGGCTGTCCGACAAAACAAACATTCCTAAACGGGCTTGATTTTTTAGCGGACAGTAATAAATTACAATTTATTAGTGAAACTGCTATAGTCAATGGCTTTGGACTTTGAAACTGTAGCGATTGAGTATGGAACTGTATGTTTCTATGCCTTACCTTAGTTGTTATAATTAAGAGGTGTAAACCTTTTCAGCGGGCTTTCTTGAAATGTGTCTATATATAACGTTGGGATGTGGATTGTTCGATGTGCCAATAAATGATTATCACGCTTTTACAAAACCTGATTATCAGACAGTTAAGTTTGACTAAAAATCTCTTAAGCGTAAGTTCGGTAACGCTTAAGCGTGGGCTTCGTAACTCTTAAGCGTTAGCAACTTATCTCTTAAGCGTTATCTGGCTACGCTTAAGAGTGGTCAGATTAGGCTTGGGAGATGCTTCATCACGGTTAAGAATTCTTGGAAAACAGTAATGGCTTGAGGGGTAAATTCACGTTATTCGACATAGGTTTTAAAGATACTAATCTTCAGGCCTGAAGATAAGGTTTTTGCGGACCCAAGATTAGTATCTTCCAACGAATTGAACCGTTTGAAAAAAGTAAGATATACTTCATCGGCCAAAGGAGCAATCTTATTTTGCCAGAGAAGCTATCTTATTTTGCCAACGAAGTATATATTCTGTCTTTTCCTGATTTTAGTAGACGGTATTCTGTTTCATTAACTAAAAGAATAGACGCTTTTGCAAAATCCTCCCTGAAAAGGTTTACACGTCTTGTTTTTCTGCCCTAAATTTGTTTA
>JAFZDY010000017.1 GCA_017560945.1 Bacteroidaceae bacterium | reverse complement strand
TTGCACGTTTCAATAATTTTGTAAGGCAAAGAAGGTGGTAATTGTGCCACACATCACCTAAGAAGAAAGAACTCATGAACAAGGGAAGAGAGACACAGAAACTACTAATGAGCCACAAATAGATTACGTTTGAATGCTACTGCCTCAGTGATGGCAGTTCACTGCCTTGCTTTTGGTAGTGTACTGCCTTCCTGATGGCAGAACTCTGCCAAAGTACCTTGGCAGAGAAAAGAAGAGGATTCTTCACACAAATGACAATAAATAACACAAAAATAGTAACAATTATACATTAACAGATATGTTTATACATTACCTTAGTCTCGCATGGCGGCAACTGGTAAAGTACCGCCTGCAATCATTGGTTAGTATTGTAAGTTTGGCAATCGGCTTTGCTTGTTTTGCACTTGCAAGCATGTGGATAAAGTATGAGACGACGTATGATGCATGTCATAAAGATGCTGACGAGATACACGTCATCATGCAAGACAGGAGTGAGAATATGTTTGCAGATGTCAATCCTCAAACCTTACGTGAACTTCCCCAATTGGAGCAACTCTCCCATGTGATAAGTATCTCTCACGACTCTATCAATGGAATAGATACACGTTCTCGCGAATGGATGATGAACGATACCAACCTCGTGTCACTGCTCGGTTTGAAGTTCATAGAAGGTAACGACAACTTTGTACACAACGAACACGAAGTGGCTATCAGCGACCGCCTTGCACGCAAGATATGGGGTGAGAAGTCTCCCATCGGAGAGCAATTGGATATCACCTTCAATTTATCTACTTTCATCAATCGGACAGAACAAAAATATTCTTATAACCTTTCGCGTAGGGTCTCTGCCGTTTATCACTACTGGGGTGAACATAGTAATTTTCATAATATTGACATACTTTCTTCCAAACCTTCAAACATCGATTATGGGAAATTCTTTAGTCGTTGTCAGGCCATTGTGATGGCTCGCATTTCTCCTAAGGTAGATATGGACGCACTGAATGCCCACCTCGATACGATGCCGCTATATCGCTATTTGAAGAGTATGGATAATATTCCAAAGGAAGCACTTGACCGAAATTTCTCGCATCAAAAGATGAAGGCTGTCCCCATTACAGAACTACGCCATGCCACAGAAAAGTATGAGATGCACTCCCAAACGAAAATCAACCATGTCTACCTGTTTGCCATATCTGGTGGTATGCTCATCTTGTGTGGCTTGCTGAACTATCTGACCATGTTCATCAATCGTCTCTTTATCCGCAAGCGTGAGATAGCCCTGCGTACGGTATTCGGTGCTTCGGGTGGAAACCTGATGGTACAATTCCTTACCGAATATGGTTTGTTGTTGCTCATAGCCCTGTTCCTTGGGAATTATGCGGTGAAGCTCTCACTTGATTGGTTCCTCGAGATGTCGGGTTTACCCGAGAACTGGAATTTCTTCCACCGCGAAAGCCTGGTGTATATGTTGATGGTCTTTGTGGTATCGATACTTATCTCTGTGCCTGCCATCTGGTACTTCCGTCGTCAATCATTACAGAGTAGCATCACAGGAGTGGGCGGATTGATGAAGTACAACATATTCCGTCGCATCAGCACTGGAGTGCAGATAGGAATCAGTTTCCTTTGTATCTTCTGCACCGTAGTACTGCTGAAACAACTGAATACCCTGCGCCATGGTGACATCGGATTCGAACGCGAAAACCGTATGACATTTATTATCTCACAAATGGAGTCGGGAAGTGCGGAAGAGATTGCATTCTTCTTAAGACAATGCCACGAAGTAGACACCGCATTCCTCTGTAAACAACCAATTTATCCTGTAATGACAGGTTCTTATACGACTATAACTCCTGATGATTTTCCAGAGTTGACAGAATCTTTCAAGATGAGAACCCAATACATATCAGAAGCATTGGTGGAATTTTATGGACTTACCTTGTTGCAAGGACGATGGTTGCACGAGGGAGAAAAGAATGCTATCATGATAAACGAATCTTTAGCAAAGAAAATGGGTTGGGAAAATCCATTGGAGCAATCCATTTGGGGGTATGATATTGTAGGAGTAGTCAAGGACTTTAATAACATTTCTCCCACCATGAAGGCTGAATGTTATAGTATTTGTCATGAATCAGTTGTTAATGATAGCCAGTATCATATGGAGCGTTATCTGGTTGTCCATTACAAACCAGGATGCAAACAGGCTTTGATGGGAAAGATTGAGGCTTTCTTCAAAGAACAAGGACTGTTTTATGCACCCTATCAATGGCTGGACTCAAAGGATGAATACGAAAGGATGTTGAGTTCGGAGAACAAACTACAAACCCTCATCAGTATCACCACAGGTGTCTGCATCCTCATCGCCCTCTTCGGTGTGTGGTCAATGATAATGCTCACGTGCGAACAACGTCGCAAAGAGATTGCCATCCGTAAGGTATATGGTGCGACTACAAAGGACATCCTCGATATGTTCTTCATCGAATACATGACTTTGCAAGGTATAGCGGCCATAGTAGCCTTCCCCATCGGTTATGCGTGCATGAAGCCATGGCTGGAGCAATACGTAGTACAGACGGAAATATCGTGGTGGATATACGTAGGCATCTTCCTCATGGTAGCCCTGCTCGTTGCCCTTTGTGTCGGTTGGCGCGTGTGGAAGACGGCCAAGGCCAAACCTGCAGATGAGATAGAGTGAAGAACGAGTTCTCAAATTAAAGAATTAAAAGGATAAAAGGTTAAAGAAAAAAATAAAGCATCCAACCTTATACCTTGAACTTTGAACTTTAAATAAAATATGATTGAGCATAATTTCAAACTTGCATGGCGGCAACTGGTAAAGTACCGCCTGCAATCATTGGTTAGTATCGTAAGTTTGGCCATTGGCTTTGCTTGTTTTGCATTTGCAAGCGTTTGGATAAGATATGAAACTACTTACGACGCATTTCACAAGGATGCTGAAAATATCTATGTAGTGACAAGGCAAGACGATTATAAATTATACTCGGAAAGTTCTGAGATGAACCTTCGTGCCCTGAATGAATTTCCTGAATTTGAATTAGTAACATGTGTAACGAATAACTATGTAGATTCAATAAACGAGCGGGGATTCAGTATCTGCAATACCAGATGGTTGATGAACGATACAAACCTTGTAGATCTGTTCGGATTGGATATTCTTGAAGGGTCGACCTCATTTGTTCATAACGGAAATGAAATAGCCATCAGCGACCGATTGGCCAAGTCCTTGTGGGGAGAGAAAGAATCAGCCATCGGCAAGCCACTGACTACCAAGAACAAATCGTATGGATCAGAACAACACGAACAAACCTATACTGTTACGGCAGTATTCCGTTCATGGGGCGAGCATAGTAATTTCATGTTTGATATGTTGATGCGTAATTCCGAGGATATTCCCAAGGTATATCAGAGGAATTGTCATGTCTTGGCACGCGTATACCCCAATGTCAATGTAAAAGATATGATTGCTAAGTTCGACTCACTGAATTTTTATTATAGCGATATGTCAACGGAAGAATATTTATCGGTTTTATCTCCTTCAATGAAAACAAAGTTGGTACCGTTGACCGAGTTGTACTATTCGAGCCAATCATATAAGAATTGCGCAAAATTCAAGTTCAACCACATCTACTTGTTTTCCATTGCCTGTGGACTACTTATATTGTGCAGTATACTGAATTACTTAACAATGTTTATCAACCGTCTTTTCATCCGCAAACGAGAAATTGCTTTACGCACGGTTTTTGGCGCATCGGGTAGGAATCTGATGACGCAATTTCTCACCGAATATGGTCTGCTTTTGGTAATAGCCCTACTCGTTGGTCTATTCATCACATTCGGTTTTATGGAAGATTTTCTCACTTTGGCCGATTTGAATATGGGACGGAGACTAAATCATCCCTACTATTTAATGGGAATACAGCCAGAACTAATAACATATTTTACTCGAGAAGTCCTATTGTATGCCTCACTTGTATTCACGGTATCCATGTTTGTTTCCTTACCTTTTATATGGTACTTCCGCCGTCAATCGTTGCAAAGTTGCATTACAGGAGTGGGAGCACTCACCAAATATAACATATTCAGATACGCGAGCACTACGGTACAGATGGGAATCAGTATCTTCTGCATCTTTTGTACGGTTGTACTACAGAAGCAATTGGATACACTTCGATACGGAGATATAGGTTTTGAATACGAAAATCGATTAGAGTATGAATTCCATAAAACCGAACAAATCATGGAAGAAGAGATTATCCAATTCCTTCGTTCGTGCCCCGAGGTGGATACTTTACTCAAGTGTATTGAGCCTATTTTCCCTACTAATAAATCATTAAGTAGTGGCGCTCTTTTACAAAAGAAATATTACCCTGAATTGACAGAGGATATTAGAGTCATCCAACAACTCATCACAGTAGATTTAGCAGATTTTTATGGATTGGAATTAGTGAAAGGACGATGGCCACACGTAAACGAATATGCCGTCGCCATTAACGAAGCATTTGCTCATCAGATGGGATGGGAAAACCCTCTAAACAAAGTTGCCATGGGTTATCCTATAGTAGGAGTAGTGAAGGACTTTTACAATGTATCTCCACTGGAAAAAGCAAAACCATACATATTGTTTATCCCTGCACAACGCAAATATGTAAAGAGCAACCCCATTCATACCATAGTCCTTCGCTATAAGCCAGGCATGAAACAAGAGTTGATGTCCAAAATAGAAGAATTCTACAAAAAGCATGAACTTAGATCTAATTTTGGTTGGGATGATTTGGCTGAGTATTACAATCGTATGCTAAAATCTGAAGACAATCTGCGTCTTCTGCTCTCCATTACCACCACCATTTGTATAATGGTTGCCCTTTTCGGTGTATGGTCAATGATAATGCTCACGTGCGAACAACGTCGCAAAGAGATTGCCATCCGAAAAGTATATGGTGCGACTACAAAGGACATCCTCGATATGTTCATCATCGAATACATGACCTTGCAAGGTATAGCGGCCATAGTGGCCTTCCCCATTGGCTACGCCTGCATGAAGCCATGGTTGGAGCAATACGTGGTGCAGACAGAAATCTCGTGGTGGATATACGTTGGTATCTTCCTCATGGTAGCCCTGCTCGTAGCCCTCTGCGTCGGTTGGCGCGTGTGGAAAACGGCCAAGGCCAAACCTGCAGATGAGATAGAGTGAAGAATGAGTTCTCAAATTAAAGAATTAAAAGGATAAAAGGTTAAAG
>JAFZDY010000016.1 GCA_017560945.1 Bacteroidaceae bacterium | reverse complement strand
GGTAAAACTATTCTCGATATATAATACGATATTTAAATTAAGGGCTGACACTTCTCACGAGGTATCAGCCCTTTTGGTTACCTTTGTCTTTTGCACAAACATAATAGTAACCATGGGAAAAGATAGTTATTTTACCGGACAGCCGGTCTACAGTCAAGTATTAAAGTTGCTTGATAAGGAGAAAATTCTTCAAATTAGCAGATCAACTAAAGGCAGCGAGGCTTATGTGAAGCGTTTTGACGGGTACCAGCACCTTTTGGTGATGTTATTCGGTGTACTCAAACATTTTGATTCTCTGCGCGAATTAGAGATAGACATGAAGGCTGAAGCACACAAACTCGGACACCTTGGCATGGACTATTTGGTAAGGCGGAGTACCCTTGCCGAGGCCAATATACGCCGTTCTCAGGAGTTCTTTGCCAATGTCTATGCATATCTTTTGGAAAAGTATGCCAAGTTTTTAGCGGACAGCCGCCCTACCAAGGTCTATAAGGGGCAGACACACGAGCCTAAGGATTGGGAGAAACTGCTCTATATGATGGATTCTACAACCATTACACTATTTGACAACATACTCAAAGGTGTTGGACGGCATCCTAAATCCGGAAAGAAGAAAGGTGGCTTGAAGGTGCATACCTTGATGAAATATCATGTGGGAGTGCCAATGGTAGTACAACTTACATCCGCCGCAAAACACGACCATTATCTGCTTAAGGAGGTGCATCTGCCAAAAGATTCCACTTTAGCAATAGACAGAGCCTATATTGACATAGCACAGTTTCAAAGGCTTACAGACGAGGGAGTATGCTATGTGACCAAAATGAAGAAAAAACTCAAGTATGAGGTGCTTGATTCTATTACCTATGTCAATCCAGAGGGTTTGGTAACTCACATTGATCAAAAACTGAGATTCACCAGAGGGGATTTAACCCATGAGGCCAGAAGGGTTGAACTCTTTAGCGAAAACAAGAAACCTGTTGTGTTGCTTACCAATAATTTTGACTTTTCTGTAGATGAGGTTTCTGAGATATACCGTCTTCGTTGGACTATAGAGTCGCTGTACAAGCAACTCAAACAGAATTTCCCCCTGCATTTCTTCTATGGAGACAGCGTTAATGCCATACAAATACAAACATGGGTGGTATTAATAGCCAATTTGCTAATCACCGTCATCTCAAGAAGCATCAAGAGGAAGTGTGCCTTCTCTCAAGTGGTCGCCATGGCGCGTCTGACACTTATGTATTATATAGACTTCATTGCATTTATGGAGAATCCAGACAAAACATGGTCAAACATACAAGCCAAAGAAGCACTTAAAGCACCACCTGAACCAACTCTTTTTGATTAATGGGGCTTACTTTTGGAAATTGTATGCCCGAAGCCTGATTTTACTGGGCTTCGGGCAGGGTTTTTATGATATTAAAAGTTTTACCGGACAGCCGATATAAGAGATGCATTACAGGGGCAAAATATTGCAATAAAACCTAATTGTGGGCAAAATAAAGCCTTACAAGTCATTTGAAGTGAATTC
Organism: Bacteroidaceae bacterium; assembly: GCA_017560945.1. Taxonomy (GTDB): domain Bacteria; phylum Bacteroidota; class Bacteroidia; order Bacteroidales; family Bacteroidaceae; genus Phocaeicola_A. The sequence goes on along the minus strand of JAFZDY010000016.1, from coordinate 70,416 downwards.
GGCTTTACCAGACATGAAGCAAAATGTTATTTTTTACCGGACAGCCGATATGATTTATGATTGGGGGGCTTTAAATCAAAAAAAAGAATCTCAACCGCATTAAATCAGCGATTGAGACACCTTTTTTATATCTGTTTTGATTTTTACCGGACAGCAATAGTTTTTATAACAGTAAAGTATTTTAAGTGGTCAATGCAAGATTTTGCAAGATTTAATAATGCTAATTGCAAAAACAGACAATGACTATCAACTGAATGAAGGGTTAGGTGAACATAAAAATGGACATTGTACCCGATGTGAGTGTCATCAACGTCTATAAGAAGAGAATAAGGTTGACTCCCGATGCCAAAGTAAATCAGTTCCTATTTGAGTTTGAGCTTTATGCGGGTATCATATAAGCAATCTGACAAATGAATACACCTACAAATAGATACATGAGTAGTATGCTACGTAACATAGTACTGCAGGTTATTTTCCTGAAAGTCATTATGAGTTAAAAGTAGTTCGGATAGGGAACTCCATCGTATAACAATAACAATGCATTTATGGCCACAATCAAGAATGGAAAGAACTGAAGATAGAATGGGTGTAGATAGATGGGTAAAAACTTTCCTACACTCCAAACTTCTTCTTGTAATAGGAGGTGGCGGTGTAGAGTGTAGCGGCAGGATTGTTGCCTGTGACACGGTCTTTGGTAACAAGGGTGGTGACATAGGCTTCGGAATAGCGATAGAAAAGGCTATCGTGGCCGACACAGAGGCCAATGACTACGTTGAGGTCGGTATGTGCTTGATTGAGCAAGCGAGCTTGAAGAATGGGGTTGCACATGGCGGCACCTATCTCCTCGCACTGGGTGGGTATGCCGATGGAGGACTTGGCCTTGCCAGCTACCTTGCAAATGACGGAGTAGGGTTCGAAACCATTGGCGCGAAGGATGCGGGCAAAGGTGCGGGCTTCGTTTACAAGACCGATGCAATTGGCTATGCCTATCTTGTGGGCTCCTATCTTGCGGGCAAATTCCATAATCTCTTGTACACGTGTCCATTGGCAATAGCCTTCGTACTCGACTTCGGCACTGGCTACCATGATGTCGTGATTTCGACCTTCGTCGTATCGCTCAAGTGCCCACTGGAGGTCTTCGTCGCTAAGATTGGCCGTAGGACAAAACTCGGGGTAAGTGCGGTCCTTGAACTTGCAATTCTGTGTGCCACAATCGACACAACTATGTAGAGTTTCGGGTTTCATATTATAATAGGATTCAATGTTCAATGTTCAAAATTCAATGTTCAAGATTCATTTTTTTTAGGCGCGGATTTCACGGATTTGTTTGCTATTGCTCAACAACTCGTCATGGATTCTTTTCTCCCTGCTCCATCATTTTGTCATTTTGAACGATAGTGACTATACCTGGATAAAAAAATAAAAAGAGGTTTTGTTGAGCCTTTAGGGCGAAAAGTAAATCTGATTACGCATGTGTTAGAAATGTATTGCTCACGTTCACAGATATATTTTTAGGCACGAATGACACGGATAACACGGACTTGTTAATAATCATTTCTCCGTGTAATCTGTGTCATCCGTGCCTAAACTTTATCAAATGCAAGGGGGGATTACTCCTTGATGTCGATAGCGAGGTTCAACTCGTCGAGTTGCTTCTGCTCAAGTGCGGCAGGAGCATCGAGCATGACATCGCGACCACTGTTGTTCTTGGGGAAGGCGATGCAATCGCGGATGCTATCGAGACCAGCAAAGAGTGATACCCAACGGTCGAGTCCGTATGCCAATCCACCATGAGGAGGTGCACCGAACTTGAAGGCGTTCATAAGGAATCCGAATTGCTCCTGTGCCTTCTCGGGAGTAAAGCCGAGGATTTCGAACATCTTGGCCTGGAGGGCTGAATCGTGGATACGGATAGAACCTCCACCTACCTCTACACCATTGACAACCATGTCATAGGCATCGGCGCGTACAGCTGCCGGATTGGTATCGAGTAAGGGGATGTCCTCTTCCTTGGGATGAGTGAAGGGGTGGTGCATAGCCATGAGGCGGCCTTCCTCTTCGCTCCACTCGAACATGGGGAAGTCAACAACCCAGAGGCATACGAACTTGTTCTTGTCGCGCAAACCGAGTTGACGACCCATTTCGAGACGGAGTTCGCAGAGTTGCTTGCGAGTCTTCATAGCATCGTCGCCACTGAGGATGAGGATGAGGTCGCCGGGCTTGGCATCAAAGGCTTCCTTCATCTGTTGGAGGACTTCCTGAGTATAGAACTTATCGACGCTTGACTTCACATTGCCATCGGCCTCTACGCGGGCATATACCATACCCTTAGCACCTATCTGAGGACGCTTGACGAAGTCGGTCAATTGGTCGAGTTGCTTGCGTGTGTATGTAGCTGCTCCCTCGGCACAGATACCACCGATATACTCGGCTCCATCGAATACGGGGAAACCGTGACCCTTCATGATGTCCATGAGTTCGACAAACTTCATACCAAAGCGGAGGTCGGGCTTGTCGCTACCGTAGTACTTCATGGCATCGGCCCAAGGCATACGGAGGAAAGGCTCGGTGATTTCAACACCACGCAACTCCTTGAAGAGGTGCTTGGCCATACCTTCGAAGGTAGAGATGACGTCCTCCTGCTCAACGAAACTCATTTCGCAATCGATCTGAGTGAACTCGGGTTGACGGTCAGCGCGGAGGTCTTCGTCGCGGAAACACTTCACGATTTGGAAGTATCTGTCCATACCGCTGACCATAAGGAGTTGCTTTAATGTTTGAGGAGATTGGGGGAGAGCATAGAACTGACCAGGATTCATACGGCTGGGTACTACGAAGTCGCGTGCACCCTCGGGGGTAGAACCTACGAGCATGGGAGTCTCAATTTCGAGGAAGCCCTTGCTATCGAGGTAACGACGTACCTCCATGGTCATGTGATGGCGGAGTTCGATGTTCTCGCGTACGCAGGGACGACGAAGGTCGAGGTAGCGATACTTCATACGGATGTCATCGCCACCATCAGAGTTGTCCTCGATGGTGAAGGGGGGAGTGACAGATGAGTTGAGTACGGTGAGTTCGCTCACGATGATCTCAATTTCACCCGTGGGGATATTCATATTCTTATTAGAGCGCTCGTTTACCTGTCCTGTTACCTGAATGACATACTCGCGTCCCAACTTGTTGGCTTGTTCGCAAAGTTCAGCATTGATTTCCTCGTTGAACACGAGCTGAGTGATGCCGTAGCGGTCGCGCAAGTCAACGAAGGTCATACCACCCATCTTGCGGGCGCGTTGTACCCATCCGGCAAGTGTCACACTCTTTCCTGCATCGGAGAGGCGAAGCTCTCCACATGTGTTACTTCTATACATATTATTTAATTATGAATTATAAATTCTGAATTGTAATTTTGTGAATCGTCCCTTTTTCCTTGAATTTGGGCATAACTCTCCACTAATGTGTGCAAAATTACGCAATGTTTTCCATATTGCAAACACTCATGTTGAAAAAACTACCGAAAAGTTTGTCAAACCAAAAAAAAGTACTACCTTTGCACCGCTTTTGAAGGTAAAGCACGTTTCGGGGTGTAGCGCAGTCCGGTTAGCGCACCTGCTTTGGGAGCAGGGGGTCGTGGGTTCGAATCCCGCTACCCCGACGAAAGAGAAAGAATGTGCAAAGAGTTGTGTCAACTATTCATTGACGCGACTCTTTTTCTTTTTTCTCACCCACAGGGAAAATATTTTTGCCCTACTTAAGAAAAACAATTTCCTAACCTAAGGTAAATAGAATACGCATGAAACTACGCCATTCACTACTCAGCCTTATACTCATGATGGGGACATTGTGCGTGGATGCACAACAGGTCAACTTCGATGACTACTTTTTACCTAAGAGCATGCGTCTCGACTATTACCATGCGGGAAATTCCAATACCGAACATTTTTATGTGGATGAGGTGATAGAAGAACCTCACTGGGCAGGCAACAAGGGTTACCTGGTAGAGCAACGCAACGTGGGCAATCACCTGTTCAAGGTCATAGACAAAGCCACAGGGAAACTTATCTACTCTCGCGGATATAACACGTTGTTCAACGAATGGCAGACGATACCTGAAGCCAAGCACACCTCCAAGGCTATGCCCGAGGGTGTGGTGTTTCCTTTTCCCAAGAAGGACGTGACGGTAGAGATATACACTCGAGAAAATCGTACAGGAGAGTTACACCTAAAGTTTACACACGATATTGATGTGGAGAGTTACTTCATACGCAAAATGGTGCCTACGCTCGAGTCAATGGACATCCTGTGCACGGGTGAATCTGAAAAGCGGGTGGACATAGTGATATTGCCCGACGGATACACCGAAGCCGAGCGCGAGAAATTTGTGAAGGATTGCCAAACCTTTACCGAGGCTATATTGGCGTACTCACCCTATGCGGAAAACAGGGATAAGTTTAACTTTCGCGCCGTGTGGACACCAAGTCATGACTCGGGAACCTCCATACCAGGTAAACGCGAATGGAAACATACGGCCTTTAAGACTCATTACTATACCTTCGACTCCGAACGCTATCAGATGACCGAGGAGTATCAGGCATTGCTTGATGTAGCAGCTCATGTGCCTTACGAGATGATATATATACTCACCAACTCATCGAAATATGGTGGCGGAGGAATTTACAATTTTTATGGTATCAGTGCGGCGGACATACCTGGTGCCTCTACACGTAAGACCTATAGCCACGAGATGGGTCACCTCTTCGCGGGTTTGGCTGATGAATATGTAGGTGGAGTGGAGATGAGTGACCTGTACTTTACCGATGTGGAGCCTTGGGAGGCCAACATTACTACACTTACCGCCTTGGAGAAGAAGGGGTGGAAGAGTTTGCTTGGCAATGCACCTGTGCCTACTCCGGTGAAGGAATCGCCTTGGGAACTCAATCCACAAAACCCTGATGCACCTGACTATGATCCTGAGAAGCCTTGGGCACTGGGTGTATACGAAGGTGGAGGATACTTGCAAAAGGGTGTCTATCGCCCATGGCCCAATTGCATGATGAACTGGTTTCACACCATCGATGTATATTGCCCTGTGTGCAAGCAAGCCATTCAAGAGACTATAGACCTGTACACGAAGTGACAATTTAGTGTTGAGTAGTTACTGGTTGTTGGTGGAGTTAGAAATCAAAAGAGAAAAGAACGATGAGTTTTTAACATTGAACTTTAAATTTTGAACTTTGATTATTGAATTTTGAACATTGAATTTTGATTGAATAAAATATATTGTTACACCTTATATAATATTAAGAACATGAAGAAAATTACTTCTTTCGTCCTGATGGCGCTATGTATCTTAGCTGCTCAGGCACAAACCGCGAGAAAGTTTACAATCGACCTTACCGAGGATGGCAAGGCTCAGATGGTATGTTTCCTTCCCGAAAATCCTTCAGGTAAAGCCATTGTGGGTGTACCTGGTGGTGGATACTCAATGCTCTCAAACTCACACGAGGGTTACCAAGCCTCAGAGTGGTTGAACAAACGTGGTATCGCTTACTTCGTAGTTAACTATCGCTTGCCTAATGGCGACCGCACTATACCCATGGGCGATGTACAAAAAGGTATCAGCATTGTGCGTGACTCTGCCTCTACATGGCAGATTCATCCCCGTGCCGTAGGTATCATGGGCTTCTCGGCTGGCGGTCACTTGGCTTCAGTCATTTCAACCCACTCCGAGTATGAGGTTAGACCCGACTTTACCATCCTTTTCTATCCAGTAATTTCTATGGATGCACGCGTGTCTCACCCTTCATCTTGCGAGAACTTCTTGGGTAAAGAGGGACAAAAGGACGCCGAACTCGTGCGTCAATTCTCTACACAAAATGCTGTGAAGCGCCACTTGACACCTCCTGCCATCATCATCACCGCGAGCGATGACCGCCTTGTACCTTTCGTAACCAACGGATTGGAGTACTACAAAGCCATGCGTAATGCTGGTAACGAGTGTGTAATGCACGTATATCCTTCAGGTGACCATGGCTTTGGATTTGGTTCTTTCTTCAAGTATCACAACCAATTGTTGACTGACCTCGGTACATGGTTGGATAACCGTGAAATTCCTAATAATGAAGCTATTCGTGTGGCTTGTATTGGTAATAGCATCACAGATGGACATGGCATCGATATGGCTCCCCAATATGCTTATCCCGCCCTTTTACAAAAGAGTCTCGGTAAGAATTATTGGGTAAAAAACTTCGGAGTGAGCGCACGTACTATGTTGAACAAGGGTGACAATCCCTACATGAATGAAATGGCTTGGCGCGATGCGTTGGCTTTTGACCCTGATATCGTTATCATCAAGTTGGGAACCAATGACTCTAAGCCTCAAAACTGGCAACACGGCGCAGAATTCAAGCAGAACTTGGTACAGATGATTACTACACTTTCGCCCGAATTGGCAAATTTGCCTAAGAATAAGAAGAAAAGAGAACAGGCTTTGGCCGAAGCTACTCCTAAAATCTACCTCTGTACTCCTATACCAGCCTTCAAGGCTTCTTGGAATATCAACGATGAGGTGATAAAGAACGAGATTATTCCTCTTCAAAAAGAAGTGGCCGCTGAGTACGGCTTGAACTTGATAGACCTCCACACATTGTTTGCTGAGGATGGTGATAAGATGCAAACCGATGGTATTCATCCCAATGACCGTGGCTTGCGCCGTATTTCTGACATCATCGGTGGTGTATTGAAGGAAAATAAGTGATATCTTTCCACATACACTAAAAAATAAGGGACTATGTGTATTACATAGTCCCTTTCTTATTTTTTTATTTATAAGATATAGCTTTTTATAATAGCTAATTCTATAAATCTTGTTTTTAGTATTATCCCAAATACTTGAGCAATATTTTGCTACCCGGGTCGTTCTTGATTTTACGGAGTGACTTCTCTTTAATCTGACGTACGCGCTCACGAGTAAGACCTAATAAGTCACCAATTTCTTCCAAAGACTTTTCGTGACAACCAATACCGAATGACATCACAATAACTTTCTTCTCTCTATCTTTCAATACAGCAGAAAGGATGTTGTCAAGTTCTGAGCAGAGTGACTCTTTGTCCATGGGACTATCGGTATGAGGTGCATCCTCGTTAGTTAACACGTCGAGCAAGCAATTTTCCTCTCCATCCTGAAAGGGCGCATCCACAGATACCTGACGACCACTCACGCGCATTACCTCAGCAATCTTATCCTCTTCGATATTCAACTCTTCTGCCAATTCGGCTACAGAAGGGCGACGCTCGTTTTCCTGTTCAAACTTTGAGAGAACCTTGTTGATCTTGTTCACCGAACCTACTTGATTGAGCGGAAGGCGCACGATACGTGATTGCTCAGCCAAAGCTTGAAGGATGGATTGACGAATCCACCACACGGCGTAACTGATGAATTTGAATCCGCGTGTTTCGTCGAACTTTTGTGCTGCTTTAATGAGGCCGATATTTCCCTCATTGATAAGGTCTTGCAAACTGAGTCCTTGGTTTTGATACTGCTTGGCTACAGATACTACGAAACGTAAGTTGGCCTTTGTCAGTTTCTCCAACGCACGCTGATCACCTTGGCGTATGCGTTGCGCCAACTCTACTTCTTCTTCGACAGATACCAATTCTTCTTTACCAATCTCCAGCAAATATTTATCAAGCGCTTCGCTACTGCGATTGGTAATACTTTTTGTGATTTTAAGTTGTCTCATTTATCCAAAATCGATTTTGAACGGCAAAAGTACAAAATAAATATGAATTAAGGGTTATGAATATGCAAAAAAATGCATTTCTTTATTCATTACCCACTCCTTCACGCAATATGATGGTGGTAGCTCCTATAGTGATGATGTCACCATCGTTGATGCGCATCCTATCCTTAGGACCTAATATCTCATTCATCAGGAAGGTGCCTGTGTTGCTTAATCCATCGCGCAAGGTATAGATGAGTTTGCCCTGTTTGTTGCGTTTTACGTTGATGATGCAATGATGTCTGTCCATGCTTGGATCAGCCGTTTCAATAGGTACAGTAATTTGTGTTCCTTGGTTGCGTCTTCCTACGGTGTTATCGCCTTCAAACAAAGGGAGTACTTGCTTGTATCCAAAGACATTCTCCACCACTACTATGCTTCCACACGCTTGTTGGTTCTCCTGTTCGTCCACCTTCTCTTCGCGACGTGTAGCCTTCAGTTTCGATACTCCTATGCGTATGCCAAATTGTTTCTTGCAATCGGGACAGACAAAGACCAATGATTGGCCATCGGCATATTGTGTTTCGTCGAATGTGATGAAGTTTTCACACTTGGGGCATCTTACTCGTTTCATCTCTCACTTCCCTCTTTTTTCTCTCTTTCGAATCTTAGGCACTCTCGTGTCTGATTCATCTATGTTTAAATCTTTTAGTTCCTTGTCTTCAAAACCCAAGCATCTTTGAACATGGGATTTTGCTTCAACTCGTTCACTTGACTATATGCTTCTGCTTCGGTGTCATAGGCCTTCAGTGCTATGCGGAAGCGTCCATTACCTTTTACCAGGAATGCACCAGGGTAACCTTTAGCAGCAAAGTCTTCGATTGTGCCTTTCACGTCGCTCTCAGCTGGTACGCTGGCTACAATGATGTTGTAACTTGCACTCTTTTTGGGGGCAACCTCTATGGGCTTTGCTTCGGGTGTTACCTCAGCAGGTTTTGCTACAGGTATTGGTGTCGGTTCTGCCTTAACTACGGGAACTACAACTTCGGCATGCTTTTCTGTGGTTGCGAGTTCAACCTTTGTTTCGAAAGTTTCCTTTTCTGTAGACTTTACGGAAGGTGTGACTTCAGTTTTTTTTGCCATAGCGATTGCATCACTCTTCTCGGATAAAGTCGTTGTAGTCTTTTTTGTTTCAGGAGCTACGGGTGCGCTCATTTGCTCAACCAAGGTTGTCAGTACCGACTTGTCCTTCACTTGGTCAAATACGCTGATGTTGCCGAATGATGCATAGTTTTCCTCTTCGATATAAGTGTTGTCTACAGGTGTTGAGAGGAAGAAAAATAGCAATATGGCGGCAACTATGCCCATTGCATTGGCTATCCACTCGTGTTTTATCTTGATAACTACGGCTTTGTTTTTATTTTCTATGACAGGAGTCTCTGTCACTGATTCTTCGACTACCACCACTTTGGGCTTATTAACTACCTGTGAAGCAGCAACCTTGCGTTCTTCTTCGAGTACTGTCAACGGTTTCATCTGTACGGCGTCAAGTCCGTATAAGGCAGGAGTGATAACACCATCCTCTGTAGGGTCAAACTTATATTCACCCACCAATGTGCGTCTCAGTGTGCCTATGCCATGCATCTCAACTGAACCCTTTTGGTACAATTCCTGGCTCAGTCGTTCAATGGCGGCCTCAGCCAAACGTGCGGCTTCGGGATAGGTCGCATCGTGCGTGATCATATAAGATTGCACTAACAATCCATCATTGATTTTCAATTGAGGATTGAACCCTATCGTACGATAAGGAGGGAGTAGTGAATTTTCTTCCTCCACCCATCGTGCCGGAGCCATATTGGTCACAAAACCACCGAATTGTGGAAGTATCACACAATCGTTGTCCACCAACAGCGCCTCGATATGTTTGGTCAATTCTTTCATTGTAAATTCACTTTATCCGGCAAAGATACATATTTATTTTTAAATCTACCCAATGAAAGCTATCTTTTATTTATGTTATTTTTTAGAATATCTACATTCTTGCATATTTTATAATCGAAGTGAATACTATTTTTTGTAAGAAAAAGAGGAGGAATAATAAATTCTACCTATATTTGCAAAGTGATTTTAGTATTTATTTAGCACTTTTTCAACCATGTATGACGAAATAGTACAATCGCTACGGCAATATATCGATGAAGAGAAGGTGGTGATACTGCCTCGGTTCTTCAAGACGGGTGAAGGGGAATATGGCGAGGGAGACAGGTTCCTTGGCGTGGCCGTGCCTCACATTCGATTAGTGGCAAAGGGGTATGTACACGCATCTATGGAAGTGGTGGAAAAACTGCTATATAGCGAGTGGCACGAGTGCCGGATGTGTGCACTGGTGATACTGATGGCTCAATATCGGAAGGCAAAGGATGAGGGGAAAGAACGGATTTTTGACTTTTACCTAACTCACACGAATCGCATCAACAACTGGGACCTGGTGGATGTGTCAGCCCCCCACATAGTGGGCGAACACTTATACCCTCGCGAAGACCGTACCCTACTCTATCGCTTGGCGGAAAGTCCGTCACTATGGGAAAGACGTATTGCGATAGTGAGTACATTGGCCTTCATTCGCAAAGGAGACTTGAGCGATGCTTTTGCATTGGCTGACAAATTGGTGTACTCGACGCATGACCTGATGCAAAAGGCGGTGGGATGGATGCTTCGCGAAATGGGCAAACGAGACATTGGGCTACTACGCATCTTCCTCGACAAACACGCTTCTACCATGCCCCGTACCATGCTACGCTATGCCATTGAAAAGATGGATGCGTATGAACAACGTGAATGGAGGGAAAGGATAAGAAAGTGAAAGGGTACTGAGTTTACTTCTCTCCCCCCTACTTAGTGGAAAGAAGCAAAAATAACAAAGGCACAGAGAAAATGAAATCTCCGTGCCTTTATTTGTATGTATATCTCTCTACTGACTGAGGAATTACTTAATCAATCGAACGTAGAACACGCCACCGGCATAGTTACCGGGTTTTGCCTGGAAACGTACATTGATAACACTCTTGCCCTTCAACCACTCAGAGGGGATGGGGTACTCCACATTGACAAATGCCTCGCGTCTCCATTTGCCCACGATGTTTTCGGTAGCGAGCACATGGTCGTCAATCATGATGTCGAAGTTGCGGTTACCATTCTCGTTACCCCAGTAACGCACCATGAGTGTGAGGTTCTCCTCGCCCTTGGTGTCCATGTTGTATGAGAAGAATCCACCATTGGAAGCATCGCGCCAACCCTCGCCTTGGAAGTTGCCCTTCTGAGAACTTTGGGTCTTCATCTGATGATCTACCTCGGGTTGTTGCTCGGCGGTGGCTATGGCATCGATGGTACGTGCATCGAGTTCCAACTTCTGATTCTCGGTCTCGCGCATGCTCTGCTGATAGTCGGCATACTCGGCCTTAGTCATTGAGAGCCAGTACATCATGTAGCGACTATCATGGATACCGTAGAAGGGTTCAAGTTCGAGGTTCTTGAACTTCTCGTCGAACAAACCTGGTACAGTGAAGTGCAAAGGCTTGCCACTGACGGGTTTCATTCCCTGAAGTTTCTGTACAATCTCCTCGCGTTCACCAATGAGGAAGGGAGTATCAAAGAGTGATACCAACGGACCGTGAGCAATGTGTGCCCAACGTCCATCGTTGGCTACCAAGCCATCCAAACGCTCAGTACCCATGCGTGCACCCAAGAGGATGGGACCGCGCATGATGGCAATGTAGTTGGAGAGGTTGGGAAGTTCCTCAACGGTAATGCTCATAGGCATGATCACCTCGATGACATCGCCATTCTTCCACTTACGCTCAATCTCGATATATGAAGAGGGAGTAGCACCGATGGCATAGTCCTTACCATTGCAGATAACCTTCATCTCACCAGGTTTCACCCACCACGGACAACGGATATTGAGTTTCAATGTTTGAGCTTTCTTGGAATTAACGGTGAAACGTACGGTCTCTTCATTGGGGAAATTGGTCTCCTGCTTGAGGCTGAACTTCTTCTCCTTCCAGTTGAGTTGTGAAGCTACAAAGAGGTTGATGTAGAGTTCATCATCGGTGTGAGTATAGATGAATTCACCGTACTTACCGTGATTCTCCATACCTGTACCTACGCAACACCACATACCGCTATTGGGCTGGGAATAGACACGATAGTGTGCAGGACGTGCGGGGGTGAAGTATACATATCCACCATGTTCAGGATGTTGGGTTGAAAGGATGTGGTTGAACATAGCACGCTCATAGTAATCGGCATAGCGTACATCACCGGTCATGCGGAAGAGGTTTTGAGTCAACTTCATCATGTTATTGGTATTGCATGACTCGGGACCTTCTCGATCGTCAACATAACTCTTGCAATCGTCAGCAGGGGCAAAGTGCTCGCGACGGCTATTTCCACCAAAGGCCAAAGAACGAGTATTAACTACTGTCTCCCAAAAGAACTCTGAAGCCTTCTGATAGTAAGCGGCATCCTCTGTTTGTCCAGCTAACTGACACATCTCAGCCGTACGTGCATGACCAACAACCTTGGGTACTTGGGTATTGGCATGCTTGTTGTCCAGGTTATCCACACCCTCGGCCATGCTATCGAGCAACCAATGGTGTGCAAAACGCTTAGCAGTATTGAGGTACTTGAGGTCACCGGTCATCTGATAGGCGTCGGCATACACCTCGTTCATACCACCAAACTCCTGACCACACATCTGTTCCATCTGAGCATCGGTCAAGGGGTCTGTCACATCGCAACCCCAATCGCATAACTTAAGGAACATCTCCTTAGCCAATTCGCTACCAGCATACATCCATGCATCACGCAATCCAGCAAAGGTCTTGTGAATGTTGTACCAAGGCACCCAATAACGGTTAACGAATGTAGGATTACCACCCTTCACCTCGCTCCAAATGCGAGTACCATCGGGTACACCACCTACATATCCATTTCCATTCTTGTCCTGACAACGCTTGAGTTCAGCAAGCACATAGTCGAGACGGTCCTTGCACTCCTGATTACCTGTAGCGGCATAGTGCATAGCCAAAGCCGATACGTAGTGTCCACCTACGTGACCATCGAGACCTTCCCAGTTAGGGAAATACTCGGCCTTCTTGGGCAAACCAGCCTCCTTCAAGAAGGGAGCCAACAGGCGATCGGTGTCGTATTGCAACAATACGTCAATGTTCAACTCCATGGCGTGCTTGAAAGGACCATCGAGCAATTGTACCTCGGACAGAGAAAATGTGTTTGGGTAAAGTCTGTCCTGAGACATAGCAGTACTGGCAGGTGCGGATAACGCAACCACCATGAGTAAGGTTTTAAACGATTTTGTAAGTTTCATATGTATAACTTGTTATTAAATATGTATATCAACTTGATAATGTCATTAGTAATTCCACTGATACCCAGCACCGAAGTAACTATAACGTGCGTTATCTGGATTGATGACAAGTTGTTCAACCACAATTTCGGGATCAACCATGATAATCTTGAGTGTGTGAGTACCAGGTGTGAGGTTTTCGAAAGTGGCATCCAGCCAACGGAGATTGTCAAACACCTCAGTACGACGTTGCAATTGACGACCGTTTACAAAACCACTTAGAGACAAACGACTCTGAGGAGGAAGGGGTTTTAATACCTTTGATACAGAAAGGTTCTGCTTGGTGTACTCAGAGAATGTATCGACAAGGCCACGACGTGCATCAATGAGTTGCATGGGTTGATCTTCAATCTGTACACCCAGACGCAAACCTCTCTCTGGCATGATGTCTTGTGTCGGAAGGATACCAATGGCAACTTTTCCCTCGGAGGTCAAGTTCACCTTGTATTCAAGAACTGGTCCGTTTCCACTTACGTCAGAGGGACGCATCACATCCTTGGCTCCCATACATCCCTTGCCACGACCAAGACCTTCGAGGAAAATCCACTCATCGTCCTTGTGTGTATAGTCATAGGCAGCAATGGAGTATTCGCTGGTCTCCTTCTGGACACTCAAGTCATGAGGAACTCTGAAACCAAGTGTCATGGGATGACGGTTATCATCGGGTATTGACCACTGAGTGTAACCAATATGATTATCAAGCATCATGCCGTCCCACTTGCCACCTGCCATAACCTTGTTATAATGTGTTGTAAGACGTTTGTCCTTGTCCATCAAATACTGAACAGTAAGACTATCACCCATGGTGGCAGCATTGTACATCATGGCTACACCGGCACTGGCCACGGCTGGATAGTACACCAATTGATAAAAGGCATCTTGAGCCTCAGCAGGTATTTGCTCCTTGAGGGCTTCGCAACGAAGGACAAGGGATTGCCAATGGTTGTTCAAGTGAAGCATCTCCTCGTAGTTGAAGATACCAAGGTATTGTGCCTCGGGCTTGCGAAGGAGGTTGAGTTTTGAATATGTAGCAATGATGTCGGCACACTCATCTGTGAGTTCGAGAGGAAGTCCGGCAAAGATGTCGGAAGACCACTCGTTTAACCACTTTTGCTCATCACCAGGGAGTACAGAAGTGGGATCCCACGCATAATCCATAATGAATGAGATAGGCATTTCCTTTGGTTTCAAGTCACCTACATTGATAATCCAGATACGGTCTATGCCCGATTGATAGGCAAGGTTCAGTTGTTCGCGCAACTTTGGCACAGTGGTGGTGTTTACCCAACGATCATTCCAAGGACCTCCGTTCATATCGATATGATAATAGAGGCCAAGACCACCCTTACGTTTACGTTCAAAATCGCGACCTATGCGACGGATGTATCCCCAATTGTTATCGCAAAGGAGCAATGTAACATCATCGGGTACAGTAAAACCAGCATCGTAATAGCGTTGAACCTCGGTGAAGATGGCCCACAATTGAGGTACGGCATCTGCACGACCATATATATCCTTAATGATTTTACGCTGACCATCGACCACATTCTTCAGTGTCTTCATGTTTTCCTCATCGTCACCATTTCCCATGGCTACATCTCCATCACCGCGCATACCTATGGTGACAAGATTTTCATACTCCTTGTTACGCTCCATACCTTCGCGGAAGAACTGATCTACACGTTCCTTATTGGTCGCATAGTCCCATGGACCGACCTGTTCTTTACGATGTAAATACTCTTGGTGTGAACGCATCATAGGTTCGTGGTGAGAAGTACCCATCACAATACCCATTTCGTCTGCCAATCGAGGGGACAGTGGATCGTCTTCATTGAACGCAGAAGCCCACATAGCAGGCCAAAAGTAGTTGGCTTTCAAACGAAGCAATAGTTCAAATATCTTTTCATACGCCTTGGAATTAACTCCTCCAAAGTGTGTGTTGCACCATGTACCGAAAGAAGGCCACTCATCGTTGATGAAGATACCACGATATTTCACACGCGGAGCATCGGTGACACGAGTGGTAGAGAACCATAATTCATCCTTGTGTTCAACAGGAGCATCGGCCATCCAATACCATGGAGAGACACCAATCTGACGTGATATTTCGTAAATACCATAGATAGTACCACGTTTGTCACTTCCTGCAACAACAAGGTTTCCATCTATTCCTTGAATGACATAACTCTCCCACTGACCTTTGATATCCTTGACATTAAGTTTCTTTTCTTTGATGAGTTTATCAATGTTTTTACTCTTACCGATGGTACCTACGATAATAGAAGGTCTATCCTGAATTTCATTCAACACGACAAGCGAGGGAATTCCTGTAACCTTGCGAACATCGTCACCCAAATTAATGGCAGCACGAATAACTCCCATCCAATCGTTTTCATCGACTACAATGGGAGCAGTCTTATTATTTTTGACAATGTAAAACTTGTCCGCTTGAGCCATTGAGACAATGGCAACCATACACAAACATGCGAATGTCATCAAAAATCTTTTCATACAACTTGCGACTTAAATTTATTTATATTTTAACAAATCTCGGCAAAGATACATAATAATCTCATTACAACAAAAAGTGATGACAAAAATTATTCTCCTCCGAGATTTGTGAGTGTGAGAGAAAGTTACTAAATTTGCATCGAACTAAACATAAGACTGATGAAACAATTCAACTATTTAAGTTTTGCCATGATGGCGGCAGGTATGGTAGTATCATGTACTCCTGTGCAAGAGGAAGAGAGCACACCGGTGGCCATAACCATAAACGTAGCTGAAAGAGGTGCCGACGTATCGCCCTCGATGTACGGCGTATTTTTCGAAGAGATAAACCACGCGGGAGATGGTGGTCTGTATGCCGAATTGGTACAAAACAGAAGTTTTGAAGAGTGTGAAATGCCCGAGGGATACTATGTGGAAAACGGACGACTGAAACCCGCACCAGTACCTAACCACGAGACAGGACGTGTGAACGAAAATGCCAACTTCCACTGGAACAACGAACCGGTGCGTGCATGGAGTTTGAAACCGAATGACGAGTCGGTGGCAACCATGCGATTGACCAAGGATAAGCCTATGTTTGAAACGGCTCCTAATAATCTGGAAGTGAACATCATCAATGCCAAGAAACCAGTACAACTGATCAACGAGGGGTATTGGGGAATGAACATTGAAAAAGGTAAATTGTATGCCCTACGCATTATCCTCCGTACAAATGAAGATTACGAAGGAAACATCACGGCAAAGTTGATTTCCAAGAAAGGTAAGGTTATAGGAGAAACAGGCCTCATCATACGAAAGACAGGAGAATGGGAAGATGAACTGAAGGTGATAGAACCTACAGAGAGTGACAACGAAGCACAACTGGTATTAGAATTTGACGCTCCGGGTAAGGTGTGGCTCGACTATGTATCGCTCTTCCCCCCAACCTTCTACGAACGATACAATGGTATGCGCGAGGACGTAGCAAGGTATTTGGCAGCCCTGAAGCCTGCCTTCTTCCGTTGGCCAGGTGGTTGTGTGGTAGAGGGAATATCGCTTGCCAACAGATTTGAATGGAAAAAGACATTGGGCGACCCTGCTTCACGTCCAGGCGAATATAGCACATGGGGCTACAGATGCTCATACGGAATGGGTTATCACGAGGTATTGCAATATTGCGAAGACATAAAAACTGATATGATGTTTGTATGCAACGTAGGTATGGGATGTCAGTACCGCATGGGTGATGCTTGTACCGAAGAAGAGATAGATATCTATCTGGACGATTGCATGGATGCCATCGAATATGCATTGGGTGATGTTAATACTGAATGGGGACTTCAACGCGCCAAGAACGGACACACAGACCCATTTCCCCTGAAATATGTGGAGATAGGAAACGAAAACTGGGGAACCGAGTATGACAAACGATTTGATATATTCTACAAGGCTATCAAGGAGAAGTATCCCGAACTGATACTCATCTACAACGATATGACAGGATTGAAGAATGAAGATCGCGCCATAGAGAAGACCGACATGATAGACCCACACTGGTATGTGACACCGGAATTCTTTTACAATAACACTACCCTATTCGACAACAAAGTTCGTGGCAAGTGGGACGTGTACGTAGGAGAATATGCCTGCAATCAAGGCGTAGGTGGCGGAAACATGAATGCGGCTCTCGCTGAAGCAGCCTTTATCTCAGGTATGGAGCGTAATAGTGACTTGGTCAAGATGACCTCGTATGCGCCACTCTTTGAGAATGTAAACAATCGCGAATGGTCAACAAACCTTATATGGATAGATACTGACCAGGTAATGGGACGTTCATCGTACCACGTACAAAAGATGTACTCAAGAAACAGACCTACATACAATGTGGGTTCGAGTACCTACATCATTGCCTCAGATAGTATAGAAGAAGCCTCTCAAGAGACTCCTCAGAAGTTCTTAGCAACGGGTTACGACGAGAAGAAGGGTGAAGTCATCATCAAGTTTGTAAACGCATCGGACAAAGCACAAACAGTAGACTTTACATTAGAGGGTGTTACCAATGTATTACCCGAGGGAAAGACCATTACCTTGAAGGCAAATAGTTTGGAAGAGGAAAACTCGATGGAAGAACCTAAGAAGATTTATCCCCAGAATGAGCTATTCACAGAGTTTGGTAAGACATTCGCCTATAAATTCCCGAAATACTCATTCACCATCCTTCGAGTAAAAGTTGAGAAATAATCAATTAAGATAAGGATAAATAAGAGTCCGATTCATAACAATACAAAGGCCGATAGTATCGCTAACATATAACTTATGATAGCATAACTATCGGCCTTTGTCTTCTATTTACGTACTTTTGTATCTTCCTTTATCCTCCAATAAAAAGGAGAAAACTGATATGGTATTTACTCACCGTACATACGAGCACGCATTTCCTTGATATGTTCGCTGGTGATGTACTCGTCGTACTCCATCATTTTGTCAATGATACCATTAGGTGTAAGTTCGATGATACGGTTTGCCACGGTTTGAATGAATTCGTGGTCATGGCTACTGAAAAGTACATTTCCCTTATATATCTTGAGGTTGTTATTGAATGCCTGGATACTTTCCAAATCGAGATGGTTAGTGGGAGTATCGAGGATGAGGCAATTGGCATTCTTCAATTGCATACGAGCAATCATACAACGCATCTTTTCACCTCCTGAGAGTACATTAGCCTTTTTAAGTACCTCTTCACCACTGAAGAGCATACGACCAAGGAAACTCTTGAAATACACCTCATTACCTTCACCAAACTGACTAAGCCAGTCAACAAGATTGAGGTCGGTATCGAAGAATTCAGTATTGTCAAGCGGTAAGTATGCGGTGGTGATAGTTACACCCCAATCGAACTTTCCGGCATGTGCTTTGCGATTACCATTGATAATTTCAAAGAAAGCGGTCATAGCGCGTGGGTCGCGGCTGAGAAAAACAATCTTGTCACCCTTTTCAACATTGAAATTTACATCATTGAAGAGTACGGTGCCATCCTCCATCTCAGCACGAAGGCCACTAACTTCCAAAATCTGATTACCTGGCTCGCGTTCAGGAGTGAAGATGATACCAGGATATTTGCGTGAAGAGGGTTGAATATCCTCGACATTGAGTTTTTCCAACATCTTCTTACGACTTGTAGTTTGTTTACTCTTAGCCACATTGGCACTAAAACGACGAATGAACTCCTCCAACTCCTTGCGTTTTTCCTCGGCCTTAGCCTTCTGATTCTGAGCCTGACGAAGTGCAAGTTGAGAGCTCTCGTACCAGAAACTATAGTTACCAGCAAAGAGGTTGACCTTACCGAAGTCGATATCCACAGTGTGAGTACATACAGAGTCGAGGAAGTGACGGTCGTGGCTCACTACCAACACGGTATGTTCGAAGTTGCTCAAGTATTCCTCGAGCCAAGTAACGGTCTCCATATCAAGGTCGTTGGTAGGCTCGTCGAGAAGAAGGTTATCAGGGTTACCATAGAGAGCTTGTGCCAACATGACACGTACTTTCTCCTTACCACTGAGTTCGCTCATAAGGAGGTAATGCTTGTCCTCCTTAATACCTAATCCACTAAGAAGAGCGGCCGCATCACTCTCGGCATTCCATCCGTCAAGTTCGGCAAACTTTTCTTCCAACTCGGCAACCTTCAAACCATCCTCATCAGTAAAATCCGCCTTGGCATAAATAGCATCACGCTGATTCATGATGTCCCAAAGTACGGTATGACCCATCAACACGGTATTAAGAACAGTATACTGATCCCACTTAAAGTGGTCCTGACTGAGTACTGAAAGACGTTCGCCTGGGCCAAGGGTCACACTTCCCTTCGTAGGATCCAACTCGCCACTAATGGCGCGCAGAAAGGTTGACTTACCAGCTCCATTGGCTCCGATAACACCATAGATATTTCCATTGGTAAACTTCAAGTTTACATCCTTGTACAACACTCTTTTTCCAAACTGAATCGCAAGATCTGATACTGTAATCATAGATTTCTTCTTTATACCTTATTTTATTATATATCGCAAACGAAACATCGGTTGACAAGGAGGGATATGTATGACCCAAAAATCACCAACTCATCAACTAATGAACTAATTCCGGTGCAAAGATACAACTAAAAATGCGAAAAGGGAAAGAGAAACAGGAAAACTTGTCACACCTTGTTGCCAGTATGGCAGGAATTGAGTAATTTTGCATTCGCTTTGACAAAAAGAACATTATGGCAAGGTATTTGTTAGGAATGCAATAACCAAAATCCCCTATAATGAAAATGAAAAGACATAAGAACAATAAAAGAAACAACCATAACATGAATCAGACAGAAGAGATGAATGTTCAAAATGAAGAGTTGAACGAACAAATAGCTGAAGAAACTAAGACCAACGAAGCCAATGTGGAGGAAAACAATGTTGAAGAGAGTGAAAAGGAATTGAGCGTAGAGGAGCAATTGCAACAACAATTGACCGCATGCGAAGAAAAAATAGCCGCTCAACAAGACCAAATTCTTCGACAAATGGCAGAGTTTGACAACTACCGTAAACGTACATTGAAGGAGAAAGCAGAACTCATCAAAAACGGTGGAGAAAAAGCCATTACATCCATTTTGCCCGTAATTGATGACCTCGAACGTGCCCTACAAAACATGAAGAGCGAAAACGAAGAGGTGAAGGCTCTGTACGATGGTGTGGAATTGATATATAACAAATTCTTGAAGACACTTCAACAAGAAGGATTGGAAAAGATTGATACTCACGAAGCAGACTTCAATACCGACTACCACGAAGCCATCGCACTGGTGCCCGCACCTACCGATGAGTTGAAAGGTAAAATCCTTGATTGTGTACAGACTGGTTACCAGTTAAATGACAAGGTAATCCGTCACGCAAAAGTAGTAGTAGGACAATAAGATTTAAAATTGTGAATTCTAAATTGTGGCATGAAACTACCCAACGTAGGAATGCGGATACAATGAAGAAAAAAAATGGTCAGTGTGTTCAGGTAAATTCTTACCAATCTACAAGTAGTCGTCACAATTCATAATTTATAATTCATAATTCAACAGAATATGGCAAAGAGAGATTATTACGAAGTGCTGGGCGTAAGCAAAACCGCCACAGAGGACGAAATAAAGAAGGCTTACAAGAAGTTAGCAATCAAATATCACCCTGACCGCAACCCCGATGACAAGGATGCGGAAGAGAAGTTCAAGGAAGCAGCCGAAGCATACGACGTGTTGCACGACCCACAAAAGCGTGCCCGATATGACCAATTCGGTCACGAAGGTATGAGTGGAGCCGGTGGCTTCGGAGGTTTCAGTGGACAAGGAATGTCTATGGATGACATCTTCTCTATGTTTGGCGATGTATTCGGCGGACGTGGAGGATTCGGTGGATTTGGCGGCTTCGGAGGAGGTGGAGGACAACAACGCCAACGTCGATTCAGAGGTTCGGATTTGCGCGTAAAAGTTCGCCTTAACCTAAAAGAAATTCTTAACGGAGCGGAGAAAAAATTCAAGCTGAAGAAGTACGTCATCTGTGACCATTGTCATGGTAGTGGAGCCGAAGGAAGTGGAGGCACAGAAACTTGTCCCACATGTCATGGTACAGGTAGTGTGACACGTACACAACAGAGCATTTTCGGAATGATGCAGACACAAAGCGTATGTCCACAATGTAATGGTGAAGGAAAGATCATCAAGAACAAGTGTAAGCATTGTGGAGGTGAAGGCATTGTGTATGGCGAAGAGGTGGTAGAGGTAAAAATACCCAAAGGTGTAGCCGAAGGAATGCAACTCTCGATGAGTGGCAAGGGTAACGCAGGAAAACACAATGGTGTACCTGGTGACTTGCTGATACAAATTGAGGAAGAACCCAACCAAGAACTCATCCGCCAGGAAGATGACATCATCTACAACTTGCTACTAAGTTTCCCCTCAGCCGCATTGGGCGATACAGTGGAAATTCCAACCATCGACGGAAAAGTAAAGGTAAAGATAGAACCTGGCACACAACCTGGTAAGATACTAAGACTGAAAGGAAAAGGTTTACCCAACGTAAACGGATACGGCACAGGTGACCTGTTGGTAAACATCAGTGTATATGTGCCCGAAACACTTTCAAAAGAAGAAAAGAATGCGTTGGAAAAGATGCAAGGTTCGGACAACTTCACACCCAACATGAGCATCAAAGACAAGATTTTCAAGAAGTTCAAAAGTTATTTTGAATAACCCAATATCAATTGGATACTGACCACACGGATTACACGGATAATTTCAACATGAATGAGACCTGTAATCCGTGTTCTCTATATCAAAAATACAATGTTAACAACAGAGGAAATATGACCTACCAAGAAACCATCGAATTCCTATTCAATAGTGCACCACTTTTTCAACATGTGGGAGGAGATGCCTACAAAGAAGGTTTGTCAAACACACATAAACTTGATGAGCACTTCGGACATCCACACCAACGCTTTCGTACCATACACGTAGGAGGAACCAATGGAAAGGGTTCGTGTTCGCATACCTTGGCTGCTATCTTACAATCAGCAGGTTACAAGGTAGGTCTCTATACCTCGCCTCACCTTGTTGACTTCCGCGAACGCATTCGAATGAATGGTCAAATGGTTTCAGAAGAATATGTAATACGATTTGTAGAAAAACATCGAAACTTCTTCGAACCCCTTCATCCTTCATTCTTTGAATTAACCACGGCAATGGCGTTCAACTATTTTGCCGAAAGCAACGTGGATGTAGCCATCATAGAGGTAGGCTTGGGAGGAAGACTTGATTGTACCAACATCATTACCCCTGACCTGAGCATCATCACCAACATCAGTTTTGACCACATTCAATTCCTTGGAGACACCCTTGCCAAGATAGCATCTGAAAAGGCTGGTATCATCAAAAAGGATATACCTACGGTGATAGGTGAAAGCACAGATGAAACAAGACCCGTATTCCTGGATAAAGGGAAAGAGGTATGTGCCCCTATCGTATTCGCAGAGGAGGAAAAACAGATAATATCCTCGATGCCCACAAAAGATAACCACAGAATGTATCAAACAAAGGCTTACGGAGAGTTGGTTGGAGAATTGGGCGGACTTTGCCAAGAGAAGAACACAAACACGATACTAACCGCCATTGACCAACTAAAGGAAGTGGGATACACCATCACAGAAGATGACGTAAGAAAGGGATTTGCCAACGTATGCAAGTTGACAGGGCTGATGGGACGTTGGCAAAAATTAAACAACCACCCTACCCTTATATGCGACACAGGACACAATGTGGGAGGCATCAACTACATCATTGACCAATTGAAACAACAAACATACAAACATCTGCACATCGTGATGGGAATGGTAAATGACAAGGATGTAAGCGGAGTGCTGGCCATGATGCCCAAAGAAGCAACCTATTACTTTACAAAGGCTTCAGTAAAACGAGCGTTGGATGAAAAGGAGCTGAAAGCCTTAGGACAAAACAACCATATGCAAGGTGAATATTATCCCGATGTACTGAATGCCACAAAGGTAGCCCTTGAAAATGCCACAGAAGACGATCTAATATTCGTAGGCGGAAGTAGTTTTATCGTAGCAGACTTATTGTCAGTCATAGATAAACTACACCTGAACAAGGCATAATACAAATCAAAGAAAGATAAAAAGAAATAAAATCATCCACAGACTGAGAAATTTCCGTCAAAACGTTTGCTCAAACCAAGGATTTTAAGTTTATTTGCAAGAGTTTTTACAATAACAATAAACATAAATATCATGGAATACGTTGTAGCAAACAATCTTTCAGGCTTGAAGCGTGAGGATTTTCAAAAAGAGATAAACGGAAAGAAGACTGACTTGTTCATTCTGAAGAACAAGTGTGGAAATGAAGTGGCATTGACGAACTATGGCGGTGCCATTTTGAGTATCATGGTGCCCGATAAGAATGGGGAATATGCCAATGTGATACAAGGACACGATTGTATTGAGGATGTGATTAACAGCCCTCAGGCATACCTCAACACATTGATTGGTCGCTATGGAAATCGAATTGCCGATGGTAAATTCAAGCTCGATGGTATTGAGTACACTTTGGCAACAAACAATGGCCCTAACAGCCTACATGGTGGGCCCACTGGTTATCATGCAAGAGTATGGGATGCAGAACAGACAAATGCACAAACCGTAGTTCTGAATTACCTGTCTGTGGATGGTGAAGAGGGATTCCCCGGCAACTTGAAAATGACCGTAACATTCACTTTCACTGACGAAAACGAACTTATCCTCGACTACAAGGGAACAACTGATAAGAAAACCATCGTCAACATGACTCATCATGGTTTCTTCAGCCTTTCAGGTTTAGGAAACCCTACTCCCTCAATTGAGAACAACATTGTCACCATCAACGCCGATTGGTATACACCCATCAACGATGTTTGTATCCCCTCAGGAGATATTGCTCCCGTAGCCGGCACTCCTATGGATTTCCGCACACCTCGCACCGTAGGTAGTCGTATCAATGAAGAATTTGAACAACTCAAGTTCGGCAATGGTTATGACCACAACTTTGTACTTAACAAAAAGGAGCCCAATGAATTGAGTTTTGCCGTTAAATGCGTAGAGCCCATCAGTGGACGCGTGATGGAAGTGTTTACAACCGAACCAGGTGTACAAGTTTACACCAACAACTGGGGTGACGGTTTTGAGGGAGCTCACGGAGCAACATTCCCTGCTCGCTCATCTATCTGCTTTGAGGCACAACACTTCCCCGATTCACCCAACAGAGGACACTTCCCAAGCGTAGTTTTGAATCCCGGAGAAACTTATACCCAACGTACTATCTACAAGTTCGGTGTGGAGAAATAAACCTTAAACATAACACATTATGAGACTTACGATTGACGACGTAAGAAGTCGCTTCAAGAAACATTTCTTTGATGCAGAAGGCTCGGTGTATGCTTCTCCAGGACGTATAAATCTAATTGGAGAACATACCGACTACAATGGAGGATATGTATTCCCCGGTGCTGTTCAGCAAGGTATGATTGCAGAAATTAAGCCAAATGGAACACGCAAGGTCCGTGCCTACTCCATCGACTTAAAAGATTATGACGAATTCAGCATTGACGATGACAAAGGACCTCATGCGAGTCATTTCCGCTACATATTCGGTGTAGTGCGTGAAATGATGAAGTTAGGGGTACCTGTAGAGGGGTTTGACACCGCTTTTGCGGGCGATGTTCCACTCGGTTCAGGCATGTCTTCATCAGCGGCTCTTGAAAGTTGTTTTGCTTTTGCACTCAATGACCTTTTCGGTGATAATAAAATTGACAAAATGACACTTGCTAAGGTAGGTCAAGCAACTGAACACAACTATTTGGGTTGTAAATGTGGTATCATGGATCAGTTTGCTTCCATTCACGGAAAAGCAGGATACTTGATGCGACTTGATTGCCGTAGCGGTGAGTTTGAATATTTCCCATGGAATCCACAAGGGTATAAACTGGTACTTGTCAACTCGTGTGTTAAGCACGAACTGATAGGCTCACCTTACAACGACAGACGACAAAGTTGTGAAAACGTGGTTGCCGCCATAGCCAAACGTCACGATGGCATTGAGACTTTGCGCGATTGTACTTGGGAAATGCTCGAAGAGGTTAAGGCTGAATGTAGTGAAGAAGACATCCGCCGTGCGACCTATGCAATCGGAGAAACCGATCGTGTACTGGCGGTTTGTGATGCACTTCAAAAAGGAGACTACGAAACGGTAGGTCAAATGATGTATGAAACACACACAGGATTGAGCAAAGATTACGAAGTAAGTTGCGAGGAAATCGACTACTTGAACGATATTGCAAAAGACTGTGGAGTAACGGGTTCACGCATCATGGGAGGAGGTTTCGGAGGATGTACTATCAATCTGGTAGAAGACGCACTCTACGACACCTTTGTGGACACTGTAAAGGCCAAGTATAGAGAGAAGTATGGCAAATCTCCTAACATCATTAATGTTGTCATTGGTGATGGTTCACGTAAATTGATTTAATGACCGATAAAAGGATATAAACAGGCTGTTTGAAGACACACTTCAACAGCCTGTTTTTATTTAAACGATAATGGAATGATGTGGAAAAAGTCAAAATGAATGTGAAAACACACCCTGATTGTAATAAAAAACCATTTTTATGTTGTATAACATATAAATTTAGTACTTATACTAAGAAAATAAGTGTTACTTTTACACCCAAAATTCGAATTTAAATTTTTAAACCTATTAGAAAAGCTATCATGAAGTACGTAAAAAGTATTTTCGGTGCAGGTGTAGTCCTGTCACTTTTAGCAGCTTGCGCTCCTAAGCAGCCCAAGCAAGAGTTAACTCTTTCAGGTCTTAATCCTGAGCAATTCAAAAGTGAGGTTAGTGGTAAACCGACAGACCTCTATGTGTTGAAAAATGCCGCTGGCATGGAAGTATGCATCACCAACT
The DNA here is from genome assembly GCA_017560945.1 of Bacteroidaceae bacterium. GTDB lineage: Bacteria > Bacteroidota > Bacteroidia > Bacteroidales > Bacteroidaceae > Phocaeicola_A. Next base: position 44,258 of record JAFZDY010000016.1, on the reverse strand, counting down.
TCGGTGGACGCATCGTGTCTATCATGGTTCCCGACAAGAACGGTAACATGCAGGACGTAGTTCTCGGATTTGAAAACATTGAAGATTATCTTCCCGAGAATAACCAGACAGACTTCGGTGCATCTATCGGTCGTTATGCAAACCGTATCAACCAAGGTAAGATTGTGATTGAAGGTGCAGAAATCCAATTGCCTCAGAACAACTTTGGACATTGCTTGCACGGTGGTCCTAACGGATGGCAATACAAAGTGTACGATGGTTCACAACCCAACGATAGCACAGTTGTATTGACACTGAATTCTCCTGATGGTGATGAAAACTTCCCCGGTAATGTTACTGCAACAGTTACTTATACCCTCACCTCTGAGAATGCAATCGATATCGATTACAAAGCAACTACAGACAAGGTTACAGTTATTAACATGACCAACCACTCTTACTTCAACCTTTCTGGTAATCCCAGATTACCCATCACTGACCACACTTTGTATGTGAATGCTGACTACTACACTCCCGTAGATGACACATACATGACTACTGGAGAAATTGCTCCTGTAGCTGGTACTCCCATGGACTTCACTACTGAGAAGGTTGTTGGTACTGAAATTGACAATTTCGACTTCGAACAAGTTAAGTTCGGTAATGGTTATGACCACAACTGGTGCTTGAACACCAATGGCGACGAAAGCCTGTTGGCTGCTAAGTTCAAGAGCCCCGTTACTGGCATCACTTTGGAAGTTTACACTAACGAACCTGGTATCCAAGTGTACAGCGGTAACTTCCTCGATGGTACTGTAACAGGTAAGAAGGGAATTATTTACAACCAACGCACAGGTTTCTGCTTGGAAACTCAAAAGTATCCTGACACTCCCAACAAGTCTCATCTTGAAGGTTGGGGATCAGCCATTTTGGAACCGGGTGATACCTACAGCAGCCGTTGTGTATACAAGTTTGGCGTAGAAAAGTAATTTATTAACAACAAATTAAATTAAGTGATATGGAAATTTTAGAAGCGCTTAAAAACAATGGTTTTGCGACAGCGGACTATCTCGTTTTTGCAGCCTATATCGTAATTCTCGTCGGTATGGGTATCTTCCTCTCAAGAGGAAAGAAAGGCGAAGAGAAATCTTCAACAGATTACTTCTTGGCCGGTAACACATTGACATGGTGGGCAGTGGGAGCATCGCTCATCGCTGCAAACATTTCAGCAGAGCAGTTTATCGGAATGTCAGGTTCTGCTTACGTATCAGGTATTGCAATGGCTGCATACGAGTTGATGGCAGCAGCAACCTTGATTGTTGTAGGTAAGTTCTTGCTTCCTTTGATGATTGAGAAGAAAATCTTCACCATTCCTCAGTTCCTCAGCGAACGTTACAACTGGGGTGTAGGTTTGTCATTCTCTATCTTCTGGTTGTTCCTCTACGTATTCATCAACTTGACATCAGTAGCATGGTTAGGAGCACTTGCCATGAAGCAGATTCTTGGTTTGCCTACTATCGCTGGTGTATTCATGGGTATGAATGTGGATATGACTTTGCTTGTTATCATCCTCTTCCTCTTCATCGTAGCAGGTTTGTACTCAATTTATGGAGGTTTGGCTTCTGTAGCATGGACTGACGTTATGCAGGTTACATTCCTCGTAGGTGGTGGTCTTATCACTGCATACGCAGCTCTTGACGTAATCGCAAGCAGCCTCAACATTGATGGTGGTGCATTCGGAGCATTGGGACAAATTTACAACGAGTTAATACAGAATCCGGCAGACAAGCATTTCAATCTTGTCGTCACTCGAAATGAAGAACTCTACCCCGTTATCAATGGTATCGTAGAGAATGGTTTCACAGTTCAGAAGGCTGACCCCTACTTTGATATCCCCGGTATCGTGGTTATCGTAGGTGCATTGTGGCTCACAAACTTGGGTTACTGGGGTTTCAACCAGTATATCATCCAGAAGGGTCTTGCTGCTAAGTCTTTGGCAGAAGCTAAAAAGGGTATGATCTTCGCTGCATTCTTGAAGATTTTGATTCCTTTCATCGTATGTATCCCCGGTGTATGTGCATTCTACATCATGAACTCTCCCGACTGTGCTGACTTGAGAGCTTCTCTCGCAGGTTCTATCGAACGTTCTGATGACGCATATCCCTTCTTGATCCGTAACTTCACTCCCACATTGATCAAGGGTCTGTCATTCGCTGCACTTGCTGCTGCTGTTATTTCTTCATTGGCATCTATGTTCAACTCTACTTCTACCATCTTTACAATGGATATCTACAAGCGTTTCTTCAACAAGAATGCTTCAGAAAAGAAGTTGGTAAATGTAGGACGTTTGACCTCTATCTCAGCTTTGATACTTGCAGTTATCGCTGTATACCCCATCATGGGTGGTGCTGACCAGGCATTCCAGGTTATTCAGGAGTATTCAGGTTTCGTATATCCTGGTATCGTAGTTATTTTCGGTCTCGGTTTGCTTTGGAAGCGTGCATCAGGTACTGCAGCCGTTGTTGCAGCTATCGGTACATTCTTCTTCTCAATCCTCTTCAAGTTCACACTTCCTGACGTACCGTTCTTGTTGCGTATGGGATATGTATTCGCATGCTTGGTAGTTCTCTTCTTCAGCATCTCATTGATGAGCAAGAAGACTGTACCTGCTGAAAAACTTGATGAGCACACAATCAAGACTCAGTTGAAGTGGAGCAAGGTTACTATCATTTGCGGTGCTATTTGCTTGGCAGTTGGTATCCTCTCTATGTTCTCATACGAGTTGCGTTGCTACGGTTTCGAGGCAATATTCTTCCTTGCTTTGATGTTCTTCAGCATCGGTGTATACCTCCATTCAAATGCTAAGGACAAAGTCGAAGATCCCAAGTCTATCGGTATCGATATTGCTATCTTCCGTACAGACAAGGCATTCAACATTGGTGCTGTTGCCATCGTTGTAATTCTTACAATTTTGTATGCAGCATTGTGGTAATGTATAAATGATAAGCTTATAAGCTACAAGTAACAAGTCATAGTACTTGTTGCTTGTAGCCATTGGCTTAAAAAACAATAACAAACTGATGACCACCTATTATAATATAAATCCCCAATTCTACGTTTCGGTAGACTGCATAATCTTCGGCTTGAACGAAGGTGAATTGAGTCTGCTTTTATTGAAACGTAACTTTGAGCCTGAAAAGGGGAAATGGTCACTAATGGGTGGTTTTGTACAAGATAATGAAAGTGTGGACGATGCCGCCAAGCGAGTATTGAAAGAGTTGACTGGACTTGAAAACGTATATATGGAGCAAGTCGGAACCTTTGGCGAAATCAACCGAGACCCGGGCGAAAGAGTAATATCAGTAGCCTATTACGCACTCATCAATGTAGATGAGTACGACCGTAAGCTGGTGGAAAAGCACCATGCAAAATGGATAAACATCCACGATTTGCCGGATTTAAGTTTCGACCATCCGGCAATGATATCAAAAGCAAAAGAACTGATGCGACGCAAAGCATCACTTGAGCCCATTGGGCTGAATCTACTCCCCCGACTATTCACCCTTAGTCAAATGCAGTCTCTATACGAGACCATTCAGGATGAGACCATTGACAAGCGCAACTTTAGAAAGAAAGTTGCAGAGATGGATTACATAGAAAAGACTGAAATGATTGATAAATCAAGTTCACGACGTGGAGCCTATCTATACAAGTTCAACGATAAGGCATACTCTCGTGACCCAAGATTTAAACTATAATATATACATTATATAATAATACTATTATGTTAGAAGAACTGAAAGAAAAAGTATTCCAAGCTAACCTCGATCTTGTGAAGCAAGGTTTGGTTATATTCACTTGGGGTAATGTGTCAGGTATCGATCGTGAAAAAGGATTGGTTGTTATCAAGCCCAGTGGCGTAAGTTACGATGACATGAAAGCCTCAGATATGGTTGTAGTAGATCTCCACACAGGTAAGGTGGTTGAGGGAGAACTTAATCCCTCTTCTGATACCCCCACTCACCTGGTACTTTACCGCGCTTTCCCCAACATTCAAGGTGTTGTTCACACTCACTCAACCTATGCAACCGCATGGGCACAGGCTGGTAAGGATATTCCCAATATAGGAACAACTCATGCAGACTATTTCTACAAGGAGATACCCTGTACCGACAGCATGACCAAAGATGAAGTAGAAGATGAATACGAATTGGAAACAGGAAACGTGATTGTAAAGCGTTTCGAAGGAATCAATCCCGACCATACTCCAGGAGTATTGGTTAAGAATCATGGTCCTTTCTCATGGGGAACAAGTCCTTCAAATGCCGTTTACAATGCAAAAGTAATGGAGCAGTGCGCCAAGATGGCGTACATTTCATTCACTCTCAATCCCGAGACTACAATGAACCCGCTCCTCATCGAAAAGCATTACAATCGCAAGCATGGTCCCAATGCCTACTATGGTCAAAAGGGACAAAAGCATTGATTCATTTAAGAAACAAATAAAATTATTAACTTTAAAACAATAGAAATTATGGCAAACATTTTTGAACAGTACGAAGTATGGTGGGTGACTGGTGCTCAGTTGCTCTATGGTGGTGAAACGGTTAAGATCGTAGATGGCCACTCAAAAGAAATGGTTGACGGACTCAACAATAGCGGAATCATACCTATCAAGGTTGTTTATAAGGGCACTGCAAACTCTTCAAAGGAAGTAGAAGCAGTAATGAAAGCAGCTAATAACGATGAGAAGTGCGTAGGAATCATCACATGGATGCACACCTTCTCACCTGCCAAGATGTGGATCAAGGGTCTTCAAGCTCTGCAGAAACCCCTCCTCCACTTCCACACTCAGTACAATGCTGAGATTCCTTGGGAAACAATCGATATGGACTTCATGAACCTCAACCAGTCAGCTCATGGTGATATCGAGTTCGGTCACATCTGCACTCGTATGCGTGTTCCTCGCAAGGTTGTTTGCGGTTACTGGAAGAGCGAAGAGGTACAGGAAAAGATTGCAGTATGGGCACGTGTATCAGCAGGTGTTGCCGATGCAAAGAACACTCGTTGCCTCATGTTCGGTATGAATATGAACAATGTAGCAGTAACCGATGGTGACCGCGTAGAATTTGAACAACGCATGGGTTATCATGTAGATTACTACCCCGTTTCTTCATTGATGGATTACCTCAAGAAGGTAACTGATGAAGAGGCTGATGCACTCGTTGAAGAGTACAAGAAGTTGTATGAAATCAAGATTGATGAAAGCGGAGAAGAAGTATATTGGGAAAAGGTTAAGAATGCTGCCAAGGCTGAAATCGCATTGCGTCGCGTATTGAAAGACGAAGGAGCTACTGCCTTCACTACTAACTTCGACGACCTCGGTGATGCAGACATCAACGATCCTAACTTCGTAGGTTTCGACCAGATTCCTGGTCTTGCTTCTCAGCGTCTCATGGCTGAAGGTATCGGATTTGGAGCTGAAGGTGACTGGAAGACAGCTTGTCTCTGCCGCACTCTTTGGGTTATCCAGCACGGCATGCCTATCGGTTGCTCATTCCTCGAAGACTATACACTCAACTTTGCAGGTGACCAGTCATCTTGCCTCCAGAGCCACATGCTCGAGATTTGTCCGCTTATCGCAAAGGAAGAGAAACCCAAGCTCGAAGTTCACTTCCTCGGTATTGGTATCCGCAAGCAACAGACTGCACGTCTCGTCTTCACTTCAAAAGTAGGTCGTGGTATCAAGGCTACAGTAGTTGACCTTGGCAACCGTTTCCGCCTCATCTCTCAAGAAGTTGAATGTATCGAGCCGAAGCCTATGCCTAACCTTCCTGTTGCATCTGCTCTTTGGATTCCTCAACCTACATTCGAAATCGGTGCAGGTGCATGGATTCTCGCAGGTGGTACACACCACAGTGCATTCTCTTACGACATCACCGAAGAGTACTGGGAAGATTTCGCTGAAATCGTGGGTATCGAATACGTTAAGATTAACAAGGATACAACCATCAGCAACTTCAAGAATGAACTTCGCATGAACGAAGTTTACTACATGTTGAATAAGGCACTTTGCTAAGTAGTAACAAGTGAAGAATTACAAGTTATAAGTACTATACATTATTATACATATGAGTATTTCTACTTATAACTTGTAGTTCAACACACAAAACAATAGAACAAAAATGAATTTGGACGCTAAATCAACCATAGAATCCGGTAAGGCCGTTCTCGGTATCGAGTTTGGCTCTACTCGTATCAAGGCTGTATTGATTGACCAAGAGAACAAGCCCATCGCTCAAGGTAGCCACACTTGGGAGAACCAACTTGTGGATGGTCTTTGGACATATAGTGTAGAATCCATTTGGCACGGTGTACAAGACTGCTATTCCGACCTTCGCAACAATGTAAAGGAACAGTATGGTATTGAGATTGAGACATTGGCTGCCATCGGTATCAGTGCTATGATGCACGGCTATATGCCTTTCAACGAAAAAGAAGAGATTCTTGTACCCTTCCGTACATGGAGAAATACCAACACAGGACAGGCTGCAGCAGAACTCTCTGAACTCTTTGTATACAATATCCCCTTGCGTTGGAGCATTTCACACCTCTACCAAGCCATCCTCAACAACGAGCCCCATGTGAAGGACATCAACTTCCTCACCACTTTGGCTGGATACATCCATTGGCAGTTTACAGGCAAGCGCGTACTCGGTATTGGCGATGCATCAGGTATGATTCCTGTTGACCCCAACACCAAGACCTACTCTGCTGACATGGTTAGCAAGTTCGACAACCTGATTGCTCCCAAGGGATTCGATTGGAAACTTCTCGATATCCTTCCCGAAGTACTCGTTGCTGGTGAAAATGCCGGAGTACTTACTGCCGAAGGTGCCAAGAAGTTGGACGTATCAGGCAACTTGAAACCCGGTGTACCCGTATGTCCTCCTGAAGGTGATGCAGGTACAGGTATGGTTGCCACCAATGCCGTAAAGCAACGCACAGGTAATGTATCAGCTGGTACATCTTCTTTCTCTATGATTGTATTGGAGAAGGAACTTTCACAACCCTATGAAATGATTGATATGGTAACTACTCCCGATGGTAGTTTGGTTGCCATGGTACACTGCAACAACTGTACTTCTGACCTCAATGCATGGGTAAACCTTTTCAAGGAATATCAGGAATTGCTCGGTATCCCCGTGGATATGAACGAAGTATATGGCAAACTCTACAACAATGCATTGCAGGGTGATGCAGATTGTGGTGGTCTCATTTCATACAACTACATCTCTGGTGAGCCTATTACAGGTTTGGCAGAAGGTCGTCCCTTGTTTGTACGTTCAGCGGGTGACAAGTTCAACTTGGCAAACTTCATGCGTGCCCACTTGCACGCCTCTGTAGGTGTACTCAAGATTGGTAACGACATTCTGTTCAACGAGGAAAAGATCAAGGTTGACCGCATCACTGGTCATGGTGGTCTCTTCAAGACTGCAGGCGTAGGACAACGCATCCTTGCAGCAGCCATCAACTCTCCTATCTCTGTAATGGAGACAGCAGGCGAAGGTGGACCTTGGGGTATGGCATTGTTAGCCTCTTATCTGGTTAACAATACCGAAGGATTGCCATTGGACGAATATCTCGATCGTGTAGTATTTGCAGGAAACACTGGTGTAGAAATTGCTCCTACTCCCGAGGATGTAGAAGGATTCAACAAGTACATCGAGAACTACAAGGCTTGCCTCGGCATTGAGCAGGCAGCAGTTACTTGCAAAAACTAAATTCATTAGCAGAGTACAATCTACGAAGGACAGTTCATTAGTGAAGGTTTTTGTAGATTGCACTTTATCAATGATTGAATGCAAAATAAAGTATAAATAGTAAATTATAATTTGTAATTGAAATTATGAACGACATTAAAGTATTAAATCATGCAGCCGACAACATTCGTATCTTGGCTGCTGCTTCTGTAGAGAAGGCAAAATCAGGTCACCCTGGTGGTGCAATGGGTGGTGCAGACTTCATCAACGTACTCTATTCTGAGTACCTCAACTATGACCCCGAAAATCCCACATGGGTAGGTCGTGACCGTTTCTATCTCGATCCCGGTCACATGGCACCTATGCTCTATGCACAGTTGGCTCTTATCGGTAAGTTCAGCTTGGAAGAGATTGCACAACTCCGTCAATGGGGTTCTCCCACTACTGGTCACCCCGAGTTTGAAATTGCTCGTGGTATCGAGAATACTTCAGGTCCCCTTGGTCAAGGTCACACATTTGCAGTAGGTGCTGCCATCGCTGCTAAGTTTTTGGCTGCTCACACAGGCAACCCCACTTTCCAGAAGGAGACTATCTATGCATACATCTCTGATGGTGGTATCCAGGAAGAAATTTCACAAGGTGCTGCTCGCGTAGCCGGTGTATTGGGATTGGATAACCTCATCATGTTCTACGACTCAAACGACATCCAGCTCTCTACTGAGACTGCTGAAGTTATGAACGAGGACACTGCTGCCAAGTATCGTGCTCTCGGTTGGGAAGTAATCGAAATCAATGGTAACGACGCTGCTCAGATTCGCAAGGCTATCGAAACTGCGAAGGCAGTTGTAGGCAAGCCCACACTTATCATCGGTAAGTGTATCATGGGTAAGGGTGCTTTGAAGGCCGACGGTTCTTCATACGAGCGCGATTGCAAGACTCACGGTGCTCCTCTCGGTGGCGATGCATTCACTAACACAGTGAAGAACCTCGGTGGTGATCCCGAGAATCCTTTCCAAATCTTTGATGATGTGAAGGAACTATACGCTAAGCGTGCTGAAGAGTTGAAGGCTATCTGCGCTGCTCGTTATGCTGAAGAGGCTGAGTGGGCTGCTGCTAACCCCGAAAAGGCTGCTGCACAGGCTGACTGGTTTGCAAACAAGGCTCCCCAGATTGACTGGAGCAAGGTAGAGCAGAAGGCTAACGATGCTACACGTAATGCATCAGCTGCATGTCTCACTGCATTGGCTGAGCAAGTGCCCAACATGATTTGTGCATCTGCCGACCTCTCTAACTCAGATAAGACTGACGGTTTCTTGAAGAAGACTAAGGCTCTTGCTGCTGGTGACTTCAGCGGTGCCTTCTTCCAGGCTGGTGTGGCTGAGTTGACTATGGCATGCTGCTGCATCGGTATGGCATTGCACGGTGGTGTTATCGCTGCTTGCGGTACATTCTTCGTATTCTCAGACTATATGAAACCCGCTGTACGTATGGCTGCCCTCATGGAGTTGCCCGTGAAGTTCATCTGGACACACGATGCATTCCGTGTAGGTGAAGACGGTCCTACTCACGAGCCCGTTGAACAGGAAGCACAGATTCGTTTGATGGAGAAGTTGAAGAACCACAAGGGTCACAACTCTACACTCGTACTCCGTCCTGCAGATGCGAAGGAAACTACTGAGGCTTGGGCTTTGGCAATGGCTAACACTGCTACTCCTACTGCTCTCATCCTCAGCCGTCAGAACATCACTGACCTCCCCGCAGGTAACGACTATACTCAGGCTGCTAAGGGTGCTTACATCGTAGCAGGTTCTGACGAAAATGCAGACGTTATCCTCGTTGCTTCAGGTTCTGAAGTATCTACACTCGTTGCAGGTGCTGAGTTGCTCCGCAAGGATGGTGTGAAGTGCTCTATCGTAAGTGTACCTTCTGAAGGTCTCTTCCGCAACCAGAGCGCTGAATACCAGGCACAGGTATTGCCCGCAGGTGTGAAGAAGTTCGGTCTCACAGCCGGTCTTCCTGTAAACCTCCAGGGTCTTGTTCCTGCTCACGAAGGTAAGGTATGGGGTCTCGAAAGCTTCGGTTTCAGCGCTCCTTACAAGGTGCTCGACGAAAAGCTTGGCTTTACTGCTGAGAATGTTTACAACCAAGTAAAATCTATGCTCTAAAATATTAACCAGACCCACCCCCATCCCTCCCTGTGAGGGAGGGGGCTTGATTCCTCTGGTCAATCAATGACAACAGCGTTTTCAAGTCCTCCCTCACAGGGAGGATTTAGGTGGGTCTTCAACTTTTTATATATTATGGAAAAAATAGGAATTTGCTGCGACCACGCAGGATTTGAATTAAAGAAGTATGTACTCCAATGGTTGGAGGAAAATGGAATTGAATATAAGGACTATGGTTGCTATGCTCCCGAAAGCATGGACTATGCCGATGTAGCACACCCCTTGGCAGCAGCAGTAGAAGCTGGTGAACACGAGCGCGGTATTGCTATCTGTGGTAGTGGTAACGGTATCAGCATGACATTGAACAAGCACCAAGGCATCCGTGCTGCACTTTGCTGGTGTCCCGAGATTGCAGAGTTGGCTCGTCAGCACAACGATGCAAACATCTTGGTTATGCCCGGTCGCTTTGTGACAAACACTGTAGCCGACAAAATCTTGAAGAAGTACTTCAAGACTCCGTTCGAAGGTGGTCGTCACGCACGTCGTATCGAGAAGATTGCATGCTGCTAATCCATTAGTATCGACAAAACTTAACCCTATAGGGCTGTGTCCAAACATGTTTGGGCACAGCCTTTTTTCTTTATGACAGAGAGTGTATGGTTTCTTTGATTCTTGAACCTTGAACTTTGACTTGCGTAGCTTGATGAGAGCTTGCTCGAATAATCTTGAATATTGAACTTTAAATCTTGAACTTTAAATCTTGAATTCTCAAATCTTGAATCCTTAAATGGAGGTGGAAAAGAGAAAATAAAATAAAAATATTGTTTGAGTTGTTTTTTTCAATAATAACAATTATTTTTGCAGAAGAAATAGGAAACAAAATTCTGTGTAATATGAATAAGATACTCTTGGAAAAAAAGGATGACTTACACAACCTTTGCAAAATGTATAAGGTCAAGAGTATGTATGCATTTGGTTCAGTAAACACACCAAACTTCTCCGAACTTAGTGACATTGACCTGCTCATCGACTTCATGCCTGACCTTACGGCTGAAGAGTACACCGATGCATATTTCATGCTTCGCGCCGAACTATCCCAATTGTTCAATCGAAAAATAGACCTTGTTACTCAACGTTCTCTATCAAACCCCTATTTCATTGCCGATATTGAAAAAAATAAATTAATACTATATGGGGAATCGTAGTCTAAAAAATGTAATTTGAACTTTGACTTGCGTAGCTTGATGAGAGCTTAGCTCGAATAATCTTGATTCCTTGAACCTTGAACTTTAAATCTTGAACCTTGAATCCTTAAGTTAATTATCTTACAAACATATGAAAATTAGCCTAAACATATAGTATATTTACTATTCTCACATTATGTGCAAGTTCTTTCTCACAATATGTGCAAATCATCTTTCACATATTGTGCAAATGAATTTTCACAACTGTGCGAATGGTAATAGATATAACTCATCATACTAATAGAGTGAGTTTATATGGATAATAATGAAAGATGTTTGGTGTAGATGAACTGGGGTATAAACTTTTTTGATTTACTTACTGATTAGAAACTTTGATAATAATCAAACTCTGTAAAACCGATGCAAGGAACTGCAAAGAACGAGGTCCGTCCCTTCGTATTTGCAACGCGAAGGTATTTAGTAAAAGGACGCGAATGACGTAGATTATTTTTTTTGCATTGCAGGACTTGACTTTGAACCTTGAATCCATTAAAATGTGCTAAGCTCATACTATCAGCGAATTATAGCTTTTATCAAAGATATTTATATCCAGAACAGCTTGCATTGTAAATGCAGATAGGTAGAATGCAATCTTTCGACCAGAGGAATATAATCCTTCAAAGTTATCAAGTAACTTGTATTACCCATCAACCCTTTTCCATTTTTAGAAAAATCATAACTATGAAGAAATACTTCCAAAGCCTCATCAGACAACGCTTAAGCGTTTTCATGTTTACGCTTAAGCGATTTTTCGTTATGCTTAACCTACTGATAATCTGTTTTGTAAAAAACGCTTCATTGATATTTATTGGTGCATCGAGCTATCCATATCACAACGTTATATATAGACATATTTCTGAAAGTCTTACTAAAAACTTTACAAATCCTTGTTTCTCTATCCTATAAATGTTTACGCATTTAGATAAATACCCATTGATAAAACGGATTGTCGTCCCGTCCATTCGCTTTCAATGCGCTAAACCCATACTATCAGCAAATTATTTATTAGCTAATACATGGAACATCTGCATTGGAAATGAAGATAGGCGGAACGAACGGAATAAACTATTCTATAATTATTAATCAGTTTACCGCAATGTTTTTCCACTTTTTTTTGCCAATAAATCCAAAACACATTATCTTTGCAGAGTAGATGAATAATACGCAAGAAAATGAGCAAGAGGCATCTGATTATAAAGAACGTTGGTCCTATCAAGGAAGTACAAATTGTTCTCAATAAGGTAAATGTTTTCATCGGTCCGCAAAGTAGTGGGAAAAGCACTATTGCCAAGATTATCTCCTACTGTTTGTGGATAGAAAAGACGGTGTGTTTATTCCGCCCTTATCTGGACATTCAGACAGAGTTCAGACAAAAGATGGAAGAGTATCATCATCTGCATGGCTACTTCAAGAATGAGTCATTGATTCGCTATGATTCAGAATTTGTAACCATTTCATACGAAAAGGGATATGGTAAAGTTACCAAGAAGGAACCTTTGTCTAATCAGTCTCCTTACGATTACCTGACATACAAGCGACCAAAGATTGTCTATGCACCAGCAGAACGCCTGTTGGCCGCTATCCGTAATTGGACTTCTCTGAAACTCCCCAACGACAACCTGAACAGTTTTCTGTCAGAATGGGGAGAAATGCGTGGATTGTTCACAGAAAAGAGACATCTGAGTGTGACACCGCTGAGAGTTGAATACCACTACGATGAAAACTCCTTGAAGGACTACGTTGCTACCGAAGAGGGAAATGTAGAATTAACAGACGCTTCAAGTGGAATTCAGTCGTTCACACCGTTGTATCTGTTACACAAAGTGTATAATGATTATAGAGAAGAACTAAGTAAGAAGAGTTCGTTCGAGGACAATGTAACCTTAAATAAGGTATATAGTATGATTCACTATCATACAACGACCCGTTATCCTATAGAAAATCCTCCAAGCGATACGTTTAGATATGAGAATCAAAAGTTTTGTGTTGTGGAACCAGGTATGAAGGAAAAGGCTATTGTCATCTTGGACAATTATACTAAGATTCAATACGTACAAAGCATTATAGAGGAACCCGAATTGAATCTCTTCCCCTCGGCACAACAGGAAATGGTTTACGAGCTTTTGACTGATACTGCAAATAGTGACAACACCCTGACGCTGACTACTCATAGCCCTTACATCCTGTTTGCAATCAACAACTGCATGATGGGCGGTATGGTTGGTCAACATATACCCACGGAGGAAAGAGACCTATTCCCTTCACACCATGCATGGATTTCACCAAGTTTAGTCTCTATCTACGAAATACACGACGGACAATTAAAGAGCATACAAGATGAGGACGGCATCATTGAGGATAACTACCTGAATCAAGCATACAAAGAAAATTCCTCCGAATACCTCTCCCTACTAAACTATTACGAGGATGAAGAATAAGATACAACACTTCTATCCAAGCATTTCGACACAAACCTTCAACGATGCCGAAGTGTATGTGGCAGATTTTTCCGAAAGAACAAACAGTGCAAGAGGAGTAGAGTTTCATCCCTCTCACCCCTCTTGTCCGAAAACGGAAGGACAACTGATGGATTGCTTGTTGATAAGGAATCCAAAAGGTTTCACCCTTTCTTTTGTTCCCTTTGAGAATCAACTGTTTAAAGATGAACAAGGAAACGACATGGAGCAATGCGAATGTTGCTTCTTTCCTTTGGCAATAAACACTATTGATAATAACTTCATCAGTTTCGTAGAGATAAAAGACTGCAAATCAAAGAATATATCTATTCATAAGGACAAAGCCATAAGTCAATTAACAACAAGCATTCGTGAATTTCGTCGTAAAGAAATCATCTGCGACAAACAACGGATGTACGGCATCATCTCCTTTCCTCGGATGAAGAAACTCTACTTCAACCAAACTCTTATTGAAGATTACACTGAATACAAAAGACTATACAAGCAAGAGAAAATTCACCTTCTGATAACAAATGAGGTGACAGTTGTTTCGGGGGAGAAAATTGTATATTAATTAAAAGTTCCTCCCATAGCCTCAAATAATTGTATAGTATTATTTATTGATTCTCGTTCTCTTTTTGTTATATTTTTGACATCGAAATATTGTCTTCCAACAAATTTAATTTGGGCAGTTTCAGCAGTACTAATAGCCTTAATGATTTCTTTTAAATCAAGAGTCGTAACCGATACATCAATCCATTCCCAAATCTTCCCTTCTCCATTATCTGTATCAACCCTATCAGGTATATATTCATAGGATGTCCCATCAATAGCGAAATTGTACTTTCTTATAAATAACCATTCATCTGCATAGTATTGTATTCTTAATCTAAAATCCAAAACGTCTTCTTCTGTTTTTGAAAAATAGCAAAATAAACCATTCCTGTTAATATATTTTGGGGCATTTTTAGGAAGAATCCAAATCTTTTTATCTACAGAAAATTTATCATTTTCAAATTTAAATAGATGGGATAATTCCTTTATTTTTAGAGAATCCACCACAGATGTGTTTTCCTTTATAGGTTCTTTCCAAATGATTTCTTCTACAAAACTTCCCTCTTTGTAAAGTGCAGCATAAAATGGAATTGATGCTAAAGATCTAACTTTTATAGCCTCCTCTGACATCATTTCTAATGTTCTACATTTAGATTCTGCTTTTTTTATTGCTTCATCTTTTGTTGATGCATCAATATCAAACTCAAAGTCATTACTTCCCACCAACTCTCCATTAAGTTCAGTTGAAACCTTAACCTTCAATTTGTAATCACTTCCACAAGAAGTAAGTAACAAAATTACAATGCATACAAAATATCTTTTCATAACATTTTTATAAAAAAGTTTATTAAAAAAGCGCAAGTTCATTATTGTTACTGCTGGAGGCTCTGGACTGCCCTAATGATGTAACAAACAATGACTCACGCTCTTGAGGTATATATACAAAAATGATATATACAACCAAAACGTGAGCGTCCTTGTTTATCATCCATCATTAAAGAATTGTCCAGATTCCCTTGCAGGATAATATCGCTAAACGCTCACTTCACAATGTTCTTCCTTTCGGAATCGAAGCAAATATAGTGAGAATATTTTATATATAGAAAGAAAAAGGGGAATATTTGCAAATAAACAACGAAAAAGAGTTGTTGACAGGTAAGAATTAAAAGGATTTGTGTATCTTTGCAGCACTAACCATTTTAAGAATAGGATATATGTCATACAGAGAAATTGCACAATTGGAACTGATGAATGCTTTAAACAATATCAATTCAGAAGCCGAATTGAACGAGTTTAAAGATTTGGTAGCGCATTTCTTTGCGCAGAAAGCCCAAAAGGCGATAGATGCTTTATGGGACGAGGGCAAAATCAACGAAGACACTATTAATCAATGGGGAACTGAACACATGCGCACCCCTTATCGTTATGCGGCGAATCGTTCTTGACACTAACTGTCTATTACAGGCTCTACCTACACAAAGTGCTTATCACAAAATATGGGAAGATGTGCTTTGTGGAAAGATTAGTTTGTGCGTAAACACGGAAATACTGAACGAGTATGAGGAAATCCTTGCCAGCAAAACTACAAAGGAAATAGCCCACAACGTGGTGGAAGCTATTGCTCGGCTACATACTACAGTTTATCAGGAGGTTTACATCCACTTCGGACTAATAGAGCAGGATATAGATGACAATAAATTTGTAGATTGTGCCATAGCATCAAATGCCGAATATATTGTCACAAACGATACTCATTTCAACATTCTCAAAGAAATTGATTGGCCAAAGATTGCTATTATCACGATAAAGGAGTTTGCTCATCAGATAGCTGAAGATTACTGATAAATGAACTTCTTCTATTCTTAACGCATCCCCCCCTACCCAAAGAAAAAGAGAATATTAGCAAAAAACAAAAAAAAAGAGTTGTTGCCGAAGGTTAATCAATGCAACAACTCTTTGACGTTTTAGAACAACTTTCTGATATCCATGGATAGGAATTCTTCGGGAGGGATACCTCCATCACCGACAATAAAGGCGGAATGAGGATTAAATATTTTTTTGAAAGTTTCCAATCCTGTAGTGTTCTTCTCTGCATTACTCTTGATTTCAATGGCAATAACAGAGCCTTTTTTACGCAAAATGAAATCTACTTCATCATTGCGCTCACGCCAATAGAAGACTTCGAATCTGTGTACAAATGCTTGACTGACCAGATAGGCTCCTATCCCTGATTCAAAAATACGTCCCCAAGAACTTCGGTCAAGTATGACTTGGTCAAAAGTCTGTGGAGTATAAACTGCTTTCAGCGCATTGTTGTAAACTTGCAATTTAGGAATGCTGGCCTTTCGACGAGCCATATCAATGCTGTACTTCTGAAGTCCACAAAGCAGGCCGCTCTCATCCAACAAATGAATATACCCAGCCAAAGTGGTAGTATTGCCCGCATCTTGAAGCGAACATATCATTTTAGTTAAAGAGAGTTGTTGACCTGAATATGCCGTACCTAATTCGAATGTCTGACGAAGCAAGGCTGGTTTGCTGATTGGGGTATTCATCAGAATATCCTTATTGATGGTAGCATCAATAATAGCCGACTGGATGTATTGTTGATAGCGGTCTTCTTCACCAATCAAAGGTGCTGCACCTGGATACCCTCCGTAGAAAAGATACTGGTCAAGAGTGAATCCAAAACAGTCCCTCATCTCGGTATAACTCCAATGACTCATACGAATTTCCTCGAAACGTCCAGCCAAAGATTCAGACAACCCCTTTTCCAAAAGAACACGACTACTGCCCAACAGAAGAACTTTAATGTTGCGGTCGTAAAACGTATCATCATCCCACTCTTTCTTGACAACTTCACTCCAATTTTGAATTTTCTGTATCTCGTCAATCACAAGGATTATACTCTCCATGTTTTGATTGACTTGTAGGCTGCGAACTGCCGCCCAACAATTGGATACCCACGCACTATTTGAAGCAGAAACATTGTCGGCAGAAAAGAATTTGTAAGGAGCAGCCAAATCGCCCAACACTTGCTTTACAACCGTTGATTTGCCAACCTGACGAGGTCCCATAACTACTTGAATGAATCTTCGCGGCTCTTCAAGCCTCTTTCTAATCGTTTGATATTCAACTCTTTTATACATACTATTACATTTTACGCAGTGAATTGAGTAAATTTACGCAGTGCATTGAGTATTTTGTTCTGATGCAAATATAGTGAGAACAATTCACATATGAAAAAGAAAAAGGAAATATTAGCAGAAAACAAAAAAAAGAGTTGTTGCCGAAGGTTACTCAATGCAACAACTCTTTTATTATATATCTATATGTATCTTAAAACTGTGTATACAATAGAATAGGAAACAAATTACTTACGAGTCAACTGCCACCAATCGAAGTCGAAGAGTTGCTCATCGCCTCCACGGAAGAGAATATAGACATCGTGTTTGCCAGTGATGGGGCGACGACCTTTGATTTCAACTGTTTGAACTGATTGCTTTCCGTCTACCTCTACCTTTACGAAGGGATTGTCGCTCATGGCATCGAGGAAGAATTCTACCGAACCGGGATTCTTGAAATTGAGTGTCTCGATAGTAACAGAAGCAGGACCACTGGTACCAAAGTCTACTTCACGAATCTTAATCCAATCACCATTGTCAATCTTGCGGACATAGTGCTGCTTACCAGGCAAGCGGTCGGTCTTTACTCCCCAACTGTCTGCCATAGTTTCAGCCTCGACACGCTGATAGGGATTGAGTGTACCAACAGGTGCAGGGCCTTGATTTGTAAAGGGAATGAAAGGAATGGTGCCATCGGGGTTATAGGTAAACTCCTCTACAGCAGCTGAACGGTGGAATCCTCCTCCATTGGGAAGAGAACCGTTGTGGTAGAACATATAGTTGTGTCCCTTGAAATTGACTTCACCACCATGGATGGTGAAAGAGTTTTTAGCCTCGTCCATGATGCGTCCACGATAGGTCCAGGGACCATGGATGGTGGGTGCTGTAGAATAGGCCATGTGCTCGGGTACTCCGCCTGAGGGATAGGTGAGATAATAGAGGTCGCCACGCTTGCTTACCCAAGGGCCTTCCTCGAAGCCTACCATGAGTTCTTCTTCACCCTTGGCCCAGTTCATCTTCATCTTCTGAGGACCGAAACAAGCGGGGTCGTGAAAACCGGGGACTTCCTTGAATCCATCCTTGAAAGAAATCATGTCGTCGTTAAGTTCGGCGTACCAAAGCCCTTTGTTACCCCAGAAGAGATAGGCACGTCCGTCGTCGTCAATCATCACCGTGGGGTCGATGAATGCCCATCCTGATGCAAGGGGTGCTCCAATAGCATCGACATAGGGGCCTTGTGGATCGTCGGCCACGGCCACGGCGAGCACATCTTTCTTGTCGGCATCGTTGAGACACACGTACCAATACCACTTGCCGTTGCGCTCAACTGCCTGAGCAGCCCACGCACGATCGCCATGATAGGCCCACTTGAAGGTCTCGGTGGAGATGGGTGTGCCAAGGTAGGTCCAGTTGACCATATCCTCGGTGGAGAATACTTGCCAATCGTTCATTTTGAAATAGGTGGCATCGTCCTCGTCGTGGCCTGTAAACAGGTAGAGTTTATCGCCATGAACATAGGGTGCAGGGTCGGGAGTATAGGAGGTGGTAATGATAGGGTTTTGTGCAAAACCCATGACTGATGCCATCGCAAGGGTTAAAGTTAGAAGGTTCTTTTTCATCTCTTATAAAATTAGGTTGATAATTATTGGTTGCAAATATAGATAAAAAGTATGATATTTTCACAAATTTATAGAAAAAAAGAGGTGCATTCACCTCATTGGGAACACACCTCATTCGCTATTGATACAGTAAGTATAAATTATCTGTCCTTATACATACCTTCGTAGTACTTCTGATAATCTCCTGATGTAACGTTGTCCATCCACTCTTGATTGTCGAGATACCAACGAACGGTCTTTTCGATTCCTTCCTCGAACTGGAGGCTGGGCTCCCATCCAAGTTCCTTCTGAAGTTTGGTTGAATCGATGGCATAACGCATATCGTGACCAAGGCGATGAGAATCTTTTATATGCGGAAAGGAAATATTTGCATATAGCGACAAAAAAGAGTTGTTGCCGAGGAAAAGTCTTTCTACGTGCGACAACTCTTTTACTACATGTCCACACTATTGCATCACAACTTGTACAGCATAAAGCGGATAGTTTGTCAGCCAATCTTGTTCGCGATGGGGCGACATGGAGAAACGGATGCCGTGCAAATTAGGATTGTTTTTGACGAAAGTAGAAAGGCTTTTGGATTGAAGATTCTCTTCCGCCTTCACCTCTATGGGATGAATCTGATTCTCTTGTTGTACCAAGAAATCCAATTCGCCACGTGAATTCTCTGCCGACCAATAATATATGCCTATATTGGGAATGCTACGCAATTGTTGCATGACGTATTGCTCGGTAAGCACTCCCTTAAAATCACGAAAGAGGGCATCGCCGTCCAATAGTGCCTGCATGGGTATCTTGGCCATGGTACGCATCAATCCCACATCAAGCATGAACAGTTTGAAGGCACCAAATTCTTCATAGGCGCTCAAAGGGAGCAATCCTTTCTTGGTTCGTGTCACCTTGTACACGAGGCCTGCATCACTGAGCCACTCAATAGCCAATTCAAATTCTTTAGCCCTTGCCCCCTCTTTTATCAATCCATAAATGAATTTACGATTCTCCTTGGACAATTGTGCCACAATGGAACGCCACACCATGCGCAAACGGGGAACCTCAGCCAATGGCGCATGTTTGGAGAAATCACGGTCATAAGCATCCAATATGGCTTGATGCACTTCGGTAACGGCCGCATAATCCTTGTGCACAACAAAAGAATTGACGGCCTCGGGCATTCCACCTATATAATAATATTGTCTCAAACGATTTTTCAACTTATCGTGAAACAAGGAAAGAATCTTCCAATCCTTCTTCTGCAATACCTGAAGAAGTTGCAACTCACCAACCGCATCAAGAAATTCGATGAAAGATAAGGGATACAAATCTACAAACTCTACTTTTCCAACAGGAAAAGAATTGTTCTTGTGCAATGAAATGCCTAACAAAGAACCTGCTGCAATGATGGGATACTGAGGTGCTTTTTCGTAGAAGTACTTCAAGGCTGTAATTCCACGTGGTGCCTCCTGCAATTCATCAAATAGTATCAAGGTCTGTTCATCTATAACCTGACCGGTAATAACTTGGAGTGATAAAATGATGCGTTCTATATCAAAATCTTTCTCAAACAAATGCTTGGCAGCCTCATCATCTTCAAAATTGATATACACATGACGACTGAAGGCTTCTTCAGCAAAAGTTTTCATAAGCCACGTTTTGCCGACCTGACGTGCACCTCGAATTATTAAAGGCTTGCGTTCGCTTTTTTCTTTCCAATTATAAAGTTGGGCAATTGCTGTTCTCTTCATAATGTATTATGATGTTTATTTATGGTGCAAAGATAATATTTTTATTTCATTTTGCGCCAAACTCGTCCTTAAAAGTGTAACAAATAACAAAAAGTCGTCCTTAAAAGTGTACATTCACTACAAAAAGTCGTCCTTATTTTGTGTTTACCAAATACTACAACACCATTATCTCTCTTATATTCAACCCATTTACACATACCATTGCATTTTACACAGTGCACTGAGTAAATTTGGGCAATGGATTTGAGTAATTTGTTTGTTGCCAGTATAGCCAAGAATCTCTTATCCGTGAAAAGGGAAAGAGGAATATTTACAGAAAAAACGACGAAAAAAGAGTTGTTGCCGAGGATAGTATTCCTACGTGCAACAACTCTTTATAAAATATTAATTGGAGAATGTGTGGTATGGTGGAACATTAGAGTCCGCCCCCTCTCTCTCCTTTCTTATGCGGATTTATCTATCCTTATACATACCTTCGTAGTACTTCTGATAATCTCCTGATGTAACGTTGTCCATCCACTCTTGATTGTCGAGATACCAACGAACGGTCTTTTCGATTCCTTCCTCAAACTGGAGGCTGGGCTCCCATCCAAGTTCCTTCTGAAGTTTGGTTGAATCGATGGCATAACGCATATCGTGACCAAGGCGGTCGGTCACATAGGTAATCAACTCCAAAGAGTGTCCTTCGGGGTTACCCAAAAGGCGGTCAACAGTCTTGATGATGACATGAATGATGTCGATATTCTTCCACTCATTGAATCCACCGATGTTGTAGGTTTCGGCAATCTTTCCTTCGTGGAAAATGACGTCGATGGCACGTGCATGGTCAACTACGTATAGCCAGTCACGTACATTCTCACCCTTACCATATACAGGAAGAGGTTTGCGCTGACGGATGTTGTTGATGAAAAGGGGGATCAACTTTTCAGGGAATTGATAAGGACCATAGTTGTTGGAGCAGTTGGTCACGATGGTGGGCATTCCGTAAGTGTCGTGATAGGCACGTACGAAGTGGTCACTACCGGCCTTGGATGCACTGTAGGGTGAGTGGGGATTGTACTTGGTTGTTTCATAGAAGAAATCTTCGCCATAGGCCAAGTGATGCTCACCTGAAGAGGCTGTGGTGGTAAAGGGAGGTTCGATACCCTCGGGGTGTGTCAGCTCCAATGCGCCATAAACCTCGTCGGTAGAGATGTGATAGAATCGCTTACCTTCGTACTTCTCGGGCAAAGACTCCCAATAGATCTTGGCTGCTTGCAGAAGCGAGAGTGTACCCATCACATTGGTACGTGCAAAAGTGAAGGGATCCTTGATAGAACGGTCCACATGACTCTCTGCCGCCAAGTGGATGATACCATCCACCTTGTACTCCTGCATGAGTTTGAGCATAAGGTCAAAATCGCAGATGTCACCTTTTACAAAAGTATAGTTAGGCTTATCCTCAATATCCTTCAGGTTTGCCAAGTTGCCGGCATAAGTCAACTTGTCAAGATTGATGATGTGATAATCGGGGTATTTGTTTACAAACAGGCGCACTACATGGCTACCTATGAATCCGGCTCCACCGGTGATGATGATATTTTTCATTTGCAATAATGATTATCGGACCCCATCCAAACCGACCTCCGTCGCATAGAGCACTATGCTCTCCTCGCTACGGCACGAATTGATATCTAATCAATTCTCGAAGCCTTGCTACGCACAAGGGGAAGGAGTAAAAATGTAAACTAACATCTCACTCCCCTCCCTTGCGAAGGGGTAAGGGGGAGGGTCCTCCTTATTTTAATATAAATCCATATTTATCTCAAAAGGTGAATCGAAGTCTTTCAACTGAGGATGACAAGCATCCTTTGCACTGAGGATAACCTTGTCGGCGGGGATGCGCCAATCGATGTTCAGTGTAGGATCATCCCATGCGATGGCACCCTCTGCCTCGGGAGCATAGAAGTTGTCGCACTTGTATTGGAAGATGACCTCGTCGCTCAATACACTGAAGCCATGAGCAAATCCACGAGGCACAAAGAACTGACGATGATTATCCTCGGTGAGTTCACAACTTACCCATTGTCCGTAGGTGGGTGAACCTTTGCGGATATCCACGGCCACATCGAGTACTGCTCCCTTGACACAACGTACCAACTTACTTTGTGCATAAGGTGGCTTCTGAAAATGAAGGCCACGAAGAACTCCGTAAGAAGACTTACTCTCATTATCCTGTACAAAATGAACAGTTCGTACCTGTTCATCAAAAGCGCGTTGACTGAACGATTCAAAGAAGTATCCGCGTGCATCGGTAAAAATACGCGGCTCTATGATAACAACGCCCTCAATGGCGGTCTTGATTACATTCATCTTCTTATGCCTCTCTTTTGAGTTCGTCAATCACTTTCAACAGGTATTGGCCGTACTGATTTTTCAACATAGGCTGAGCCACTTCGCGCATCTTAGCCTCATCAATCCATCCTTGACGATACGCAATGCCTTCGAGACAAGCAACCTTCAAGCCTTGACGCTTTTCGATAACCTCAATGAATGTGGAAGCCTCGCTCAACGAATCGTGAGTACCGGTATCGAGCCAAGCAAAACCACGACCAAGGGTCTGTACCTTCAACTCTCCATCTTCAAGGAAGCGTTGGTTAACAGTTGTGATTTCCAACTCTCCACGCGGAGAGGGTTTGATATTCTTAGCCACATCGACTACTTTGTTGGGATAGAAATAGAGGCCCACTACAGCATAATTACTCTTAGGTTGGGCTGGTTTTTCTTCTATACTGAGGCAATTTCCTTCTTTATCAAACTCGGCTACACCGTATCGTTCAGGATCACTTACCCAATAGCCAAAGACTGTTGCTTTCTGCTCTTCCTCAGCCATACGAACGGCTTCACGGAGCATACCGGTAAAACCACTTCCATGGAAAATATTATCGCCAAGAACAAGGCAAGCAGAATCATCACCAACGAACTCTTCACCTATAATGAATGCCTGTGCAAGGCCATCGGGCGAAGGTTGTTCGGCATACTCAAAACGAACACCATAGTCACTTCCATCACCCAAAAGGCGTTTAAATCCAGGAAGATCATGCGGAGTAGAGATAATAAGAATTTCTCTGATGCCGGCCAACATCAGAACCGAGATAGGATAATAAATCATCGGTTTGTCATAAATAGGTATCAACTGCTTGCTGACACCCTTGGTGATAGGATAAAGGCGTGTACCACTACCACCGGCCAATACGATTCCTTTCATCGCAACAATGTTTTAGTACTATAATCTTAAGATGATGCAAAGAAAGCATTTTTTATTGACATAGACAAACAAATGTATATAAAAAGAGCAGATGTTCACACACCCGCTCTCCCCAATATAAACATATGATTATTATGCACCATTCATGATGCATCACACAACATTCATTTTTTTTAAATACCCAATGATTTCTTGATACCTTCAAACTTGGCGTCAGCAGTAGCATTGGCACTTTCGTAGCACTTGGCACAACCCATCTCGCCCTTGGCCTCCATATAGAACTTAATCTTAGGCTCAGTACCTGAAGGACGAACACTCACCTTGCTTCCATCCTCAGTGAAGTATTGAAGCACGTTGCTTGTTTCGGGCATTACCAAATCTATTACATTACCTTCGCCATCAGTAGCCTTCAATGTCTTGAAGTCCTTAGCAAGCACAACCTTCGAGCCACCCAACTCCTTCGGAGGATTGGCACGGAAGTTCTCCATCATTGCCTTGATTTCCTCTGCACCGCTCTTACCAGGCTTGGTTACGCTGATGGCGCACTCCTTAGAGAATCCATATTCTACATAGATTTCCATCAATACATCGTACAATGTCTTGCCCTGATCCTTTGCCCATGCACAGATTTCAGCCAATAAAGTACATGCACTCACGGCATCCTTGTCACGAACAAAGTCCTCTGCGAGGAATCCGTAGCTTTCCTCACCACCACCGATGTACTGCTGCTTGCCTTCACTCAGATGAATTTCGCGTGCAATCCATTTGAAACCAGTGTAGCAATCGCGCATTTCAATATTGTTCTTATCGGCAACAACCTTGATGAGTTCAGTAGTAACGATAGTTTTCACGATGAAGTCTGTATCCTTCATCTTACCTGTGGCCTTGCGGTTCTTGATGATATAATAGAGGAAGATGAGGGCAGTTTGGTTACCATTGATGAGTACCCACTCACCCTTGTCATTTTTGCAAGCCATACCTACACGGTCAGCATCGGGGTCAGTAGCCATTACAATGTCAGCATCAATCTTCTTGGCCAAGTCAATAGCCATGGAGAGTGCTTCGGCATTTTCTGGATTAGGCGAAATTACAGTGGGGAAATCTCCACTCTTCACCATTTGTTCGGGTACACAATGTACATTTTCAAATCCCCACTGCTTCAATGCACGAGGAACCAACATCATACCTGTACCGTGAATGGGAGTAAAGACAATGCTGAGATCCTTTTGGCGCTTGATAACCTCAGGATCAATAGAGATGCCAAGTACCTTATCCAAGTAAACACTATCTACATCCTCTCCTATGATTTGGATAAGTTCCTTATTACCTACGAACTTGATGTCAGCAGCAGAGTTGATCTTGTTTACCTCATCAATAATGCCCTTGTCATGTGGAGCAAGCACCTGTGCACCGTCATCCCAATATGCCTTGTAACCATTGTACTCTTTGGGATTGTGAGAAGCAGTCAGGATGATACCACTCTGACATCCAAGGTGGCGAATAGCGAATGACATTTCTGGTGTAGGACGCATATCCTCGAACAAATAAACTTTAATGCCATTTGCAGAGAAGATGTCAGCTGAAATTTCAGCAAACAAACGACTATTGTTACGGCAATCGTGTCCAATGCAGACAGAGATTTGTTCCAAATCCTTGAAGTTCTTGTTCAAGTAGTTAGCAAGCCCCTGTGTAGCAGCACCTACAGTATAGATATTCATTCTATTAGAACCTACACCCATGATACCACGAAGTCCGCCAGTACCGAACTCCAAATCTTTATAGAAAGCCTCGATGAGGTCAGTTTTGTCTTCATTCTCAAGCATACGGCGCACTTCGGCCTGTGTTTCTGCATCGTAGGCAGGGGTCAACCACTTTTGAGCCTTTGCAGTCACTTCTTGAATCAATTGTTGATTTTCCATAATTCGGTTATGTTTATTTAAGTTTAAAATTATTTGCTATTCTTTGAACAACAGGGCAAATGTAAGAAAATAATTGCAAGAGATGCAATATTTAACAGTTTTTATCATTCCATCAAATACCTGTTACCTGTTTCGGCCGCTACACGACGATTGAAATCTTCGGGATAACCCGGACGTATCACAGGAGCACATTGTCCTTCAGGAGTACGTTTGAATGTTCCATCAGGATTTACCTGTTTGACAACCATATCATTGTACTTCACTATCAAGAACTCACCCAATTTACGCCATTCGGTCAGTGTCTGTTGTGCACAGGCAATGGTGTAACGGGTAAGATATTCGCGCGCTTCGCTGGGATTCTGATTATACAGCTCTATTGCTCGACGCTCAATGTCTGCCTGTGAATTGAGGAAACTATTCTCCAAACGATCTTGTTGAGAGCGAACGTCGCCTATCATCTGTGAATAGCGCATATAGGTCATGTTGGAAACCCAGTTGAATACCCAGAAGGATGAATTCCAAGAGAAAGTAACTCCGTCGGCTATTTTATCACTATAACACTCAGGCACACTGTTTGTGCAACAATACACTGGAGTAAATACAGTAAGATTGGCATCATCAGTACCAAACCACAATACTCCACCAATGGGATCGTACAATTGACTACGCATCTGACTCACAAATACCCATGCAGTCTGTTGGGTACTGATGGGACGTTCGTTGAAATATTCTTTGCCATCGACATTGAAACTAAGAGGAGATGGACGATAAGGCATCATCCATGCACCAGCTCCCAAATCACGGGTGATATCCAATGGAGTATCTTCGTAATGGTCACGCATCGCCAGTTGAATATCTCGTACACTGAGGCGTCTATCAGGACGTACATAGAGGGGCAAGGGCTCGTTGCTCTGTCCTGTGATGTAGGGCAAAAACTTCTTACCTACTTCCTTGCTGAACATATTATAAAAACTCCATACACGTGCTTCACAATAACGGCGTGCACCGAAATCCAAGGGTGCATATGCATCGGCAAAACTAAAGTCGGAGTTATTGCCATTGAAATACTTTTTCTTGCGGGCAAAGGTAATCACATCAGGTGAATATATGCAATTCTCTTTGTCATCAAGGGGGAACTGATGAATGCGTGCTTGGTTAGCATGAGCTGAGATACAACCATCGGGGATTCGTACGGCCACCCATACAGCACCCTTCACACCAGGACCTTTACCTATCATCTCCATAATCCAAACTTCACGGGTATCGGCGATAGTAAAACTTTCACCACTACTGTAGTACCCGTACTCAGTCACAAGGTCTGTCATAACCTGAATAGCCTCACGAGCCGTACGCGAACGTTGCAAAGCTACATAGATGAGACTTCCATAATCCATAATGCCTGTTGTGTCAATGAGTTCCTCACGACCAGTGAAGGTTGTTTCGGCAATGGTCACTTGATGTTCATTGATGTTACCAATCACATTGTAAGTGCGCTCAGCCTCAGCAATATTACCCAGAAATTTACCAGTATCCCAGTCGTGTATAGGACGCAATGTACCCTTGGGATTCACCGATGCCGGGTAGTGGCACAGGTGGCCAAACATTCCGTATGAGTCGGCACTATAGGCAACCAATGTCGAGCCATCTGTAGTTGCTCCAGGTGTAACTATCAGATTTGTACAAGCCAGAGAGGGCAATACACCTATCAGGAATAGCCCCACAATACTCAGTATCAATTTATTATTTATCTTCATATCGTATATATTTTATTTATGTCTATTTCTTTTCATACTAATACCTTATCTTATGCTCAATGCTTGACGTATTACCTACCCCATCGGAAACTACAATGCGAAGTGTATGTAGCGAGCCCTCCCTCTTAAGCGGAGAGTCAGAGAGACGAACCGTGAGTTGGTGATTCTTGCTACTGTATTCCATCAAAGTCCATTGACCATCAAGGGTCGCACGGTACGTAGCAATACCAGTCTGAGAGTCAGCAATCTTCACACGAACAATCCCAGTCTTACTCCAATTACCTGAAGACACAGGTGTCAATACGGGAGCAATGGTATCGATAGCCACGTAAAATTCGCCTCCGAGTTCACGTATTTCTGTCTTCATCCAACCACGTTCGTACTTTCCACCTACCGAACTTATCGAACCTCCACGTCGCTGGGCAATATAGAGTTTTGAAGCATAGTCAGGAGGTAACACTGGCCAAGGGATGAGTTCCCTTGAACCAAAGGACGAAGCAACCTCATATCGTGACTCATCAGGCCACATTTTTATGGCCAATGAGCAATACGAATGGAGAGGTATTATCTCTTCGCCCAATTTATAGATGGTGGAGTATGCACCGACCTCGGGCGATACAGTGACATTGAGAGGTACATCTTCGTAAAGCATCCCTTGAGGAATGGTCAATTTCATACCGAGCGGATGGTTCACCACATTGTGATTATTCCATTTCAGGTAGTTATTTGCCATGGTGGTCGTAGGTACAATCTCATTCTGCACACCATATAGCACAAATGTATAACGCGAAGCATTGCCATGAAAATCAGTAAGGATATACTCACATTGGTAAGGTCGTTCTTCATCAATGGTGATGATGCCTCTACCCTCGCCCTCTGCTCGAAGCATTCGCAAAGGATTTCCAGGAGAGACAAAGGACTTCATATACCACCTACGGTTCGTCTGATATTCAGCATAGTCTGTCCATGAGTTTATCATGCGATTTTCATCAAAACTGAAACGGTCGGTGACAGAGTTGAAGACCTCCGTACCATCCACCAAAAGGCGCACACTATACACGCCATAGGTATTGGTAGTACCATCCATATAATCATTAGCTGAAATGCCTACACCCACCTTACCCCAAACAGAGATACGTTGTGTGAGGCGATTACCATTTCCAAAGTATAGGACACCCTCTTTACCAGTTCCTTCCACCACACCTTCTCCCTGAACAGGATAAAACTTGATGCGATGTGCTCGAGGTGGACGTGTGTCCTTGATTTCATCCTTATAGAAAGCCAAGGGGTTAACTGGCTCGTTCGTCTCAGTCAAGCGCACCTCCATGTGCAGATGAGGGCCAAAGGAGTAACCCGAGTTTCCTGCCCAAGCAACCACTTGACCTTGTTTTACAGGAAATCTATCAGGGGAAAGGGTCGTATCTACAACAAAAGTTTCATACCTATATTGGTGTTCGCGTATCAAGGAAGCCACCTCAGGAAGGAATTTCTGCAAATGTCCGTGAACAGTGGTGTATCCATTGTTATGAGCAATATAGATGGCATTACCATACCCACCAGGTGATACACTTACACGTGAAATATACCCATCAGCCGGACAATACAAAGGCTTTCCCTCTACACCTTGCGTCTTAAAATCTAACCCTCCATGGAAATGATTACTCCTCAACTCGGAAAAACTTCCGCTCAGGTAGAGGGGAAAATCAAGGGGGGGACGAAAGAGGGACTCTTGCGCCGTTAATGTATGAATAAAAAAAAGAAAACAAACAAAAGAAGAAAGAATTGTGCGCATACAATAAATTCGTCCAATAATATTTAGGCACTGATTACACAGATTACACGGTTTGTATGTTTAATCTCCGCGTAATCTGTAAAATCCGTGCCTATATAATCAACAAGCCTTGAAACTCATGTCAAGTCCCTTGACTGAGTGAGTGAGCGCACCTACAGAGATGAAATCTACTCCACATTCTGCATAGTCACGCAAGGTGTCGAAAGTGATTCCGCCTGAAGACTCTGTCTCGTAACGTCCACCTATGATTTCCACAGCCTTACGAGTATCAGCAGGAGAGAAGTTGTCCAACATGATGCGGTCAACTCCACCAATGGCCAACACCTGATTGAGTTCATCAAAGTTACGCACCTCAATCTCAATCTTCAAGTCCTTGCCCTTCTCTTGGCAATACTCTTTGGCACGAAGGATGGCCTTGTCAATACCACCGGCAAAGTCCACATGATTGTCCTTCAACAATATCATATCGAAGAGACCGATACGATGATTCACTCCACCACCAATCTTCACGGCAGCCTTCTCCAACATACGAAGTCCTGGGGTTGTCTTGCGAGTGTCGAGCACACGAGTACGAGTACCTTCGAGTTGCTTCACATAGCGACGAGTCATGGTAGCAATACCACTCATGCGTTGCATCACATTCAACATCAAACGTTCAGTTTGCAAGAGAGACTGAATTTTTCCCTCTACCACCATAGCCACATCACCGGGCTTCACCTCGGTACCATCTTCAATGAGTACCTCCACCTTCATAGTGGGGTCAAAACGGTTGAATATTTCCTTAGCCACCTCTACACCGGCCAATACACCAGTTTCCTTTATCAACAAGCGAGACTTACCCATGGCATCAGCAGGGATGCAACAGAGGGTGGTGTGGTCGCCATCGCCTATGTCCTCGGCAAATGCAAGGTCAATCAAGCAATCAATCAATTCGTCTACAGATTTCATAATTTTCTATTGTTTATGATTTATGGCGCGAATGTACTACTATTTTCTTGGATGGGAAAATTTTTGCAGAACATTCTCCTACATCAAGTGTTTATGTCAATGAAAAAACATTTTGTATAACCTCTAAATAATGGAAAAGATGAAAAGAATGATTCCCGTCCTACTGGCAACCATCGCATTGGTTGCTTGCGAAAAAGAGCCCGACACGGACAAGCTGGACAATCACTATTTAGTGTACACCGACTATGATAGTAACACTAACTTTGGTGAACTGATGACCTACTACGTACCTGATAGCGTGCTCTACATCAACTCAGGCAACAAGAAGGAGTACTTGCAAGGTAGTGCAGCCGATGCCATACGTCAGGAGTTTATCGACAATATGGACGAGCACTATTTGCGCGTGGACAACATGGCAGATGCCGACATAGGCCTGCAACTGAGTTACGTAGCCAGTACCTATACATTTGCCGGATACACGGGTGGCGGCCCTTGGTGGTACGGATACCCCTACTATTGGACACCCGGATATTGGGGCGGATATTGGGGCGGATGGTATTACCCCTACCCTATCGTATATAGTTACACTACTGGCTCGATCATTGGCGAAATGGTGAACCTCTCAGTGCCTGAAGAAAAGAAGTTACCTGTCATCTGGAGCACCTACATCAGCGGCATACTCTCTCCACAAGGTAACTTGAGTATGGAGAAAACCCTCACTGGCATTGACCAGGCATTCAAACAAACAAGCGTATTGAAATAAAAAAAACGAAATAAATAGTAAGAAATTATGAAAACCCTCATATATTTTGCAAAGCGAGCGCTTGCCGTATCGGCTTTAGCACTCATCACCTGCCTGCCTACAAAAGCCCAAGTATCACCCGATACTTACTACAACATCGATTGGCAATTCAATATTCCTTTGGGAAACAATTTCTCCAACGATGCCAGCGGATGGGGTATGAACTTCGAAATGGGATATTATGTAACTCCCGAACTTGCCTTAGGTGCATTCCTTAGTTACCATACCAACAACGAGTACTTTCCTCGCACTACACTCCACATGGGCTCAACGGCACTGAATACCGACCAGCAGCACTCACTCTTCCAATTACCCTTCGGAGCATTGGCACACTATCGCTTCGACTATGGAAAGTATCAACCCTATGTAGCCATGAAGGTAGGTGCAGCCTATGCTCAGATGACGTCCAACTACTACATCTTCGAGAGTGACAAGAACACATGGGGTTTCTTTGCCTCACCCGAAGTGGGGGTCAACTTCTATCCTTGGGAAGGAAGCATGGGTTTTCACGCCGCCCTCTACTACAGCATATCAACCAACCAGGGTAGCTTGATGACCTACGAACTGAACTCAATCAACTCCTTAGGTTTTCGTCTCGGTGTTGCATTCTAAAGGAATGATAAAACAAGGCCGTTTATAACCCATAAACAGAGAAGCGTGCACATTTTCCCATCACGTGACGCACACTATATCTGCCAAGAGCCGCCTTCAGTCTTTGTATCACTGAGGCGGTTCTTCCTTTTGTTCAAGATTCAAGCATTATAATTCTGAATATTGAATCTTTATAATCATAGTAAGGTATAACCTGCATCCGTCAGGCCTTGATGGATAAGGCGTATGTGCTCAGCATTTCGAGTCTCGAGCACCACACGGAGGGTACAACCATTGACCTGTGCACTGGCATTGGTGCGCTCATGGCTGACGCTGATGATGTTTCCTCCCAATTGGGCAATCACGCCACATACGGCAGAGAGTTGACCAGGTTGGTCGTAGAGATCAACAGTAAGGGTCTCCATGCGTCCTGATTTGCTAAGTCCTCGAGTGATGACACGGCTAAGAATGGTAACATCGATATTTCCACCAGAAACCAAGCAGATAACTTTCTTTCCCTTAATGGGTACTTTATTGAACATAGCAGCAGCTACGGCTACGGCTCCAGCTCCCTCGGACACCACCTTTTGTTGTTCAATAAGGGCAAGGATAGCAGCTGCTATTTCGTCATCCGTCACAGTGACAATATCGTCCACATAGCGACGACAAAATTCAAATGTGTTGACACCAGGCTCTTTCACGGCAATGCCATCGGCAATGGTAGAAACTGAGTCAAGACGGTGGATTTGTTGTTGAGCCAATGAAGTGGCCATGCTGGGTGCACCCTCGGCTTGTACACCATACACTTTCACCGAAGGCTTGAGTTGCTTGATGGCACAAGCCACACCTGAGATGAGACCTCCACCACCTACAGGGACAATGACAGCATCGACATCGCCCAACTCGTCCAACATCTCGAGGCCAATGGTACCCTGACCTGCAATGACCTTGAGGTCGTCAAAGGGATGAACAAATGTGTAACCTTTCTCATCGCGCAACTGAAGGGCACGCTGATAAGCATCATCGTACACACCAGGTACCAGACATACATCGGCACCATAGCGCTTGGTTGCCTCCACTTTAGAAATGGGTGCACCTGCAGGCAAGCAGATGAGCGAAGGAATACCATTCTTGGTAGCAGCAAGGGCTACACCCTGTGCATGGTTACCAGCCGAACAGGCAATCACACCTTGTGCCTTCTCTTCGTCAGTCAGTTGAG
Source organism: Bacteroidaceae bacterium (assembly GCA_017560945.1). Lineage (GTDB taxonomy): Bacteria > Bacteroidota > Bacteroidia > Bacteroidales > Bacteroidaceae > Phocaeicola_A. The sequence goes on along the minus strand of JAFZDY010000016.1, from coordinate 11,341 downwards.
AGATTTTATAATATGCACCACGCAACTTGAAGGAACCTGTGTATTGCAAATTCTCAGGCTTGAGAAAGATTTCACACTCGGGATTTATCAAAGGGGCGGCTATCAGATGAGGATGACGGATAGCATCGCGCAGGACATGCGCCGCCTTGTAAATTTCACTAAGTTCAAGCATATATTTCTTTTTCATTATTTGCCCCTTCTACGTCCATGATTTCGTACGTTGAAAGGTCTCTTATATTTTGCCCGCAAAACTACAAATAAATTTTCAATAGGGATTAAAATCGCAAATTTATTTTCCTACGGAGAAAAACTTTTTTTCGTGTAGGAAAGAAAAATTTAGTAAATATATTAATGTATGTAAGCAATGTCAACTCCATAAAAAAGGGAGAATAAGCACCTTTCATAAACGCGTCAAAACACCGATAAACGGGGGAAATGAGACATATTTGAAAGTATCTGAAACATGGTCGCCTTTCTCAATCGAAACAAAAGTACTATTTTTGCAACGATAAAACGGACAAACCGACTATTATTAATTTTAAACTAATAAAATCATGAGTAATTCAGTACAAGAACAGAAAGGATTCTACAAGTTGTCTTGGTTACAACGTATCGGATTCGGAGCGGGCGACATGGCCCAAAATTTGATTTATCAAACGGTCAGCATCTGGCTTTTGTTTTTCTACACCAACGTTTATGGACTTGACCCGGGTACAGCAGCCCTCATGTTCCTTATCGTTCGTCTTGTAGATGTTCTTTGGGATCCCTTGGTAGGAGCATTGGTGGATAAAGGCAATCCTAAATGGGGTAAATATCGTTCTTGGCTAATTCTTGGAGGTATTCCTTTGGTAGGTTTGGCTATCCTCTGCTTCTGGAATGGATTCAGTGGTTCAGTAGCATACGCTTACATTACCTATGTCGGCATGAGTATGTGCTACACTTTGATTAACGTACCCTATGGTGCATTGAACTCATCATTGACACGCGACACTGAGGAGATCACTGTATTGACTTCTACACGTATGTTTATGGCTAACTTGGGTGCCCTCATCGTGAAGTCACTTCCTATGGTTATCGCTATCTTTGCTCCCAAAATCAATGGTGAAGCTGTAACAAACACACCCGAAGCTGCTCCCGCATGGTTCATCACAATGACCATCTTCGCCCTTGCAGGTTTGGCTCTCCTCATCTTCTGCTTCTCACAATGTAAGGAGCGCGTAGTAATGGATCAGAAGGAATCTGAAAACGTGAAGGTAAGCGACTTGTGGACAGAGTTTCTCCGCAACAAGCCCTTGCGCGTGTTGGCATTCTTCTTCGTTACCGCATTTGCTATGATGAGTGTGGGTAATGCAGCTGACGCATATTTCATGAGTTACAACGTGGGTGCTACTCCTTTGATGACCACTGCATTCATGTGGTTAGGTACTATCCCCGCATTCATCTTCATGCCTTTGGTACCTGCTATCAAGCGTAAGATTGGTAAGAAGGGTATGTTCTACCTCTTCTTGGGTACTGCTATCGTAGGTATGGCTATGATGTACACATTCGTACAGATCGAGTCACTTAAGCAATTCAGCCTTTTGTGTGTAGCACAGTTCGTTAAGAGCACTGGTGTCATCGTTGCAACAGGTTACATGTGGGTATTGGTTCCCGAAGTTGTTTCTTATGGTGAATATACTTCAGGTAAGCGTATTGCTGGTATCGTAAATGCATTGACAGGTATCTTCTTCAAGGCAGGTATGGCTCTTGGTGGTGTAGTTCCTGGTTTGGTATTGGCATGGGTAGGCTTCAACGCTGAATTGCCCCAGCAGACTGCATTGGCAGAGCAGGGTATCCTTTGGTTGGTATGCGTAATCCCCGCTATCCTTCTGGTATTGGCAATGTACATCATTTCTAAGTACGAACTTAGCGACGAAGTGGTAGAGAAGATCAACCGCGAAATCGAACAGAGAAGCAAATAATGACTACTTAGTGACAAGTTGACGAGAAGGTAGTGCAACGAACACAAACTCCTCGTCATCTTGTCCCTTTATTATTTATAAATGTATAACATCAAAAACTTAAAATAACTAATTATGAAAACTCCCAGATATCTTTTCCCGAAAGATTATATGGCTGACCCTTCGGCCAATGTATTTAATGATCGTCTTTACATTTTCCCAAGCCACGACCGTGACAGTGGTGAAGCATTCGACGATGATGGTGGACACTTCCAAATGAAGGACTACCATGTGCTTTCACTCAACGACGTAGAAAATGGTGAAGTGACTGACCACGGTGTAATCCTCGATGTAGAGCAAGTGCCCTGGGCAGATCGCCAAATGTGGGACAACGACGTAGTTGAAAAGAATGGTAAGTACTATCTCATCTTCTCAGCAAAGGATCCCAGCGGTGTATTCCACCTTGGTGTGGCTGTAGCCGACAAGCCCGAAGGTCCGTTCATTCCTCAACCCCACCCCATCCGCGGTTCATTCAGCATCGACCCCTGTGTATTCAAGGATGAAGATGGTGAAATCTATTGCTACTTCGGAGGTCTTTGGGGAGGTCAGTTGCAATGGTATAGCCATACTCCTGCCGCAACCGACAACGAAGAAGGATGTGTGGTAATGGGTCCTGCTGCTGACAAGAAGACTCAATTGTTCTTGCCCGCTGATGCACCTGCAGTACCTTCATTGGTAGTACGTATGTCTGACGATGTACTGGAGTTTGCTGAAGCACCTCATTCTGTAGTTGTTTTGGATGAGACAGGCGAACCTATGAAGGCAGGTAATCCTCACCGCTTCTTCGAGGCTTCATGGATGCACAAGTACAAAGGTAAATACTACTTCTCATACTCAACTGGTGATAGCCACATGTTGTGCTACGCAATCGGTGACAGCCCCTATGGTCCTTTCAAGTTCCAAGGTGTTATCCTCGACCCCGTTGTTGGATGGACAACTCACCACAGTATCGTAGAGTACAAGGGCGAATGGTACTTGTTCTATCATGACTGTGTGCCTTCAAACGACACTACATGGCTTCGTTCTTTGAAAGTACAGAAGTTGTACTACAACGAAGACGGAACAATTAAGAAGGTTAAGAACGATTGATAATTCTATCAATAAACAAGCTACGAGCTACGAGAAACGAGTCTATTTTTCACAATAGCACTCGTAGCTGGTAGCTCGTTGTATTTGTATTAAGGGAGGTTTTAAAAAATTGCGAAAAAAAAAGGAATTTGTACATTATAAATTATACTTACCCTTGTTTTTTTAAACAGAAAAGAAAAAGTAATAACTAAATAAAAATTCACACACACTTATGAAAAGCCTTTTTAAAAATATGCTATTCACAGGTATAGCATTCTCAGTCATTGCATTGTTTTGTCAATGTTCATCAGCTCAAAAACATTGGGTAGGTACATGGGGTACTGCAGGACAATTAGCAGAGCCTCACAACAATCCTCCCGCTCCTGGATTGGGTGGTAACTCTTTCCGCCAGATTGTACAAGTATCTATCGGTGGCGAAGAGGTACGTTTGCAACTTACTAATGAATTCAGCAAGGAAGCAACAGAAATCTTGGGTGTAGAGTTGGCTCACGCAAAAACAGCTGGAAGTAGCCACGAAATTGACGAAAGCACTACTGTAAGCCTCTCATTCAATGGCAACCCTGGTGTAACAATGGCCCCTGGTGACATCATCGCTTCAGATGCCGTTAAGTTCCCCATTGGCGATCGCCAAAATGTAGCTATCACCATTCACTATGGCAATGCTTCATCTACAAGTGTTTCAGGTCACCCAGGTTCTCGCACCACATCGTATATTGCTGAAGGAAACACTTCTGATTTCAGCAACTCAGTACGTACCGACCATTGGTATAATATTAAAGGTATAGACGTGATGGCTCCCGAAAAGGCGGGTGCAATCGCTATTCTTGGAAACTCTATCACTGACGGACGTGGTTCAACAACCAATCAGCAAAATCGTTGGCCGGACGTACTCTCACGTCGCTTGCTTGCTAACGAAGAAACCAAACACATCAGTGTCCTCAACATGGGTATCGGAGGTAATACAATCTTGAGAGGTGGCCTTGGCCCCACAGGTAAACAACGTTACCAGCGCGACTTGCTTGACCAAGCAGGTGTAAAATGGATTATCCTTTTCGAAGCAGTGAATGACCTTGGATATTGTCACAATGGTGTGAAGACTGCACAAGATGTTATCGAAGTTTACAAGGAAATCATCCGCAAAGCACATGCTCAAGGCATTCGCGTATTCGGAGGTACCATCACTCCGTTCAAGAACAACAATTACTATACCGAAGATCACGAATTGGGTCGTCAATACATAAACAATTGGATGCGTACAACCAAGATGTTGGATGGTGTTATCGAATTCGAACATGCCGTACGTGATTCACAGGATACTATCACTTTGAACAAGGAGTATCTCTTCGAGAACGACTACCTCCACCCCAATGCTAAGGGTTACGAAGCCATGGGTAACATTGTTGACTTGAGCCTCTTCACCACCGACAAGCCGTTGGCTGCCGATGAGGAATAAGTTCATAATAACCAATGATTAACTATAAGTGACTTCTGTATGGTCCTTAAGAAAAAATCAAGTGTACATTCGATGAAAAAAATATTCTTTATAATGATGAGTTTGTTATCTATCCTCAGCGTCAAAGCCGAGGATGGAAGCAAACTTTGGTTGCGCCACGACGTGTTGCGCACCGCACAAGTAAACGGAGTAGAAGGTAAGGCTTCAGAAATTCTAAAACTTTACTACCCAGGCAAACAGGTAACACTAAATATAGATGCTTCTATGCCTGCAAATGATGGTTATCGCATAGAAGGTTCGGAAGATAACATAACCCTCAGTGCTCACACACAATCAGGTTTGCTCTACGGAGCATTTGCCCTTTTGCGCGGCGAAAACGAGAGTTCATCTCCCTTCTTCGATCTTCGTATCCTCAATCACTGGGACAACCTCGATGGCTCAATCGAACGTGGATATGCAGGAGAGAGTATCTTCTGGAATGACAGTTTGGAAATTGATCATCAAAAGATAGAGGCATATGCTATGGCCAATGCTTCAATCGGCATCAACGGTACAGTACTCAACAATGTGAATGCCTCACCCAAGATGTTGACAGAAGTGTACCTTAACAAGGTGAAGGAAATTGCGGACATTCTTCGTCCATGGGGTATTCGTGTCTATATCTCTGTCAACTTCGGTTCTCCCAAAGCATTGGGCGAAGTAGAAACAGCTGACCCTCTCAACAAGAAGGTTCGTCGTTGGTGGAAGAAAAAAGCGGATGAAATCTATAGTATCATCCCAGACTTTGGTGGTTTCCTTGTAAAGGCCAATTCAGAAGGACAACCTGGCCCATTTGACTACGATCGTACACACGCTGATGGAGCCAACATGTTGGCCGATGCGTTGAAACCTCACGGAGGAATCGTCATGTGGAGAAGTTTCGTTTACGGAGCTAAGCACAAAGGTGAAGACCGTGTCATGCAAGCCGTATCGGAGTTCAAGCCCCACGATGGTGAATTCCGCGACAATGTCATTTTGCAATCCAAGAATGGTCCGCTCGATTTCCAACCTCGTGAACCATATGCACCTATCTTTGACCAAATGCAGAAGACATCTCAAATGGCAGAGTTACAAATCACTCAAGAGTATTTAGGACACAGTCATCATTTGGTATTCCTTGCTCCTATGTGGGAGGAGTTTTTCTCTTACGTAGCTCCCGAAAAACTGAAAGGTATAGCAGGAGTTGCTAACATAGGTTTGGACACCAACTGGTGCGGACACCATTTTGCTCAATCCAATTGGTATGCGTTCGGACGCTTGGCTTGGAATCCTAAAATGTCATCTAAGCAAATTGCAGAAGAGTGGTTGAAATTGACTCTCGAAGATCAAGATTTGATTGCTAAAAATGAAAGAGAACGAGGTAACAGAAGAGCATCTCGCAAGGAGAATTCAAGTCAGCAAATCCGCAAGACTCATGTACCCTACTCTACTGTTTATAATTCGTTGTTGGATATGATGTTGCGTAGCCGTGAAGCATGTGTTGACTACATGATGCCTAATGGTTTGCACCACATCTTCAAGTTTGACCACCACTATGGTCCCCAACCCGATGGATTTATTGCAAGTTATCCTCTCGAGTGGTGTCCCGTTTATTATCACAAGGCCGACAAGGATGGTTTAGGTTTCGATCGTACCTCTTCTACTGGTAGTGGAGCAACCTTGCAATATCCCGAGCCATATAGAAGTATGTACGATTCTCGCGAGACATGTCCCGAGGAATTCCTCCTTTGGTTCCATCATGTACCTTGGGATTACAAGATGAAGAGCGGTCGTACACTCATGGAAGAGTTGGAATATCGCTATCAGCGAGGAGTAAACGAGGTGGTTGACTTCATTGCCACATGGCAGGAAGCAAAGCCCTACATCGATGCACAACGTTGGCAGGAAGTAAACGACAAACTCACCTTGCAACTTGTCAGTGCACGCGAATGGCAACGAGTATGTACTGAGTACTTCGGAAGTTTCACAAAGGCTGAATAAGCAGTTATAATACTATTCCACAGGCACGGGGAATTTGGATTCATTGACCATTTATAATCCTTATACTCCGTGCCTGTTCTACCTTAAATAGAAATCGGAAAAAATGAAAAAAAGCATCATCATATCTTTTACGATGGCCCTTTGCTCGCTCTCAATGTCTGCTCAATCCATTGTGGTCAATGAGTTACAAGCGGCAAATGTGGACATGTTTGTTGACCCTTCCTTCAATTACGGAACTTGGGTTGAACTATACAACCCTACCGATGGAGATATATCAATAAATGGATGGTATATAAGTGACGACTCCAACGAACTAAAAAAACATAAAATCACAGGAAAGATTAAGTCAAAGGGGTTCAAAGTATTGTGGTTTGACCACTATAGCGAAGAATTTGCGCCGAACCAAATTGACGATAAACTTGACTACGACGGCGGAACCATCTACATAAGTAATAGTAATGGCGAAATCGTATGTATGCAGCCTTATCCTGAAGCCATTTCACGTACCTCCTATGCTCGTACTACTGATGGAGGCAATTCATGGGGTATTACATCCGAACCTACACCAGGAAAGAGTAACAACTCGAGCAAATTTGCAACAGAACGAGTAGATGCACCAGTCATAGATGTAGATGGAGGCTTATTTCGTTCACAAGTTACAATTAAAGTGACTATCCCTCAGGGAACAACATTGCGATATACAACAGATGGAACTGCTCCAACAGAAAAGAATGGAGCAACCAGTACCACTGGAAAATTTACAGTTTCCAGCACCAAAGTCTATCGTTTCCGTCTGTTTAAAGATGGCTACTTACCAAGTAAAGTCGTTACTCGTTCATACATCATTACGACACAAGAATACAACATGCCAGTTGTATCTGTAGTAACCGATCCTGATAATCTTTATGATGATAGCTTAGGTATCATGACTAAAGGTGTAAACGGAAAACCTGGAAATGGTTACGATACTCCTTGTAACTGGAACATGGATTGGGAGCGACCTGTAAACTTCGAGTTGTTCACCACCGAAGGTCAGATGGTTGTCAACCAAGAAGCAACCATCGAACGTTGCGGTGGATGGAGTCGCGCATGGACACCCTACTCTTTCAAAGTGAAAGCCAATAAGATTTATGAAGGAGAAAACTACATTCCATATCAGGTGTTTCCCAACAAAGCTTATCTGAAACATAGAACATTACAATTGCGAAACGGAGGAAATGATAACAATTGCCGTATCAAAGACCCTGTTTTGCAAGCAATCGTACATACATCTGGCTTAGATATTGACGGACAAGAGTGTGTACCCGCAGTTCATTTCATCAATGGAGTTTACAAGGGACTGCTCAACATCCGTGAGCCGAACAACAAACATTTTGTTGAAGCCAACTACGGATTGGATGATGACGAAATTGACCAATTTGAAATCAATGCTACATACGGATATACCCAAATGTGCGGAACTGAAGAAAGTTACAATCAATGGGGTGTGTTGGCAGCCAATGCCGATGATCCGGCCAAGTATGAAGAGATACGTCAAATGGTGGACATTGACGAGTATATCAACTACATGGCTGTAGAACTATATCTCGGTAGCGACGACTGGCCGCATAACAATGCCAAAGCTTACAAACCCAAGCGTGAGGGAGGTAAGTTCAGATTTGTATTGTTTGATCTTGACCATAGTTTCAACCAAACATCTGAAACCTTTACCAATTTTGCCAACAGACGTTCAGAAGCAAAGTTGGTTCCAAGATTCCTCAATATGTTGAAGAATGACGATTTCCGCAAACAGTTCATTGATACCTACTGTTTAGTAGCGGGTAGCGTATTTGTTCCCGAACGATGCAACGCTATCATCGACTCTATGGCACATAATATAGAGAAAGTACTTGGATACGAGAACAAATCTCCTTGGGGAACTGCTAATGATGTAAAGTCAAAGTTAGCCAACAGACAGAAACAGATGATAACTGCAATGAAGAACTTTTCTTATATGAAACTTTCTGGAGTCAGTGAAAAGCAGGTATCTATTTCGACCAATCTGTCATTGGCACGTCTCTTTGTGAATAATATCCCCGTACCCACCAACAAATTCTCAGGTTCACTCTTTGGCGATATAACACTTAAGGCCGAAGCACCTGCAGGATATCGTTTCGTAGGATGGAAGAACCCGAAGAACATCAAGAAAGAGATTATCAAGAAGGAGTCATCATGGTACTACTATGACAAGGGTTCTTTGGATGGTCAGACATGGAAGACATCAGTCATGAGCAATTGGACAAGCGGAAAAGCGCCATTGGGATATTACACAGATGACACCAATAATAGTAGAGGTCACAATACTACCCTGAATTATGGTACGGACAAAAACAACAAACGACCTACCTACTATTTCAGTAAGGAGTTCACATTGGACTATACTCCCACATCAGCTGATGTCTATACATTAGACTATGCTGTTGACGATGGTATGGTAGTTTATATCAACGGAAAGGAAGCGGGACGTTATCTTATGAATAGCGGTACAGTAAATTACAACACATTTGCTACTACATATACCGAAGGTAATCCCGATAGAGGAACTCTAACCTTATCTTCAAGTCTGTTTAAGAAGGGTAAAAATGTAATTGCTGTGGAAATACATAATAATAGTGCCACATCAAGTGATATTTATTTCGATGTAGCCTTGTATGCGGATGTAGTTTCTACCGAAGACAACGTGATTTCTGCTGATGAAGAGTTTACCCTACCCTCGGGAAGCACCTTCTCACTTATGGCTTGTTATGAACCACTTTCTGAAGATGAGTCAAAACTTATTCACAAAGTACCTGTTCGCATCAATGAGATTAGCGCTGACAATGGAATCTATGTAAATGCTAACTACTTTGAGAAAAACGATTGGATTGAATTGTACAATACTACTTCCAAACAGGTAGATGTAGCAGGAATGTATCTGACTGACAAACTAAATCAGCCTCAAAAGTACCAGATTCCTACTGACACAAAAATCAATACAGTCATTCCTCCCTATGGATACTTGGTTGTTTGGGCGGACAAATTAGAAGCAATAGATCAGTTACATGCTTCATTTAAATTGGATAAGGAAGGAGGATGCGTGATGTTGACTTCTGCAGATGAAACATGGAGTGACACACTCTTCTACCCTGAGCATGCTGAATACGAAAGTATAGCACTATATCCCGATGGTGGTATGAACATATATATTATGAGTCGTCCCACTATAGCTGCCACTAACGAAATCAGCAGTCTTTCAGAGTATCTAATTGAGTCAGAGTTGCCATCATCCACTGAATCTATCGTACTTTCTGATGAGTTGATACTCTATGCAACCTACTCTAATGGCAGATTGGTCATCAGGGGAAATCAAGATACGTATGTACACGTAACCTTGCATACAGTCTCTGGTCAATGCATAGTACAGGAAGCTACGACATTATCTATGGGACAAGCATCAATAGCCACAGGTAATCTGTCTTCTGGTATATACATTATCCAATTGCAAGATAGCGATGGAAATGTACACAACCAAAAGATGGTAATAAGATAAACCACATAGACCTATAAATAGTCTTTTATAAATTAAATATATAGGTAGACCATTCATCATTCTATAGATAATGTGTCTACCTATATTTTTATATATTGCTGTCCGGTAAAAATAGAAAAGACAGAGTCTTATAGATGTTTACCGGACAACAATAGTTATTTTGAACCTTGACTTGCGTAGCTTGATGAGAGTTTGGTTCGAATAATCTTGGACCTTAAACCTTGAGCTATCAAACCTCTATAGTTTGATAGCCAAAGTTCTGTAGTTTGATGACCAAAGTTCTGTAGTTTGGTTATCCTTAATTTAGGGAAGAAATCTATTTATTGTTGTCCGGTAAAACTTTCCGTTGATTTATTTCCCCTGCAAGTTTATTTTGTCTTTGTCATTTTTCGTGGAATGCACTCAACAACACGTCTGAACGTTAATTGTTGAGCTATTGCGAATAATCTGAAAACGTGTACCTTAGAAAGGTATTATTTATGTTCACAGATGCACTTTTTGCCCAAAGGGCTCAACAAGACCTCTTTTGAATCTTTTCATTAAGGTATAGTCACTCCGTTTAGCTTAACAAGGAGCCGTCAGTAGGAATAAGGAGACTTGTACGTGCTTAAAGTACGCAAGGACAGTGCATTATAATGGTTTACCGGACAGCAATAATATAGTATAATTTATTCCGTGTAATACGTGTAATACGTGCCTAAAAAAAGGGAAGTGTGAATTATGACACACCTCCCTTATTTTTATCCTCTATGGGTTATAATTGATTATTTGAAGATCAACTGAGCAAACTGATAGAGGCTACGACGCCATGTCTGCCATTCGTGAGCAGTTTCAGGAGAGATGTATGAATGAGCATTGTAACCCAATTCCTTAAGGCTTGCAGCTGCCTTATCTACACCCATATTTTCCTTGCTACCGCAGCTCATGAAGAGAACCTTGTTAGTCTTCTTGAAATCAGCAGCATCCTTCAAATCATCCACACTGAATGAACCACCGCTGAACATACCTACGTAAGCAAATGTAGTGGGGTTAGCCAATGTGATAGAACGAGTCTGCATACCACCCATTGAAAGACCTGCCATAGCACGGTGTTCAGTGTCAGCATATACGCGATAGTTCTTTTCTACCATCGGGATGATATCCTTCAACAAAACTTCCTGGAAGGCATTGAAACCACCACCGAAGCCACCAAAGCCACCGCGAGGACGACCT